>CADBVZ010000031.1 GCA_902798285.1 uncultured Prevotella sp. | reverse complement strand
GGAAGCATTAGTAATGATTCAGGAGGTGGGCGCATACTCTGAGCGCCAGTATCAGCGACAGGATGGTACAAGTGAGTATTTTAAGAGCCGAGGCATTACACTGAAGCATGGTGGCGACACAATCTATGGAGAAATCACAGGCGATTATGCATCGAAAAATCGTGACACGCAGTTCTCGAAGCAAGTGCCTTACGTGGTGAAGGGTTTCTGGAAGCATCGCACCTGGGAGGACCAGAACCACCAGCAGCGTCATGAGAATTCGTTCTATATTACCGACATTCAAACCCTGTAGCCGATGATAACATTTCAAGAGAATACGCATTTTTCTCAGGCTCTTCCCTGCAAAAGGGAAGAGTTCTGGGAGCAAGTTAGAAAAGCGACTACCGCATGGCGCGTGGATGCCCGCAGGGCCGTTCTGGCTGCCGTGGATGCTTCGAAGACTCAGGGTGTAGCTGCTCTGCAGACATGGCTTAATAACGCGGAATATCAGAAGTTTCTGCTAAAGAAGCAGAACCTGA
Organism: uncultured Prevotella sp.; assembly: GCA_902798285.1. Taxonomy (GTDB): domain Bacteria; phylum Bacteroidota; class Bacteroidia; order Bacteroidales; family Bacteroidaceae; genus Prevotella. The sequence continues at coordinate 31,603 of CADBVZ010000031.1, read as the reverse complement.
AGCGTGAAAAAGTACGCGAGGCTTTCTTTAAGAAGAATGATGCCGAACGCCTGCTGGCCTTTGCTCAGGATGTGAAAGAGAATCTGCCTGCCTTTATCTTTTCATGCCGAGAATTCGATGCCACGGAAACAGCCAAGGGTGGTAAGTTCTGCCATCGCCGACTGGCTGACTGTCATCTGAACGGACTGGTAATGCTGGATATTGACCATGTGGAGAATCCCATGCAGATTTGGTATCAGCTGAGGGCTAAGAAGGAACTGTTGGATCGTACGGGTCTGGTACACATAACTAGTAGTAAGGAAGGTATACGAATTGTCTTTACAGCTGACGTCAACGTAGGTAACCTGGCGGACAACCAGATTGAGTTTGCCCAAGCGCTTGGAGACTATAAGGCTGATGATAGTTGCATCGATGCTACAAGAAATAGCTTCGCTCCCAAAGAAGAGGATATACTCTACATTAACGAAGAACTTTTATTTAATTATTATGATGAAGAATTTGACAAAAGGTTTACACCTGAGTACCGTCAGAAGAGAACTCAACCATTATTTCATAAGTTTGGTGCTGAACCAGAGAAAGAGAAGTCAGGCACGAATTTCGCGAATTTACGCGAAGATAAAAAAATAATTCGTGATAATTCGTGTAATTCGTGCCAAATAACTAAATGGAGAGGATATGACTTACAAAATATCATTGACGCCAGATATGGCGAGAAACTGCCCTGCAGAGATGATAGTAACCGCCATACAGAGTCGCTTAAACTTGCCACGGACCTCCTGCTTATGCTCGACGGAGACAAGGAAAGAGTTCAAAGCATCGTTGAAGCACAACCCTGGGTGCAAGAAATCATCGACGAAAGAGGTGAGGATGTTGCGCAGACGGTTGAGTCGGCAGCGGGCTGCGTTGCTGAAAAAGAGAAGAAATATGCAAGCTCGCTACCTAGCAAGTCCATGCTTAAAGCAATACAAACGGCTACCGACAGATCGTATCAAGAGATTATACATGGAAACCATGATGGAGGGGTACGGAGCAACTCTGATATTAGAGCAATGCTTGAAGGATGGGGCGCAGAGATCGAATCGATGTTCGATGAATTCCCCATGCTCAGGGACATCTGTAAGGGCTTGAAACGAACCCAGTATCCTGCAGCCCTGTTTGTAGCAGGCGGTGTATTGATGACGCTGATGACACGATGCTGGTACAGGTTCTACCATCGTCCGCAGCAGGAGCGCAGACTAAACTGTGCGCTATTCGTAATCGGTAATCCGGCCTCTAACAAATCAATGGCTGGCGACATCTGCGACGTGCTCATAGCCCCCTATGAAGAAGAAGGCCGCCAACAAGGAGGGTAAGGAGAAGCCACAAAGCATTATCCGAATCCACCCTGCGCGAACTTCTAACGGTCAGCTGATTGAGGATATGATCAATGCGAAGGAAATCGTGGATGGCAAGGAAATGCAGTTGCACATGTTTACTTTCGACACTGAGTTGGATAATTCCATCACGCTTCAGGGTGGTGGCTCTTGGATCAACAAACAGGCCATGGAACTGAAAGCATTCCATAATGAGAAGGATGGTCAGATGTACCAGAACTCTGATTCGCCCGTGGATGAATTCCCCGTGATGTGGAACTATGCCTTTACAGGTACACATTATGCCCTGGAGAAAAAGGTGAACGAGCGCAACTTCGGTACAGGTCTTTCTACCCGTCTGGCTGTGATTCCGATGCCTAAGACCAATTACGAGATGATTGAGTTTGAGGAGCAGACGCAGATAGATTGGGAGCGCATTGAGCGCATGAAGGACTGGGCTTACAAGCTGGACAAGCGTGCTGGTGAACTGCCATTCTGGCCGTTGGTAAAACATCTGTACGAATGGACCAAGAACCGCATGGATGACTGTCGTGAGGATGACTCTGAAGCTAACGAGCTGATGCTGAAGCGTGTGCCTTATCATGCTCTGAACTACTCAGCGCCTTTCATAGACATGCGCCACTGGAGCAGCATGCATCAGGAGGGTAACTACTGGGAAGGTACTTATGAGGTGGATGATACGGACTGGAAGCTCTGCGAGCTGATCGCACGTATTCAGTATGCCACGCAGCAGCACTTCTTCGGAGCTCTGGCTGAAAAGTACTTCGACGATCTGAATAACAACGTCCATTTATCTGGAAAGCGGCATCATCAGAGGTCGGTAGATGGGTATAATCGCCTGCCTGAAGTCTTTACGCGTGAGGATATCATGAAGTGCTTCGGCTATAACAATGCTTCTTCAGTCTCGATGAAATTGAAGCGCCTTGAAAGCGAAGAATATGTCAAGAGAATTCTGGAAGGTGATAATGCTGGTAAATATAAAAAGGTAGTACAGATGCTGAATATTTGATGAAATTGATGCTTCGCGATTGATGCTTCGCGATTGATGCTTCGCGATTGATGCTTCGCATCGAGTTCGCTCATGCTCGACATAGCTTAAGCAAGCTTAGCTCTGTTCTCGCTTAATCGCGAACTTCACAAATTCACAAATTCACAAAACCCGTTTTTTAAATGAACAACGTAGAAATTAATAAGGACATTCGCCTCTCCGAGCACTTTACGCTCGGGGAGGTATGTAAGACAAGCCACAAAACTAAGGATGGAAACATCCCCAACCGCGTGGCCATTGAGAACCTGAAGAATATCTGTGAGAATTGGTTGGAAGATCTGAGGTACAGCAATAATGTGCTGTATGAAGAGGTGGGGTCTGACGGTGGACAGGTTCCTGTCAGCCCGGAAGCGCAGAGTGTATCTGACAGGAACCTGTCCCCTGTCAGACATGAGGCGCCCATTATCATTACCTCAGGTTATCGTTCTCCAGAAGTGAATAAATTGGCGGGTGGATCGCCTAGTAGCAATCACTTAACGGGTTGCGCCGTGGATATCCGATGCATCGGAGTAGAGCAAGCGCTTCGCTATGCCAACATCCTTCTGGATATAGCCGACGGCACCAAGCGCGATTTCGATGAGCTCTTCATCGAACGAAATGCCAAGCGTCATTATTGGATTCACTTCGCCGTCCGTCCGAAGGATAATCGCAGAAAGGTTGCGATTTTGCGAGGGTAGATGAGCTCGCTCAATCTACCGAGCCTGAGCAAGCTCGAACGAAGTTCAAGGTCTCGATTTTGCGAGGGTAGATGATCGACACTACCCATAAAAAGAGGCATCCGTAATTGGATGCCTTTATTTTTGCCCCTCAAAGCGTGAAGGAGATTTACGCTGAAAGTGCTTACTTTTCGGCGGGGGGGATAATTAGTCACCGAGGCCTGTTTGTGCGTCATGCGCCAACATAATCAAGCGGATTACGCTTAATCAAAAGCGGATAACGCTCAGGATGGCGCAGACTGTCAATTTCAAGATCAACATCAAGATCAGGCCACATGATGGCCTCGGGGCCTGACATCTGTACATTGAGTACACTACGAATTGGTGCATCCTGCATCCATGGAATGCGGTTATAAGACAGAAAATAATCGTGCCCTAACACAGAGAGCATAATGCCCTGCCCATTAATCATCAATACGCTTACATCACGAAATACTGGACTCATTATCTATTTCTATTTGCTGCGGCAAAGGTAAGAAGAATTTCGATAAGTTCCAAACATTTCGCAAGAAATCATAATCAACCCATGAAAAACACCGCGGAGGGGATGCCTTTGCGGCGGGAGGTGCGAAAACCTCCCGAGAGCAGAAACGTCGCTGCATCGGGATTACCAAATCCGGATTCGTTGCGAGGGGGCGTCATCGTCAGTACAGGCTTTCTTACTTTTCGGCGGGGGGGATCAGGTGGACATCGCACTGCGGGAAGGCGATGGTGATGCCGGCGGCGGTGAGGGCATCGTAGATCACCTCCTTGGCGCGATCCACATAGCCGATGCGCTCGGCTACCAGCACATACTGCTTCACGTTGATGTCGACAGCACTGTCGCTCATGTTGCCCACGACCACATAGACACCGAACTGGGGATCGACAATCTCACGTCCGTAATGATCCTTGGTGCGCATCTTCTGCATGGCCTTCACCAGGACATCGCGCACGAGCTGCACCTCGGTGCCGTAAGCCACGCCAACGGTGATGGTGGTGAGCTCGTAGGAGTTGTTACGCGTGAGGTTGTTGAAGTTCTTGCCGAAGAGCGACGAGTTGAGGAACGACATCTCAGTGCCCTCGATGGTCTCAGCCTGTACACACTGGTAGTTGATGGCGGTGACCTTACCACGGATGCCCTCGCACTCTATCCAGTCGCCCACACGCAGGCGGCCACCCATGAGCTGGATGCCGTAGATGAAGTTGTTGATGACATCCTTCAGGGCGAGACCGATACCAGCAGAGAGACCTCCGGCCACCAGACCCAGCGAGCCTGTAGGTATCTTCCAGACGTAGATGACCACCACGGCATAAGCCATCCAGATGAGCACGCTGATGATGCTGTTGCCCAGGGAGAGGTTGATCTCATTGGAGCGGATGGAGGTGCGATTGTGCTTGCGCATGAAGGCTGCATAACGTGCATATTGCCAGATGGCGTGAACGGCCCGGCTGCAATAGCGCGTGATATAGAAGAGTATCAGCAGATAGACGATGCTACGGCCTGAGACGTGCAGGGTCTCGATGCCAGACTTATCGAAAAGACGGATGAAGGGGTTCTCGTAGAACTTCACGAACAGATCGTCGAAGTCGAAGATGCTTAACGACAGGCGCACACACAGCGGCAGGGAGAGCAGCACGATGGTGGGGATAGCCACCTGACGGATGAGATCGTAGAACCAGGTGACGCCAAACAGCAGCGACTCGCGATCGTCGCCTGTGACGTAGGTGATGCGTTTACGCATTTTGGCTACCCACTTGTCGAGCCAGCGCTTCTTGAAACGGCTCATGAGGTCGAGGATGCAGACCACCGTGAGCCAGGCGGCCAACAGGAAATACCACCACACCAGAATGAGCAGTGCCACGAAGGTATAGCCCAGGAAGGCGAAGACGAAGGCCACGAGATAGATGGCCAGCGACAGCCAGCCCAGCGTGCTATCGACGGAGGTAGCCTTGCGGCCCACCCAGATGCAGCATACCAACTGCCACACGCTGATGAGCAGCAGCACGGGCGGGAAGAGGATCACCATCATCTTATCGGGCATGAAGGTGACGCGGCAGACAATGATGAGCAGCGCGATGAGCATGGTGGCTGAGAAGAGCAGGAAGCCCTGGCGGAACTGATCGGGTTTGACTCGGAGCAGCAGCGAACAGGTGATGGCTATGAGCAGCCACAGGAAGGTGTTGATGTGCTCAACGCTCATGTTGATATATTCATCGCCATACAGGGAGAAGCCGAATATCAGGAAGTAGAGGATGGTACCCACCAGTATCGAGATGATGGTCTGCTTCTTCTTAGGCACATAGCGCTTGAGTCGGGTATAGCGGTAAACCAGCCAGAGAATCAGGAAGGTGACGAGCCAGAAGCACACCAGCGCAACCACCTGCAAGAGACAAACAATGACCAACATGGTATTCTCGGCCTTACTGGAAAGGTGCTGGAAGAACGAATTATCGTCCTCATCAGAACTGGTCTGATCAAGACAATCGCTCAATTCCTTTATGCTGTACTGCCCGCGCAGGTCGATCTTGGCCTTCTCCCAATAATAGCCGGGATTGGCCATAATATCGAGGAACGGTGTCTGTCCGTCAATAAAGATATAGCGCTCGAGATCCTGATAACGGGCCTCGGCATAGTCGTTGGCTTCCTTCAGGCGCAGATAGGCCTCCTGATAATGGGTGCTGTCGGCTATCACTTCTGCGCGGTTGTCGGCATTCATCTTGAGGATCTCGGAGGCGTAGAAGATACAGGAATCGCGCAGCATCACGCCTACCGAGTCGAGGACAAAGGGGGCTGAGAGCGAATCCTTGAAGGCAATCTTAATGACCTCTTTCTCGAACGAAGAGATGGAGTCGGACATGTGGACATCGAGGGAGTCATTGTGGTACAGCAGACTGTCGGGCAGGATCTCCACCTCGATTTCCTTCATCATCGGCGGGAGTCGGCGCAGGGCCTCAACAAGACGGGCATAGCGGTCGATCTCGTAGTTCAGACTGTTCACGATGTGGTCATACGGTCGGCGGTCGCTGCTGAAGTCCTTGTAATTGGCTGTCACCTTCTTCAGGGCATAGGCCAAGTCGAACGTCATTTCCTGTTCCTGCGTGTAGAGCAGGATGGAGAGTTCGTTGGACTCGGTAATGACGTCGATCATACGTTTGTGCTGGCGTTCAAAATCTTCGTTGAAGCGCTGCTGCGCAACTGTACGCTGCTGGTAGGCCTCTTGCAATTCCTGGCAGAGGTCCTTAAGCGTATTGGTCAACGAACGGCCGCTCACGACAGCCCAGAGCGGAATGGCACATACACAGAGTGTAAGTATGATTGTCAGCAGTTTCTTGATCATCGTTTTTGTCTTAAGTTCTTAATCTGATTGCAAAGATAGTAAATATAATGTTTACTACCAAATGTTTGAGGGAATAAATGAAAATGACAGGGGATACATAACAAAAAATCCCCAGCCTTTCAGCCGGGGAATTATCGTTAACGGATACCTAAGATCTTACATGTCGAAGGGGATGACGGAGAAGGTGAGTTTCTCGTACCCTTCAAAGTCATCGAACTGCACCTGGAAGTTCTCGTACTGGTAGTAGTTACCACCAGAGTTATGGGTAGACTTCACAGTGTTGCTCTTGGCAAGGGCGTTGAGAATCTGATTGTAAATCACCTTGTCGTTCTTCTCGTCCTCAATCTGAATAGCCATAGAGGTTACTACACCGTTCTCAATCTTGTAGGTGTAGTCGCCAGCAGCATAGAGCTGGAAGGCGTCGGTCTCGAGAATAGTCTCAAGCTCACCAACTTCTGCCTCGAGGTCTTCCTTTGTCCAGTTGACATAGTTGATGGGCTCGCGGTTCTCGTCGAGCTTGATATAAGTGGTGTCACACTCGTTGGTGACGTTCTCCTCTGCAGAGTAGGTCATGGTAGTGCCGGCTAATAAAGCGAGCATTAAAACTGTAATCTTCTTTTTCATTTTTTCTTTAATTCATCTCTTTTTCGGGTGCAAAGGTACGAATTTATAAGTGAGTTTGCAACTCTTTTTAGCAAAATATTCATAAAATATCCAGTTATGATTGGCTTTTTGATAAAAGTCAAGGGAAAAAACTGTCATTTTGATAGAAAATGCAGGTTTTTTGCATGCAGAAATTTGCAGCCTTAGCAAGGGGCGGCAATAAAGCAGGGTTCCCCTGCAGGGTCACAACCATCCAACCTTCCTTGTCCTAAGGAAGGCTTCAGACCACTCCCCAAGCCCCTCGCCAATCTTTGGCAAGGGGATGTAATTGATTTCGGCGACTGGTCGCCTTCATCAAAGTTTTGGTATGGCTCTCAAGCTTTCGCCCCTTCGGGGTTCGCCATGATTTTTATAATAAAAGCGATGAGACGAGCCTTGATCTTTTTATTGAGCGATGAAACACCCATTACTTCGGGGTTCGCCATGATTATATATTAAAAAAGAGACCTCTTGGGGTCTCTTTTTGTTGGGGATTATTTGGTTATTACTTTACGGGTTTTATTGCGAAAGTAAAATCATATTCCTTACAAGGAATTTGGTACTCCTGGCGGGGCCAGGCACCCCAGGAGTTGACACAGCCGAGGCCCATCTGGCGCTGCTGGATATGCACCTGAGTCAGCGGACGCTCCACAAGGTCGCCACTGTGACTGCCTATCAGCTTGTCTTTTGTCACACCGTCGTCGAGATCTTCTACCAGATAGTTCAGCGCACTGGCTTCCATCGGGGCGTTGCTGTAGAACTCAAGACCCCTACCCTGCTCGTTGAGCACACGGAACCAGCGCACATCGGTATGGTTGCCTGACTCCTGCGGACGGACATAGGGGAAGTATTCATCGGCCACCTGATTCTCATAGATGCCAAGGAACTCTGAGGAGTTACGATCGATATAGTTCTCTACCGGACCACGGCCATAGTACTGCACCTTATTATACTGCTGAGGCATCTGCAGCTGCATGCCATAACGGAACATTGGTGGCAGCTCAGTGGTGGTGGGCACGAAGTGCTCGCGAACAATCACCTCACCCTCGGCAGTGAGGGTATAGGTCATGGTGAGCTTAGCCTTCACATCGGGCATGTCGAAGGTGGTCTCAACGGTGTTGCCATCCACCTTGCAATCGGTGAGTTTCATCTGCGGATTCTTCCAGATGCCGAGGCGGTTCTGGAGACCTGCGCCGTAGTCGTTGTCGGTAGGTGCACGCCAGAATTCAGGCAGGATGGAGCGGCGGTCGAGAAGCATGGGTTCACCCTTGACGTCGAGGTAGTCGATCCAGCCCGTCTGCTTACCGATGGTGAGCGTGGTGCCTGCAGCAGAGAGACACACGTAAGACGTGGTCTCTTCAATTGAAAATTGAGAATTGAAAATTGAAGAGGGCTTCACCTCCGGGAACTTGTAGGGATTGAGCACAAACTGCTGACGGGCCAGCACCTGGCCTTTGTCGATGAGAGGCTGGGCGTCCTTGGCCTTGAACTGGAATGTCACAAAGATCTCCTGATCGCCATGATGACCCACTACGCGCTCGATGGTCTTCTTGAGAGCCTCGTCGGTAATCACCTTGCGCTGCTGGGGAGCAATGCCGCTGATGTCGATAGTACCACCATGACCGAAGGTCATACCCTCAGGACGATTGCCTTCGTGATGATGAGCCTTACCTGCAGAAGCGCCGCCTACGAACCACTCGAGTTCGAGATCGTCGAGCGACTTGAAGAAGTTCTCGTTGTACACCTCAAACGTACCGTCCTTCAGTCCCTTGTCGGTGACCCAGATGTTCTGATAGTAGTAACCCACCTCATGGGCATGGGGATTCAGTCGGCGGTCGGGGGCGATGATACCATTGCAGTTGAAGTTATGGTCGCTGGCAGGATAGCGGCCGTAGTCGCCACCATAGGTAAAGATTTCCTTACCCGTGGCAGGATTCTTGTCGCGCAGGCCCTGGTCTACGAAGTCCCAGATATAACCACCCTGATACTTGGGGTACTTGCGGATGATGTCCCAATACTCCTTGAAACCACCCATGGAGTTACCCATGGCGTGGGCGTACTCGCACTGGATGAGCGGACGGGGATTATCGGTCTGGGCATACTTTTCGCAGTCCTCATAACCCATGTACATGGGGCAGAAGATATCGGTCTTGCCATCATGACGGGCCTGCTCGAACTGGCAGGGACGGGTCTTATCGTAAGCCTTCACCCAATCGTAAGCCTTCTCGAAGTTAGGACCATAACCGGCCTCGTTGCCGAGTGACCACACGATGACAGAGGGGTTGTTCTTGAAGCTGATGATGTTGCCTTCCTGACGCTCGATATGTGCCTTGGCAAATGCCTCGTTCTTGGCGAGGGTTTTTTCGCGGTAGCCCATGCCATGCGATTCGAGGTTGGACTCAGCGGTGAGGTAGATACCATACTCGTCGCAGAGGTCGTACCAACGGGGATCGTCGGGATAGTGGCAGGTACGTACGGCATTGATGTTGAGCTGCTTCATGATCTTGATGTCCTGAATCATGCGCTCCACGGGTACGATGTAACCACCATCGGGATCGAGCTCATGACGATCGGCACCCTTGATGAGGATGGGCTGACCATTGACGAGCAACTGGCCTCCCTTGATTTCGATATGGCGGAAGCCGATCTTCTTGCGAATGGCCTCGAGGGTCTTGCCACCCTGCTTCAGCTGAAGCTCTAATATATATAAATAAGGTGTCTCAGCAGTCCAAGGCTTAGCACCCTCAACAGTAGCGTTGAGACCCTCGGCTACCAACTTGCCATCAGCATCGAAGAGCTGAGCCTCTACCTCGGCCTTGCCAGCCACAATCTTGGCATCGACGGAGAGCAGGCCCTTGCCATCGACGAAATCCTGACCGATGGTGATGTCCTGGATATGCGTCTTCGGAGTGGCATAGAGGTACACCTCGCGAGCAATACCGGTGAAGCGCCAGAAGTCCTGATCCTCGAGATAAGAGCCGTCGCACCAGCGCATGATCTGCATGGCGATGAGGTTCTTACCTGCCTTCAGGTACTTGGTGATGTTGAACTCGGCTGCTACCTTAGAATCCTCAGAGTAGCCCACGAACTTGCCATTGACCCAGACAGAGAGGTTGCTGGTGGCAGAGCCTACGTGGAAGAACACCTCCTGACCTTTCCAGTCGGCTGGCAGGTCGAACGTACGGCGATAAGAACCAGTGTAGTTGTTGGTCTCACCGATATAAGGGGGATTGCTCTCGAAGGTGGTGCACCAAGCGTAACCCATGTTCTTATAGGTCTTGTCGCCATAGCCATTGAGCTCGAAGAGTCCGGGAACGGGGAAATCCACCCACTCGGCATCGTTGTACTTCAGGGTGAAGAAATCCTTCGGGGCATCCTGATGGTTCTTCACGAAGTTGAACTTCCACATGCCCTCCATAGAGAGGAAACGGGCTGAAGCCGACTTGTCGCCCTTGGCCTTGTCGATGTTCTCGAAGGCGAAGAAGTGAGCACGACGGGGTTCACGGTTCTGCTGGTTCACGTTAGGATCGAGCCAGGCAGGAGACTTCTGGGCAAAGGTAGCCACCGAAGCCAAACATGCAATTGCAAAGAGTAATTTCTTCATAAATTTCTGTGGTTTTAAGTAATTTGAGGGCAAAGATACGAATTTTAATTGAAAATTGAACATTGAAAATTGAAAAAAGAGAATTGAAGATTGAAATTTAAAGAATATTTTGTATCTTCGCTGCCAAGATGAGAAAAGAAGAGCGATACGAACAGATTCTGGCTTACTTCCGCAAGGAGATGCCAAACGTGAATACCGAACTGGAGTTTGGTAGCATATTCCAGTTGCTAGTAGCTGTGATATTGAGTGCCCAGTGTACTGATAAGCGCATTAACCAGGTGACGCCCGAGTTGTTTAGGCATTACCCCGATGCCAAGGCGATGGCGAAAGCCGAGGCGGAGGATATATTTGAATACATCCGCAGTGTGTCGTACCCCAACGCAAAAGCCAGTCATCTGGTGGAGATGGCGAGGGCGCTGGTGGAGAAGCACGATGGCGAAGTGCCCTCTGACATGAACGCCCTATTAGACCTGCCTGGTGTAGGGCGCAAGACGGCTAACGTGATACAAAGTGTGGCTTTCGGCAAGTCGGCATTGGCAGTGGATACGCACGTGTATCGTGTGGCTCACAGATTGGGACTGGTGAGCAAGCGCGACAATACCCCTTACAAGGTGGAGCAGGCGCTGATTAAGTTCATCCCAGAGCAGGATATCCCCGATGCCCATCACTGGCTGTTGCTGCATGGGCGATATGTATGCACATCAAGAAAGCCGCACTGTGAAAAGTGCGGCTTAGAAAAGATATGTCCTAAACTAATCGAGGGATCGAAATTAATATAATTCTAGTAACTACTGTTTCTTCTGCGGAGGACGGTTGCCTCTGCCGAAGTTCCTCATGGCAAAACGATGGAATCTGCTCTCGGCGATAATCACATCGTACACCTTGGATGCAGGCAGCACCTTGAAGAACTTATTGTGGTAAGTCTGGATGATACGGCGCTGCTCCAGCTCCAACTGGTCGCGCTTCTCAATGGCCTTACGACAGGCAGCCTCATCAGCAGGTTTGTTACGACCCAGATCCTTCATCTGGTTCCATACGGCACGCTGCTTATGCTGCATCTCCCTGTAGACGGGGAAGAACTTCGCAGCCTCATCGGCTGTGAGCGATGCCTCCTTGGTGATAAATGCCTCCATGTCGGCCTGGAACTTCTCGGGTGAGAACTTCTGAGGCTCAGTGGCGGAGGCAGATAAAGGTAAAAGGGTTAAAAGGTAAAAGGGTAAAACCCATTTCACCAACCTTTGCACCTTCTGGAATAAATTGTTCATCGTTATTTAAATATTTAATTATCAGCCAAGAGGCTGTAAATCTCATGATTATCGAGCATCATATAGTCGGCTGCCTCGTCCAGATAGGTATCGCTCTCATCCTGCTGAACAGTCTGAGCCTGCATGGGAGAGGCTGAGGGCTGCTCTGACGGGAGCGCCAGCCATACTGTGGCACTGATGAGCAAGGCACAAACACTGGCAGCAGCATAGAACACAGGGCGCAGCCAAATAGACTTGGCACGCGGTTTCTGTTTCGGCGCTGTTTCAGGAATCTGCTCCATCATCTGGGCAGTGAACTGCTCGAAATAACCTTCAGGAACACGGAACGGATTACGCTTCCCTACTTTCTCTTCTATGTACATTTCGTCTGTCATCGTATATCTGACGTAAAATTATTCAAATAGTTTAATCGCGTAGCTTAAAAAATTCTGAAATTTTCTTCACTGCTATATGATAGGAGGCTTTTAGGGAGCCTTCGGACGTATTGAGCAGCTGACTCATATCACTATATTTCATATCTTCGAAATAGCGTAACTGGAAGACGGTGCGCTGTACATCGGGCAGCGAAGCGATAGCCTCCTGCAGCATAGCCTCGGTCTCATTGCCATCGAAATAGGGATCGGCCATGAGGTTATTAGCCACCGATAAATCCTCATCATGACAGGTGAGGGCATGCTTGTTGCGACGCAGGAAATCGAGGCTCTCATTGATGGCAATACGCGAGAGCCAGGTGATAAACTGAGAATCGCCCTGGAAAGAGGAAAGTCCATTCCAGGCCTTCAGGAAGGTATTTTGAAGCACATCGTTCGCATCCTCGTGGGTGAGAACGATATGACGTATCTGCCAATACAACGGTTCGCTGAACCGGCGTACCAATGCCTCGAAACCCTTACGCTGGGTAGCGGGGTCGGAAAGTAATTGATGGAGTTGCTGGTCGTCGTACATCAACGGATGGATACCTTACGCACGACCTTACCGATCTTAAGGACGTAACAACCTCGGGAAAGATTCAGTTCAACACGCTGGGCAGGACTCTCGATGCGGTACTCAGCCAACTTACGACCTGTGAGTGAAATAACCTCGAGCGTCTGGCCCTCAGCACCTTTGACGAGCACAGCATTACCCTCGACAGTGATGGTCACATCCTGATCCATCTGTGCCACAACGTTAGGGTCCATCATGAACGGAAGGGCCAAAACGGGAACAGACAAAGAGAGTGCCAATGTAAGTGCGAGTAAACTTTTCCTCATAAGCAATGCTATTTTCGTCCGTGCAAAGGTAGGATTTTCTTTTAAAACTCCAAAATTTTTGGGCAAAAAATGTGCATTTTAGCCCTATTATACGTCGATTACGTCCATTTCGTTGGTCAGAAAACTGTTTTCAAACACTGTTTTCGCCTCATCGAGCAGCACCCTTTCGTCCTCATATCGCGAGCTGTAATGACCCAGCAGCAGCTTCCCCACCCCAGCATCGCGAGCCACCATGGCTGCCTGACGGGCTGTGGAGTGACAGTACTTCTCGCAGTTCAGAATCTTATCCTCGCCATAGGTACTCTCATGGTAGAGGGTGCTCACGCCCTGCAACTGCTCATGCAGATGGGGCAGATACTTGGTGTCGGAGATATAGGCGTAACTGCGTACAGGATCGGCAGGATTCACGAGTCGGGAGTTGGGAATCACCTCACCATCCTCAGTGGTCCAGTCGGCACCTGCCTTGATGTTATTCACCTGACTGTTGGGAATCTGGTAGGCCTCCATCATATCCCTGCGGATATGGGGCTGCGAGGGTTTTTCGGTGATGAGATAACCACAGCAGGGCACGCGATGCTCCAGGGGGATGCTCTCCACCTGGATGCTACGATCCTCGTAGACCACCTGACGCAGAGAGGTATCCACAGGATAGAACACCACCTCGAAACCCAGATCGTGGGTGAAGAACTTGATCTGTCGCTCCAGTTCGGGTTTCAGGGCCTTGGGGGCATGGATATGGAGTTTGGCTGTACGGCCCAAGAGTCCGAAGGTGGATATCATACCGATGAGTCCGAAGCAATGGTCGCCATGCAGATGGGTGATAAACACATGACTCAACTTGGTGAACCTCACCCTGCTCTTGCGCAGTTGCATTTGAGTGCCCTCTGAGCAGTCGAGCATCAACACATGATCGCGCACCTCCACCACTTGTGAAGAGGCATAATGACGAAGGGTGGGAAGCGCACTTCCACACCCTAATATATGTACTTTAAACGGTTCTGCCATTTAGATTTTGTTAAACTCGTCCTGTGTATCCTCGAGCTCCAAGCCACGGAGGTCTACTTTCGCTTTCTCCTTGAAGCGGTTGTACTCGAAGGTCTCCTCCTCATCACGAGCCTTACCGATGGTCTTATAGCACAGGGTGTCGGGACCCAGAGCCTTCAGCTCGTAGAGGTTGGTCTCCTCCATATCGCCACCTCCCTCACGGACGGAGTTGATCTCGAGGTTGCCATTCACAATCTTCCAAGTGCGATAGATGATGTTGGTCATCTCGATGCTCTCAGCCACGCCTCCTTCCTTGATGCGGATGCCCACCTCGGCACTACCGTCAATAGGATCAGGCATTACCCAGTCGCCCAAGAGGGTGTTGAGGTTGATGACCCTTGTGGCTTCCGTACGCTTGTCGTTGGCAAGGATGGCCAGACGATCGCCTCGCTGGAGTCCACCAAACACGAAACCTGCCTCGGAGGCATTCGTGATGGAGAGGTTGAGGGTGTCACCATTGTCAGTAAGCAGTTCGAGGGTATTCATCGCTGTTCCCTCACCACAGAGACCATAAATGGTACGATCCGTCGGGAAGAATTTGGTAGAGGTGGTATCCTCATCAGCAGCAGCCTGAGGCTGCTGTTTGCCACCACCGCAGCTGCCCAGTGCCATCACACCGGCAATTGCCACACAAAGAAATACTAACTTTTTCATATCGATAAATCTTTAATCATTATTCACTATTCATTAGCGTAGCGCCACCTTCGCTTCGTTCCAGAGGGCATCCATTTCCTCGAGGGTCATATCCTTGAGGGGTTTGCCTATTTTAATGCTATGCGCCTCGATATAATTGAAGCGATCGATAAACTTGCGATTGGTCTTCTCGAGGGCATTATCGGGATTCAGTTTGTACAGACGGGCTGCATTGATGACGCTGAAGATGAAATCGCCCAACTCCTCGGTAGAGCGCTCCTTATCCTCCTTCTCGAGTTCGGCCTCGAGTTCAGCGAGTTCCTCACGCACCTTCTTCCATACATCCTGACGATCCTCCCAGTCGAAGCCCACATTACGGGCCTTGTCCTGAATGCGATAGGCCTTGATGAGCGAAGGCAATGCCTCGGGCACACCTGAGAGCACACTCTCATTACCATCCTTCTCCTTGAGTTTGATCTGTTCCCAGTTCTCCAGCACCTGTGAAACGGTAGTGACTTTCTCGCCGTCAGCGGCGGGGGAAAGGTTATCGGGAACATAAGGCAGGGGTTTGGGATCCACAGCATCGATCTGCGAGGGATGATACACATGGGGATGACGGGTGATCATCTTGCGAGTGAGTGCATCGCACACGTCAGCCATATCAAACTGAGATTTCTCCTCTGCTATCTTGGCATAGAAACAGATGTGCAACAGCACGTCGCCCAGTTCCTTGCAGATGTCATGCACATCGTTCTTGATGAGTGCATCGCAGAGTTCGTAGGTTTCTTCTATCGTGTTGGGACGAAGGCTCTCGTTCGTCTGTTTTTTGTCCCAAGGACAATTTGCTCTCAACGCATCCAATACGTCGAGAAAACGACCGAAAGCCTGCATTTTTTCCTCTTTTGTATGCATAAAACGTAATTTATTGGGGCAAAGATACTAAAAAATTGAGAATTGAGAATTGAAAATTGATATTTTTATGTAATTTTGCACCGATTTTCGAAAATAAACATCATATATATATGGAATTAGCAAGCAAATACGACCCAAAAGAGGTCGAATCGAAATGGTATCAGTACTGGCTTGACAACAAACTTTTTGCCAGTAAACCCGATGGACGTGAACCCTATACGATTGTGATTCCGCCCCCCAATGTGACTGGTGTGCTCCACATGGGACACATGCTCAACAACACCATTCAGGATATCCTGATTCGTCGTGCCCGTATGGAGGGTAAGAATGCACTCTGGGTACCTGGAACCGACCATGCCTCTATCGCTACTGAGGCTAAGGTGGTGAAGAAACTCGCTGAGCAGGGTATCAAGAAGCACGATCTGACACGCGAGCAGTTCCTGAAGCACGCTTGGGAGTGGACCGATGAGCATGGTGGCATCATCCTGAAGCAGTTGCGCCGTCTGGGTGCCAGCTGCGACTGGGATCGTACTGCCTTCACCATGGACGAGGTTCGCTCGGAGAGTGTGATCAAGGTGTTCGTAGACCTTTACAACAAGGGACTGATTTATCGCGGACTCCGCATGGTAAACTGGGATCCGAAGGCACTTACAGCCCTCTCTACCGAGGAGGTGATCTATAAAGAGGAGCAGAGCCATCTGTTCCACCTGAAGTACTATGTAGCCGATCTGAAGACTCTCGACAATGAGGAGGCTCTGAAGGCTGAGGGTAACATCATCCACAAGGATGAGAAGGGCTACTACGCTGTGGTGGCTACCACACGTCCTGAGACCATCATGGGTGATACGGCTATGTGTATCAACCCCAAGGATCCGAAGAACCAGTGGCTGAAGGGCCGCAAGGTGATTGTACCTCTGGTGAATCGCGTGATTCCTGTGATCGAGGACCGTTATGTGGATATCGAGTTTGGTACAGGTTGTTTGAAGGTAACACCTGCCCACGATACCAACGACTATATGCTGGGTAAGACCCATAATCTGGAAACTATCGACATCTTCAATGCCGATGGCACCATCTCAGAGCAGAGTCCTATCTACGTAGGTATGGATCGTATGGACTGTCGTAAGCAGATCTCGAAGGATCTGCAGGAGGCAGGACTGATGGAGAAGATTGAGGACTATATTAATAAGGTGGGCTATTCAGAGCGTAATCCTGATACAGCCATCGAGCCACGCCTCTCTATGCAGTGGTTCCTCTCGATGAAGCACTTCGCTGATATCGCTCTGCCCCCAGTATTGAATGATGAGTTGAAGTTCTATCCTGCCAAGTATAAGAACACTTATAAGAACTGGCTGGAGAATATCCAGGACTGGTGTATCTCTCGTCAGCTGTGGTGGGGTCATCGTATTCCTGCCTATTACTACGAGGACGAGAAGTTCGTAGTAGCCGAGACTGCAGAGCAGGCACTGGAGCTGGCTCGCAAGGAGAGTGGCAATGCCAACCTGCAGCTGAGCGATCTGAAGCAGGACGAGGATGCCCTCGACACATGGTTCTCATCATGGCTGTGGCCTATCTCGCTGTTCGATGGTATCAGAAACCCCGGCAACGAGGAGATTAAGTACTACTACCCCACCTCAGACCTTGTAACAGGTCCGGATATCATCTTCTTCTGGGTAGCTCGTATGATCATGGCTGGTTATGAGTACAATGGCGACATGCCTTTCCGCAACGTTTACTTCACTGGTATCGTTCGCGATAAGCTGGGACGTAAGATGTCGAAGTCGCTGGGTAACTCTCCTGATCCTATCGAACTCATCGAGAAGTTTGGTGCCGACGGTGTGCGTATGGGTATGATGCTCTCAGCACCTGCTGGTAACGATATCCTCTTCGACGAGGCTCTCTGCGAACAGGGACGTAACTTCAACAATAAGATCTGGAACGCCTTCCGTCTGGTTAAGGGTTGGAAGGTTGGCGATGTGGAGCAGACTGAGGCTGGTAAGGTAGCCACTGAGTGGTTCGAGGCCAAGCTGAAGCAGACCAATGCCGAGGTTGACGATCTGTTCAAGAAGTATCGTATCTCTGAGGCTCTGATGGCTGTATATAAGCTGTTCTGGGATGAGTTCTCAAGCTGGTACCTCGAGATGGTGAAGCCTGCCTATGTTAATGGTGAGGCTCAGCCCATCGACAAGGCCACTTACGATAAGACCCTCGAGTTCTTCGAGATTCTGCTGAAGATGCTCCATCCGTTCATGCCGTTCATCACTGAGGAGCTGTGGCAGCACCTCTACGATCGCAAGGAAGGCGAGAGCATCATGCGCGACAGACTGAAACTCGCTGCTCCTACTGAGGCCGACAACAAGCTCGCTGCCCAGATGGAGGATGTGAAGCAGATTGTATCTGGCGTACGTATGGTTCGCAGTCAGAAGAACATTGCTCCGAAGGAGCAACTCGAGCTGCAGGTGGTAGGCAAGTCATTTACCGAGGAGGATCTGGACATCATGAACTATGCTTCATGCATCAAGAAGATGGCTAATCTGAGCGGTATCGACATCGTAGCCGAGAAAGACACCACTGCTTCATCGTTCATGGTAGGCACTTACGAGTTTGCTGTACCTGTAGGCGACATGATCGACGTAGAGGCTGAGATTGCCAAGATGGAGGCTCAGTTGCAGCACCTGGAAGGTTTCCTCGCTGGTGTGAAGAAGAAGCTCTCTAACGAGCGCTTCGTAGCCAATGCCCCTGAGGCTGTAGTAGCCCTCGAGCGCAAGAAGCAGAGTGACTCTGAGGAGAAGATCGCTGCCCTCAAAGAGAGCATCGCAGCACTGAAGAATAAATAAAATAAGAGGTGAGAAGTGAGAGGTGAGGGGTTCTTGGACAAGCCAAGAACTTCTAACCACTAACCACAAAAAAAATGCTCCCGATTGGGAGCGTTTTTTTTATTATCTGATTCTATCCATGGAACGGACGAGACGTTCATCGGCATTGATAGCGCGACGAGCCATCACGTAGAGGATGAATGCGATGATGGGGAGCACTGCAGGCCATGTGGGACGGAAGGAAACCGTACCCCAAGTCTTGTCGCCAACAGTCTGACCAACCACAAAGTAGCATGCATACCATCCCACGATGAGTAAGGCATTGAAGAGGCAGAACAGCGCCTGGACCTTACGATTGTGATAGAGGAAGATGGCGTAGGTGCCCAGCACAGCTGTAGGCAGCAGAATGGCCATGAGTGGCCATGTGTCGAAATGGTGCTTACCCAGTGGATCAGTATACCAGAGGTTATACACACGTGCTACCTCCAGACCAGCGGCCTTGAAGGAACCTATCTGCATACAAAGACAAATGACGGTCATAATAATGGCCGCCAAGAGATAAAGTGTTTGCTTACGCTGAATCATAACGTCTTAGTTCTCCTGATTCTCACGAGAGGGATCACGCCAGTATACCTTGTCCTCTATAAACTCCTGAGTAGCGAGCAGTGTGGGCTTCGGCAGCTTCTCGTAGTAGCGTGAGATCTCAATCTGCTCACGGTTCTCGAATACCTCCTCCAGTGAATCGCTATAGGAAGCAAACTCTGCCAGTTTCTTCGACAGGTCTTCCTTGATCTGCATACTGATCTGGTTGGCACGCTTTGAAATAATAGCAACACTCTCATAGATATTGCCAGTATCGGCGCAAAGATCCATGATGTTGCGTGTAACGGTGTTTACGGGTGCTTTTGACTTCTTGTAATCCATTGTTTTATTTGACTATTTGACTATTTACAATTTAACTATCTTAGTCTTTAATGACTTTCTTGCATTTGGCGATGTACTTCTCGGCTATCTCTGCGTTCTTCGACTCGGGGAACTCATTGATAAAGCCGTAGCACTCATCCTCGGCATCACGATAACGCTCTAAGCGCTTCTCCTCCGAACTGTTCTCAGCCAACTGGAACTTGCTCTTCATGATGAGCAGCATGAACTCCTCGCGCTGATCGCAGTAAGGATAGTTCTTCAGGGCGTTCTGAGCCGTCACGATGCATGAGGTATAATTACTCTCCTCGTTTGAGTTGATGTTACCAAAATAACCTCCGAGGTTGTAATAGAGCTCGGCAGAGAGCAACTCCTTCTGAATGAGTTTGCCATGCAACTCATAGAGACGCTCCTGAGCCGCAGGACGCAGCTTGGAGTCAGGATAGAGGTCGATGAACTGCTGATAGGCATTGATGGCGCCATTCGTAGGACTCTGATCCAATCGGGGCTCTGGTGAACTCTGGAAGAGCGACTGACCTACATAGAAGGCAGCAGGCTCGGCATAGATACCACGGGGATAGCTGGAGCCATACTTCTTGAAAGTCTCAGAGGCAGCCTCATAATCGAGGTTGCAGTACTGGGCCATACCAAGCATATAGAGAGCCTCCTGAGCCTCATCACTACCCTTCTTGATGGTGACGAGTTCTTCCAACAGTGTTACTGCCTGCTGGAACTTGCCACGCGCAAAGGCTTCCTTAGCATATTCGTACCTGGCTTCAGCATCGCCGTACTTATAAACGCTATTGAATTCCGAAGCGCAACTGGCCATCAGCAGGGCCACACATGAGAGTATAATGATACCTTTCTTCATTTCGGGGTGCAAAGTTACATAATTTTTGCCACGGAATACACGGATTACACGGATTTTTTGAAAAAATTAATAATAAATAGGAGAAAATTGACCTATTTGAGACTTTTTTCATTACCTTTGCAGTTCAAACTTCGTTTAAATGGGAAAATTCATACTTACATCAGACTATAAGCCAACGGGTGATCAGCCCGAGGCTATCCGACAACTCACAGAGGGACTGGAGCGTGGCGACAAGGCTCAGGTGCTGTTGGGTGTCACAGGTTCGGGAAAGACGTTTACGATGGCAAATGTCATTGCCAACCGCAATCGCCCTACTCTGATTCTGAGTCATAACAAGACGCTGGCAGCCCAGCTCTACGAGGAGATGAAGGGTTTCTTTCCGAAAAACGCCGTAGAGTATTATGTAAGCTATTATGACTACTACCAACCAGAGGCTTATCTGCCTGCTACTGATCTATATATAGAGAAGGACCTCTCCATCAACGACGAGATAGACCGATTAAGACTTTCAGCCGTATCTAACTTATTATCAGGTAGAAACGACGTGATTGTTGTATCATCGGTTTCATGCATCTATGGTATGGGTAGTCCTGTGGCTTTGCAGGAAAATGTGATAGAACTCCACGTTGGTCAGAAGCTGGATCGTAACGCCTTGTTAAGAAAACTCGTACAGAGTCTTTACATCCGAAACGACATTGACCTGCAGCGAGGCAACTTCCGCGTGAAGGGTGATACGGTGGATATTGCGATGGCTTATAGTGAGGTGGTTTTGCGTGTCACTTTCTGGGATGATGAGATTGATGCCATCGAGGAGATGGACAGTGTTACCTTCGATCGTCTGGCTGGTTTCGAGGAGTACAAGCTCTACCCTGCCAACCTGTTTATGACCTCGAAGGAACAGACGGATATAGCCATCCGCGAGATTCAGGATGATCTGATGCAGCAGGTGGCTTTCTTCCAGGATCAGGGCGACGAGTTTAAGGCTGCCCGCATCAAGGAGCGTGTGGAGTATGATATGGAGATGATTAAGGAACTGGGCCATTGCTCGGGCATTGAGAACTACAGCCGTTATTTCGATGGTCGTAAGGCTGGTGAGAGGCCCTATTGTCTGCTGGATTTCTTCCCTGACGACTACCTGTTGTTCATCGACGAGAGCCATGTAACAGTGCCCCAGATTAACGCCATGTATGGTGGCGATCGCAGTCGTAAGAGCAATCTCGTGGAGTATGGATTCCGTCTGCCTGCTGCCTTCGATAATCGCCCCTTGAAGTTCGAGGAGTTCCAGGAGGAGGTAAACCAAGTGATCTACGTGAGTGCCACCCCTGCCGATTACGAACTCGCTGAGGCAGAGGGTATTGTGGTGGAACAGGTAATTCGTCCTACAGGCTTGTTGGATCCTGAGATTGAGGTTCGTCCGAGTGAGAACCAGATTGACGATCTGCTCGATGAGATTCTCACTCGTAGTCATCGTAACGAGCGTGTGCTGGTAACCACCCTCACTAAACGCATGGCAGAGGAAATGTGTGACTATCTGGTGGAACATGGCGTGAGCACAGCATATATCCATAGCGATGTGGCCACACTGGATCGTGTGAAGATTCTGAGCGATCTGCGCCAGGGACAATACGATGTGCTAGTGGGTGTGAACCTGCTTCGTGAGGGTCTCGACCTGCCCGAGGTATCACTGGTAGCCATCATCGATGCTGATAAGGAGGGCTTTCTGAGGAGTCATCGCAGTCTGACGCAGACGGCAGGACGTGCAGCCCGAAACGTGAATGGCAAGGTTATCATGTATGCTGATACTATCACTGCCTCCATGCAACTCACCATCGATGAGACACGTCGTCGCCGTGAGAAGCAGTTGCGCTATAACGAGGAGCATCATATCACACCAAAGCAGATAGTGAAGAACCTGACCTTCAGCGCTTTACAGAAGAGTGACAGTGCCGATGTGAAGGAGTTGAAACGCGAGAAGGGCATTGCTGCCGATGGTGAGAGCAAGGGCCTGATGGCAGCCGATCCGATTATCGAGCGTATGACACGTCCGCAGTTGGAGAAGGCACTTAATGAGACCATCCGTCTGATGAAGGAGGCAGCCAAGCGTCTCGACTTCATGCAGGCAGCCCAATATCGCAATGAAATGGTCCGACTGCAGCAGGAATTGGAGCTCAAGTAATATTTAGGCACGGATTACACGGATTAACACGGCTCTAATTAAAGAACGGCTTTACAAGAAAGTGAAAAAATTACAAAAATCCGTGTTAATCCGCGTCATCCGTGCCAAGAAATAAAAAAAACTTTGTAATTTTGCAGCCAAAAATAAAATAGGTATATGAAAAAATTACTGATTGCAATACTGATGCTGATGCCCATGCTGGCAACGGCGCAGGACAATACATGGGAGCGTATCGAGACGGCACCTGTAGAAAAGGAGAACCCCGATGCCAAGTATCTGGCAGAGGGAATCGTACCCGTAGTAGACGGCAAAGTGTGCTTCGAAACCACCATCAAGGCCCCTGGCAAGAGTGCCGATGAGATTTACCAGATTCTGCTGAAGCAGTTGGATAAGATGGTGAAGGAGCCCAACCAGTTGGAGAACAGTCTGGTAGCCATCAAGGACTCTGTAAAGCACGAGATTGGTGCCGTGTTCCATGAGTGGCTGGTGTTCAAGAGCGTGTCGCTCTCACTCGACCAGACGCAGTTCAACTATCAGATCCTCGTTTACTGTCGCGATGGTGAGGCCGATGTGAAGCTCACACGCATCTCTTACGACTACGACGTGAATCGCAAGCCCCAGCATTATGCTGCTGAAGAATGGATCACCGATAAGTATTGCGTAAACAAGAAGCACACCAAGCTCTACCCCATTTCCGGAAAATTCCGTCGCAAGACCATCGATCGTAAGGATTTCATCTTCAATAAGTTTAACTCCCTGCTGAACGATAACAAATGAACAAAGATAAGATTCGCTTCTGGCTCAATCTGATATTTATGATTGGAGCCGTGGTTGGTGTGATTATGTATTTGCAGAAAAACGAGCAGACACACTACATGGGATTGTATATCATCATGGTATCCATGTGCTTCAAAATTGCCGAGTCATCCCTGCGAATGTTTAAGTAAATTGAAAGTTGAAAATTGAAAATTAATAGACTATATACGATGCTGAGAGTGATGGTGGCGCTGTTCACTATTCACTGTTCACTATTCACTGTCAATGCCCAGAACAACCGTACTTACAACCAGATGACGGAAGACGGTTCCATCACCACGCGTACTGACAACAGCAGGAACTTCAGCAGCCATAACAACGATACCACCAAGAAGCATAAGGAGATTCCCAAGGGCATTTATGTGTGGACTATTGATAAGACCTTAGGCGACGTAATTCCTGCCGAGCCTGACACCCTGCCACACCTCTTTCCGAACACCACGTTCAACACTGGCATCTATGGTGATTACAACACCACGGGTAGTAACTACACAGCCCGTCTGAGTCGTATCCTGATTGATCGCGAGCCCATGAGCTATTTCATCTTCACAGAGCCCTACAGCTTTGTGAACAAGCAGGCCGACAAGTTCCTGTTTATGAATACGCTGTCGCCCTATACCAGCATACTCTATGACGATTGTGGCGACAAGGTGGATGGTGAGGATCATATCGACGCCAAGTTTGCCGTGAATGCCGGCAAGCGCTTCAACGTGGGTTTCGATCTGGATTATGCCTACGCTCGTGGTTATTTCAGTAATCAGAACATCTCGCACTTCAATGCCACGATATTCTCGTCGTACCTGGGCGATAAGTACCAGATGCACTTCTTCTTCAACTCTGCCCATCAGAAGGCTGCAGAGAACGGAGGTCTGGTGAGCGATGAGTATGTGACCCACCCCGAGTCGTTCCAGCAGAGTTTCAATGACAACGAGATCCCTACAGTGCTTGAGAAAAACTGGAATCGTAATGATCACCAACATGCCCTCTTCACCCATCGCTATAACCTTGGTTTCTATCGCTGGGTAAAGATGACCGAGGCTGAGCTCAAGGCCCGTAAGTTTGCTGAGGAGTCGAAGAAAGAGCACGAGGAAAATGCCCAGAACGATCAGAACAAGGACAATCAGAAGGGTCCTTCGCGCAGAAACGACACCAAGCGCAAAGAGGTGAAAGCCCCCTCAGGACGTCCGGAAGGTGCCAAGGTCATGGGTAAGGAACCTGCCAGGGATTCTCTGGCTGTGGCTGCCAACGACAGCACACGTATCAAGGTGGATGGTCAGGCTGCCATCGACTCGCTGAATCGCCTGAAGGCTATCGAGGATTCCATCAAGGCCACGATGAAGCGCGAGTTCGTACCTGTCACCAGTTTCATCCACACTTTCGAGTGGAATAACTATGGTCGCATCTACCAGGCATACAACACGCCCAAGAACTATTACAAGGACACTTATTATACCCAAGGTACGGAATACGGCAACGACTCCATCTACGACGAGGTGAAGCACATGCAGCTCAAGAACACCTTTGGTTTAGGTTTGCTCGAAGGTTTCAATAAATATGTGAAGGCTGGACTGAAGGCTTACCTCAGCATCGACCACTGCGAATACCAGTTGCCCGATATCAACGATGTGGGCCTCGTCAGGATGAACAAGTGGACTGAGAACGATTTCGCCGTAGGTGGTGTGCTGAGTAAGACACAGGGACGTACGCTCCACTTCAATGTGGGTGCTGAGTATACCTTCTCTGGTCCTAATGCCGGCAATATGTCGCTCGACTTCAGTACTGACCTTAACTTCGCCCTCTTTGGCGATTCAGTGCAGTTGGCTGCCAGCGCCTTCCTCCATCGTATCAATCCGGGCTTCTTCGTTACCAAATTCCACTCCAAGCATTTCTGGTGGGATGCCGACTTCCAGCGCGAGACGCATAGTCGCATTGAAGGTCTGTTCAGCTACGAGAAGACGAACACCATGCTCCGAGTGGCCCTCGATGCCTATAAGGACTACGCTTACTTCGGTATGAGTTACGACATGGTGAGCGATGGTACCACAAGTACCTATACAGGGCGCGAGAACATGACTGCACAAATGTATCAGGAGTCGGAAGCCATCAGCGTGCTCACGGCTCAGTTGCACCAGAACTTCCGCTTAGGTCCCCTCAACTGGGAGAACGTGATAACCTACCAGAACAGCAGCAAGCAGTCTGTACTGCCCCTGCCTACGTGGAACATCTTCACGAACCTCTATCTGAAGTTCCGCATTGCCAAGGTATTAGGCGTGGAGCTGGGTACTGATGTCACCTACTTCTCGAAGTATTATGCACCCGACTTCTGCCCAGGCATCAACCAGTTTGCTGTGCAGATGAACGATGATAGCAAGGTGGAACTGGGTGGCTATCCCTTCATGGATGTTTATGCGAACCTGGCACTAAAGGGCGTACGTTTCTTCCTTGTGATGTCGAATGTGCTCAATGGCTCAGGCAATCACATGAAGTTCCTCACTCCCCATTACCCCACCAACGGCTCAGTCATTCGCTTCGGTGTCTCCTGGCCGTTCTTTAACTAAGATTTTGCACCCAATATGAGATATAACGCAGGATATAATCGTGAGGGCGAATATGACCACTATGTGGTTCAGGAGCCCATGCCACTGCTGGAGTGGTTGCTGCAGAACGTGCCTCAGACCAAGACGAAGATCAAGGCCACACTGCAAGGAAGAGGTATCAAGGTAAATGGCAAGACCGTTTCGCAATTCGATTTCCCTCTTGAGAAAGGCATGAAGATTGCTGTAAGCAAGACCAAGCGCAACCAGCAGGGCTTTAAGAGTCGTTACGTCAAGATCGTTTACGAGGACAAGTGGCTCATCGTGGTCGAGAAGGCCATTGGCATCCTCTCGATGGCAGCAGGCCATTCATCGCTCAACGTGAAGAGCGTGCTCGACGACTATTTCAAGAAGTCACGCCAGAAGTGTACTGCCCATGTGGTGCATCGTCTGGATCGCGATACCAGTGGACTGATGGTGTATGCCAAGGACATGGAGACGGAACAGATTCTGGAGCACAACTGGCATGATATCGTGTACGATCGCCGCTATGTGGCTGTGTGCTCTGGTGAGATGGAGAACGACGAGGGCACCATCGAGAACTGGTTGAAGGACAACAAGGCCTACATCACCTACTCGTCGCCTGTAGACAATGGTGGTAAGTATGCCATTACCCATTACCATGTGCTGGCACGTACCACAGAGCACTCGCTGGTGGAGTTTAAGTTGGAGACAGGTCGTAAGAACCAGATACGTGTGCACTCGGCCGATATGGGTCATCCCGTATGTGGTGATCCAAAATACGGCAATGGCGACGATCCTCTGCATCGTCTCTGCCTGCATGCATGGCTGCTCTGCTTCCATCATCCTGTGACAGGCGAGCCCATGGAGTTTGAGACACCCGTTCCCACAGAATTCAGAAAAATGTTCAAATAATGGAGAATTTAGGATATTACATTTTTGTGCTGGTAGCACTGATTGTAGCCTTCCTCGTTGTGAAGCGTGTGGCATCGTGCATGATCAAATCGGTCATACTACTGGCATTGGTAGTGGCGCTGGCCGCCATCTACTATCTCTACCTCATGCATTAGAGATTTCTTCCTCGAAGATTTTATCGAAGGCTTCGTGAAGCTTAACGGGTTGCTCAATCATATTCTGCAACTCACTGAGTTTCTTGCCGTTAGGGGATCCAGGAATCCACAATCTTACATAGCCTTCCTTCGAGTATTTATTCTGCATGTGCTCCAGGAATCGCTTCCAGTGACCATCCTTGTCAAGTTCAGGATAGTTGGCCAAGCCAAACTGAATGGTGCGACGAATCACCACCTCTACATCAATGTCGCGATCGGCCTCAGCCACAATCTTGCCATAGATGCTGCGAGGGGCTCTGCTGGCCGATGCACGATGATCCTCCACGGCCTCCTTCATGATCTTGATCTGCTCTGGCGAGAACCACTTCTTCAAGCGTGCATCCTTCTCGAGGATTTTTCCACCACGGATATGGTGGTCGGCACGATGGCCACACATGCCTAAATCGTGATAGGCAGCAATGGTGTAGACCATATTAATATCGGCTCCTGTCACCTTCACAAGGTCAAGCGAACTACGTATCACACGAGTCACGTGCTCCATGTTGTGGGCACGGTCGAATTCAGCGTATTTGGGGAGTATCTGTGTCTCTATAAACTCCACCAAATCAAGACTAGGCGTATTGTTAATCATAAAAAATCTAGAATATGTTTGCAAATGTACGAAATTCTCCGTACTTTTGCAAATAAAAACCAGAAAATAATGGCAGAAGAAAGAAAAATTAAGACTGATTCAGCCAAAGCATGGCTCCTTGCAGCCCGTCCGAAGACCCTTTCTGGGGCCGCTGTTCCTGTAATGATTGGTGTAGCGCTGGCGTGGGTGGATGCCCCTCAGTACGATGGTGAACCCTTCAGCTGGCTCGCAGCCCTGCTCTGTCTGCTCTTCTCATTTGCCATGCAGATAGATGCCAACTTCATCAACGATTTTTTCGACTTTGCCAATGGCACTGACGATGTGGAGACACGTTTAGGACCTCGCAGGGCCTGTGCCCAGGGATGGGTGAAGCTCGACTCCATGAAGCGTGCCATCGCCCTCACCACGTGTCTGGCGTGTGTGATAGGTTTGCCCTTGGCGTGGTTTGGTGGCTTGGAGATGATTCTCGTGGGCATTCTCTGTGTGGTGTTTGCCTTCCTCTATACCACGTTTTTCTCGTATCAGGGCCTGGGCGACTGGCTGGTGCTGGTGTTCTTCGGCATCGTACCTGTATGCTGCACCTATTATATTCAGTTACACACAGTAACGTGGCAGGTCTTTCTGGCTTCAGTGGCTTGTGGCATGGTGATTGATGCCCTGCTCATCGTGAATAACTTCCGCGACAGGGACAACGACCGACTCGCAGGCAAGGATACCCTCATCGTAAAGTTAGGCCCTGAGGCTGGTCTGCAGCTCTATCTGGGCGTAGGTATCGGTGCCATCATCCTGGGCTTTACGTTCTGGATGAACGGCCATATTCTGGCCTCGCTGCTGCCTTTGATTTACTTCATCCTCCACTTGTTCACCTGGCTTAAAATCAAGCGTATATACCAAGGAAAAGCGCTGAATCTCTGCTTAGGAGAAACAGCGCGTAATATCTTTATCTACGGCCTTTGTGTCAGCATCGGCCTGATACTGGTCTAAATAAAAAACCCTCCCGATTGGGAGGGCTTTTTTATTAGTAGAACTTGAGCTTCGCTCGAGTTCTTACACGCTCGACAGAATTCAAGCAAGCTTGATTCTGTTCTCGCTTAATAGAACTTAAAATATCTTCTTGCGTTATTGTAACTGATGTCCTCTACCATACGGCCGAGGATCTCCATGTCGTATGGCAGCAGGCCCTTCTCTACATCGTTGCCAAGCAGGTTGCAGAGGATACGACGGAAGTACTCATGACGCGGATAGCTGAGGAACGAACGGCTATCAGTCAGCATACCTACGAAGCGGCTCAGCAGGCCCAGCACTGAGAGGGCGTTCATCTGACGGATCATGCCATCCATCTGGTCGTTGAACCACCAGCCTGAACCAAACTGAATCTTGCCAGGCTCACCACCCTGGAAGTTACCCAGCATCGTGGCGATCACCTCGTTGGCGCAAGGATTCAATGTATATAATATAGTACGCGTGAGCTTACCCTTCATGTTCAGGTTATTCAGGAAGTTCGACATGGCCTTGGCTGTAGTGAACTCACCGATAGAGTCGAAGCCTGTGTCAGGACCCAGCTGATTGTACATAGCCGTATTGTTGTCGCGGATGGCACCATAGTGGAACTGCTGTGTCCATCCAGCATCGGCATCCATCTCAGCCATCACTGTCAGGAAGGCGTGCTTAAACTGACGTACCTCGAGCGTAGAGAGCTGCAAGCCACGCATAGCCTTCTCGAAAATGGTTTCGATCTGTGAGTCGGTATACTCCTCATCGTAGAACTCCTCAATACCATGGTCGCTCAGCTTACATCCCTGCTCAGCAAAGAAGTCGTGACGCTTCTGGAGGGCATCCACCAGGTCGGTGAACTTACGGATCTCCATGTTGCCACTTACCTCACCCAGCTTCTGCACGTAGGCAGCAAACTCGGGCTTCTCAATGTTCATGGCCTTGTCAGGACGCCAGGCAGGAATCATGATGGGATCATCGGCTGCCTTGTGGTTGGCATACTCGATATGGTTGTGCAAATCGTCAACAGGATCATCGGTGGTACATACGCACTCCACGTTGTAGTGCTTCATCAGTCCACGAGCTGAGAACTCAGGCTGCTTCAGCTTCTCGTTACACTCGTCGAAGATCTCGCGAGCTGTCTTGGGCGAGAGCTGCTTGGTGATACCGAAAGCCGTCTTCAGCTCCAGGTGAGTCCAGTGGTACAGGGGGTTGCGGAAGGTGTAAGGCACTGTCTCTGCCCACTTCTCGAACTTCTCCCAGTCCGTGGTGTCCTTACCTGTGCAGTACTTCTCCTCCACACCATTGGTACGCATAGCGCGCCATTTATAGTGGTCGCCGCCAAGCCATAACTCAGTGATACTCTTGAACTTGTGGTCGTTGGCCACCATCTCGGGGATGAGGTGACAGTGATAGTCGATGATGGGCATCTTAGCCGCATGATTGTGATACAGGTCCTGAGCCACCTGGGTCTCAAGAACGAAGTTATCGTCATTGAATTGCTTCATAATTTGTTAGTTTGTTTTATCGGTTCTTAAAATTTTGATGCAAAGATACATATTATATCGCAGAAAAGTACTATCTTTGCACAAAATTACTACGTAAACGTTTGTATATGCGAAGCAGAATTCTACTCATCTATACGGGCGGAACCATCGGAATGAACCGTAACCCCCAGACGGGTGCCCTCGAGCCCTTCGACTTTGAGCACCTGCTGCTGAATGTGCCCGAGTTGGAACAGTTTGATATTCAGATAGATACCTATCAATTCAACCCTCCCATCGACTCGAGTGACATGTCGCCTGCCATGTGGACTGACATCTCGCACTGCATAGCCGACCATTATATTCAGTACGACGGATTCGTGGTGCTGCATGGCACGGATACGATGGCCTACACAGCCTCTGCCCTCTCCTACATGTTGGAGAACCTGACGAAGCCTGTGATCTTCACAGGTTCGCAGTTGCCCATCGGACAGTTGCGTACTGATGGTAAGGAGAACCTCATCACCGCTGTGGAGATAGCTGCCGCAAAGGATGAGGAGGGTCATGCACTGGTGCCCGAAGTGGGCATTTACTTCGGCGGACATCTGTTGCGTGGCAATCGCACCACTAAACAGAGTGCAGAGGAATTCAATGCTTTCGAGTCGTTCAACTACCCTCATCTGGTGGACGCAGGTGTCAATATTACTTACCATCGTGACCGTATTTTGAAGCCCAATTGGAGCAAGCCTATGGTACCACATTTCCGACTGGATAACAATGTGATTATCTTCTCGCTCTTCCCTGGCATCCGCGAGGATCTGATTCGTCATATCATCCACACGCCAAACTTGAAGGCGATTGTGATGCGTACTTTCGGCTCTGGCAATGCGCCTCAGAAGCCTTGGTTGTTAAATGCTTTGAGGGATGGCACTAAGAACGGAAAGGTAATCGTCAACATCAGCCAGTGTCTGCAGGGTGCTGTAGAGATGAGTCGCTACGATTGTGGTTACCATCTGCAGGAGGCTGGCGTAATCAGTGGTAGAGACTCTACTGTAGAGAGCGCCGTCACCAAGCTGATGTTCCTACAGAGCCACTACCCCAACGATCCGGAGACTGTTCGCAAGTACATGGCGCAGAGCCTTTGCGGAGAAATCACCATTTAACTTGTAAAATAGTTTCGTCTTTAGCTTTTACCCATCAAAAGTCCCGTATTTAGATGGGGTTTGAGGGGTTGAGGTTTCCCCGGAGTAAAGTCTGACTTTCATCGGAGGAAACCTCCACTTCCCTCCGAGCAAACTCAGGGTTTCCTCCGAACATCGCGCGAGCACATTTATAAGCATTGTAGATCTGTAAAATAATAATACTATTAGAGTTGCGCTAACGATGTCGACTACGTTACTACGTTACATCGTTACATTTCCGTTTTCTATATCTGCATCGTTACGCATATTCTTATATATAAA
>CADBVZ010000030.1 GCA_902798285.1 uncultured Prevotella sp. | reverse complement strand
CCTACGGACGTTCCGCCGAATTTCATTACTTTCATATTTCTATGCAATTTATCTTGCCGCCGGTACCCCTACTTACAATGGGGGAATTCTCCAACGGCGCTGCAAAAGTAAGGCTTTTTTTTGAAACAACCATCACTTTTGTCGATTTTTCTCAGAAAACGTTTACTTTTTGTTATTTATTTGGTTATTTGCTTACTTAATCGTATCTTTGAGCCATGCTCGAAGGTACTTTCGTTCGAAAATTCTCAAATTAATTTGGAATTTTGCTCACTTAATCGTACCTTTGTCCCCATGAAAATGAATATTTGGAGTCTGCTTAAGAACATTCTGCCGTTTGTATTGCCTTACAGATGGCTCATTTGCATCACGCTTGTCCTCACGCTCATTGGCTCGCTGATGGCACAGGTGAATGCCGTTGTGCTCGATCGTGCTGTCGATGCCATCAATGCCCTCATCGGTCAGGAAGGCGGATTCCAGTGGGGCGAGGCTGTCCGCATCCTCACGCTTATTACTATTATATTATTAGGTAAAGAGGTGGTTGGCGCTGTGGTCACCTTCTTCCAGCGTTATTATGGCGAGCGTATGCGCATCCTCGTCAGCCGCGATATGTCGCTCCGAGTGGTCGAGCGCATCCTCTCTTTCCGTATGGCGTTCTTCACCAGCGAGGGCAATGAAACAGGCAAACTCCAGTCGCGCATCGATCGAGGCATCATGAGTCTCTCGAATACAGTCAACAATTTCTTTATCGAAATTCTGCCGCTCTTCACGAGTGCCGTACTGGCGCTAGCGCTGATGTTCATTGCTAATGTCTACGTGGGCTTGGTGGCACTCTGCATTGTGCCGCTTTACTTCTGGGTTACCTATATCCAAGCTTCTAAAATGAAGGGCGGGCGCCGTGGCATCTTTGGCGGTTTTCAGGCCGTATCGCAGGGCATATTAAACATCCTCGAGAGCATTACCGTCATCAAGTCGTTCAATCGCGAGCAGATCGAGGCTGATCGTCAGGCGGGCATTCAGCGCTCTATGACCGATCTGCAACTCGCCACGCGTAAGAAAGCCTATCTCTTCAACGGCTTGAAGAGTTTCCTCGAGCAGATAGGTACCGTACTGATTATCATCCTCACTGCCTATCTCGTGCTCATCGATTATCCAGGCATGACCATTGGTAAGATTATGTATCACGTCATGCTCTTTGCCAATGTGAGTGCGCCTATCCGTCAGCTCCATCGCATCTATGATGATATGAACGATGCACTCATCTATGCCGAGGGCTTCTTTGGCATCCTCCATGCCGATGGCGAGGTGGAAGCCACGGGCCAGCATCATCCTCAGACGGTGAAGGGCGATTTCGAACTTCGCAACGTCGACTTTACTTACTCCAACGGCACGCAGGCGCTTTTCGATGTATCCATGCGCATCCCCAGCGGCAAGATTACGGCCCTCGTGGGATTGAGCGGTGCCGGTAAGAGCACCATCGTCAATCTGCTCGATAAGTTTTATGAGCCACAGCAGGGCACGATCACCCTCGATGGCGTGAGCCTTGGGGAGTGGGATACAGAGTGGCTGCGAGAGAACGTAGGCTTGGTATTGCAGAAGAATCATATCTTCGATGGCTCCATCGAGGAGAACATTCGCTACGGCTGTCCTTCGGCCACGCATGAGGATGTCATCAAGGCCGCTAAGCAGGCTTACCTCTACGATCAGGTGGCTGCGCTGCCGCAGGGTTTCGAAACCTCGGCTCTGCAGCTCAGTGGCGGTCAGCAGCAGCGTGTGGCCATCGCCCGCATGTTCATCAAGAATCCGCCCATTATCTTCTTAGACGAGCCCACTGCCTCGCTCGATGCTATCGCTACCGAGCAGATCAAGGCCAGTATTGATGCCATCAAGCAGGGCCGCACGGTCATCATCATCTCGCACAACATCGGCCAGATTATCGATGCCGATCAGATCTATGTGCTCCAGCAGGGTAGGGTGGTTCAGCAGGGTTCACCGCAGGAGGTCTATGCTCAGGGTGGCGTTTACAAGGACATCTTCGACGCGAGCGCTCGCAGCATGAATGTCGACAAAATAGCTAGTACAATTAATCAATAATACATCAATTATGGAAGATCAGAAAAATCTCAGAGTTTACAGTTAGAGCTACCGCAGGAGGTGGCGCAGGGCGAGTACGCCAACTTCGCCATTATCACTCATTCCAGCAGCGATTTCATCCTCGACTTCGCCCGTGTGCTGCCAGGCGTTGCTAAAGCCCAGGTCAAGAGCCGCGTTATTCTCGCTCCCGAGCATGCCAAGCGCCTTCTCGGTGCCCTTCAGGAGAACATCATGCGTTATGAGAAGGCCTTCGGTCCCATCCGCATTCCCGACCAACCCTCAGGTGGCATCGCTCCCTTCGAGCTCCCCAAGGGCGAGGCGTAATTCCCCCTTTCGAGCTCCTCTCTGTTGAAGTGTATTAACCCGTTTCCCCCCCGCTGGCGCCTGTATTGACCTGTCCGCTGGCGAGGGCTTTTTGTATGACGATGCAAAGATACAACAATTTTAGTTTCATTCCAAGCATATTTTGAATTTGTTTTTGAATTATTTTAAATGTTAAAATGTAAAATAAGAAGAATTACCTCCCGTTTATCCTTTATATTGTCCGCTTACGACGAGGATAGTCCAACGAGGCAGTTAGAACTATCCAATGAGGGGGATTGAACTATTCTCGTTGATAGCGTGCAAGGTTGCGCCCTTTTCGTCACATATCTCCCGTTGTGCCGTTCTCCCGTTTTCCCGTTTCGTTAGGTGTTATGCGTTGCTTATTAAGTCTCTATAT
Organism: uncultured Prevotella sp.; assembly: GCA_902798285.1. GTDB lineage: Bacteria > Bacteroidota > Bacteroidia > Bacteroidales > Bacteroidaceae > Prevotella. Next base: position 27,823 of record CADBVZ010000030.1, on the reverse strand, counting down.
TATATATTAATTATATTATAATATATATATTATAATATAATTAAATAATTACTACAAGTTATGTCTCTCCGTATCAGTTTTACCCTAAAGAAACGGGAAAACGGCACAACGGGAAAACGGCACCGCTCGAGCTCTGTTCGTTTGCTGCTGAAATGACGCAAAAACGGGATGTCTGCTTGTAACTCCCAAATATGATCCCATTAAATACATAAATAACACATCTTGGAATATTTTTTACATAGTATTGAGTGCATATGAAATAATTTAAAAACAAATTCAAAATATGCTTGGAATGAAACTAAAAATGTTGTACCTTTGCACTCGTATGACAAACGAATCTCAGATAAGGGTTGTGCCGGAGGTGGCGGCACAGGAGGACAGATTGAAGGCCTATCTGGCTGACGAACAGGGCATTGACGTGAGGACGATCAACGGCGTGAGAATCTTGAAACGCAGTATTGATGCCCGTCAGCGACAGATATACGTGAATCTGAAAGTTCGCGTATATGTGAACGAGCAGCCGCACGACGACGAATACCAGCGGACGGAATATCCCAACGTGGAGGGAAAGCCGCAGGTGATCGTGGTGGGAGCGGGTCCTGGCGGCCTGTTTGCTGCCCTGCGTCTGATAGAACTGGGACTGCGCCCCATCGTGCTGGAGCGGGGCAAGGACGTGCATGAGCGAAAGAAGGACTTGGCGCTGATCACGAAAACGCAGAAAGTGGATGCTGAGAGCAATTACTGCTTTGGTGAGGGTGGAGCAGGTGCTTACTCTGACGGCAAGCTGTACACGCGCTCGAAGAAGCGTGGTAACACGGACAAGATTCTAAACGTGTTCTGTCAGCATGGAGCCTCGACGGCTATTCTGGCCGATGCGCATCCACATATAGGAACCGACCGATTGCCAAAGGTAATTGAGGCGATGCGAAACACCATCATCCGCTGTGGTGGCGAAGTGCATTTTCAAACGAAGATGACACAGCTGATTCTTAGTGGAGAGACTGTTGTTGGCTGCATAGCCGACAAAGAGTACAGGGGTCCAGTTATTCTTGCCACAGGTCACTCAGCCAGAGACGTTTACAGATATCTGTCTGAAGCAAAGATTGAGATTGAGGCGAAGGGCATTGCCGTGGGTGTGAGATTGGAGCACCCCAGCCAACTGATAGACCAGATACAATACCATAATAAACAAGGTAGAGGGCGCTGGTTGCCAGCTGCTGAGTATGCGATGGTGACGCAGGTGGACGGACGAGGCGTGTACTCGTTCTGCATGTGTCCTGGTGGATTCGTGATTCCTGCGGCTACGGATAAGGAGCAGATTGTGGTGAACGGTATGAGTCCTGCGAATCGTGGTACGGCGTGGAGTAACTCAGGAATGGTGGTGGAAGTGCGACCAGAAGATATTGAGGCCGATGACTGTTTGGCGATGATGAGGTTTCAGGAGGAGCTGGAGAAGGCTTGTTGGCAGCAGGGAAACATGAAGCAGACGGCGCCTGCGCAAAGGATGGCCGACTTTGTGAATGGCCGACTGAGTTATGATCTACCCAAGTCATCTTACGCCCCTGGGCTGATATCGAGTCCGCTGCACTTCTGGTTGCCAAAGATGATATCACACAGACTTCAGGAGGGCTTTAAGGTCTTCGGCCGCAACGCCCATGGATTCCTGACGAACGAGGCTGTGATGATAGCCGTAGAGACGCGTACCTCATCGCCTGTGAGAATCGTTCGTGATCGCGACACGCTGCAGCACGTAAGGATTCAAGGTCTCTTCCCTTGTGGCGAAGGAGCTGGTTATGCTGGAGGTATCGTATCGGCAGGCGTTGATGGTGAGCGCTGCGCTGAAGCCTGCGCTAATTATCTAGCACAACTGAAATAAACACAGAGACACAAAGATTATAAAGAAGAGAAAACTCTGTACCTCTGTATCTCTGTGTTAGAAGACAAAATTAAAAGGTAAAAAAGAGTGAAAAGATTTGGAAGTTCCGAATCTTTTTCTTATCTTTGCCAAAAATACCTACGAAAGGAAAAATGTTTAACTAAATACTGTACGATATGAACAGGGAGGAACAATTCGTGATTACGATCAGCCGCCAGTTTGGTACAGGCGGACACGAGATTGGAGCAGAAATGGCGCGCCGATTGGACGTTAAACTGCTCGACAAGCAGATCATTAATGAGGTGGCCAAGCGCAACCATGTGGTGGAAGAGGCGATGGAGAAAATCGAGGCAAGGAACCCCTTGTGGCGTGATGACTTCACCAACTTCTATCGCAACTACATGAGCAAGGCCGAGTATGACGGAACGGAGCACGACCAGACATCACGCGCACTGTTTAAAGCCCAGTGTGAGGCCATCAAGAAGATAGCCGCCGAGGAATCGTGTGTAATCGTGGGTCGCTGCGGATTCCACATCTTTGAGAATCATCCCAATGCACTGAAGATTTTTATCCATTCTTCAGAGGATTGTCGTAAGCGCAGAATAGCTGAGAAGTACGGTCTGGACCTGAGAGATGCAGCTGCAATGGTGGTAGACAATGATTACAGCCGTGAGCTCTACACCAAGACTTTCACAGGTAAGGATTGGACGGATGCTCGCAACTATGACATCTCGATAGACGTGAAAAGATTCGGCATTAACGGTGCTGTAGACTTTTTAATGAAGTGTATTGAGTAGATTTTAAGAGAAAAATTTGTATATATACCGATTTTTTAGTAATTTTGCACCTTGAAATTTCAAAGTTAGTAATTACTAAAGAATCGGTATAATGAATATTTCCTACAAATGGTTGAAGGAATACGTGGATTTCGACCTGACGGCCCAGCAGGTATGTGATGCCCTGACGTCAACAGGTCTCGAAGTCGACGCATTGGAAGAAGTACAGAGTGTCAAAGGCGGCCTGAAGGGTCTCTACGTGGGTAAGGTGCTGACGTGTGAGCCTCATCCAAACTCAGACCACCTGCATGTTACAACAGTAGACTTAGGTAAGGGCGAGCCCTCGCAGATTGTGTGTGGTGCGCCCAATGTGGCAGCTGGCCAGAAGGTAATTGTGGCCGACCTGGGCTGCGTGCTTTACGACGGCGATCAGGAGTTTGTGATCAAGAAGTCGAAGCTGCGTGGCGTAGAGAGTAACGGTATGATCTGCGCTGAGGACGAGATCGGCATCGGCAACGACCACGCTGGTATCATCGTATTGCCTGAGGACGCTGTGGTTGGTACACCTGCCGCAGAGTACTATCACTTGGAGAGTGACTGGCTTATTGAGGTAGATATCACGGCTAATCGTGCTGATGGTCTCTCTCATTGGGGTGTTGCTCGTGATCTGTATGCCTGGCTGAAGAGCAATGGCTATGAAACCAAGATGCATCGCCCTGACTGCTCGAAGTTCAAGGTTGATAATCATGACCTGCCCATCGAGGTGAAGATTGAGAACACCGAGGCCTGCAAGCGCTACGCCTGTGTCAGTGTGACTGGCTGTGAGGTGAAGGAGAGTCCTGAGTGGCTGAAGAACAAACTGAACACCATCGGTCTGCGCCCCATCAACAACATCGTGGATATTACCAACTATATCATGATGGCATACGGTCAGCCTCTGCATACCTTTGATGCAGATATGGTGAAGGGTCACAAAATTGTGGTGAAGACCATGCCAGAGGGAACACCGTTCCAGACTCTCGATGGCGAGGAGCACAAACTCTCAGATCGTGATCTGGCTATCTGCAACGCTGAGGATCCGATGTGTATTGCTGGTGTGTTTGGTGGTAAGGGTAGTGGTACCTATGAGACCACAAAGAACGTGGTACTCGAGAGTGCTTATTTCCATCCCACATGGATCCGTAAGAGTGCCCGCCGTCATGGTCTGAGCACGGATGCCTCGTTCCGTTTCGAGCGTGGCGTCGATCCCAACGGAACAATCTATGCCTTGCAACAGGCAGCCATTCTGTGTCAGGAGTTGGCAGGGGGTAAGGTGTCGATGGAGATCTGTGATGTCTATCCCGAGCCCATCAAGAATGCTGTCGTAGACCTGAGTTTCAAGTATGTCCACGACCTGGTTGGTAAGGACATCGATCCGGAGATCATCAAGGCCATCTGCCTCTCGCTTGAGATGGAGATCAAGTACGAGAACGAACAGGGGCTGACCCTTGAGATACCAGCCTACCGTGTCGACGTGCAGCGTCCCTGTGATGTCGTCGAGGATATCCTGCGTATCTATGGATATAATAATGTGAAGATTCCCACGCAGTTGAAGAGTTCGCTCGTCATCAAGGGCGATGAGGACCAGAAGCACAAGTTGGCTAATCTGGTTAGCGAGCAGTTGGTAGGTGAGGGATTCAATGAGATTCTGAACAACTCGCTGACGAAGGCCGCCTATTATGGTGAGAGCGACACGCTTGTAAGAATCATGAATCCGCTGTCGAGCGATCTGAACGTCATGCGCCAGACGCTGCTCTTTGGTGGATTGGAGAGCATTCAGCACAACGTAAATCGTAAACGCCAGAACCTGCGCTTCTTCGAGTTTGGTAATGTGTATACATTCGACCCAGCCAAGAAGAACGACGACGATCCCATGCAGGCCTACAAGGAGCAGTATCATGCTGCACTCTGGCTCACAGGTAAGCGTGTTGAGGGTTCTTGGGCTCACGCCAATGAGGATTCCAATTTCTATGAGTTGAGCGCTTATGTGGAGAACATTCTGCGTCGTATCGGTGTGAAGCCAGGCATGGTTGTTCGTAAGAAGTCTGAGAATCCTATCTTCTCAGCTGGTCTCAGCATTGAGAATCGTGGCGGTAAGCAGCTCATCGAGATGGGTATCATCAACAAGAAATTGCTGAAGCAGTTCGATCTCAGCGCACCTGTATATTATGCAGAGCTGAACTGGACCGCCCTGATGAAGGTGATCAAGAAGAACGAGGTGCTCTACACAGAGATCTCAAAGTTCCCTGCCGTGAGTCGCGACTTGGCTCTGCTGGTTGACAACAACGTAGAGTTCGCTCAGATTGAGCAGATTGCTCGTCAGACGGAGAAGAAGCTGCTTAAGAAGGTAGAACTGTTCGACGTTTACGAGGGTGACAAACTCCCTGCCGGCAAGAAGAGTTACGCTGTGAACTTCATTCTGCAGGATGAGGAGAAGACGATGGGTGACAAGCAGATCGATGCCATCATGCAGAAGCTCATCGCCAACATCAAGAAGCAGCTCAACGCAGAACTGCGCTAAAGGTAAATAAGGTAAAGTAAAAGATAAAACAATAAAAAAAGTAATCCAATGGGAAGAGCATTTGAATATCGTAAGGCTACGAAGCTGAAGAGATGGGGCCACATGGCCAAGACATTTACAAAGATTGGTAAGCAGATCGCTATCGCCGTGAAGGCTGGTGGTCCTGAGCCAGAGAACAACCCTACGCTGCGTGCTATCATCGCCAACGCTAAACGCGAGAACATGCCGAAGGACAACATTGAGCGTGCCATCAAGAACGCTATGGGTAAGGACCAGAGCGACTACAAAGAGGTAACTTATGAGGGATATGGCCCTCACGGAATTGCCATTTTCGTGGAGACGCTGACTGACAACACTACACGTACCGTTGGTGACGTTCGTTCAGTATTCAACAAGTTCAATGGTAACCTGGGTACTCAGGGTTCGCTGAGCTTCCTCTTTGACCACAAGGCTGTGTTCACCTTCAAGAAGAAAGACGGACTGGATATGGACGAGATGATTCTCGACCTGATTGACTATGGTGTAGAGGATGAGTATGATGAGGATGAGGAGGAGAACAGCATCACCATCTATGCCGATCCTACAAGCTTTGGTGCCATCCAGAAGCATCTTGAGGAGAACGGCTTTGAGGTAACGGGTGCTGAGTTTACGCGTATCCCCAACGACCTGAAGGACGTAACACCTGAGCAGCGTGAGTCGATCGACAAGATGGTTGAGAAACTCGAGGATTTCGATGACGTGCAGACAGTCTACACGAACATGAAACCAGAAGAAATCGCTGAGTAAAAAATAATAAAAGCCTCACCAAAACGGTGGGGCTTTATTATTGGTTTATCGGTAGTACCAAGCATTTAATAATCCTTATCAGTCAGCGTTACCTCCATGAGAATCTTCTTAGGGTCTTTCTCTGAGCGATAGGTGTAGGTGAAGTTGTAATGATTCTCCTTATAGGTCTTCAAGGCTGTGCTATTCTTGAGGTTATCCTTCAGAATCTGCACGCCGTTAATATCTTCCATCACACCCTCTCTATCGGCCACACCAGTCAGGGTGTAATAATAATGTAAGGTGTGAGTCTCGCGTTCGAAAGTGAGACTGTCGATATTGATGTTCTTGTCGAGTTTGGCAGGACAATTTTTCCTGGTGTACTCCTTCGCCTCTCTTGCACAACGATCCTCGAGTGACTCCTGACAAGCAGCCAAAATGATGGCAAATGAGGCAATCATGCATAATTTTTTCATAATGAATGCTATTTTTTTGGTGCAAAGATACAAAAAAAAGCAAAAATATTCGGATTATACTCCTTTTTTTGTAACTTTGCACATCAAAGCGATAAAATCTACATGAATCATATAAGAAATTTCTGCATCATAGCGCATATCGATCATGGCAAGTCGACACTTGCTGACCGTATGCTTGAGTTCACCAAGACCATTCAGGTTACGGAGGGACAGATGCTCGATGATATGGATTTGGAACGTGAACGTGGTATTACCATCAAGAGTCACGCCATCCAGATGGAATATTTGCATCAGGGGGAGAAATATATCCTGAACCTGATTGATACTCCAGGACACGTGGACTTCTCGTACGAAGTGTCGCGTTCGATTGCTGCCTGTGAGGGAGCGCTGCTGGTGGTTGATGCCACACAAGGTGTACAGGCACAGACCATTTCGAACCTCTATATGGCTATCGACCATAACCTGGAGATTATCCCTGTAATTAATAAAATTGACATGCCCAGCGCCATGCCTGATGAAGTGGAGGACGAGATTATCGAACTGATAGGTTGCGACCGTTCAGACATTATTCGTGCATCAGGTAAGACTGGTGAGGGCGTGGAGCAGATACTCGATGCCGTAGTAGAGCGTATTCCTCATCCAGAGGGTGACGAGCAGGCTCCTCTGCAGGCATTGATCTTCGACTCAGTATTCAACTCCTTCCGTGGTATCATCGCATACTTCAAGATAGTGAATGGTTCTATCAAGAGTGGTGATCATGTGAAGTTCTTCAATACAGGTATGGAGTATGATGCTGACGAGATAGGTGTGCTGAAGATGGACATGATTCCTCGCAAGGAACTGAAGACGGGCGATGTGGGTTATATCATCAGCGGTATTAAGAACTCGAAGGAGGTAAAAGTGGGTGATACCATTACCCATGTGGCTACTCCCTGCGATAAGGCCATCGAAGGTTTCCAGGAGGTAAAGCCAATGGTGTTTGCAGGTGTATATCCAATTGATCCCACAGACTATGAGAACCTGCGTGCCTCGCTCGAGAAACTGCAGTTGAACGATGCCTCACTCACATTCATGCCAGAGAGTTCTGTAGCTCTGGGCTTTGGCTTCCGTTGTGGATTCCTTGGCTTGCTGCATATGGAGATTGTGCAAGAACGACTGGATCGTGAATTCGATATGGACGTCATTACCACTGTGCCCAACGTAAGCTATATGTGCTACACCAAGCAGGGTGAGGTGAAGGAGGTGCATAATCCTTCTGGTCTGCCCGACCTGACTATGATTGAGCATATTGAGGAGCCCTATATACGTGCCTCTATTATTACTGCTGCCGACTATATTGGCCCCATCATGACGCTCTGTCTTGATAAGCGAGGTGAGTTGATTGATCAGCAGTATGTGAGTGGTAATCGTATAGAACTGCACTTTATGTTGCCGTTGGGCGAGATTGTCATCGACTTCTACGATAAGTTGAAGAGTATCTCAAAAGGATATGCCTCATTCGATTATCATGTGGATGGATTCCGTCCTTCGAAACTCGCCAAATTGGATATCCTGCTGAATGGCGAGCCAGTGGATGCCCTCTCTACGCTAACCCATCAGGATAATGCCGTAACCTTCGGCCGCCGCATGTGTGAGAAGTTGAAGGAGCTGATTCCACGTCAGCAGTTCGATATCGCTATTCAGGCTGCTATTGGCGCGAAGATCATTGCTCGCGAAACTGTTAAACAGGTACGTAAGGATGTGACTGCCAAGTGTTATGGTGGTGACGTGAGTCGTAAACGTAAACTGCTCGAGAAGCAGAAGCGTGGTAAGAAACGTATGAAGCAGATCGGTAATGTGGAAGTTCCCCAGAAGGCTTTCCTTGCTGTGTTGAAATTGGATTAATAACAACAATAAAGAATAATATAAGACCTATGCCTAACATTAGTATTACAACAAGAGACGTAGCTCGTGAACTTGCCCGTCGATACAGCACGATGACGCATGAAGAGCTTGACATGCTGGAGAGCATTCTTGTACCCATGAAGTTCGCTAAGAACGAGATGATCCTCAAGGAGGGAGACATCTGTAACAACATCTATTGGGTGGTAAGAGGACTGGTGCGCCAGTTCTATTATAAGAATGATAAGGAGCTGACAGAATATATGGCTACAGAAAACTCGATCGTCATGTGTATCGAGAGCCTGTTTCATGAGGTGCCATCGCAGTTACAGATCAAGGCGCTTGAGCCTACGATCCTTATCGCTCTGCCAAAGGTTGAACTCGAAACAGTAGCCATGAAGAGCGTGAATATCCAGATTCTGTATCGTAAGATCCTGGAAGAGTCGCTCATTCTGAGTCAGCACCATGCTGATATGCTGCGCTTTGAGAGTGCTCAGGATCGCTACATGAAACTGGTAAAGAATCAGCCTCAGTTAGTGCTGCGCGCTCCGTTGGTTTATATTGCCAGCTATCTGCAGATGACACCTGAGACGTTGTCGAGAGTACGAACGGCAGCGTTGATGGAAGGAAAATAAGATTAATCCCACCGGTTGGTGGGATTAATTGTTTCTGATAAGATTGAGCGAGTGGTCAATGCAATTAGGCAACTCACTTTCGTAATGGGTAACGTAAATGAGAGTACGCATAGGATTCTCGAACATATACCTGTCAACAATAGACTTTACCAAATTGCGATTACAAAGATCCAGTCCATGAAGCGGTTCGTCGAGGATGAGCAAATCAGGATTCTTAACAAAGGCACGGGCCAGCAATACCAGTCGCTGTTCGCCACTCGACATCTCGAGGAACTTGCGATCAGCCAGATGCTTGATACCAAACATATCCATCCACTCAATACATTGGTCTTTCTCCTGTTGGGTTGGGGTGTAATAGAGCCCAACGGTGTCTTTCAGTCCGCTTGCCACAATCTGTATGGCAGGAATGTTTTGTTTATAGCTGCGATGCATCTCAGGCGATACATAGCCTATATGCTTCTTGATGTCCCAGATGCTCTCGCCGGAGCCGCGTTTATGACCAAAGAGTGATATATCGCAGGCATAACTCTGAGGATTATCTGCACATACCAATGAGAGCAGGGTGGATTTACCAGAACCATTCTGTCCTGAAAGTGCCCAATGCTCGCCCTTGAGTACCACCCAGTTCAAATCCTTCAATATGGTACGCTCGCCATAGCGGATGGTGACGTTATTGAAATTGATAACCTGCTGAGGTATGGGTGGAACCATTTCTTCATTGATATCCTCGATAGCAAGTGGACAACGCTCAATAGGATAATCCGTCTTGACTTTAATATCGGATACAAAGTGCAGTTTGTCCAGTTTGATGACGCGTGTGATAAATGGTGGTATCTCGTCCATCTTCGAGAGAACCAGAATAATCTGTACGCCTTGTTCCTCTGTCAGCATTCTCAGCAGCTCTTTTACCTGATCTCTTGTTTCAGCATCGAGACCAATAAAGGGGTTTTCGATGATGAGCACTTTAGGGTTGGTAAACAGATTGGCTGTGAGCTTGTATTTGCGTAATTCGCCACTGCTTAACAGTATGATGTATTTATCAAGCAGATCCTCAAGATGGAAGAGTTCGTAGAGGTGTTTCTGGAACTTTCTACGCTCAGGTGTATCCTCGCCAGATAGCAGGTAAGCCTCTTCAAGCTTGCTGCCTACGGTTGGCGTCTCCTCGTCTATCTCCATCTGATTCCAACGTTGTTGCAGAAAGTAAGTGCGATCATTATCGCCTCCGTATGTATCACGAAACGTGATGTGTTTCATGTTATTATACGGTTCATCGAATGAATAGCTTATCTGGTCGGGGAACACAGGATGTTTACCGGTAATCATGTCTACCAGCATGCTTTTACCTGAACCGTTTCTGCCAATAATGGCAAGGTTTTCGCCCTCGTCGAGATAGAAGTTGACGGGTTCCGTCAAACTCCATTCTGGCTTACGTGCACGTGCGTTCCTAAGTTCAATAGTCTTCATCCTTATTCTTACGTTGTGATACTTTGTCTTGATTCTTATTCACGAAATCCTTCCATCCGCGATATTTAACGTCATTAACAGGGCGCCCCATCTGCAGGTAATGACAGTAGGCAGCAGCCAGGGCGTCTGTAGCATCCATGAACTTGCCCATCTCGTCGTTGGGAATCTTCAGCAATCGCTGTAACATGCCTGCCACCTGTTCCTTCGAGGCACTACCATTACCCGTCAGCGCCATCTTAATCTTCATGGGTGCATATTCATGAATAGGCACTCCATGATGGATGGCAGCTGCTATAGCTGTTCCCTGAGCACGTCCCAACTTCAGCATCGACTGTACATTCTTTCCGAAGAAAGGAGCCTCAATGGCCATCTCGTCAGGCAGATATCCGTCGATGATGCCTGTTACGCGTTCGAATATATGGCCAAGTTTCAAGTAGGCATCAGGAAACTTACGCAGATCGATGACACCCATCGTCAGCATTTGCGCCTTACCATCTATGACTTTCAGCAAGCCATAACCCATGATGTTCGTGCCAGGGTCGATGCCTAATATGATTTTTTCCATATCGGGTGCAAATATACATAAAAAAAATGAAACTACCCGAAGATAGTCTCACTTTATTTATACAAAAATGCTTCCTATTTGGTAAACAGCCATACTGGCTATCCATGCAACGACTGTTGTGTAAACTGCCGCAAAGCATGCCCAGCGCCATGATCCCGTTTCATTCTTGATGGCAGCTATCGTGGCTATGCAGGGGAAATAGAGTAATATAAATATAAGGTACGCGTAGGCGGCCAGAGGTGTGATGCCCTCCTTCAGCATCATCTGTCGCAGATGCGTATATTTCTCGTCATCATCGCTAAATGTATCGTCGTCGCCAAACGAATCATCACCAGAATACAGAACACCAATGGTTGATGCCACAATCTCCTTGGCACCTACGCCGGCTATCAGACTCACGTCGAGTTTCCAGTTGAAGCCCTGAGGTGTAAAGATGGGTTCAATTCTTTTACCCATACGTCCTATGTAACTCTGCTCCTGTTGTTGCTCACGAGGCAGTTCGTCGTTATGTGGGAAGTAGCCAAGAGCCCAAACGATGATGGATGCCACGAGGATGATGCCTCCCATCTTTTTCAGATACTCCTTTCCTTTCTCCCAGGTGTGTCGCCAGATGGCCTTAGGTGTCGGCCAACGATATGGTGGCAACTCCATCACAAACGGCGTGTCCTCGCCCTTAATCACCAGCGATGAGAATATCTTACTGATGATAACTGATACCATGATGCCAATAGCATAGAGTGATAGCAGCACCCATGAACGGTATTGCAGCGAGAAGAAGGTGCCTGCTATCATGATGTAGATGGGCAGACGTGCCGAACAACTCATAAACGGCAGAATCATCATCGTGATAATCCTCGACCTGCGACTCTCAATGGTACGTGTAGCCATAACCGCCGGCACATTACAGCCAAAGCCCATAATCAGGGGAATGAACGATTTGCCGTGAAGTCCCATCTTGTGCATCAGTTTGTCCATGATAAAGGCGGCACGAGCCATATAGCCAGAATCCTCCATGAGTGAGATAAAGAAGTAGAGTATCAGAATCTGCGGCAGGAATACTATCACGCTACCCACACCACCAATCACACCATCTACCAGCATCGCCTTTAGCGGACCATCTGGCATCGTTTCTGTGAGTTTATCACCCAACCATGCCACACCATCCTCAATCCAGTCCATCGGGTATTGGCCGAGTGTAAAGGTGGTCTCGAACATGATGTAGAGCAACAGGAAGAAGATGGGGAAACCAAAGTATTTATGCGATAGGATATGGTCTATCAGATGGGTCGTCTTATAGGTATCCTCCTTGTTGCCCGTCTTGAACTTGGCTTCCTTCAATGCACCATGAATAAAGCCATACTTGGCATCCATGATGGCAGTCTCAGAGTCGTCGCCAGTCTCTTCCTTCACACGTGCCGAAGCCTTGTCGCGTTCGTTGGTAAGCGTTTGGAAGTCCTTCATACGCTGCTCGCCCTGCATATGCTTACCCAGATAGTCTAACACCTGACTATCGTGCTCCAACAACTTCAGGGCCAGGTATCGGGTAGAGTAGTGCTGGGTGATGTGTTCATCGGCCTTCAGGTATTTCTGAATTCTGGTGATACCATCCTCAATCTCGTGTCCATAGTTGATATGCAGGTGGCGTGAGAACTTACTGGCGCCTTCGTATACCTGAATCACAGCCTTGAAGAGTTCCTTCACACCCATGCCGTTCTTAAACGATGTGGGGACCATAGGTATACCAAACAACGTGCTTAGCGTGTCGAGGTTCACCTGATCGCCACGACGCTCAAACTCGTCATACATGTTCAGGGCACACACCATGCGGATGTTCATATCCACTAGTTGGGTAGTGAGATAGAGGTTACGTTCCAGGTTTGATGCGTCGATCACGTTGATTACCACGTCAGGCATCTTCTCCGTCAGATGCTCTCTCACGTAAAGTTCCTCAGGCGAGTAGCATGAGAGAGAATAAGTGCCAGGCAGGTCTGTCAGATTAAACTCGTAGCCGAACATGGATGCATGAGCTTCTGTGGCGTCGACAGTAACACCTGAGTAGTTGCCCACATGCCCATGTGCGCCTGAAGCATAGTTAAACAGCGATGTCTTGCCGCAGTTAGGATTACCTACCAGAGCAACATTAATAGTACGGCGCTCCTTCATGGCCTCATGACGGATATAGTCGTCCTCGTGGCGATGGTCGTCGGCTGATATCTTAAAGGTAGTTGCCTCCATAGGTGTATCGGCCGACACCACCTCAATATTGTCGGCCTCCTGATGACGCAGACTTACCTCGTAGCCCATCAGTTTGTACTTCACGGGATCCTGTAGTGGCGCATTCAGCAATACCTCCACTTCCTTGCCCTTGATGAATCCCATTTCGATAATACGTTTACGGAATCCACCATGACCTTGTACCTTTACGATGATACCTTTCTCACCGGTCTTCAGTTCTGACAGTTTCATAATGTTCTGAATTTTGCTGCAAAGATACGAAAAAAAACTTGCAACCGGGTTGCAACCGACTGCAAGTTTATAAAAATACCTAATAATGATGATATATTATGCCTCAGTTTCGAAGTAATTCTCCAGTTCCGCACGGGCTGAACCATCCTCGTTAGGCATGTCTTTAATGATTTGTCCTTTCTCCAGCAATGTGATACGTGTCGAGATGTCGATCGTATGCTGCAGGTTATGACTCGAGATGAGAATCGTAGCACCCGTCTTGTGGTTATAGTCCGTCAGCACGTGCTTCAGGATATTCTGGCTCGAGGGGTCGAGAAAGTTGAATGGCTCATCTAGAATCACCAGCTTCGGACGGTTGAAGAGGGCAGAAATGATACCTACCTTCTGCTTGTTACCAGCCGAGAGGTTACGTATCAGTTTCTTCTGTCCGAATATCTCGCCACCAGCCAGACGCTCAAAGTCCTTTAGGCGCTCATCTACCTGAGCCTGAGTCATGTTGGTGATCTTGCCGATGAAGGCAAAATACTCCTCAGGAGTCAGGAAGTCAATCAGGAAACCTTCGTCGATATACGAACCAGTTGTAGCTTTCCATTCCTCGCTTTCAGCAGGATTGATGCCGTCGAGTGCAACTGTGCCTTCATCGGGTTTCAACAGATCGAGCAACATACGGAACAGGGTTGTCTTTCCTGCGCCGTTGTTACCTACTAAGCCGAGGATATCCCTGTTGTTGATGGTCAACTCTGGGATATTGCAGGCGATGGTAGTGCCAAATGATTTCTTAAGATTCTCAATTTTAATCATAGTTATGGTTTATTATTAATAGGAAGCCCCAGGCTATCCCAGGACTTCCTTTAGTTGATTATACGATACCTTTTCCGTGGCAGTTCTTGAATTTCTTGCCGCTACCGCAAGGACATGGATCATTACGTCCAGGCAGCTTATCCTTAATAATAGGAGTACGTTGCTGAGCACGGGTGTCGTGCTGGGCGGCTGCAGCCTGATTAGGATCAGTCAGCTGCTCTTCGCCAATCTGCTGCTTGCTCTCTGTGTACTGCTGGCGCTGGGTACGCTGCTCAGGTGCTGCCTCCTGAATCTGCTGCTGCAGCTCAGGAATCTGTCCGCGAGTCAGGATCGAGCAGATGCGGTTGTACATCTCGTTGATCATATCGTCCCAAACCTTGGCACTCTCAAGCTTGAAGATCAAGAGCGGGTCTTTCTGCTCATACGAAGCGTTCTGTACAGAGTGCTTCAGTTCGTCGAGCTGACGCAGATTCTCCTTCCATGAGTCGTCGATGATATGCAGGAGGATAGCCTTCTCGAATTCCTTCACCACCGTCTTACAGTCGCTCTCGTATGCCTCCTTCAGGTTACAGGGGATGTTGTACATCTTTCGTCCGTCGGTAATGGGCACCATGATGCGCTCATACAGCTGACCCTGATTCTCGTATACGTTCTTGATCACAGGCTGAGCCACCTGCTGAATGCGCTCCGTCTTACGATTGAAGTTGCCGATGGCAGCCTGGAAGGCATTCTCCGTCAGCACCTCACGAGGCTGATTAATGAACTCATCGTTGCTGAATGGAACTTCCATCGAGAGTACATGCAGGAACTCCTCCTTACATCCCTCGTAGTCGTTGTTCTCGATGATATTCACTACGCGGTCCCAGATGATGTTGGCGATATCCATACCGATACGCTCACCCATCAGGGCGTGACGACGCTTTTCGTAGATCACGGTACGCTGCTTGTTCATCACATCATCGTACTCTATCAAGCGCTTACGGATACCGAAGTTGTTCTCCTCAACCTTCTTCTGGGCGCGCTCAATGCTCTTCGAGATCATGGGGCTCTCAATCATCTCGCCATCCTTGAAACCTAAGCGGTCCATAACTGAGGCGATACGCTCAGAGGCAAACAGACGCATCAGCTTATCCTCGAGTGATACGTAGAATACTGAAGAACCTGGGTCACCCTGACGACCTGCACGACCACGCAACTGACGGTCTACACGACGGCTCTCATGACGCTCCGTACCGATGATGGCCAGACCACCTGCAGCCTTCACCTCAGGCGACAGCTTGATATCGGTACCACGACCAGCCATGTTCGTAGCGATGGTTACAGCACCCAGTCCGTTGGTTGACTGACCTGCCAGAGCCACGATGTCGGCCTCCTTCTGGTGCAACTTGGCGTTCAGCACCTGATGAGGAATCTTTCTCATCGACAGCATCTTCGACAGCAACTCAGAGATCTCCACCGATGTCGTACCAACAAGGGTAGGACGTCCGGCGTTACGCATCTTCTCGATTTCCTCGATTACGGCGTTATATTTCTCACGGGCTGTCTTATATACACGGTCATCCTGGTCGTTACGGATCACAGGACGGTTGGTGGGAATCTCCACCACGTCGAGTTTGTAGATATCCCAGAACTCACCAGCCTCTGTCGAAGCGGTACCGGTCATACCTGCCAGCTTATGATACATACGGAAGTAGTTCTGCAGGGTGATGGTAGCGAATGTCTGTGTTGCAGCTTCTACCTTCACGTGCTCCTTTGCCTCCACAGCCTGATGCAGTCCGTCGCTCCAACGACGACCTTCCATAATACGCCCCGTCTGCTCATCCACGATCTTTACCTCGCCGTCAATCACCACATACTCATCATCCTTATTGAACATGCAGTAAGCCTTCAGCAACTGCTGCAAGGTATGTACACGCTCGCTCTGAACGGCGTAGTGGCTCATCAACTCGTCCTTCTTATCCAGACGCTCCTGATCGGTCAGACCTGTCTCAGCCTCAAGTGCAGAGAGCTCTGAGGTAATATCAGGCAGCACGAACAGTTCTGCATCGTCCACCTGCTTAGCCAACCAGGCCGTACCCTTATCTGTCAGGTCGCAAGAGTTCAGTTTCTCGTCAACCACGAAGTACAGGGGCTCTACGCACTCCGGCATACGGCGGTTGTTATTCTCCATGTAGATGTTCTCCGTGTTCTGCATACCGCTCTTGATACCTTCCTCCGAGAGGAACTTGATGAGTGGCTTGTTCTTAGGCATAGCCTTGTGCGAACGATAGAGCGACAGGAATCCGGCGTCGAGCTTCTCCTGACCATCCTTCTTGTTACCAGCCTCTACCAGCTTGTTACCCTCGGCTATCAAGGTCTTGGCCTCGGCCAGATACTGGGTAGCCAACTGACGCTGTACACCCACCAGCTTTTCTACCAGCGGCTGATACTCCTCGAACATCTGGTCGTCGCCCTTGGGGATAGGACCAGAGATGATCAACGGCGTACGGGCATCATCGATCAACACGGAGTCAACCTCATCGACGATGGCGTAGTTATGTGAGCGCTGTACCAGGTCGGCAGGCGATATGGCCATGTTGTCACGCAGATAGTCGAAACCGAACTCATTATTCGTACCGAAGGTGATGTCAGCCTGATAAGCCTTACGACGTGCCTCCGAGTTAGGCTGATGCTTGTCGATACAGTCTACTGACAGACCATGGAACATATAGAGCGGACCCATCCACTCCGAGTCACGCTTGGCCAGATAGTCGTTCACGGTTACCACGTGTACGCCGTTACCGGTCAGTGCGTTCAGGAATACTGGCAGGGTAGCCACGAGGGTCTTACCTTCACCAGTTGCCATCTCGGCAATCTTACCTTGATGCAGAACCACACCACCAAACAACTGAACGTCGTAGTGAACCATTTCCCATTTCAGGTCGTTACCACCGGCCGTCCAATGGTTATGATAGATGGCCTTGTCGCCTTCGATGGTGATGAAGTCCTTACGTGGATCGGCAGCCAACTCACGATCGAAGTCGGTAGCGGTTACGATGGTCTCCTCATTCTCGGCAAAACGGCGTGCGGTCTCCTTCACGATGGCATATACCTCAGGCATCACCTCGTCGAGAGCCTTCTCGTAGATGTCGAGCACTTCCTTCTCAATCTTGTCGATCTTGTCGAAGATGTCGGCACGCTCTTCGATCGGCGTATCCTCGATGGTTGCCTTCAGCTCGGCAATACGGGCCTTCTGCTCCTTGGCAGAGTCCTGTACCTGCTGCTGTAATACCTTAGTGCGCTGACGCAGGGCGTCGTTATCCAGCTTTTCCACCTGGGGATACACTTCCTTTACTTTCTCTACCAGGGGCTGGATGAGTTTCATGTCGCGTGAGGATTTGTCACCAAACAGCGACTTCAGAATCTTGTTGAAATTCATATCTTATTTTTACTTTTTTATCCTTTTACCTTTTTATTTATTATAAAACGGCGGCAAAGTTACAAATTATTTTCGTAACGGCCAAATTCTTAGGAGCAAAGATAGTGCCACAATCATCATTCCTTCCGGATAATGCTGGAAAATACTGCCAATGAAGTAGAGAATTGCCATGACGAGCAGTATTTTCTGCCATCGCGTGACATTTTGTCGGATAATCGAGGGAATGAAGAACAAGGGTAGGGGGTTCAGCAGCAGAATCTGCAGATTGGTGCTCGTCGTGGGGTGTTGCGAGAACAACATCACGAACAATACGCAACCCGCTAGGCCCTGCAGCGTCATCAGCACCACATCATACCATATCTGGCGTTTCTTCGTTTTCCATTCTATCAGCGTGATGCCGATGGTGATCAGCAGCAGTATCAAGGCACATTCGGTGGGCGACAACGGGAAGTCGTGCTCTATCACCTGCACGCCAGGCATCACAGCCATACGGCGTTCCTTTACCAACGGACGATAGTTGCCACCGCTATAAATCTGAGCCCTGTCAAAGTCGTACATCAGGTTCTCCGGCAGGAACTCCTGCTCCAGTCTGTTGGTCTTCAAGTCGGCCTTTACACCCAGTAGCATATCGTTGCCGAAAGTGGCCCATCTATGATTCCTCGTACATTGTGTGGTCATCTCTCTGAACGATGGCGTATAGTCCTCACGCTCAGCGTATTCCACTTTTCCGTTCAAACATTTCTCGATGATGTCACGGGGCCTTGTCGAGCAGTTGTCGTAGAAGTAGTTGTAACGGTAAATCCTGTTCTCGGGTTTCAGGTTTTCGCCCAGCGCCGCCTTTAGTCTTATCTTCTCCTCCGTCGTCAGGTTCAACACCTGTTCCGTCACGCTGCTGCCCCAGTGCTGGTAGTAGCTGCAGAAGGCGTCGTAAGGTATCGGCCCCAGCTCGTAGTCGGTCAGTCCGAACACGAATCTCAGGGCGAAGTAAGGCTTGTCGAAGTTAAAGATACCCCAGTTGAAGGCTATATCGGTACCTGCCGACGGACCGCTCTCATGCATATCGTGCCATCGCAAGGCAGAATGTCCATACAGACTGTATATCTCTTCGTGGGGGGAACATGTCAGCAGACTCACCTCGATGGAGTCTTCGTATGTCTGAATCTGATCGGTAAGCGCATGAGCGGCAGTTATCGACCATAAACCCGTAATAAGGAGCAAGAATCTCCTAAAAAAGCTATTTTTTTGTTTCACGATGCAAAATTACTCTATATTTTTCACTAAAATGCGTTTTTATCGCTTTTTTTTGATAATTTTGCACGCTGAAATGAATTTCATAAGAATTAAAGGACAAAACATGAATAAAATTCTCGCCGGCTTCGTGATGGCAGCCATGACGACGACGGCTTTTGCTCAGAGTAACACCAACTCGCCCTATAGCCAGTATGGCCTGGGCGACCTTACCGATCAGAGTGTAGGTTTTAATAAAGGTATGAACGGCGTGGGTATCGCCATGCGCAAGGGTAGCGAGCTCAATCCCATGAACCCCGCATCCTATAGTTCGGTCGATTCCTTGTCGATGATCTTCGATGCCGGACTCTCCGGACAGATGACCCAGTATGAAGAGAATGACGTACGCGTTTCGGGTAAGAGTGGCGGTTTCGATTATGTATCGGCGCTCTTCCGCGCTTGGCCTAAGGTCGGCGTATCGTTCGGTATCATGCCTTATTCCAATATCGGTTATAAGTACTCCTCTGAAACCAAACTGCCCGACCTTAGTACGAGTGTCATTAACAACTATTCGGGTTCTGGTGGTTTGCATCAGTTGTATGTGGGTGCAGCCTGGAACATTATCAAGCCCCTGTCCATAGGTTTTAACGTGGCTTATCTGTGGGGCGAGTACGAGCGTTCCATCAGTACCTCATCCACTTCGGTCATCAACACCCTGTCAAAGGAGTATAGCGCCGACATCAGCAGTTACAAGCTCGATGTGGGTGTGCAGTACGACCAGCAACTCGGCAAGAACAACTTTCTCACGATTGGTGTCACTTGGTCGCCCGGCCATAGTCTGGAGTCCGATCCAAGTTGTCGGTTAATCAGCCGCAACTCTTCCATCAGCAAGAGCGATACCACCTTGTTTACCATTTCCGATGGTCTGAGCATTCCCGATACTTACGGCTTGGGTGTGGCCTTCCGCCATTCAAACGTTTTTCGCGTGGGTGCCGATCTCACCATCCAGGATTGGGGCGAAATCGACTATCCTCATTTCGATGGCAAGACCTATACCCTGAAGTCGGGTCTGCTCAAAGATAGTTATCGCTATAATGTGGGTGCCGAGTGGACACCTCGCGCCATGAGCCGCCGATTCCTCGAGCGCATCCGTTATCGTGTGGGCGCAGGCTATGCTACACCTTATTATTATATAAATGGTAAGGAAGGCCCTATGGAGGTTAGCGCCAGCGTTGGTTTCGGTATCCCCATCATCAACGGCTACAACAACCGCAGTCTGCTCAACATCAGCGCTCAATGGGTTCATCGCTCGGCCGATAACCTTCTGGAAGAGAATACGTTCCGTATCAACATCGGTCTGACATTCAACGAGAGATGGTTCGCAAAGTGGAAGGTAGAATAAAAAGTTTAGAGATGAGAGTTAAGAATTTAGAGAGGACGCGCCTTTGGCTAATGCTCTTAATTCTAAATTCTGGCCTCTTAATTTGCTCCTGTGAGGAAGCGAAGGAGCATATAGCCCCTGCGATTTACGATCGCGACTCCGTATCCGTCATGACCACTTACGGCGTCAACACGCTCATCAGCGACTCGGGCGTCATCAAGTACAAGATTGTCACCGAGCGCTGGGACGTGAATACCGTTAAGAACCCCTCATACTGGTATTTCGACAAGGGCGTGTTCTTCGAGCAGTTCGACGAAAAATTCCATGTCGAAGCCTATATCCAATGCGATACAGCCTGGTATTACGACCAGAAGAAACTCTGGCACTTGCGTGGTCGTGTGCGCATCCGTAATATCAATGGTCTGATTTACGAGAGCGAGGAACTCTTCTGGGATGGCATCCGCCACGAGCTTTATTCCAACGTGTTCTCTAAGGTTACCACCCCCGAGCGAAATATCGAGGGTACTTACTTCCTGAGCGATGAGGGCATGAAGCACTATACCGTCAGCAACTCCGTGGGCTCCGTTGAGAGTTCCGATATCACCGGCGAGAAGGAGGAGGACGAGAAGGACAAGAAGACCACCACGCCCGCCGATACTGTCAAGGAGGAGCCCATACTCCGTCCGCAGGCCGTTAAACATAGGAGGGTTGCCCCATGAACGATGTCATGAACGATGTCATCTGGCTCATCGTCGCCATGCTCTTCTCAGGCTTCTTCTCAGGCATGGAGATCGCCTTTGTGTCGAGCAATCGCCTGCTGGCCGAGATGGACCGCGAGAAGAACGGACTTGCCCAGAAGGCCATCAGTCTGTTCTATCAGCACCCCAGCAATTTCGTTTCCACCATGCTCGTGGGCAACAATATCGCCCTCGTCATCTATGGCATCCTCTTCGCCCGCATTTTCGACTCCACCATCTTTGCCCCGCTCAGCGATGGCATGCGCGTTACGGCCGATACCTTATTGTCTACCGTCGTGGTGCTCTTTACAGGCGAGTTTCTGCCCAAGACCATCTTCAAGAACAATCCTAACACCATGCTCACCATTTTTGCCGTTCCGGCATGGGTGTGCTATGTGGTGCTATGGCCCATATCCCGCTTTGCCACGATGCTTTCCAAGGGATTGCTGCGTTGCTTCGGCATCCACATGAACAAGGGCGGCGAGGAACGCGAATTTACAAAAGTCGACCTCGACTACCTGGTGCAGACCAGTATCGATAATGCCGATAATGAGGACGAGATAGGCGAGGAGGTGAAGATATTCCAGAACGCCCTCGATTTCTCCGAGACGAAGATTCGCGACTGTATGGTGCCGCGTACCGAGATCGATGCCGTAGAGGATACCGCCACCATCGAGGAACTCAAGCAGGTGTTCATCGAGAGCGGCCATAGCAAGATACTTGTGTACCACGAAGATATTGATCATATCATTGGTTATGTCCATTCATCTGATATGTTCACCCTCAAATCGAAGGGGTTAACTAATCTCTCACCTCTCACCTCTCACCTCTCACCTCTGATACGTGAGATCTCATTCGTACCCGAGACCATGCTCGCCTCCAAACTCATGCAGCAGCTCATGCAGCAGAAGCGCTCGCTGGCTGTGGTGGTCGACGAATTCGGCGGTACCAGCGGTCTCGTGTCGCTCGAGGATATCATGGAGGAGATTACCGGTGAGATTGAGGACGAGCACGACAATACCAACCACGTGGCCAAGCAGCTGGGCGATCACGAGTACATCCTCTCCGCCCGTCTCGAGATAGAGAAGGTGAACGAAATGTTCGACCTCGACCTGCCCGAAAGTGATGAATATATGACCGTGGGCGGACTCATTTTGCACGAATATCAATCATTCCCGAAACTCAATGAAATCGTCCGTATAGGCCGTTATGAGTTCAAAATCGTTAAGAATACAGCCACAAAAATAGAATTAGTGCGTCTAAATGTGCTTGAATAAGTGAAATTTCCCCAAAAAATTTCCTCATTTCAAAGAAATGTATTAATTTTGCACGCTGTTTGGGGCAGTACCCCAATAATTTGAGATAGCCCGCCGGCAGGCGGGCGACTCATCCCAACGAAAACCCTCCTTGATAGGAGGGTAGGGTGGTAGAAATTTTAAAACTAAAAAATAATTCAAAAATGGCAGCATTAGGAAAAATCCGCAAAAGAGGCGTAGCCCTCGTTTGTATCATTGGCCTCGGCCTGTTCGCCTTCATTGCTGAAGAAGCTTTCCGTTCTTGCGAAGCAACCAAGAACCAGCAGCGTCAGCAGATTGGCGAAGTGTTAGGTAACAAAATCAACGTTCAGGAATTCCAGACACTCGTCGACGAGTATACCGATGTCCTGAAGATCACTCAGAACCGCGACAACTTCACGGAGGAAGAGCTCAACAGCATCAAGGATGAGGTTTGGAACTCTTTCATCAACGAGCAGATCATCAAGGCAGAAGCCGACAAGCTCGGTCTTACCGTTACCGACGAGGAGCTTCAGAACATTCTGAAGGAAGGCACCAACCCCATGTTGTTGCAGACTCCTTTCGTTAATCAGCAGACTGGTCGCTTCGATGTGACCATGCTCACCAAGTTCCTCGACGATTACAAGAAGGCCTCTACCAATCCTCAGATGGCTGAGCAGTATGCCCCCATCTACAAGTTCTGGCAGTTCCTCGAGAAGCAGCTCCGTCAGCAGACACTTTCTTCAAAGTATCAGGTGCTCATGGCCAACTGTCTCTTCTCTAACCCCGTTTCAGCCAAGATGGCTTTCGACGGTCAGAATGAGGAGAGCGACATCCAGCTCGCTTCTATCCCTTACAGCTCAATCAACGACAACGATGTGAAGATTGACGATAAGGACCTCAAGGCTAAGTACGAGGAGGAGAAGGAAATGTTCAAGCAGCAGGTTGAGACCCGCGACATCAAGTATGTTGACTTCCATGTTGTAGCATCGGCTGCCGATCGTGCCGAGCTCATGAAGACCATGACCGAGGCCAGCAACAAGCTGCAGAGCGGCGCTGTACCTTCCGAGGTGGTTCGCAAGGCCCAGTCACAGTTCCCTTACACTGGTATCGCAGCTACCAAGCGCGCTTATCCCTCTGACATCGCAGCTAAGCTCGATTCTATGTCAGTAGGTCAGACCACAGCTCCCTTCGAGACCACAGGCGATAACACCCTCAATGTGGTGAAGCTCATCTCTAAGACTCAGATGCCCGACTCTATCGAGTATCGTCAGATCCAGGTAGGTGGTGCTACCGTCGAGGCTGCTCGCAAGACTGCCGACAGCGTTTACAATGCCATCAAGGCTGGTGCCGACTTCGAGCAGATTGCCAAGAAGTATGGTCAGACCGCTCAGAAGCAGTGGCTCACCTCAGCCATGTATGAGAACTCTACCACCATGGACGAGGATTCTAAGAACTATCTCAACGCCATCAATGGTCTCGCTATCAACGACCTCAAGAACCTCGAGTTCTCTCAGGGCAATATCATCATCCAGGTAACCGCTCGCAAGGCTATGGTCGACAAGTACGATGTAGCTGTTATCAAGCACACCATCGACTTCTCTAAGAGCACCTATTCTGATGCTTACAATAAGTTCAGCCAGTTCGTGAGCGAGAACAAGACCATCGAGGATATGGAGAAGAACGCCCCTAAGTTCGGCTTCGTGGTAACTCCTCGTCAGGACCTCTTCAATTCAGAGCACAACGTGGCTGGCCTGCGTGCCACCCGCGAGGCTATGAAGTGGATCTTCGATGCCAAGGCCGGTCAGGTAAGCCCCCTCTATGAGTGCGGCAACAACGACCACCTGCTGGTTGTAGCCCTCACTAAGATCAATCCCGTGGGCTATCGTTCACTCGATGGTGTGAAGGATATGGTGAAGGCCGAGGTTATCCGCGACAAGAAGTTCGAGCAGATCAAGGAGAAGTTTGCCGGTGTAGCCGACATCGCCGCTGCTCAGGCTAAGGGTGCCAAGATCGACACCGTTAATCAGATCACCTTCACCGCTCCTGTATTCGTACAGGCCACTGGTGCCAGCGAGCCCGCTCTTGCCGGTGCTGTGGCAGCAGCCAAGGCAGGCGACTTCTCTAAGGCACTTGTCAAGGGTAACGGTGGTGCTTACCTCTTCAAGGTGATTAAGAAGGCAGTTCGCGAGGGCGTTAAGTTCGACGAGAAGCAGGTAGAGCAGCAGCTCCAGATGCAGGCCTCTCAGGGCGCTCGTATGTTCATCCAGGAACTCTATCAGAAGGCAGGCGTGGTTGACAACCGCTACCTCTTCTTCTAATATAACAAAAACAATTTGGTTGAGCCCCGTCAGGATTCCGATTCTGGCGGGGTTTTTCGTTGGTTTAGGGTTTTCCCCTGTCGATGGTAGGGGAAATCCCTTGTCCTGATCTCCGCTAAGGCTTATCTTTGCAGCGTGAAACTTTTAAAATTTCTACGCTTATGAAAAGAATGATGATTGCCCTTTTGAGCCTCGCGCTCACGTTGCCAGCCCTCGCTCAGTATGGCCGGCCACATTATTATAATCGTCCTGCGTCGCGTTACCAGTCGCCCAGCATGCCTCGTTACTCCAATCAGGTGTATTACGGCCTTCGCCTGGGTGTAGGCTTCGCCACGGTTCATTCTGACGATCAGTACCTCAATGGCGGCTCCGCCAAGGCAGGCCTCGACGTAGGCGCTGTTGTAGGCGTGCAGCTGGGCTATCGCTCGCCCGTGTACTTCGAGACCGGTCTCTCTTACATTGAGAAGGGCGGCAAGGGCACCTATGCCGGCGATAAGTTCAGCTACAGCCTCAATTACCTCGAGCTGCCCATGGTGCTGAAGTATAAGTACCAGTTCGACCCCATGTTCAGCCTCCAGCCCTTCGTGGGCGGCTATGTGGCAGCCGGCGTCGGTGGTAAGATCAAGGATTTCGGCATGCGCCAGGCCTATAGCTCGTTCGATGACGAAGGCTTCAAGCGCTTCGATGGCGGTATCCGCGTAGGCTGTGGTGTGCAGTACGATTTCCTCTATGCCGAGCTCGGTTACGATTTTGGCCTCGCCAACATCTCCCACGACTACTTCGACACCTCCCACACCGGCACCCTCTTCGCCACCGTTGGTGTGAACTTCTAAAAACAAAGAACCCCCAATCGAGGGCTCTAATGACAACGGGGACAGGTCCCTATGTCATGGTTGTCGTTCATCGACAACTCTGACTGGGCCCAGTCCCCTGTCATTTTGATGAAAAATCAAATAAATGTTTGGATTTCTGAGAAATAATTTATACCTTCGCCCCCGAATAATTAAATATAAACCAACCTGATAAAGATGAAACAACTATTCAAACATTTCGCCCTCCTGGTGATGGGTGCTTTAATAAGCGGTTGCGCTGCGGAGGTAGACGACCTTCAGCCTACAACCAACGGCACTGTGACGATGAAGACCACCATCAGCCTCAGTGAGCAAGCATCCACGCGCGCCCTCGATATATATGGTAATAAGACCTTCGCCGCAGGCGATCAGATTGCTGTGGTCTACGAGCAGGAAAGCGGAACCGCCAAGGCTTTGAGCGTAGCCCTCACAGATGGCGATATCACCAATGGTGGTAAGGACGCCGCATTTACCGTAACGCTCTCCAGTCCGAAGGCTAACGGTAAAGTGCGCTATATCTATCCCGCCTCTATGGTTGCTGATGATGTGTCGACTACGACTCCAGGTAACGATGCAACGATTAAGTGGTCGAACCTCAACACGCAGGATGGTCTGCTTAGCTCACTCGCTAGCAAGCTCGACCTCGCTACGTTCGATGGCGATATGACAGCCCAGGGCAATCTCCCCAAAACAGCAACGCTCGCTAACCAGCTTACCATCGGT
The DNA here is from genome assembly GCA_902798285.1 of uncultured Prevotella sp. Lineage (GTDB taxonomy): Bacteria > Bacteroidota > Bacteroidia > Bacteroidales > Bacteroidaceae > Prevotella. Next base: position 1,629 of record CADBVZ010000030.1, on the reverse strand, counting down.
AAGTTCATCATCAAGAACAGCGCCACCGATGGCGATATCACCAATACCATCACCAAACTGACCATCGCCGATGGCACAAACACCTATATTGTCAATACATCTTCACATTCCACCATCTACGTTGCCATGAAGCCTATCACCAGCAGTCAGACCATCAATGTCAACGCCACCGATGGCACAAAACAATATTATAAGAGCGTAACTGGCAATGCCCTCGAAATTTCTAAGATTTATGATGTTACGGTAAATACCATCCAAGGCGCTGACCTCTCAAAACTTACCACTAACTATACCGCGCAGAATGGTGATATATTGTCGGGTACACTCGATGTAGCAAATTATCCTATTAAGATTTCCATCGCCGCTGGCGCCACAGTGACACTCAACAACTTGACCATCAATGGTGTTGACGATATTAGCTATCCATGGGCTGGCATCACTTGTGAGGGCGATGCCACGATCATTCTGGCTGATGGTTCTACGAATACGGTGCAGGGATTCGATGGTCATTATCCTGGTATTATTGTTGCTGAGGGGAAGACGCTCACCATCAAGGGAGGCACGCTTGGCACAGGTAAACTCATTGCTAGCTCTCATTATCCTTCTCCCTATTCCTATAGCGCCGGCATCGGCGGCGGTGATGAAGTTAATTGTGGTAATATCACCATCAGCGGCGGAACAATCATAGCTAATGGCGGTGCACAAGGTGCCGGCATTGGTGGCGGTGGGAAAGGTGCATGCGGCAATATAACTATTAGTGGCGGCAATATTACGTCTAAATGCATGGGGATGTGCGCAGGCATTGGTGGCGGCAATTATGCTTCTGCTTCTTGCGGCAATATCACGATTAGTGGTGGTGAAATTTCGGCCGAGGGCGGTTCTGATGGTGCTGGCATCGGCGGCGGCGATTATGGTTCTTGCGGCAATATTACCATCAGTGGCGGCAATATTACGTCTTATAGCAATTTGAGTGGCGCAGGCATTGGCGGCGGTTATAAAGGTAAATGTGGTAATATCATTATTACTACTAGCGTTACTATGGTGGAGGCCACAAAGGGAAGTAAAGCACAACATAGCATTGGTATGGGTCAATCTAGTGACTGCGGCACAGTGACCATTGGCGGATCAACAGGGTATATCAGCGATAGTCCCTATACCTACCAGCCACCAGCAGTACCATGACACAGAGCCTACAATAAACCAAAAGCCCTCAGGAATATGAATTCCTGAGGGCTTTCTCTTTCAATTTTCAATTTTTAATTTTCAATTGCTCACGCTCCGACGCAACTTGTGGCGCCCAGTGCAGTGAGTATCGCCGTAGCGATCGATGCAATCAACTGCACGATAAACTTTGCGGTTTCTTTCTTGCTCATAGTAGTTTGCTTTTTGAATGGTTAATAACTAGGAGGGAGTGGGGGAGGCTTGAGCAATGGCTTCGCCAGCTATTCTCTCACCTCTACCCCCTCACCTCTAACCTCTTAATCCCCAGAGGCATTAGCCTCTGTCGCTGTGGCTACAGCGAATGAGCTAATGGGGATTTTCTCCTGGTAGGTACGCTTCTTGCCATCGATGGTCTTGCTCTTAGAGCTGATCACATAGGCAGCCTTAAACGTACACTCCTTTTTCAGA
>CADBVZ010000029.1 GCA_902798285.1 uncultured Prevotella sp. | reverse complement strand
CTTGTAAGCACCGTGAGAAGTACCGATAGAGATAGCCAGTGAGTCGCAACCTGTGCGTGTAGCGAAGTCGATAACCTCCTCAGGCTTTGTGTAGTGGCTTTCCTCAGCAACTACCTCATCCTCAACACCAGCGAGCACACCCAACTCAGCCTCTACAGTCACATCGTACTGGTGAGCATACTCAACAACCTTCTTAGTGAGGGCGATGTTATCCTCATAAGGCAGAGAAGAACCATCGATCATAACGCTTGAGAAGCCCATGTCGATACAATCCTTACAGAGCTCGAAGCTATCACCGTGGTCGAGGTGAAGCACGATCTCGGGCTTTTCGCAACCCAGCTCCTTAGCATATGCTACAGCACCCTCAGCCATGTAACGCAGGATAGTAGCGTTAGCATAGTTACGAGCACCTTTTGAAACCTGCATGATAACAGGAGACTTGGTCTCAACAGCAGCCTGAACGATAGCCTGCATCTGCTCCATGGTGTTGAAGTTGAAAGCGGGGATAGCGTAGCCGCCAGCTACTGCCTTCTTGAACATCTCGCGAGTATTCACGAGTCCTAAATCCTTGTAGTTTACCATAATAAATTAATTATAATTTTTAAAAATGAGAATTATTCCACCTAATCGACTGCAAAGTTACAAAAAAGTAGTGAATAGTTAGAAGAGAAGAGTGAAAAGTTTTTCCCTCAACACTTTCTTTTTATAATTTATTTGCAATCAGACTTTAATACCCACCTATTTTGTAAAATTCACATTTCACTTTTGAGGTTACACTTTGGACTTATATCAAAGTATGATCATCCAAGTAGCTTTGAACTTCGTCCTTGTAATTATCAGTAACAGGGATATATATTTCTCCGAATACGATACGATTATGCTCTACGGCCTGGATGGCAGACATATGAACAATATAGGAACGATGGGTGCGGAGGAATTCTGGCCTAGGCAGGAAATCGTCGAGTTTCTTCATCGAGATGAGTGTTTGGACGTTCTCACCATTTTTCAAGAAAAAGCGGGCGTAATCCTTCAGTCCCTCCACGTAGAGTATATCATCGAGACTAATACGCAGCAAACGATAATCGCTTTTCACATAAATGATGCGGTCACGCGTATAGATATCCTGTTTTTGCATCTTGGTAAACCACTCCAAGGCTTTATCGGTTGCAGCAAGGAAATCCTCATAAGAAACGGGCTTCAACAAATAGTCGAGGGCATTAACCCTGAAACCCTCGATGGCATACTGCGGAAAGGCCGTCGTAAAGATAATCCTCGTTTTCTTAGGCAGAACCTTTGCAAACTCCATTCCTGAGAGTTCAGGCATCTGAATATCAAGGAAAATAAGATTTACAGGATCCTCACGCAATTCCTTCATAGCCTGAAGGGCACTATTGTATTCCCCTTTCAGTTCCAAATAAGGAGTTTTTGTCACATAACTTTTTAACAGACCTGAAGCCAGGGGCTCGTCGTCAATAATGGCGCACTTTATTATCATAGTTTAATATTAATAGTTGAAAAATAGCTTTTCCCATCTTCACTTATACCTTTTGTCCACTCGTAGCGTCCTTCATATGCCAATTCCAGACGTCGCTGCACCTGTTGGAGTCCAATACCATGCCCACTAAAGTCCTTAGTATCCTTTGGATGGTATGTATTCTCAATTACAAAATGAAGTTCCCCTGTCTTCTGGGTCAGTTTGATATGTACATAACTGGGGGCAATAGGACTGACGCCATGTTTAAAGGCATTTTCAATCAAAGAGATAAAGAGTAACGGAGCAACTTTCGCATGAGGATCCTCCACCTCCTTCTCAAATATTACCTCAACATTCTGAGCCAGACGGATCTTCATCAGACTTACATAGTTGTCAAGAAACTGTATCTCGTCCTGCAACAAAACTAACGACTCTTGGTTGTCATAGAGCATATGACGAAGCATCTTGGAGAGCTGTTGAATGGCATTCTGCGCACGTGTCTGATCGAAAGCCGTTAACGCATAGATATTATTAAGCGTATTTAGCAGAAAATGGGGATTAATCTGTGAACGCAGGTTATACAACTCTGCTTTGGCTCGTGCAGCCTCAGATTCTTTGAGTTTCTGGTCTGCCGTTACCCACCGACGTGCCAATGCCAGCGCTGTAGCAGCGACAGCAAAGATGGCCAAATTGATACTATCACGCAATGTACGGGCAAAATCATCGTAGAAATCCAAATGTCGTTGTCCTGGCACCACATATATACTGTTTGTATAATCCGACCAACTGTGTAGGAAAATTCCAAGTACAGTTACAAGCACCAAGTTAATCAGCAAGTCGTAACGATGTTTGCCAGCCACAAAAAACTTTGGAGCAAGATACAGATAGTTCAAGTAGAAAACTATCATGATCATAAGAGGTTGCATACAGTACATCAAGTACTGTACGAACTTGATACCCGTTCCTCTCCAAAACGTCAGGGGCGACAGGAAGAGGAATGCCCAAAGGGCTAGATGACACATGCCCGCCAAATGTTTATTCATGACGGATAGCTTCTATAGGATCCATATTAGCGGCCTTCTGTGCTGGAATATAGCCAAAAAGCACACCGATAAACACACACACCAAGAACGACACATAGATGCTCCAAGCAGGTACACTTGACGGCATGCCAAACGAAGACGCGAAAGCGCTGACACCCGTACCCACAAGAACGCCTATCAATCCTCCCGTCACAGAGATCAATACCGATTCGATAAGGAACTGAAGCGAAATCACGGGTCCTGTAGCACCTACGGCCATACGTAGACCTATCTCCTTCGTACGCTCCGTCACACTCACCAGCATGATGTTCATGATACCGATACCAGCCACAAGTAATGAGAAGGCGGCTGCTACCACGAGGATTATCGTTACCGTATCCATCGTGCTCGACATCGTTTCCATCATCTCGGCCTGAGAACGGATAGTGAAGTCATCATCAGCCTCGTCTTTCAGCTTATGATTGTCGCGGAGGATCTGAGTAAGTTCCTCAATAGCCGCATCTGAAAGTTCCTCGGTAACAGCCGAACAGACGATGCTCGAAAAATACGTTTGGGCAGCAATACGTTTCATCACTGTGGTATAGGGAGCAATGATAACATTATCCTGGTCCATACCCCATGAGTTGTAGCCCTTAGACTTCAGTACACCAATGATACGCATGGGAATACTCTTGAAGCGGATTGTCTTGCCGATAGGATCGACATTCTCACCAAAGAGGTCTTTTACGATAGTTGTTCCTACCACCACGACCTTGGCAGCTTTCTTAATATCTTCCTCAGTAAAACACTCACCTTCTTCAACGGGCCATTGTTTAATATCGAGGTAGTCAATACTCTCACCATACATCGAGGCATTGGTATTGTTATTACCATAGATGGCTTGTCCGCTAGCCGTTACCTCGGGCGATACTTTTGTCACAAAGCGTTTCTCACGCACAATGCGTTCATAGTCGGCCATCTTCAGGGTCTGCATGCTCGACGGGTCCTGACGTACACCACCACGCATATCGGCACCTGGACGTATAGTCAGCAGGTTGGTACCCATCGTAGAGAGTTCAGCACGGATACTCTCCTTCGAGCCCTGACCGATAGACATCATGATGATCACAGCAGCTACACCGATGATGATACCCAGCATCGAGAGGAAAGAGCGCATCTTGTTGTTGGCCACAGCCCTCAGACTTACCTTAAATAAATTGAGTATATTCATTGTTTCATTTTACTATTTCACTAATTTTCTATTTCACAATTGTATAATTATAAATCGTCCAATTGTCAAATATATCAGTCATCCTGTGGAGTTGGCAACTTGGCCAATGCCTCAGCAGCCGACTTGATGTTCGTATTAACAGTATCCTCGCGAATCTTACCATCACGCAGATTGATGTTCCTACTAGCATATTCCGCAATCTCAGGGTTGTGGGTCACAAAAATGATAGTGTGTCCCTGCTTATAAAGTTCCTGAAAGAGCACAAGCATTTCAAACGAGGTTCGCGTATCAAGATTACCTGTCGCCTCGTCTGCCAGCAACACTGCAGGGTCGTTTACCAGGGCACGAGCAATGGCTACACGTTGCATCTGTCCACCCGACATCTGATTCGACTTATGATACAAGCGGTCGCCTAAGCCAACAGACTTCAGGGCCTCGATGGCTTTTTCCTTACGTTGCGAGGCACTATATTCAGAATTATACATCAACGGCAACTCTACATTCTCCACTGCCGTGGTCTTTGCCAACAGGTTGTAATTCTGGAATACAAAGCCAATCTTACGGTTCCTCAAATGCGCACGCTGTGATTTCGACATCGTTCTTACCGAGATGCCGTCGAGGAAGTACTCTCCGCTAGTAGGGGTATCGAGACAGCCGAGTTGGTTAAGCAGTGTCGACTTGCCTGAGCCGGAAGTACCCTGGATGGTGACAAACTCGCCCTCATATATTTTGAACGACACACCTCGCAAAGCCTTCACCGTCTCAGAGCCCACTTGGAAGTAGCGCTTCACGTTCTGCAACTCAATGACGACTTTTCTATTGTCTTCTGCCATAGTCTTATCTCCTTTGCGGGGCTCCGCCACTCTGGCCAGCCTGTCCACTCTTGTTGTTGTTATTGTTATTTCTGTTGCCTCCCGGACGCGGCATAAAGGGGTTACCTCCCTGCTGAGCCTCCACAGGAGCACCTCCAGAGATATTGAAGTCTGTCAACACCTCAGTACCTGGCTCTATGCCACTGGTAATCTCCGTCATCATACCGTTGCTGGTGCCAATCTCCACCTTGTGGGCCTTGAACACGTTGCCCTCCTTGGTCCAGAGCTTGTGGTCGCCCTCACAGTCGTCAATGGTCTCCCCCTTCTTCAGGAAAGCGTCGTTGGGTTGGAAGCGGAGGGCCTTGGCGGGCACGGCAAGCACATTGTTCTTCTCCATTGTGTAGATGGTCACGTTGGCCGTAAGTCCAGGCTTCAGCTTCAGGTCGTTATTGGGAGCCGAGATCACCACCTCGTAAGTCACCACATTACTCTCGGTGGTAGCCTGCTGGCGCACCTGTGTCACCTGTCCCTCAAAATGGTCGTCTGGGAAGGCGTCTACCGTGAAACTTACGCGCTGACCTTCCTTCACGCCACCGATATCAGCCTCGTCAATGTCGGCTATCACGCGCATATTTGTCAAATCCTGGGCTATTACAAAGAGCTCTGGGGTATTGAACGAGGCTGCTACCGTCTGGCCTTCCTCTACAGCTTTCGAAAGAATCACGCCATCGATAGGTGAGGTAATCGTTGCATATCCGAGGTTAGTCTGGGCCTTCTGCACACTCTCGCGCGAGGTATTCACCTGCTCTTTAGCCTTCAGATAACTGAGCTGGGCACTCTCAAACTCATCGGCACTTACCAGGCCCTTATCATAAAGAGTCTTATACCTATTATAATTAGAGAGCTCATAGGCAGCCGAACTCTGGGCACTTGAAAGATTGGCCTTTGCTGTGTTCAGTTCACTGATTAGGTTCGTGCGGTCCAGTTCTGCAATAACCTGTCCTTTCTTTACAACCGAATTATAGTCTACATAGAGATGGCTCACAATACCAGATACCTGTGTACCAACGGTTACACTGGTCACAGGTTCTATGGTACCCGTAGCTGTGATGCTTGTCTGGATATTGGTGTTCTCAACCTTGGCGGTATCAAATGACACCTTCTCTTCTTTCTTTCCGCCTGTGCATTTCAATGCCACAATGATGATTACCACCACACAACCGATGGCTATCCATCCTTTCTTTCCAATCTTTTTCATATCTTCATTATTCTTTATTCATTCTTCAATATTCATTAGCGAAGTGTCCCGTTCTGATAGAACTCCAACATCTGTTGGTTATACAGTGCCAGATACTTCGATTGCAACTGACTCTGTTGCTGTGAGAGCAGATTGTCTTTTCCTGCCATCAGCTCCACGATGTTCTTTAATCCTAAGCGGAACTGCTCTGAGAGCAAATCGTAGCTCTGTTGAGCACTCTCCACACTACTCTTTGCTGCCTGATATTTCTGCTGATTAGTCCATGCATTCAGCCAGAACTGCTGGATATTAGAGTAGAGAGTCTTCTGCTGATCCTGTAAGTCCAACTGAGCCTGCAGTTGCTGAATCTTGGCTTTGTTCACCGATGTCTTGGTGGAGCGTCCGTCGTAGATGGGCACCGTTACGCCTACGCCCAACGATGTATTCACGTTACTCTTGATCTGATCACCCCATCCATTGCCACTTAGTGAGTTGGTTGAGGTAGTGATACCTCCCGTCAGGTTCACGCTTGGCATCCATCCAGCTTTGGCCAGTGCCACATTCACGCCACTGCTCTTAATAGCCAACTGCGAGCGCTCTATCTCCGGGCGGCTCATCAAGGCCTGCTCGTAAACGGTCTGCAACTCAGGAATCTGAGCCAGCACCTGCTCGTCGGTTATCTCGGGAATAGCCACCTGGAATCGTTCCTCGTCTGTAATCTCCAGCAACTGCTTCAGCTGTAGTTCATAGTTCATCAGTTGACTCTGGGCCTCTACAATCGTATATTCATCGTTGGCCCTTTGGGCTGATAGCTGAGCAACATCGGCTTTCGACATTTTACCTACGCTCAGCATTTCTTTCCCTCGTTCCTCGTTTTTCTTACTTGTTTCCAGCATCTGCTCGTTTACCTTCACATTCTCCGCCAAATAAAGAATCTGGGCATATATCTGTGCAATACGCTCTTGGATAGAGTTGGCCGTCTCCTTGGTGGATAGTTCTGCCTGCTCCTCCGACAGCTGGTCGAGCTTGATGGTATTGATGTTACGGTTGCCGTTCCACACAGTCCACTGACCACTCAGTGAGTACGAACCATTGTATGATGTTTTGTCAACCTTCGTATTCACCGTTCCGTTAGTGACGTACGACATACCCGTATCTTTCCAAGGCTGGTAACCAAAACTCTGGTTGGTCGACGCACTCAGTGTAGGAAGCAGGGCGGCCTTGGCACCCTTCAGTTCCTCCGTGGCACTCTCCTTTTTCAGCTTCGACTGCTGAAGTGTAATGTTGTTGGCCATGGCGTAATCGATACACTCCTGCAAGGTCCACTGCTTCTGCGCAGAAACCGATAAAGGTAGCAGGAATAAAATAAATAATACCTTTCTCATATTAACTAATCACTTATCTATAATCGATAAAAACTGCTGCAAAGATACGTTTTTCATTGATATAAAACAAATAAAATCGATAAAAAGCCGTATTTCGTAGATAAAAAGGTCTATTTCGTCGATAAAATCGAAAAGTGTTAAATTCCAGTTAAAAGCATTATACCTGACAATCATTTCACCATTTCGTCGAAAAAAACTCCGGAAGTCGTCGAAATTCATTTTGAGTCAGAGGATAATCACCATATCTTTGCACCAGAATTCAAAATCGAACATAATAAAAACAAAAAAGATATGAAACAGTTCAAAGCATTTTTCGCAATTGTAGTGATGATGATAGCATCACAGGTAACAATGGCCCAAACCACCGTGAAGGGTGTGTTAATGGATGAGACACTTGGCGAGGCTGAGCCTTTCGCCACCATACGTGTATTCAAATCAGGCAAGACCGATAAGCCCGTGGCTATGTTTCTTACCAAGGAAGATGGTCAATTCTCTCAGGAGGTAAAGGGCAAGGGTAAGTTCGATATCGTATTCAGCAGCATTGGTAAAGAAGACCTGAAGTTGAATGTGGTTCTTGGCCAGGAGAATCCTCTTGATCTCGGCACCTTATATATAAAAGAGAATGCCACCATGCTGAAGGGTGTGGAGATTGTCGCTCAAAAGCCCCTAGTAAAGATGGAGGTCGACAAGATGAGCTATAATGTGGCAGAGGATGAGGATGCCAAGTCGAACACCGTACTCGATATGCTCCGCAAGGTGCCTATGGTTACAGTCGATGGTCAGGATAACATATCCGTTAATGGAAGTTCTTCGTTTAAGGTATATGTCGATGGTATGCCAAATGTTATGTTCTCCTCTAACCCCTCTATGGTGTTCAAGAGCATGCCCGCCACAGCCGTTAAGAGTATTGAGGTACTTACCAACCCTGGTGCCAAGTACGATGCCGAGGGAGCTGCAGGTGTTCTGAATATCATTATGAACAAGCAAAATCCTCAAGCTGCACAGAGTCTGAATGGCTACAATGGCACACTTCGCACTTCAGTAGGTACTAAGCAGTTGGGAGCCAGCCTCTTCCTGAATGGTCAGCAGGGCAAGCTCAGCTATAGTGCCAACGTCATGACCTCTTATAATAAGCCGGGCGAAACCACCACAGAAACTGAGCAGATACAAGATAACGGTGTCTCTCAGATCCTCACCTCTACCAACGACGTAAAAACTCCTTTCACCATGGGAACCATGAATCTGGGTTATCAGATCGATGAGATGAGTGCCTTGAACCTCACAGCTCAGGTGAATAGTATGACCATGAAGAGCGAGGGCACTTCACTTACCACACTCACCTCTGGTCTCACACCTATCACCTCTTATAGCAGCACCACCGACATGAAGAATTCGCGCACCTCGTTCAATGGAAGTCTCGACTACCAGCGTTTCTTCAACAAGGAGCACACCCAGTCGCTGGCCCTTACTTACCAGCTCAACTACAGCCCCGCTACAACCGATATGACCAACAACTTCGGCACCACATCTGATTACATTGATCTCACCGACCGCAATTCTGAGAATCACGACAAAACGCTGAACCACACTTTCCAGCTCGATTACACTATGCCACTCGGCGTTGGTCAGACTCTGAGTCTCGGTGGTAAACTGCAGCTTCACAACGCATCCTCTGATTCTAAGTACTATCTCAAAGGCATCTACGACCCAACCTCCAGTAGCGATTACGAGTACAAAAACTCCATCCTCGCAGGTTATGGTGAGTATGCTGGCAATTGGAACAAGTTTGGTCTGAAGGCAGGTCTCCGTTACGAGTATACTTGGCAGGATGTAGAGTATCATCTGGGCAATGGCGAGGATTTCAAGAAGAACTACGGTAGCCTCGTGCCTACAGCCAGTCTGCAGTACACCCTCGGTATGGGCTCTAACATTGGTCTTACCTACAACATGCGAATCTCTCGTCCTGGTATCTCTTACCTCAACCCCTATGTAGACAAGACCAACCCCATCGCCATCAGCTATGGTAACCCCGAACTCGATGTAGAGAAGAATCACAACATCTCTCTGGTATACAATGCATTCACATCAAAGCTCATGGTGAACCTGAACCTGCACCACAACTTTGTCGACAATGCCATCTCGCAGTATAGCTTCTATGACAGCGACAACCTGCTCAACACCACTTACGGAAATGTGGTTCAGCGCCACCAGACCGGTCTGAGCGGTTATGTAAACTATCTGCTCACCAAGGATACCCGAATTTTCTTCAACGGAAGCCTGAATTATCTCGATCTACGCAGCGATGTCCTCGATCAGCAGAATAGTGGATGGACGGCCAGTGCCATGATCGGTCTGCAGCAGACACTTCCTTGGGATCTCAAACTCAGCGCCTTCGCCATTACCTCTACCAAGAGCTATACCCTGCAGGGCTGGAGCGGCGGATTCAATCTGCTCACCGCCAGCGTCTCTAAGTCGCTGCTGAACGACAAGCTTACTTTAGGTATACAGGGTATCCTCGGCCTGAATGGTGGTGGTAAGATTAACATCGAGAGCGAAAGTCGTGGTAAGAACTTCACCAGTCACAACCTTGTTAAAGTGCCCATCTACGGCGTAACCTTCACCGTCAGCTACACCTTCGGTAACAATAAGATTCGCGCCAAGCAGCACACCAACCGCGTTCAAAACGATTTCATCGAGCAGCAATCGCAAGGCGAGGTCATCAACAGCGTTGGCTCTGGCAGTACAGGCAGCGGAACCACTAATGGTACTATGCCACAATAATCATCCAATACACATACTTCTTTCTCTCCTGCGTTGAGATAATGCGGGAGAGATTTTTCCTTAATTATTTTGTATTTTAAGTGTTTATTTGTAATTTTGCCATCGATATGAAGAAGATTGAAAGAAAAGACCTCTGGTTACTCCTAGTGCAAGTTGCCGTGTGGGTCATTATCATGCTGGCACTCCCCATTGCCACATACCTTAGCACACAGGATTTCCACGCTACTAAGACTTCGTTCTTCGTGGTATGGGGTATCATGCACTCGCCGTTTATCATCTACTTCGCCAACTTCTATCTCTTCGGTCCCTTTCTATTCTTCAAGAGACGTTTCTGGCTTTTCGGTTTGTGCAACCTCTTGGCTATCGTAGCTCTTAACAGCCAGTTTTTGATGCTGTGGTTTGCCCGCGATCGCATTCCTGAAATGCCCGAGATGACGCCCAATATGTGGATTGGTTTCTTTTCTGGTTTCTTTATGTTCCTGTTGCTCAATTGCTTTGTGGCTGCTATTGCTATCGGCATACGCCATTTCATCCGCACCCGTGACATCCGTCAGCAGCTGAGGGACGAGAAAGCCAAGAATACCGAGGCAGAACTAGCCTGGCTGAAAAATCAGATAAACCCCCACTTCCTCTTTAACACGCTGAATAATATCTCCAGTCTCACACAGATCGATCCCGACGCTGCTCAGGATGCTATCGCCCAACTTTCCGATTTGTTGCGCTACGCCATGTACGAGACCAACAAGAAAACCGTGCCCATCCAAGGCGAGATAGAATTCATGCGCAACTACATATCATTGATGAAACTACGTTGCAACGAGAAGACGGAAGTAAATACCACCTTCGACGTACAACAGAACATAGAGATTGCACCTTTGTTGTTCATCTCACTCATCGAGAACGCCTTTAAACATGGTGTCAGCAGTAGTCGTCCCTCAAAGATAGTTATTTCTCTTACCGCTTCTGAGAACGAACTCATTTTTACCTGCGATAACACCAACTATCCCAAGGATGATGCCGATCGCAGTGGTTCAGGTATTGGTCTCGAGAACACCCGTCGCCGTCTCGATCTGATGTATGCTAACCGATACGAGTGGCAACAGAGTCTCGAGAATGACATTTACCACGTCCGCATTAAATTGAGAATGTAAGAATTAAGAGATATGGCACTTACTTGTATCATAGTCGATGATGAGCCTCTGGCCGTCAAGTTGTTAGAATCGTTTGTTGCCAAGACACCCGATTTGGAGCTGCTTGGCTCGTTTACCGATTCCGTTGAGGCTATCAACGCTATCAAACAACTGAAACCCCAGTTGCTATTCCTCGATATTCAGATGCCAGACTTGAATGGAATGGAACTGGCTCACATGTTGCCAGAGGGTACACGCATCATCTTTACCACGGCCTTCAAGGAATATGCCTTTGAGAGTTACGAGGTAAGCGCCCTCGATTTCTTGCTGAAGCCCATCCGCTATAACAAGTTCATCGCTGCTGTTGAAAAGGCGCGTGAGTGGTTTGGTCTTCGCGGTGAAAAAACGCAAGAGGCCGAGCAAAGCCCGGCCCCACAAATGTCCACCCCAAACGGGAACAATTCCTTATTTCTTAAAGTCGACGGTGAGTATCGCCAAGTGGCACTCGACAAGATACTATATGTTTCAGGCATGAAGGATTACGTTATGTTCTATCTTGAGGGCGAACGCAAGCCTCTTATCACTCATCTCACAATGAAAGCCGTCGAGGATATGCTGCCTACTAGTCAGTTCATGCGTGTACATCGTTCATATATCGTAGCGCTCAACAAGATACGTAGCGTCGATCGTAACGACTGCATCTATATCGGCGATGAGATTATCCGTGTCACAGAAGCCTTCCGTGAAGGCTTCCAGAACTTCCTACAATCGCGATCGATTTAAGTTTTAGGGAGTTCACATGGCTCCTCTGAGCTTTCTCGCTCTTGTAACCGCGAGTCCGAAGCCATAGAGCGCCACCACAATATAACACATCAGCGGTATGATAAACGGCACCACCATGTTCGTGGCATCAGCCAAAATCCCCACAATCAGGAATCCGCAACCACCTACGGGTGTCATCATCAGGATGGACGATGCACTCTTGGTAAGACTTCCTAGGTCCCTCACGGCCAACGAGAATATGGTGGGGAACATCACAGCCTCGAAAAAGTAAATGCCTATCAAACCAATCATCGAGTAGCGTCCAAAGTCCATCAGCACCAGCATGGTACATGCCACACAACCCGCACCACAGAGGAATAGCATCTGCTCTGCTGGCACCTTTCTCATGATGAGACTGCCACCGAAGCGACCCACCATAAAGAATGCCAGTGCACACGTCAGCACCACCGAGGCTGTACGATCGTCCATCCAACCCATACCCGTCACGTAATTGATGAAGTAACTATTGATGGATATCTCGGCCACCTCATAGCAAAGCAGGGCTATGAGTCCATACACAAAGAACTTATGCTTCCACACTTTCAGCAGTGGCTCACGTCCGTAGCGCGCCTTCTGCTCCATACCGTCATGGTGTACAATCTCGGGCAGGCGCACCCTGGAGAATATGGCTGCTATCAGCAGTACTACAATGCCAAGTATCACATATGGCACTTCCACATTGCCACCATCTTCGCTGAACAAGAACTGCCCCACAGCGAAGGTAGCGAATAAGCAACCTAGTCCGTTGAATGACTGCGACAGGTTCAATCGGCTCGACGACATCTCCTTGTCGCCCAACTCGGTCACGTAGGGATTAGCTGCAGTTTCTAAGAACACCAGTCCTACGCTAATGACGAACAATGCTATCAAGAATGCCCCCAAGGTGCCAGCCGCCGTACAAGGTACAAACAGCAACGAACCGATGCCAAACAGCAACAGTCCGAACACCACGCCTCGCCGATAGCCCATATAGTTAATGAACAATCCCGCCGGAATCGCCATCAGGAAATAACCCATGTACGTAGTAACCTGAATCAGCGATGACTCCGTTATCGAGATATGCATCTCGTTCTGGAAATGTTTGTTCAGCACATCGAGGATAGCCCTTGCGAATCCCCAAAGGAAAAAGAGGGTAGTAATCAGTATGAACGGCACCAGATAATTGGTGCCGTTCGACTTAAATAATCCGTTTTCTTTATTATGCATGATTATTTATGCATTATCACTTTTCAGTGTCAATCAGCTTCCAGATACCAGCAGCGCAGGCACCACCTACCAAAGGTCCTACGATGAAAATCCAAAGGTTAGCCAATGCTGTACCACCCTGGAATACGGCAGGAGCAATTGAACGAGCAGGGTTTACCGATGTGCCTGTGTAACGGATACATACCAGATGTACCAGAATCAGCGACAGGCCGATAGCCAGTCCAGCAAAGTTATTGGTAGCACCGTTGGTCTTAGCAGTAGCGCCCAGCACAACAAGCACAAACACGCAAGTGAATATAATCTCAGCCAGCAGACCGCCCAGCACGCTGACATTAGCCTGCAGGTCGTTGGCACCCGTACCCTCCAGTCCAGGTACATTCTCTGTCAGAACAAAAAGCAACAGCGAACCAATGAAAGCACCAATCACCTGGAACAGCATGTACATACCACAATCCTTTCCACTCATGCGTCCACTCAGGAAGCATCCCAGTGTGATAGCAGGATTAATGTGGCAGCCACTGATACCACCAATGGTATAAGCCATCGCCACCACAGCCAGTCCAAAGGCAAAAGCCGTACCCACAACAGCGGGGATATTATTCACAGGGTCACAACCCAGACTAACTGCGACACCGCAGCCCATCAGTACGAGCACCATTGTGCCTACCATTTCTGCTAAATACTTTTTCATAATTCTTACAGTTTTAATTTGTTACGTTAATGGTGAATTCTGCCTGCAAAAATAATCTATTTCGAGCAAACTGCCAAATTTTTCTTAACTTTTTTACTTATTGACCGCCTAATCGCTCGAAATATTCCGCCACGTCATCCCAAGTTTTAAACGTATCACTGCCGAACCTAATCTGAGTAGCCATACCCTCAAAACCCTCATCGCAACTAATCAGATAGTCGCCATAAAGTAGTCCACGCTGATTAGTAAACACGGTATGCCCATAGGCTGGTACATTTACATATTCCTCCAACCACTTCAGTGCCTTGTCATAACCTTCTGCCTCAGCCCCGGCTTGACATACAAAATACAGTTGGTATCGCTCCAGTAGTGCCCTCACCGTCTTCTGAGCCGAGCTCCTCGGCTTCAAGTAATCATCCATCAGTGTCTCTATACCTATATATATTATAGGGCGCTCACGTTTTTCCTGTCGATCGTCTATCCAACGTATCACAGGCACCACGGCATGCATAAAACTGTTGTCGTTCATGCGGTGTTCGCCATGGAAACAGATGGCCGTCTGATAGTGTGCCTTAAAGATGTCGATAGTATCTACTGTTGTATCTTCATCACCAAACAGTCCCCATACCCTACTCTGCTCCTCCTGAGTTACACCATTAAAACATTGCTCCGTCATTTCCTTGTAGGCCTTCACCAACTGTTTAGTCACCATAAACTCCTGTACACCATCCTGTCTGGGGTTCTGGAATTGCTGCTGTCCCGTCATCCCATGGGCCTTCATCGTCTCACCCATCTCGAAGGCTGGATTTACGATGATACGGTCGTAGCCATACAGCATCTCTGCATACATACCACCCATCGATGTACCGATGATCAGGTCGGGCTTTTCCTGATTGCAGGTCTGACGTAATAGTGTCATAGCTTCTTCAGGTTCTACGGGCAGATCGGGGGCTATCACAGTTGCCTGAGGCAGCACCTCTCGGATCCTCGCCACTGTCCCGCTCTGTCCTGACGATCCGAACCCATGTACATACAATACCTTCTTCCCGCTAAACAACTCTGGGAACTGCTTGATATAAGGACTGAAATTAATCTTCATTTCGCCATTTTATTACGGATTATGTCGCAAAGATACAATAAAATGCGACAATATCGACTTAAAGAATGTTAAAAGCCTCGATTTCGTCGATAACTTTTCCCATTTCGACCTCTTCGCATTACTTTTGCACCCGCATTTCGTTAAATAGGATACCAAAACATTATTAAAAAGGGAGAAGTCGTGATGGCCTCTCCCTTTTGCTTTCTAATATCAGAATTGCCAACGATTTGGAAGTTGGCGTTCAGGCCAAAGATGCTTGGCATATTGATAACGATAAAACTCGTAAAGACTGGAGAAACGAGTCAGTCGATTTACAAAGGCGTCATAATTGCGGACCTCCTGATTCGTCCAAGCCACCTCAGCCAAGGCCGACATACGAGGCAAGGCCTGATATTCCACCATACCTTCAGTAAAGATATACTCCGTCCAGATATTTGCCTGAACACCCAGGATATGCTGACGGGCCTCCACAGAAATGCTGTCTGGAGCTGGATCGAGTGCATAAACTTTCTCTACTGGGATAAAACCATCGCAACGAGAGGGTTCGAAGATACGCTCCTCAGACTGGAGATAGTCGAAATAGCAATAGGTGGTAGGTGACATCACCACATCATGACCCAATTCTGCTGCCTGAGCACCAGGAGCGGTACCTCGCCATGACATAATCATGGCATCCTGCGGAGAGCCGTCCAGTATCTCATCCCATCCCAAGGCACGACGATGGTTGCTAGTCAGGAAGTCAAACACACGCTTGGTAAAGTGAGCCTGTAATGGCGAAAGCTTCGAGGTCAGGGGCGAGAACTCCTCATCCGACGTAACCGTCGAACCGAGTTTCTTGCTCAGTGCCTGACATTTCGGACACTGTTGCCATTTCACAGTGGGCGTCTCATCGCCACCAATATGAATCACCTCCGAAGGGAAGATATCCATAATCTCACCCAGAACACCCTCCACGAACTCATACACCTTAAGATTACCCACACAGAGCACATCGGTATAAACGCCCCAATAGTGACCTACCTGGTAAGGTCCACCTGTACAACCCAACTCAGGATAGCATGCCAAGGCTGCCAACATGTGTCCTGGCATATCAATCTCAGGAACCACTGTAATATGACGTTCAGCAGCATACTTCACAATATCGCGAGCCTCCTGCTGCGTATAAAATCCGCCATGGGGGATGCCATCGTCGAGATCGGAGTTCGTACCAAGCACAGTGCCCGAACGCTGTGAACCTATTGTGGTAAGCTTTGGATATTTCTTAATCTCAATGCGCCAACCCTGATCATCGGTCAAATGCCAGTGGAAGGTATTCATGTTATGCAGGGCCAGCAGGTCAATGAACTTCTTCACGAACTCCACTGAGAAGAAATGACGTGAGCAGTCCAGATGCATGCCTCGCCATGAGAAACGGGGCGAGTCGGTGATGACGACAGCAGGAAACTCAATGGCAGAGGCATCTCCATTTTCAGCAATTGCCTTGCGAATGGTCTGAATGCCATAAAACACGCCAGCACTAGAACCACCTACAACAGAAATACCTTTCTTCGATACCGTCAGTAAATATCCCTCAGCAGCTGTATTAGGAGATATAGCTAACTCAATATAGCTAACCTTTTTCTCGCGCTTCTGACTGAGAGCGAGCTCCAAGCCCGTTAGTTCCTTAAGATAGCTCCGAAGAAAAGCAGCCTCAGTCTGCAGACTCTCGCTGGCGAGAATCTGTACCTGATTATTCAATAGGAAGGGCTCGCCCTTCTGCATCTGAATACTTTGTGGCAGAGGAACAACATCGTACGACATAGCCTTTGCGCCAACGCACAGCATCAGCCCGAAGATAACAACTAATAGTTTCTTCATACCTCCAGGAATTTATATTCTACGAAAGCCTCCATCGCTTCATAACAGGCTAATCCCAGATCATCATAACGCTTGGCCGTCTCGCGGTTACGATCCTCAGCGCGCTGCCAGAACAAACGCTCATCATTACCCAAGAAGGGTGCACTCTCCATCTGACTCTGATGACGCAGAATGGCGTTTCGCTTCTCACGGAGCTCCTCAGGGCTCATGGGCACACACATCTCAATATCGGCTACATCCCACTCTGCCCATGCACCACGATACATCCATACACGACAATCCTTCAACCACTCGGCGCCAGCTTTCTTCTCCTCATCAATAGCTGCCAGCACAGCATCGGTACACTTACGATGGGTGCCATGGGGATCGGCCAAGTCGGCAGCCACATAGATCTGATGGGGTTGGATCTCGGAAAGGAGTTCCTGAATAGGCGCCACATCGCGCTCCGACATAGGCAACTTCTCAATCTTACCACTCTCATAGAAAGGCAGATCGAGGAAGTGGATATGCTTGCTATCGATACCATTATACTCACAAGCCAGACGAGCCTCACCACGACGGATGAGTCCCTTCAGACGCAGAATCTGTTCGTTATCAAGATCGCCCTCTTTCTTGTTCTTGATAAATGCCTTCACTACCTGATAGCTGTGCTTGATCACCTCGTCGCTGCCATTGGCAAAAATGGTGTTGAAACCATTGATGAAGTGCATGAAGCGGCGCACCTCCTCATCACCCACGGCAATATCGCCAGAGGTCTCATAGGCCACATGCACATCGTGATGCTGCTGCATCAGTCGGCGGATGGTACCACCCATGGAGATGACGTCATCATCGGGATGGGGAGAGAACACGATAACCCTTTTAGGATAAGGTGTGGCACGTTCAGGACGCGTAGAATCATCGACACCAGGTTTACCACCAGGCCAACCTGTAATGGTGTGCTGCAGTTCGTTGAACACCTCGATATTCACCAATCCTGCCTGTCCGTCGAACTCCTCAACGAGGTGTCCAAGGCCATTGTCCACATAGTCCTTGGTGGAGAGCTTCAGCAGAGGCTTACCCACCTTCTGACACAAATCAATCACTTGCCGACGCAACTGGTGGTCGGGCATCTTGATAGTTGATGTTAAGTTCAGATTCATAGTTTGTTGCAAATTGTTTAGTATATATTATTGACGTTTTATTTCTCTGGAAGTAGTACTACCCCCTGTTGTTTCTTACCATCCATCAGAATCTTCATCGGACGTTCGAAGCGTACGTGGCGCACGTGCATGGTTTCCTCTATAGCAGGCATCTGGTCGAGCACATCCTTCTGGAACACCCCATCGCCTGTATAGGTGTTGATGGTGAAATAGCCCACACCAAACGAGGTAAGATTCTGGAAGAAGTGAGTGCCTTGTGAAGGATCCACATGATAGTTCTTCAGTCCTGCCTCCACTATAACGCGAGCTGCTGAGATATGAGGCCACTTCACGGGAATACCCAACCAGTAGTCGCTCGAACCCCAACGGCCTGGACCTATCAACACGTAGTTCTTCTCCTCATTCAGGAACTTACGGTTTATCTGTTCTATCTCGTCGGCTATCTGGGGATTGTTCACGGCCGTAAAGTCGTCATCAGTCTTCACGTAAACCACGTCGACCACATCTTCTGAGATACCATGTCCCAGACTGTTGTGCGAGCGGAGCAGACACTGTTCGTCGGGGATGGCATTCAGATCCTCGTCGAGCACCTGCTTGGAATCCACGATCGGACGAATCTGCAGCAGATAGAACTCGCCAGTACGATCATCGTTCAGATTACATGCGAACTCTATCTCCACAGGACGCTTCATCTCATCGGCACCATACTTCTGGGCCATCTGCAGCAACTCGGGCAGAGGGAACACTCCATGCTGGAGCACACCACAGAAGGAGATCACCTTTCGGCCACCTTCGTAGATACCATCGCGAATAATCTGATCCGTGGGATCGTAGGTCGAGGCAATATAAGTGAGCGAACCGTCTTCGGCAGCCTGTTTCACACGCAGGTTCTTGATATTAAAGCCATCGTCCACCTTGAAGTCATCGCCCACATGGGCCATGTCCAAGGCATAGAAGCGGGTCTGTGTCTCCGTCAGAGCCGTCTCCATCTCTGATGTCTGGAGCACCTGATTCGGATGATAGGGCGACACACGGAGTGTCTGTCCGCCATCCACGATATACTTACCCAGTCCGAGGGCCAGCGAGGCAATACCCTCCTCAGCGGTTTCCTCGCCAATGGGATAGTAGTTCAGCGAGCGGAGCACACCCGAGAAGTTAGGATAGTAAAGGTCGCCATAACGCTTACCCACCACCTCCTGCAGTATCACAGCCATCTTCTCCTGGTCAATCACATTCTGCGTAGCCAGCATATAGGCCTTCGAGTCCTTATAGTAAACCGAGGCATAAACGCCCTTGATGGCACAAGCCAGCATGCGCAGCATCTCGTACTTATCCTCCAGATAAGGGATCATATAGGTAGAATAGATACCTGCGAAGGGCTGGTAGTGTGAATCCTCCAACAGCGAACTCGAACGAACGGCAATTGGTGCCTTGATGGCATCGAAGAAGGTGAAGAAGTCGGCTATCAGCGAGTCGGGCAACTGGGCCCGCATGAAGTGCTGTAGTATCTCCTCGTCAGGCGCATCGCTCAGGGCGATGGGATAGAGGTTGTTCTTCTCCATGAACTCATCGAAGAAATCGGTACATAGCACCACAGTCTTGGGTATCGACACTTTGGCATTCTCGTATTGATTCAGCTCCGGATGGCGCTTGATGATGTTATCAAGGAAAGCCAAGCCACGGCCCTTACCTCCCAACGAGCCTTCACCGATACGGGCGAAATGGCTGTAGGAGTCGAACTTCAATCGGTCGAACACAGCTACCACACCTATGTTCTTCATTCTTCGATACTGCACAATGGCGTCGAAGATAATCTTTCGGTGGGCATCCACATCCTGCAGCTTATGCCAAGTAACGTGTTTCAGGAAGGCCGATACTGGGAAGATGGCTCTGGCACAGAGCCAGCGGCTCATGTGGTTACGCGACACGTGGTAAAGCATCGAGTCGTTAGGAATCTTGAAGATGTTGTCCTGCAGTTCCTTCAGCGACGACACGCGGCACACCTCTTCCTTGGTCTTGGGATCACGGAAGATGAAGTCGCCAAAGCCCATGTGTTCCGCCATCAGATGATGCAAGTCTACGTTCATCTTCGTAGAGTTCTTGTCGATGAAGTGGAAACCCTCTGCATCAGCCTTGGCACGATTGATGGTCTCCGACGAATCCAGAATCAGAGGCACATACTCATCCCTGCGACGAATCTCGCGAAGCAACTTCAGTCCTGCCTCAGGATCACCCTCCTCCACATGACTCAAACGACCCTTGTGCACCTTGATAGGGAAACGGGTATCGCTGATCACGCCCAGTGTATTCTCGTGATACTTCTCGTAAAGTTCCATTGCCTCCTCGTAGGTGGTGGCCAGCACCACCTTGGGTCTACCTCTCTTACGCTGGGCAGCAGCGTGGGGGTTTAGGGCCTCGGTCGAGAATCGCTTACTCTGGGCGAGGATGTAGTTATAGATGTTAGGAAGCACTGAGGAGTAGAAGCGGATGTTATCCTCCACCAGCATAATCATCTGCACACCAGCCTCCTTAATGTCGTGGTCAATGTTCATCTTGTCCTCAATCAGTTTGATGATCGACATGATGAGGTTGGTATTACCCAACCAGCTGAACACGTAGTCGAACACCGACATATCCTCGTCCTGAATACGCTTGGTGATACCATGCGAGAACGGTGTCAGTACCACGCAAGGAATGTTGGGATGCTCTGCCTTGATCTCACGGGCCACGGTGAAGGCATCATTATCGGCATTACCAGGCATACAAATCACCAAGTCGATATCTGTAGTACGAAGTACCTCATTGGCTTCCTCGGTGGTCGATACCTGGGTAAAGGTAGGCGGATAACGCATACCCAGTTCCATATACTCGTCGAAGATCTTCTCGTCCACACGCCCGTCGTCCTCCAGCATGAAGGCATCATAAGGGTTGGCCACAATCAGCACATTGAAGATGCGTCGTGTCATCAGATTGACGAACGATACATCTTTCAAATAGAATTTATTCCACTCCTGTGGTATCTTTACATCTTCTTCCATGAAGTATTTTAGTCATTTTGCTTGCAAAGTTACAATATTTTTTTGAATATCGTAGTTTTTAATTCCTTTTTTATTATCTTTGCCCCCAGAAAGCAAACCAAACTATAATAGAGAATGAAAACAAGAAACCTGATGCTCATGGCTGCAACCTCATTCTGCGCCTTTTTGGCAGTATCGTGTGCTACAAAACCCGATACGACCAAGGATCAATTCATCACCGTAGGCAACCCCTATCTCCCACTCTGGGAACACATCCCCGATGGCGAGCCTTATGTATTCGACGATCCTGATAATCCTGGTAAACAACGCGTATACATCTATGGTTCGCACGATAACCTGAAGACCATGTATTGTGGTCGAGACCAAGTGGTGTGGTCGGCTCCTGTCGAGAATCTGAGCCAGTGGCGCTACGATGGTGTCATACTGGTCGTCGACAAGAACGCCAAGGGCGAGCCCTTCGATTCTGCCAAGACGGCCGATGTACTCTTCGCTCCTGATGTAACCTTCACTACCGACAGTACAGGCAAAAAGACCTACTGGCTCTTCCCCAACGACCAGACGGGTTTCCGCAATTCGCTCATTGCCAAGAGCGATCGTCCCAACGGCCCCTTCGAGGTGTGCAACTGGAATGCCGAAGACCCCACGAAGGTTGATGGCATCTATGGATTCGACCCCGCTGTGTTTGTCGACGACGATGGCAAGATTTACGGCTACTGGGGCTTTGGGCACTCTTATGCCGCCCAGATCGACCCTGCCACCATGTGCACCGTCATGCCCGGCACACAGATGGTCGATGGCATGGTATCGGGCAAAGACGAACCTGGCATCTTCCGCTTCTTCGAGGCTTCCAGCATCCGCAAAATCAAGGATAAGTATGTGTTCATTTATAGCCGCTTTACTGAGGAAGGCGAGTTCGGACTCCCCACCTCAAACTACAATCTGGCCTATGCCTATAGCGACAAGCCCCTTGGTCCATGGACTTATGGCGGCACTATCATCGACGGACGTGCCCGCGAGAAGAACGAACAGGGTGAGGTGATCGCCTCGGCTGTGCCCGATGGTAACACCCACGGCTCTATCTGCGAGATCAATGGTCAGTGGTATGTGTTCTATCATCGTCAGACGGGTACCGACGAGTATGCCCGTCAGGCTATGGTGGCTCCCATCGAGGTAAAGGTACAGGAAGGTGCTGGTGGCAAGGTGGAGATCTCTGAAGGCGAGTACAACTCTGAAGGCTTTGCCCTCGAGGGTCTCGATCCCTTGGAATGCCATTCTGCTGGCATCGCCTGCTGGCTCACTGGTCCGAAGCCTGCCATCCATATCTGGCCTAACAACACGTTCTTCGGCTCTTACGTTGAGGTGGGCTACGGCACAGAATCGAACTTCGACGAACCTTACGACCTGAAGAACAACAACAATCTCGTGGTAAACAATACCGATGGTTCTATCGTGGGCTATAAATACTTCAACTTCACCAAGACTGCTGGCAAGAAGAACGTCCGTCTGGTGCTCAGTCTGATTCCCAATGGTATCAACGGCACCATTACCATGATGATCGATCGTCCTTGGGAGTCGCAGGGTGGCAAACCCCTTGGCACCATCAAACTGAGCAGCGACATGCCACAGACTTCTACTGAAATGGGGCTTGCCCTCCCTGCTCTGGCCGACTATACTGGCAAGCACGCCATCTACTTCGTCTTTGCCTCTGAAACCAAGGAGAAGTCAATCTGCACACTCGAAGACCTCGTATTCACTCACGAATAAATTGTTCGAGTTGACATCATAGCATATCCCTCGCCCACCAGGCGGGGGATTGTATTTTTATAAAATTCTCTATAGTTTGATAAATTTTTGTTACGTTCCTGAAGGTTAACAATGTTATAATTCCACGCCGTTTGTTAAAACTCAGCCATTATCTCAGCCCTTTGTCTTATCTTTGCAACCAATATCAACTATAACTAGCTTTGTATGAAGAAAATAGCATTGTCATTGCTGGCTGTTATGATACAGACCATTTGCGTGGCACAAACTGTGGTAAAGGGTAACGTCGTTAACGAGCGAGGCGAATCAATCGAGTACGTCAGCATTGGCTTCGAGGACGATAGCGTTGGCGTCATCTCCGATGTCAAAGGTCACTTCGAACTTACTATTCCGGCAGGAAGAAAGCGCGAGCTCTCGTTCAGTCATGTGTCGTATCTCACCACTGAGGTTCCCTATGAGCAGTATGCCAAGGGCGAGCCGCTGACTATTGTGCTGAAAGAAAGGGTAGTAGAATTGACCGAGGTGGTGATAGGCAAGAAGAACAAGCCCAAAACCATCGTGGGTAAAGGTCTGCCTGCCCCAGGCCTCGTGGGCACCTCTGGTCATGGCTCCGATCTGGGTCCTGAGGGTGGTATCACCTTCTCATGTAGCAAGTCTTACGTCATCAGTGATATTCTGGTCAAGATCTCCGGTTGCACCTTCGAGCATTGCAAGGTGAGCATCAATGTTTACGAGAAGGAGGGCAACAGGTTTGTGAATATCCACCAGAAGCCCATCTACGAGACACTCACCAAGAGCAACAGCAAATACACCCTTGACGTACGCCCTGAGGAGGACATTATCCTGAAACCAAAGAAGGACTATTATGTCAGCATCCGTGTGGTGGATGGTTTTGGCGAGAAAGGTTTCCTGTATATGAACGCCTTTATGAAGAACGGCCTTTATCGCAATGCCGTTAAAGGCAAGACCAAGAAACTCCCCATCTGCCCAGCCATCATGGTGAAGGGCTATGAGGTGAATTAAAATATGGGATAGATGCTCGCGCGTACATTATATATAATATGCATACTGCTTTTACCGCTGGCTGTGATGGCCCAGCGCCAGTTGGTGGTGGTCAATGTAGAGTCGCGCGTGCCCATCCGCGATGTCATCGTAACGGCTGATAACGGCAGTAAGTTCCGTACGCCCTGGGATGGTGTCATTGAGTGGCCCGATAGTGTCAACCGATTGGACTTCCACCACCCCGACTTCGAAAGCCGCTATGTGCTAAAGCCCGAGGTTAAGGGCGACACCATCTTCCTCATCCCTAACATCCACGCCTTGCGCGAGGTGGTGATCCTAGGCGAACGGCGTTTTGATAAGCGCATGAGCTCCATGATGTACATCTCGCCCGAGAAGAAACTCACCATGGATCTGGAGAGGATTCAAGTGCCGGCAGGTATCAGCCCCGTAGGCCTCGCTCTCTGGATTTACGACAAGACCATGCGTAAATCCGTTGAAGCCCGCAAGCATAGGATAAAGGCCCTCGAAGTGGTGCGCCAAAAAGAAGCAGCCTATCAGGAGCAGTGGGATGCCCTCGAGGGAAAGAAGTAAACTCCGTTATTTCTTGGCCAACTGCCGTTTTCTCCGCTTTTCGTAACTATCTATCTTCTTCAGGCAACATTTCCTGAAGGCCGACCAATGATAGTAAGGCGCGCAATCAGTAGCCATGGGCAACTTGGCCTCCTGCTCATTCAGCAATACCTTGAAGAGCACATCCTTGTCATCAGGACCACTGCGACAGAATTTAAGGTCGTTCCAGAGTTCTGTCGCAGATTGCTGCGCGAGTCGCAAGGAAGTGTCGCGAAAAGCATACGTTATTTGTTAGTAATTACCTAGGGCTCGCAGTGATGCGAGCCCTAGGTAGTTTTGTTTATATTCGCGATTTTACTTGCAAAGTTTGCGATAGAGGACGGCCATGCAGCCCACGTTGCCTACCATGTAGACAGCGATGAGGAGCAGCATAACGACGAAGGTGATGAAGCCTACGTTGATGAGTCCCAGGATCCAATACATGATGCCAAAGATTACAAAGAAGCCGATATTATACACGGCACCGGCGAGGAAGAGGGTCATCTTATGGCCAAACGTCTTCTCATTGCTTTGCAGCAGGGCCTCGCCTGGGGAGATGTGCTTATCGAACACCAGATAGAGGGCCATGGACCAGCCGAGGCTGATGATGAGTCCGGGAATGATGAGGAACAGATAAGCGGGAATGAGCGACAGCTGCTTGAGACCAATCAGCGTGAAGTACTCACCCATGTACTTGCGATACTTGCCATCGAAGATGTAAGTGGGTCCGGCGGGTTTCGCATTATCGGCCAGAGCAATAGGCATGGTCTTGATGGCAATAGTGGTGCCTACGTTGAGATAGGGAATCCAGATGGTGATGAGCCACAGGATAATGGCACCAAAGATGGCCACGAAATTGGCAATGCCCAGAGTAACGCCCTCGGTTAACACTTCGCCGATGGAGATGACTCTCTGCTGGGGCTGAGGGGCTACCGATGGCTGCGGAGAGGCGGCTTCCTCTTCGAACCAGTACCCGCAATAGCGACACTTCTTAGCTACTGACTTTACCATTTGTCCACACTTGGGACATTTCTTCATATCATCCATAGTCTTTATAATTTTTAGTTGTTTATTATCGACGTTTTACTCTTCTCTATTGGTCATGGTGTTCCAGATGACGGTATGCTGTTTGCCCTCGATGTCCTTAGCCTGGATCTGCAAGGCGGATCCGTTGCCCAGCAGACGGGCTGAGAGAATATCCATCCTGATGCCTTTATGCTTAATAGGCAGGGGAGCAGACATATTCTGACGTGCATCGTAGCAGAAGATTTTCTTATTAGCCACATAATAAAGGCATGCACGCGAATCGTCGGGGAACGAGGCCACAAGCTGGCCTTTCACACTGGGGAGCATACTCTTGATGCTATCCAGAAGGGCTGGCACCGTGAGATCGATATCCTCGGAATCCTCTGATACGTCTGTGGTTTCCACTGGGGCCACGTCGTCGGCAGCCTCGTCGGTCGTGGAGATGGTTTGTACCACGACGGGCTGATCCGAATTGGGATCTTCGGGCTTCGGAGCCTTGGAGGCGAAGAGGAAATAATACACGCCACCAGCGATTCCACCAACAACGAGCAGCATGGCGATCAAGCCAACGAGCAAATTGGCGCCATTCTTGGGCTTAGCGGCGGACTTGGGAGTCGGCTTCGGAGTTGAAGGAGGAGTCGGTGGAACAACCTTCACGGGCTCGGGAGTTGGAGCTGGTGGAGGAGTCGGCGGTGTTGATGGAGGAGTCGGAGCTGAAGGAGCGACCTTTACGGGCTCAGGAGCGGGAGTCGGCTCAGGAGCAGGAACCGAAATGGGTTCAGGCTCTGGGATGGGCTTAGAAACAGGTTCTGGGATTGGAACTTGAATCGGTTCAGGTTCCGGCTCTGGAACAGGTTCGGGTTCTGGCTCAGGAATCGGTTCTGGTTCGGGCTCGGGAAGGGGCTCTGGCTCGACCAAAGGTTCGGGCTCAGGAATTGGTTCGGGCTCAGGTTCAGGAGCTGCAATCGGCTCGGGAAGGGGCTCGGGTTCAGGTTCAGGAATCGGAGCGACTTCTGGTTCAGGAGCAGGAATCGGTTCGGGCTCGGGAATCGGTTCGGGTTCTGGAACGGGAGTCGGCTCTGGGATCGGTTTGGGAACAGGTTCAGGCTCGGGCTGGGGAACAAGGCTCTCCCCACAGATGGGACAAACCACTGCATTCGCATTTATCAGCTCGCCACAGAACGGACAGGCTTTTTGAGCAGATGCAGCCTCGGCCTTGACGTCCTCTCCACAATACGGACAAACAGCCGCCTCAGCATCGATCAGTTCACCACAGAAAGGACACGCTCTCTGAGCCGACTGACGGAAGCCCGTTTCTTCGCCACAAATGGGACACACCTGAAGGTGCTCATCGATCAATTCACCACAAATGGGACAATTCTTCATCGTTACAGGTTTTTATTGTTATTTGGGGCAAAGATAAGAAAAAATATTCACGAACTATACAAACGATATGAAAAAAATACTTAATTTCGCATGCTTTGTGCCCTTTATGAACAAAAATTAGTAACTTTGCAAGCAAATTAATTCATCAACAACAATGGAAAAGAAACTGAAACAAGGCACGCTTTGCGTACAAGCAGGCTACAAGGCCAAGAACGGAGAACCGATAGAATTGCCTATCATCCAGAGCACCACGTTTAAGTACGACGACTCTGACGAGATGGCAAAGTTGTTTGACCTGGAGAAGGAGGGATACTTCTACACCCGACTGCAGAACCCCACCAACGATGCTGTGGCAGCCAAGATCGCTACACTGGAAGGTGGTGTAGGCGCTGTGCTCACCTCATCGGGTCAGGCAGCTAATTTCTACGCCATCTTCAACATCTGTCAGGCTGGCGACCACTTCATCACCTCAAACGAGATTTATGGTGGCACCTACAACCTGTTTGGCGTAACACTGAAGAAGCTTGGCATTGAGTGCACATTCATTTCACAGGAGGCCAGCGACGAGGAAATTCAGGCTGCCTTCCGTCCGAATACAAAGGCCATGTTTGGTGAGACCATCTCGAACCCTGGTTGCGCCGTGTTCGACATTGAACGCTTTGCCAAGATAGCCCATAAGAACGGTGTGCCCCTCATCGTGGACAACACCTTCGCCACACCCGTAAACTGTCGTCCGTTTGAGTGGGGTGCCGACATCGTAACCCACTCCACCACGAAGTACATGGACGGACTGGCTACGCAGGTAGGCGGCGTGGTGGTTGACAGCGGCAACTTCGACTGGCTGGCTAATGCCGAGAAGTTCCCCGGCCTCTGCACGCCCGATGAGAGCTATCACGGACTGACCTATGTGAAGGCCTTCGGCAAGATGGGTTATACCACGAAACTGGTGGCTCAGCTAATGCGCGACCTGGGATCGATTCCCGGTCCGCAGAACTCATTCCTGCTGCACCTCGGTCTGCAGACGTTGCATCTGCGTATGGCCCAGCACTGCAAGAACGCCCAGAAGGTGGCCGAGTTCCTGAGTCAGAACGAGAAGGTGGCTTGGGTGCACTACTGCGGTCTGCCCAGCGACAAGTACTACGCTCTGGGGCAGAAGTATCTGCCCAACGGCAGTTGTGGCGTTATCGCCTTTGGATTGAAAGGTACGCGCGAGACGGCCATCAAGTGGATGGACTCACTGGAGATGATCAACATTGTGACCCACGTGGCCGATGCCCGCACCTGTGTGCTGCATCCCGCCAGCCATACCCATCGCCAGCTCTCTGACGAGCAGTTGCTCGAGGCTGGTGTAGCACCCGATCTGATCCGCCTCTCAGTCGGTATTGAGGACGCTGAAGATATCCTCGACGACATCAAGCAGGCACTGGCCAAGATTTAGAGTGCCCTGCACCCTAAATTTAACAAAATGTAACTTTATAACAAAAATATTCGATACTTTCCTTGGAGGGTATCGAATATTTGTCTATATTTGCACCATCAAAAGTAACATATTGCAAACTTAAAACATTTATCATTACTATGCAAGTAGAGAAAATTATGCAGGCCTTGGAGCAGAAGCATCCTGGCGAACTGGAGTACTTACAAGCTGTAAGGGAAGTGCTGGAATCCATTAAGGACGTGTACAACCAACATCCTGAGTTCGAGAAGGCAAAGATCATAGAACGCATCGTGGAGCCTGAGCGCATCACGACCTTCCGTGTGCCCTGGGTAGACGATAAGGGTGAGGTACAGGTGAACATCGGTTACCGTGTGCAGTTCAACAGCGCCATCGGCCCGTACAAGGGCGGTCTGCGCTTCCACCCCTCAGTAAACCTGAGCATCCTGAAGTTCCTCGGCTTCGAGCAGACATTCAAAAACGCACTGACCACGCTGCCTATGGGCGGTGGTAAGGGCGGATCAGACTTCTCAATCCGTGGCAAGAGCGACAATGAGGTGATGAAGTTCTGTCAGGCCTTCATGTGCGAGCTTTACAAGGTGATTGGCCCCGACATGGACGTACCCGCTGGCGATATCGGCGTAGGTGCCCGTGAGATCGGCTACCTGTTTGGCTACTACAAGAAGTTGACGAGTCAGTTCCATGGTGCTACCCTTACTGGTAAGGGTTTGGAATGGGGCGGATCAATCCTCCGTCCTGAGGCTACAGGTTACGGTGCCCTCTATTTCGTTCACCACATGATGGAGACTCACGGACTCGACATCAAGGGTAAGACAGTGGCTCTCTCTGGCTTCGGCAACGTGGCTTGGGGTGCTGCCAAGAAGGCTACCGAGCTGGGTGCCAAGGTCATCACTATCTCAGGTCCTGACGGCTACATCTACGATCCTGAGGGTCTCGATGCAGAGAAGATAGAATACATGCTGGAGCTCCGCGCCAGTGGCAACGACGTATGTCAGCCCTACGAGGAGGAATTCCCCGGCTCTAAGTTCTTCGCTGGCAAGAAGCCTTGGGAGCAGAAAGCCGACATCTATCTGCCTTGTGCCACTCAGAACGAGCTCAACGGCGAGGATGCCGACAAGATTCTGGCTCAGAAGCCGTTG
Organism: uncultured Prevotella sp.; assembly: GCA_902798285.1. Classification (GTDB taxonomy): domain Bacteria; phylum Bacteroidota; class Bacteroidia; order Bacteroidales; family Bacteroidaceae; genus Prevotella. The sequence continues at coordinate 3,008 of CADBVZ010000029.1, read as the reverse complement.
TGCGTAGCAGAGGTATCGAACATGGGTTGCACAGCCGAGGCTGTGAACAAGTTCATCGCCGCTGGTCAGCTGTTTGCTCCTGGTAAGGCTGTGAATGCCGGTGGTGTGGCTACCTCTGGTCTGGAGATGACGCAGAACTCGATGCGTATGGCCTGGACTGCCGAGGAGGTTGACCAGCGTCTGCATCAGATTATGTCGGGCATCCACGAGCAGTGTGTGAAGTACGGTAAGGAACCCAATGGTTACATTAACTATGTGAACGGTGCCAATGTTGCCGGCTTCATGAAGGTTGCCAAAGCTATGTTGGCTCAGGGCATTGTATAAAGTCTATAAAGACTATGCCCTTAGACATTGAATGTTATTTGAAAGAAAGATAGTCTTAACGACATTATCATTGCTGCTTTTCAGCTTTACCGCTTTGGGCCAGACTCAGAGCGGTAAGGCTTCGTTTTATGCCATGAAGTTCACAGGGCGTAAAACGGCCAGCGGAGAGCGAATACACCACGACAGCCTGACTTGTGCCCACAGGACCTACCCCTTCGGCACCTTACTCAAGGTTACAAACCCTGCCAACGGCAATCACGTCATTGTGAAGGTTACCGATCGCGGACCGTACGTCAAGGGACGCATCATCGACCTCTCCGTAAGGGCAGCACGCGAGTTGGGCATCATCGCACAAGGCATTGCCCCAGTCATTGTGGAGCATTACAGTTCGCCCATCATCCCCTTCAAGCCTGAGGACATCTTTGAACCGCCTGAGCTGGAGATGGGCGTGAACGACGGCCCTCTTGAAAAGCCCCTATGGGTGGTGCTCAGCGAGCAGATGAAAGAACAACAGAAGAAAGAAGCAAGCAAGCGATAGATGATCTATCGCTTGCTTGTCATAATACGGAATTCACGTACTTGGGATGTCACCTCCCTGTTACCCTGATAAACACTGATGCGGAATATAGCCTCGCCATCGCGCAAACCATTGTCGGCCCTGATAACAGCCGTATAGCGGATGCCCTTGCCGGGCAGAACACTCTCCACCATGACATTCTCCGACACGCGGATATGCTTATTACCCGTAACCTCTGCCACAGCAGGGAGAACCCTGGTAACGGGCTTCGTAGAGGTATTATAGATCTCGAATACCATTCTGGCCTCCTCGCCACGTGTCAGCACGCCATCACGCGATGCATCAACGATACGGGGATTGCGGATCTCCAGACAAGGCTCTGTAGCATAAGCCATAGGCGCATGAGTGCTGCCGAAATTCTCGTCGAAGCCATAGAGACGGTCATCGCCTTCATCATAACGCTGCTGTTCATAACGCTGCTGCTGACGCTGACGACGATAATCCTCAAGTCGCTGTTGCTGCGCATTGTCAGCAGCCTGTCCGATGGCTGCACCAACCACGGCACCGCCAGCCATACCGATGAGCGAACCAATATCGCTACCACGAGGACCACCAGTGATACCACCAACGGCAGAACCGATGATAGAGCCAAACCAACCACCTGTAGCGGCTCCACTCCCCGCATAAGTAACGCAACTGCTAAATAGTAGCAGAGTGCCAACCGAAAGAACCATGATCTTCTTCATAACTGCATCATTTAAAAATTCACGATGCAAAGATAAGGGTTTTATAAATACGGTACAAGGGAAAAACCCGAAAAGTGTATAGGAAAACCCCTACTCCACCAAAAACAAGGCACAAAAAAAAGTCCCACACCAATGTGCGGGACTTCCATATAGAGGTAGTTGTTATTATTCAGCCTTTGCCTCTTCTGCGGGAGCAGCAGCCTCCTCAGCGGGAGCCTCTGCCTTAGCCTCCTCAGCAACAGGAGCCTCTGCAGGAGCAGCAGCCTCAGCCTTAGGAGCAGACTTGCGAGAACGGCGAGTGGACTTCTTCTTGGTGTCCTTAGCCATCTCGGGATCGAAGTCTACGAGCTCGATGAAGCAAACCTGTGCAGCATCACCCTGACGGGTACCGAGCTTGATGATACGGGTGTATCCACCGGGACGGTCACCTACCTTCTGAGCTACCTCTCCGAAGAGTTCCTTGATAGCTTCCTTGTTCTGCAGGTAGCTGAATACTACACGGCGTGAGTTAGTAGAGTCGTCCTTAGCCTTAGTGATCAGGGGCTCTACATACTTCTTCAGGGCCTTAGCCTTTGCGACGGTCGTAGTGATTCTTTTGTGCATGATCAGCGAGATAGCCATGTTAGCGAGCATGGAGCTACGGTGAGATGCAGTACGACCGAGATGGTTGAATTTCTTACTATGTCTCATTTTGTTTTCTTTCTTTTTATTGGGCGTTGAGTCTTATAGGCCGTGCCTACAGTTACTCTTTGTCCAGTTTATACTTTGAAATATCAGTTCCAAACGACAGATTCAGACTCTCGAGCAAATCATCAAGCTCGGTGAGCGATTTCTTACCGAAGTTGCGGAACTTCAGGAGGTCGGTCTTGTTGTACTGTACCAGATCGCCGAGTGTCTCAACATCAGCAGCCTTGAGGCAGTTGAGGGCACGAACAGAGAGGTTCATGTCAACGAGACGTGTCTTGAGCAACTGGCGCATGTGCAGGATCTCCTCATCGAACTCCTGGTTGCTCTCAGCCTCTGAAGTCTCAAGTGTGATCTTCTCGTCAGAGAACAGCATGAAGTGATAGATCAGGATCTTTGCAGCCTCCTTCAGTGCATCCTTCGGGTGGATGGAACCGTCCGTCGTAACTTCCAGCACGAGCTTGTCGTAGTCGGTCTTCTGCTCAACACGATACGGCTCAACAGCGTACTTCACGTTACGGATCGGAGTGTAAATAGAATCGATTGCTATTACATTCACATCGGTGCAGAACTCGCGATTCTCATCAGCGGGTACGTATCCACGACCTTTGTTGATTGTAAGATCAATCTGCATCGAAGCCTTGGAATCTAAATGACAAATCACCAAATCGGGATTCAGCACCTCAAATCCAGTCAGATACTTGCCTATGTCTGCGGCTTTGAATTCGGTAGAATTC
>CADBVZ010000028.1 GCA_902798285.1 uncultured Prevotella sp. | reverse complement strand
ATAACGTTGGCGTGGGGATTGAGTATGTAACATCATATTAATTCTGTTTTTAAGGGTACTGTGAGAGATACCGTTGGCAAGGGAGTACCCACCAATGCTAGCGGCTTTTGTGATTAACAGGTATTGATATTGATGCGCATTGATGCCTTGAGAGAGTACCGCTGCATCAGCCTCATACTCATGGATGGCCCTCAGATCGGAGCGCAACATCCACATAGCTGGGTTGAACCATTGCAGGGAAGTAAGAGTGTCAACGAGAATCAGGTCCCACGAGTGGCGAAGACGTATATGACCTCGTTCATGAGTAAGTATAGCATTGTCGTGAGCCTCGTAGTCAGCACGATTCATCACGATATAGTGCATCCAGCTGAAAGGTGCCACTTTTGCGTTAGCGCTCACGCAAATGATGGTTCCATCATCCTGAGGATGCTGTTCGCTATGTCTGATCATTCTGATGATTCTGAACAACGACATCAAGGTATGAGTCAGCGTTGCCACCATACCTATTATAAATAAGGTAGGCAGTAGTATCTGCCACCAAGGTGTTGCTGGTTCGGAAGCTGCCTCGTATGCTGTAGCATCGCTAGCCACATCAGTAGCCAACAAGGACATATCCATCTCCATCGTTACTGTCTCATGCAGCGTAATGACGCAGAGGGGCAGAACGAAGCTGGCTATGGCTGTAGCCAATAGCACCAGGCGATTCACGCGATGGAACGTCTCACGAGCCAGCATCAAGCGATAGAACATATAGAATATCGCCAAGAGCACAGCTACCTTCAAGTCGTATATCAGAAATTCTGTCATCATGATTGTCAGGTTTAGGGATAAATGGATTTATTATTTGTTGTTTTCTATCTGGTCGATGAGTTCGCGAAGCTCTTCTACAGATATCTTCTCCTCTTTGACGAACGAGGAAACAGCTGAGAGATAGGATCCTGAGAAGTAGTTCTTAATGACGCCAGCAATGGACTTCCTGCCATACTCAGCCTCTGTGATGAGGGGGAAGTACTGATAGGAGTTGCCAAACTGCTTATGGTCGAGGAATCCCTCCTTCTCCAGGATGCGAACCATCGTGGATAGTGTATTGAAATGCGGACGAGGCTCGTCGTAGTACTCCAGGAGTTCCTTCACGAACATCGCTCCATGCTCCCAATACAGATCCATGATCTCCTTTTCTTTATTTGTAAGCTTTTTCATTGTCGTTTTACTTTTAGTCATTCAATCAATTTACGCATCGTATTCAATATCTGAGTGCAAAGTAACTAAAACTTTTCGTTACTAACAACTAAAAGGTATAGTTATTAAACTAAATTAATTAGTTTGCCTAAGATTTAACGAATATTTACAGGGCATCGATGTATTCGTAGAGCTTTTTGTAGAAAGGATGTTTTGTCAAGGTTGAGGCATCGCCCAGGATGATCAGCTTCATTCTGGCTCGCGTGATAGCCACATTCATACGACGTAAGTCACGAAGGAAACCTATCTGACCCTCGTCATTGGCTCGCACCAGCGAAATGAGAATGATATCGCGCTCCTGACCTTGGAATCCATCAACAGTATTCACGCTGATCAGATGTCGGAAAGGCTTAAAGAACTCCTTCTGCTTTACCAATCTGCGAAGATACTGCACCTGGGCTCGATAAGGCGAGATGACTCCCACATCGATGCGCTCGTCGAGAATGCGCTCCTTACCTATCTTATTAAAATAGGTTTCGAGGGCCATCAGCGTCAATTCAGCCTCAGCCTTGTTAATACGTCCGAAGGATTCACCCACGAACTGCTCCTTAAACAAGCCTTCCTCGCTTTCTGGGAGTTCAAACTGCGAAGTATCAATCCATGACATGGGGATATCGAGATCGAGAATGCTACGGAATTTCACTTCTGGGGCACTTTCCACTTGGTTATGGTAGAACCAATCTGACGAGAAGCGCATAATCTCCTCGTTCATGCGATACTGCATCTTCAGCAGGGTTACCACTTCAGGCTTATTATCCACGATACGCTCCATCAGCGTCTTGCCAAGACCTGCCTTTAGGGCTGCATAGCTCTTGATGGTTGGGGGCAGCTGACAATGATCGCCAGCAAGAATAACACGTGAGGCCCTTCGGATGGGAATCCAGCAAGCTGCCTCTAAGGCCTGGGCAGCCTCATCTATAAATAAGGTGCCAAACTTCTGTCCTTCCAACAATCTGTTGGCAGAACCCACCAAGGTACAAGCTATGACACGAGCCTCGCCAAAGAGCTGGGCATTGATGCGAACTTCTAACTCTGTGGCACGCTCTTTCAGGCGATCCATCTTCTGATGGTACTTATCTCCTCCCCTTTTGCGATTGGCACGCAACTCTCGGATAGCCTTTCGGATGGCCCACAGCATCTCATAATCAGGATGAGCCTCAAAGCGACGTTCGTAGGTAAACGAGAGCATCTTATCGTTCACACGCGTAGGATTACCTATTCTTAATACATTCACCCCACGATCCACGAGTTTCTCCGAGATCCAATCCACAGCCATATTACTCTGGGCACACACCAGCACCTGATTCTCCCTGCGAAGTGTTTCATAAATAGCCTCCACAAGGGTGGTTGTCTTACCAGTTCCTGGAGGTCCATGTACAATAGCTATATCCTTGGCTCTCAGCACTTTGTTCACAGCATCCTCTTGCGTACGATTCAGATAGGGAAAATGTATGGGGGAGAAGCTGAAGGTCTCAGCTTCCTGACGTGAGTAGAACAGATCGCGCAGATAACCTAAGCGCCCTTTTGCCCCTATCACACGATCCAGCGCATCGAACATCATCTTATAACTCGTCTCATCGAAGAAGAGTTGGATGCCAACGTTCTCAGCTCCCTGTACATCAACAAGTTGCCCATTATCAGGTACAGCCACTACCATTCTGTCGCCATCTACATAGCTCACAGTAGAGGTAAAATTAAAGTATTTGATCTTATCCTTCTCCACAACACTGAAGAAAGCCACAGGACGTCCGAACTCGAAGTTATGCTCTATCTCATCGTCCTCGCCCTGGCGGAACACCTCTACCACCAACTGGTTCAGGGAGTTATAATAACTTTTGCCCAATTTGATGGGATACCAGGCATCACCTCGCTTCACCTTCCGCTGCAGTCCCATCTCTTCTGTCTGCTTGCGGAAGGCTTCCTTCTCAGCAGCATACTCCATCTGGAGCAAAAGCCGCTGTTGCTGTAATGCCAATATAGGCGAAGTTGGCTGTTTTTCCATAAATCGGGTGCAAAGTTAATGCTTTTTTTGCAAACTTCACAAAAAAGCATTAACTTTGCACCCGAAATGAAACAGATATTGTTAATTAATGACGTTGTAGGCTATGGTAAGGTGGGCATGGGGGCCATGTTGCCCATCCTCTCCTACTTAGGCATTCCCACTTATAGTCTGCCTACTGCCCTTGTGTCGAACACCCTCGACTACGGAAAGTTCAACATCCAGGATACCACCGAATATATTCGTGGCACGCTGCCAGTTTGGAAGAAACTCGGCTTCAGTTTCGATGCCATCTGTACAGGACTGATGTTCAGCGACGAACAGGCTAAACTCGTGGCCAACTATTGCAAGGAACAGGGCGAAGCCGGCACCTGGGTATTCGTAGACCCCATCCTTGGTGATGGCGGACGACTCTATAATGGTATGACTGAGCGTCAGGTGGAGCTGATGCGCGAGATGGTGAGTGTGGCTCATCTCACATTCCCTAACTATACTGAGGCCTGTTATCTGACAAACACCCCCATCCACATGGAAGGCATCTCATGGGAGAGTGCTGCCGATCTGCTCGACAAACTACGCGACATAGGCTGTAAATCAGCGCTTATCACAAGTTGCAAAGTCGACGGACAGAATGCCGTAGTAGGCTATAACCACTACGAGGACAAGTATTTCCACTTGGATTATCATGAGATTCCTGGTCTTTTCCATGGTACAGGTGATATCTTCTCTGCAGTACTCATCGGCCATCTGTTGAATGGCGAGTCGCTGAAGACCTCTACACGTACTGCGATGGATACTGTGTTCCGCATGATAGACCGTTATCGCGATACTGACGACAAAAACCGAGGCATCCCTGTGGAGAAATGTCTCGATCTCCTATGATTCACCCTTTAGTATCCGACATCCCCTTACCAGAGCAGTTTACCTATCCCTTCTGCTACGAACCTCATCCGCTTTGCATCCTCGCAGCTGAGGAGGTTAAGAAGGAAATCGCTCGCATCCATCCACAAGAGGGAAAGATGTTTGGAGTCTTAGTGGTAACCTCTGATGAAGGACTGGGATTCCTCGCTGCCTATTCTGGGTTGCTTGAAGGGCGCAACGACTGGGCATATTTCGTCCCCCCTGTTTATGATGCCCAACAGCCTGATGGCTATTTCAAGACTAAGGAACGCGAAATCTCTCTCGCCACTCACCTCTCACCACTCACCACAAAAAGCATGTCACAAGACCTGCAATTATGGCTCTTCCATCAGTATCAGATGCTGAATGCGAAAGGTGAGACGAAGGATCTGGTAGACATCTGGCAAGACTATCACTCTTCCCCTCGTATTCAGAAGAAATTTCCCCTACCCCCAGGTGGCACAGGCGACTGCTGTGCGCCAAAACTCTTGCAATATGCCTATAGTCACCAGCTGAAGCCAGTCTGTATGGCAGAGTTTTGGTGGGGACCTTCACCCAAAAGTGAGATACGCCACCACGAGCAATTCTATCCTGCCTGTCGAGGGAAATGCAAACCTGTACTCACGTGGATGCTGCAGGGCCTCAACGTGGAAGCTAATCCAGAGAAAGTAGCATTTCCTCATTTGCAGATAGAGATCATATATGAAGACGACACGTTGGCAGTCATCAACAAGCCCTCAGGATTGCTGAGTGTCCCTGGCAAGACGGATGACTACTCTGTAGCTACCATCGCCCAAGAGCGCTGGCCCGAGGCCATGCCTGTCCATCGCCTCGACATGGGGACATCAGGTCTGATGATTATTGCCAAGACGAAGGATGCCTACCTGCCCTTGCAGGAGCAGTTCGTAAAACGGACTGTCGAGAAACGCTACATTGCCCTCGTTGAAGGCATCGTCAAGGAATCCAAGGGACGTATCACACTTCCCCTGATCTTCGATCCCATGAATCGTCCTCGTCAGATGGTAGATTTCCATCGTGGCAAATCTGCTGTGACGGAATATGAGGTCTTGAACACTTACGAAGATAACAAAACCCTCGTAGCTCTCTATCCCCATACAGGCCGTACTCACCAGTTGCGTATGCACTGTGCCCACCCCGATGGACTAGGCTGTCCGATAGTGGGCGATGAACTCTATGGAAAGAAAGGCGAACGGCTTTGCCTACATTGTGACAAAATAACATTCGCCCACCCTGTTACAGGTGAGCGAATGCACTTCGAACTACCGAACCCTTTTGAATAAGGTTCGCAAATCCTATTACTTACTCTCCTCAGGAGCCTGACCAATCAGGTCCATGAACTCATCGAGCTTCGGAGTAATGATAATCTGAGTACGACGGTTGCGCTGCTTGCCAATCTCGGTATCGTTCGAAGCGATGGGGTTGTACTCACCACGTCCGCCAGCGGTCAGACGCTTAGGATCTACACCATAGTCGTTCTGCAGGGCCTGAACCACTGAAGAAGCACGGAGGGTAGAGAGGTCCCAGTTGTTACGGATGTTGGTCTTCTTGATGGGTACATTATCAGTGTTACCCTCAATCAGCACGTCGTAGTCCTTGTAGTCCTTAATGATCTTGGCGATCTTCGACAAAGTCTGGGCAGCACGGCTGTTAATCTCATAAGAGCCACTCTTGTAGAGCATGTTGTCAGCCAGTGAGATGTAAACCACACCCTTCAGCACCTGCACATCAACCTCCTTCAGCTCTTCATTAGAGAGCGAACGGGTCAGATTGTTCGTCAGCACCATGTTCAGTGAGTCGCTCTTCGACTTCACCTCCACCAGATGGCGGATGTACTGGTTCGACTCGTTGATCTGATCTACCAACTTCTCAATAGAGATATTGTTCTGAGAGGCATTCGTCAGACTCTTGTCGAGCGACTCCTGCAACTTAGCATACTTGGCCTCAGCATTCTTCAGGGCCTGTTGCAAACCACGCTGCTGTTCCTCGAGAGCAGAGATACGGGCATTCTTACCAGCCAGGTCTTCTCTTGCATCCTGCAACTTCTCGGTGAGCGACTTATTCTCTGTCTGGCAATTAGCCAGATCCTTCTTGCTGGCACAACTGGTCATCATCAGACCAATAGCCAGAGCTATCAAAAATACACTTTTCTTCATACCTAATACTATTAAAAAAGACTTATTCGGTGCAAAATTAGTGAACTAACAGAAAAAACAATGGATTTATGCTTGTAATTAGAATTATTTTAATTAAATTTGCACTCAAAAACCAAATAACAGATGAAAAATATCAAAACACTCCTCATTGTAGCACTCTGCATGACCGCAGTATGCACTTATGCGCAGCAGTTGTCAAAAGGTGTCTCCAAGGAACTTGCCGCACAACGAAAAACCAACATCAGTAACGTCATTTACGACCTGACATTCAACATCCCAGCCAATCAGAAGGAAAATATATCAGGTAAGAATGTCATTACCTTCGACCTCAAAGAGAAGGCCGATGTAGTTCTCGATTTCCAAGGAAAATTCAATGGCACATGCTATGTCATTACCAAAAAAGGCAAAAAAGAAAGACGCAAGGCAGTCATTGCCACCTACCATAACGAACATATTGTCATTCCCAATAAACTGCTCGTTCCTGGCACCAACCGTGTAGAACTGAGTTTTACCAGTCTGGACAAGGCGCTGAACCGTCATCAGGATTATATGTACACGCTCTTCGTGCCCGACAATGCACGTTCTTGTTTCCCCTGTTTCGACCAGCCCGACCTCAGAGCCCGCTTTGTAACTACCATGAAAGCCCCCACGGGATGGAAGACCATGACCAGCGACCCCTGTTGTCCGCTGCCCACCTACCTATACTCCTTTGTAGCAGGTAACTTCCAGGAGAAGATCGACACTCGCGACGGTCGCCCCATGCGTGCCCTCTATCGCGAAACCGATCCCGACAAGGTCAAACAGCTCGATAAAGTGTTCGACGAGGCAGCAGCTGCCCTGAGATGGATGGAAGGTTACACAGGCATCGCCAATCCCTTCTCTAAAGAATATGGTCTCGTTATCCTGCCTGGCTATCAGTTTGGTGGTATGGAGCATCCAGGCGCCATCCAGTTGAGCGATCGCCGTATCTTCCTCGACAAGAACGCCACACAGGAAGAACTTCTCTCTCGAACAGAACTAATTGCTCATGAGACGGCCCACCTTTGGTTTGGTGACCTCGTCAGTCTGAAGTGGTTTGAGGATGTATGGGCCAAGGAGGTGTTTGCCAACTTCATGGCAGCAAAGATCACCCGCCGACAGTATAGAGGCATTGACCACGACCTGAACTTCATCAAGACTTTACAGGCCCGTGCCATCGCCATCGACCGTACCGAAGGCACCCACCCCATCGCTCAGGAGTTGGGCAATCTTAACTGCGCCAGTCTGCTTTACGACAATATCATCTACGACAAAGCACCAGTGATGATGCGCATGCTTGAGAACATGATGGATGCCCCCACCATGCAAAAGGGACTGCAGGCTTACCTGGCCGACAATGCCTATAGCAACGCTTCGTGGGATGATCTCATCGAAGCCCTCGACAAAGTGGCCCCGAATGTAAATGTCCGCCAGTTCAGTGACGTATGGGTGAAGCAGAAGGGTCTGCCCACCATTGTAACAACCTATCGTGATGGACAGCTCATCATAAATCAGATCGACCCCTACGGACGTGGACTTTGCTGGCGTCAGAAATTTGAAGTCAAGCTTATCTACGAACTTGGCAATACCCGCTCTGTGACTGTAAACATGCAACAGCCCTCTGTATCTATCAAGGTAGGTACCCGTCCCGACTATATCATCCCCAATGCCGACGGACGTGGCTATGGTATCTTCACCGTCGACGATGAGTATGCTCAAAAACTACCGAAGCGACTTATTACCACCCGCAACGACCTACAGCGCTACTGTCTGCTGCAGATTATCCACGAGAACTACCTCATGGGCAAGATTCCTCCATCACACTTCGGCGAACTCTACCGTTTCATGATGAAGGAGAAGAATCCACTCATCATGTCGACAGGCGTCGACCATATGTTCAAGATCTCCACCGACATGCCGATGTCATCGCGCAAGACCCTCGAACTCTGTATGATGGATCTGCTGCGAGAGAACAAGACAAAGGAGTGCCGTCAGTACATTCTCCAGAAGCTCTCAGCCAATGCCGTATCACCCGAGGTACTCGATAATATCCAGAAGATGTTCGATGCCCATAACGATCCGGCATTCAACGAACACGACTATATGAACATGGCGTATCGTCTCGCCATCGTGCGCCCTGCCCAGCGTGAGGAGATCCTCAGCAAGGAGCGTGCCCGTCTGACGACACAGGATCTGCGCGACGAGTTCGACTATGTAAGCCGGGCCTGCGACCCCAGTGCAGAGGTTCGTACTAAAGTATTCAACAGCCTGCTGAAACCCGAAGGTCGTAAGCATGAGCCATGGGCTCTCCAAACACTGGCTCTGCTCAACTCAGACGTTTATGAGCCACAGAGTAACAACTATATCATGCCTGCCCTGCAGTCACTACCTTATCTGCAGCAGACCAGTGGCATCTTCTTCCCTGGCAACTGGGCTAAGGCGTTGCTCAGCACCCATAAGTCTGCTGAGGCCGCTCAGGAGGTGGAGAAATTCCTGAGGACTGACACCAAATGTCCCGACAACCTGAAGAACAAGGCCCGTGAGGCTGCTTGGATCCTCATGAAACAGGTTCCTTATGTAGAGAAGGCAAAACCCGCAGTTGTTAACAGCAAGAAAAAGAAATAAATAACAAAAATAAAATATGATACGTTTCTTTCAGACACCACAAAAAACCGTGATCGCCACCGAGGTTGATCACGTACTTAACGAACAGGAGATTAAGGAATTAAATTGGCTGTACGGTGAAGCAGAGTTGCTTGACGCCGACAGTCTCGCCGGGTTCTTCGTTGGCCCACGTCGCGAGATGGTAACCCCATGGTCAACCAATGCCGTAGAGATTACGCAGAACATGGGCCTCAAGGGCATCAGTCGTATTGAGGAATATTTCGCTGTTGCCAGCAAGGATGCTGAGCACGATGAGATGCTACAGCGCATGTATAACGGCCTGAATCAGGATATCTTTACGATCAACATCAAGCCTGAGCCCATCAAGTATGTCGACAACTTGGAGGAATATAACGAGCAGGAAGGTCTGGCCCTCTCTCCTGAGGAGATTGAGTATCTCCACGGACTGGAGAAGCAGAACGGTCGTCCTCTGACTGACTCTGAGATCTTCGGTTTTGCACAGATCAACTCTGAGCACTGCCGTCATAAGATCTTTGGTGGAACCTTTATCATTGATGGCAAGGAGATGGAAAGTTCGCTCTTCGCCATGATTAAGAAGACCACACAGGAGAATCCCAACAAGATTCTCTCGGCATATAAGGATAATGTAGCTTTTGCACAGGGTCCTGTGGTTGAGCAGTTTGCTCCAAAGGATCAGAGCACCAGCGACTACTTCCAGGTAAAAGATATCGAGAGTGTGATCTCGCTGAAGGCTGAGACGCACAACTTCCCCACTACCGTAGAGCCATTCAACGGTGCTGCTACAGGTACTGGTGGTGAAATCCGCGACCGTATGGGTGGTGGTGTAGGTTCATGGCCTATCGCTGGTACAGCTGTTTATATGACGGCTTATCCCCGCTTGCATGACGATGAGGGTGCTGCACGCGACTGGGAGGATATCCTGCCCGTTCGCCAGTGGCTGTACCAGACACCACAACAGATTCTGACCAAGGCCTCTAACGGTGCTTCAGACTTCGGTAACAAGTTCGGTCAGCCGCTGATCTGCGGTTCAGTGCTCACCTTTGAGCATCAGGAGGGTAAAGAGAAATATGCCTATGATAAGGTGATCATGCTAGCTGGTGGTGTAGGTTATGGCACCAAGCGCGACTGTCTGAAGAAGGAGCCTCAGCCAGGCAATAAGGTGGTCGTTGTGGGTGGTGATAACTACCGCATCGGACTTGGTGGTGGATCTGTTTCATCAGTGGACACAGGTCGCTACAGCAATGGTATCGAGTTGAACGCCGTTCAGCGTGCTAACCCTGAGATGCAGAAGCGTGCCTACAATCTGGTTCGTGCCCTCTGCGAGGAGGATGTGAATCCCGTTGTGTCTATTCACGACCACGGTTCTGCTGGTCACCTGAACTGTCTCTCTGAGCTCGTCGAGGAGTGTGGTGGTGAGATTGATATGACCAAGCTACCCATCGGAGACAAGACGCTTTCTAGTAAGGAGATCATCGCCAACGAGAGTCAGGAGCGTATGGGACTGCTCATCGACGAGAAGCATATCGAGCATGTTCGTAAGATTGCTGAGCGCGAGCGTGCTCCGCTGTATGTGGTTGGTGAGACCACTGGCGATGCCCACTTCTCATTCAAGCAGGGCGACGGTGTGAAGCCATTCGATCTGGATGTGGCTCAGATGTTTGGTCACTCACCCAAGACCATCATGAAAGATAATACTGTAGAGCGCCACTATGCTGACGTTACCTACAGTCAGGATAAGATCGACGAATACTTGGATCGCGTGCTTCAGCTGGAGGCTGTGGCTTGTAAGGACTGGTTGACTAACAAGGTGGACCGCTCTGTAACAGGTAAAATCGCCCGTCAGCAGTGTCAGGGTGAGATTCAGTTGCCATTGAGCGACTGTGGTGTCGTAGCCCTCGACTATCGTGGACAGAAGGGTATCGCCACCGCCCTCGGACACGCTCCTCAGGCAGGTCTGGCCGATCCTGCTGCTGGTTCTGTACTTTCTGTAGCCGAGGCTCTGACCAATATTGTTTGGGCACCACTCGCCGAGGGTATGGATTCGCTCTCACTCTCTGCTAACTGGATGTGGCCTTGCCGCTCTCAAGAAGGTGAGGATGCCCGTCTGTATGCTGGTGTCAAGGCGCTGAGCGATTTCTGCTGCGACCTGCACATCAACGTACCTACTGGTAAGGACTCACTGTCACTCTCTCAGCAGTATCCGAATGGTGAGAAGATTATCTCTCCAGGAACAGTCATTGTTTCTGCTGGTGGTGAGGTTTCTGACATCAAGAAGGTGGTAAGCCCTGTATTGGTTAACGATAAGAATGCATCACTCTATCATATCGACTTCAGCTTCGACGAGCAGCGCCTTGGTGGTTCTGCCTTCGCCCAGAGCTTGGGTAAGGTAGGTGACGATGTGCCTACGGTGAAGAACCCCGAGTACTTTGCTGATGCCTTTATGGCCGTTCAAGAGATGATTAACCGCGGTTGGATTATGGCTGGTCACGATATCTCAGCCGGTGGTCTCATCACCACATTGCTCGAGATGTGCTTCGCCAACACGAAAGGTGGTCTGCACATCAACCTGCACGACATCTGTGCTGATGGCGATATCGTGAAGGCACTCTTCGCTGAGAACCCAGGCGTAGTGATTGAGGTAAGCGATGAGTACAAGCAGGAGTTCAAGGACTTCATGGAGGAGCAGGGTGTTGGCTATGCTAAGATTGGTTATCCTGTAGAGGATGCTCGCACCATCGTGGTAAAGGCTGGCGATTTAGAGAAGATTTTCGATATTGATGCTCTCCGCGACGTTTGGTATAAAACTTCTTACCTGCTCGATCGCAAGCAGAGTTTCAACGGTAAGGCTAAGGAGCGTTTCGAGAACTACAAGAAGCAGCCTATCGAGATGAAGTTCAACAAAGACTTCACTGGTAAACTGGCTCAGTATGGCATCTCTGCCGATCGCCGTCAGGCATCAGGCATCAAGGCTGCCATCATCCGTGAGAAGGGTACCAACGGTGAGCGTGAGATGGCTTACTGCTTGTATCTGGCTGGTTTCGACGTGAAGGACGTGATGATGACCGACCTGATCTCTGGTCGCGGTACTTGGTTCGGCCAAGGGTTGGGCTGGTGCCTTCCTCTTCAATCCAAAAGCTAAGGAGGCTCTTGATAAGTTCTATGCCCGCGAGGACACCCTCTCACTGGGTATCTGTAACGGTTGTCAGCTGATGGTTGAGCTCGGTCTTACTGGTGCTAAGGGTGCTAAGATGTTGCACAACGATTCTCATAAGTTCGAGAGCGAGTTCATCTCGTTGAGCATTCCTCAGAACAACTCTGTGATGTTCGGTTCACTGAGCGGCAACAAGCTCGGTCTGTGGGTAGCTCATGGCGAGGGTAAGTTCTCACTGCCCGAGGCTGAGAGTGCTTACAACGTGATTGCTAAGTACAACTACGCTGGCTATCCCGCTAATCCTAATGGTTCTGACTACAATGTGGCAGGTATCTGCTCGGCCGATGGTCGTCATCTCTGCATGATGCCTCACCTGGAGCGTGCCGTATTCCCCTGGCAGAATGCTTGGTATCCCGCCGACCGCCGTCAGGACGAGGTAACACCTTGGATTGAGGCATTCGTCAATGCACGTAAATGGGTGGAGGCTCACAAGTAATGAACATATATTGGGATTCGTTTAAAACCTTCTTTAAGATTGGCATATTCACCCTTGGTGGTGGATATGCCATGATACCTTTGATAGAGGAAGAGGTGGTCAACAAGAAGCAATGGGTGTCGAAAGACGAGATGCTCGACCTGATAGCCATTGCCCAGAGTTGTCCAGGCGTTTTTGCCATCAACATTGCCACCTTTATCGGTTACAAGTTGCGTAAGACGCGTGGTGCCATTGCCACCACCATTGGCACTGCCCTACCCTCGTTCCTCATCATCTTGGCTATAGCCATGTTCTTTAGTCAGTTTAAGGACAACAAGGTGGTGGCTGCCATGTTCCGCGGCATCCGTCCTGCTGTGGTAGCCCTCATTGCTGTTCCTACATTCCGCTTAGGACAGCGCGCCAAACTCAACTGGTACACCATTTGGATTCCCGTTGTCTGCGCTCTGCTTATCTGGGCTCTCGGCGTTTCACCTATTTATATTATAATAGCGGCTGGCCTTGCTGGGTATTTTTATGGTAAATTTAAGCACGAAGATACAGAGATACAGAGATAAAAGAGAAAAGCTCTGTACCTCCGTTTCTCTGTGTTGAGTTAAATAAGAGATTATGATATTTCTCAGTTTATTTATCACATTCTTTGAGATTGGCCTCTTCGGCTTTGGCGGAGGTTATGGTATGCTTTCGCTGATTCAGCACGAGACGGTGGAGACCCACCACTGGCTCTCTACGGCTGAGTTTACCGATATCGTCGCTATCTCGCAGATGACACCAGGCCCCATCGGCATCAACTCCGCTACCTACTGCGGTTATACTGCCATTGCCAATGCCGGCCATGGTCACCTGATGGCTATTCTCGGCTCCGTCACTGCAACTTTTGCACTGGTATTGCCCTCCCTGATATTGATGATTCTGATCAGCAAGATGTTCATGAAGTATATGAACACCCCATTGGTACAATCCATATTCACAGGTCTGCGCCCTGCTGTTGTAGGATTACTCGCTGCTGCTACCCTGTTGCTCTGCAACAAGGAGAACTTCTCCACACCCATGGAGAATCCTTGGCAGTTCTTTATCAGTTGCGCACTACTCATCGCCACCGCTTTTGGCACAGGCTACCTGAAGATCAACCCTATTCGGATGATCTGCTACGCAGCCTTTGCCGGTCTGCTACTGCTCTACTGATTCCCCACTATTTGATGATAGAATCAGCGCTGCTGCCTGAAATCTGCAGTGTCTTGTCGCCGATGATGAAAGTGAACTCATTGGGCTGTTCCGACCACATCTTCAGACGACCTGTCGATTCATCGAAGCCGACGGTGCAGTCGAAGTAGTCGATACCGTCGCCCTTAGGCAGATGGAACTTACGAGTAGTGTTACCACCGGGATAGACCACAAATGTCAGTTTTTCTTTTTGCAACGGGATGATGGCACCTGCACGCACGAACAATGGGAACTGATTCAGAGGATAGATCTTCGAGATAGACTCACCTCCCTGATGGCGCTCACCCGTAAAATAGTCGATCCACTCACCACCCTCAGGCAGATTAAACGTAGCACGACTATCTTCTGTTGTGATGACTTTCGTATAGATGTCATTACCCAATAGGTGACTTTCCTCCTCAATATTCGTGTTCCTCAATAGTGAACCACCATTCAGATGCGCATCGACGATGGCGGAGAACTTATAGGGCACCAACTGCTTCATCCAGTTGATACACCAGCGATAGGCCTCTTCCACCTCCTGACCGTGATACCAGGGCAGATGGTTAGTAAGGGCACCGTTCATACCGCCATTAATGATAGCTGCTGTCATACATCCAAACTGAGCATATCGTGTCAGTTGTAAGGCCTCGGGACGATCCTCCCAGAAGCCACCCACCTCACAGGCGATGGCACCATAGCCATACTGAGCCGAACGGTAGATGTTATCAATCTGATGCTTCAACCCCTTCCAACTACCAGTAAAGTCGCCACACCAGCCCAGGTTCATCTTCTCTATACTAGCCTCCAGTCCACCCTGATGGGAGAAAGGACGGGCGATGATGATACCATCTTTCTTACGACTGACGGTATAGTCGTACATAGCATCGTAATAGTAATGACGGAACTGCTCGTTGGTCATACGTCCTTTCGAGGTCTCAAACGATGCAGGCAGATGCTGCTCACCCTGATCGGTTTTCCAACCATACACCCCATCGGTAAACACCTTATCGAGTTGGGTGTACCACCACTTAGTAGCCTCAGGATTGGTGAAGTCGATATGCTGGCCAAAGCCCTTCCACCAGGTATAGGGCTTACTATTATCAACACCAAAGTTCTTGCTCACCACCTCGTCGTAAGTAGCAGCTTTCTGCTGGGGTGTGTCCTTACACTGTTCATTCACGTTACCCGTGAGCCAGAGGATGGTCCTGACTCCCTTGTCGGTGAAGCACTTAATCATCTTGGCAGGATCGGCATAACGCTGATGATCCCAGTTGAAGTCGTTATACGTGGTACTCCATGGACTGTCGATAATCACAGCATCCACAGGAATCTTCCTTTCGAGGTAGCCATTCACAAGTCCCTCAGCTGCCGATGTGGTGTTCAGACTATCCTCCCATACGATATGTCCCAACGCCCAGGCCGGTGTGATGGGCGGACAAGGCTTCAGGGCCGACGAATTGATTTGTGAACCGAAATAGCTGTAGTGGTTATCATCGGGATTCACCACAATCTGCTCCACCACGATTTCGGGATCCACCATCACAAGCTTCAGCTTATGAAGACCTGGTGTAACCTGGAACTGTGTTTCGAGCCAACGAAGATTATCAAACACCTCCGTACGACGAGGCTGCTGACGACCATTTACATAGCCACTCAACGACAGGTGGTTACGTGGTGGCAATGGCTTGAGCACCTTCGAAATGGAAAGGTTCTGCGGAGTGTACTCTCGGAACTCGTCGTGCAAACCCTGACGGGCATCGATGATCTGCAGGGGCTGATCGTCAATCTGTACCCCCAGACGCAAGCCACGGGCCGGCAGCACATCCTGTGTAGGCAGAATACCGATAGCCAGCCTTCCATCCTCTGTGAGTTCAACATCATATTCCAACGAGGGACCTTTACCGCTCTCGTCAGAGGGACGCATGACGTCCTTGGCTCCCATACAACCCTTTCCACGTCCAAGGTCAGGCAGGAATATCCAAGCATCGTCCTTGTTCGTATACTGACAGGCAGGGATAGAATACTCCTTTGTATCGTTCGAAGGGTTCAGGTTATGAGTCACCTTAAAGCCAAGCGTCATGGGGTGGTAGTTCTTGTCGGGAATCGACCACTGGGTGTAACCAATATGGTTGTCCTGCATGATACCGTCCCACTTACCACCAGCCAACACCTTATTATAATAGTTGGTGAGGCGCTGGTCTTTCTCCATCAGATAATTAATGGTAAGACTGTCGCCCATGGTGGCGGCGTTATATATCTGAGCCACACCTGCACTCGCCACAGCAGGGTAATACACCAACTGATAGAAGGCATCCTGAGCCTCAGCAGGTATCTGTTCCTTCAAGGCCTCACATCGTAATACAAGCGACTGCCAGAGGTTGTTCAGATGGAGCATCTCCTCGTAGTTGAAAAGCCCAGGTATTTGTACTTCAGGCTTACGCCACAGGTTATATTTCGAGTATTTGGCGATGATATCGGCTGTCTCTTTGGCGAACTGGTCACCGAAAATACTACGAGTGAAGCCTTCGAGCCATGTCTGTTCATCACCAGGCTGTATGGCATCGGGGTTCCAAGCATAATGCATAATGAAGTCGATAGGCATCTCCTTAGGTTTCAAGTCGCCCACGTTGATAATCCAGATGCGGTCGATACCACTCTTATAGGCAAGGTTCAGTTGTTCGCGCAACTTAGGGATGGTCGTGGTGTTTACCCATCGGTCGTTCCACGGACCACCATTCATGTCAATGTGATAGTAAAGGCCCAGTCCACCCTTGCGCTTGCGTTCGAAGTCACGTCCCTTACGGCGGATATAGCCCCAGTTGTTATCACAGAGCAACAACGTCACGTCATCTGGTACGGTAAAGCCTGCGTCGTAGTATCTCTGCACCTCTGTAAAGATGGCCCAGAGCTGTGGCACAGCATCAGGACGTCCATAGATGTCCTTGATAATCTGTCGTTGTCCCTCAATCACCTTACCAAGTGTCTTCATATTCTCAGTATCGTCACCTTTACCCATGGCCACATCGCCGTCACCACGCATGCCGATGGTTACCAGGTTGTCGTAATTCTTATTGCGCTCCATACCCTCGCGGAAGAATTGATCCACACGTTCCTTGTTAGTGGCGTAATCCCATGGACCCACCTGTTCCTTTCTTCGCAGGTATTCCTGGTGCGAACGCATCATCGGCTCATGGTGCGAGGTTCCCATCACGATGCCCATCTCGTCAGCCAGTCGGGGACTTTCCGGATCGTCCTCATTAAAGGCTGTAGCCCACATGGCAGGCCAGAAGTAGTTGGCTTTCAGACGCAACAGCAATTCGAAGATATGAGCATAGGCCTTCGAGTTGACACCACCAAACTTGTTGGTGCACCAACCACCAAACGAGGGCCACTCGTCATTAATGAAGATGCCACGATATTTCACCTTGGGCGAGGGTTGTATGATACGTCCGCCATCATAATACAGTTCGTCCTGATGCTTCACCGGCACATCTGCCATCCAATACCACGGCGACACGCCGATGTGCTGTGATATCTCGTAGATGCCGTAGATAGTGCCGCGCTTGTCACTGCCCGCAATGACGAGGTTCCCATCCACCACGTCGATAAGGTACGACTCCCACTGGCCCTTTACCTTCCTTACATCTATCTTCTTCTGTTTGATCAATTTATCAATCAACTTGCTCTTTCCGATGGTGCCGACGATGATAGAAGGTTTATCATTTATCATTTGACTTTCCCTTCGGCCGTCGACCGTTGGTTCTCCTTTATCATTTAGCGAAACGCTAATACCCGTCACCTTTCTCACGTCATCGCTCAGGTCGTTAGCCGCCCTCTGTACGCCTTTCCAGTCACTCCCGTCCACTACAATCGTTGCAGCCTTGCCGTCCTTGGCAATGCAGAACTTTCCCGTTTGTGCAATGGCCGTCAAGGCCGAGAGTGCAATGAATGCACCTGTCAAGATGATATTTCTCTTCATGATTCTTTATTGATATGTTATTTTTTGTACTATCTGACCTGGATCAACAATCCTTAGGGTAAGAACATGGTCGCTACGATTAGTGTCAAGCGGCAGGCTTACCACATATTCCTTACGGTTTTCAAGCACTTGCAACTTCCATTCCGGACTCCATTCCTTGAAAACATTCTCGCAGATCACTTCCTCGCCACCATCTACGCTCACAACTATCTTATTGCTACGATCGTAAGCCACCGGCCACATGGGGACAACGGATAGGCATACGTTCAGTTGAGAGTTTTGAGATATGAGTTTAGAGTCAAGAGGGATATCAATGCTTCCCTCGTCTGCAAAGTTCATGGGTTGTCCCATTTGGAGTGCTACCCAATCGGTTCCGATACCTTCGAGTAAACGGAAAGGCTCCTTGACCGAGAGTGCCGAGAGATCAATCTTGTGGCAAAATTCCGGATGACGTTGAGCTTCTGGCAAACGATAAGCATCAGTAGGCTTATCACTCAATTCAGGCATCAGATGATACTTGGCGGTATAACCTGGTGGCACAACGGAAATCATCTGGTTCCACTTCCCTTGAAACATCGTGTTATATTGTTCACGAAGTCGCTCTATCTCACAATTGGCTTCACGCGACATCTCAGCATAGACGGTACTACCAGTCTCATGATTCCTCTGAGCATAAAGAAACTTACGATTCATCTGATAGGCAGAGCGTACAGCATAACCTAACAGTTCGAAAAGAGCTGGACGCTGTTCTGGGGCTATGGCTCGCTCGATAGCATCGTATACATTACAGATATCCTGATAATCCATCAGGCGTTTCTGGCCAGATCCCGTCTCAAACGAGAAATCGGTATCATGCATACGACTGTTCTCCTGACTATCCCACTCCATCTCATAGCCCATAAACTCTGGCTTTCGGTCCCATGCCAGACGGTAGTAATTGTCGAGGATGTATTGGAATTGAGACTTGAGGGATAGGTCTTGAAGCGAGAACAGCTTGGTAAGCCATTCGGCCTGATAACGATTCACATTGTCGTAATTAAACGCACTGAAGTTATAGGCCATATCGAAGAACTGTTGTATCTCAATTTCCATAGGTTTGATGTCACCCACGTTGAGCAACCAATAACGGTCGGCTCCAGCTGTATAGGCTTTCAACAGTTCTTCGTACATCAACATAGGAGCAGTGGTCGCAATCCATAGGTTGTCATGGGGCGCTCCTAAATAGGAAAGATGGTAGTAAACGCCACTATGACCACTACGCTTCTGCTCTATTGAATTCGACACGCGTTTCATATAGCCATAGTTGTCGTCGGGCCATACCAGTGTAATATCATCAGGCACGCGCAGACCTGCATCATAAATATCCAGTGCTTCCTTGTATGGTACAAAGATTTGTGGCAGTCGGTTGGCCTTCTTTCCTTTATATTTTTTCAGAATCTCGCGCTGTTTGCCGATGACCTTCTCCAGCGTACGGGCACGATCCTTTGGGTCGGTGCTGCCTTTCATGGCTTCATCGTGCAGACCACGCAGACCCATGGTGTAGATATTATCATATTGGGCTGTCTCACGAATACGGTCATCCAACTTCCTAAGAATCGTTGCACTATTGGTTTCGTAATTCCATTCGCCATCGCGCGCCTTATCCCATTCCGACTTGGCAGCATTGTTGAAGAGCAGCGGTTCGCAATGACTGGTGGTAATCATAATGCCAAACGAGTCGGCAACAAGCTGACTTTCAGGATGACTATAGAAGGCTCCTGTACATGAATGCATGGCAGGGGCCAGCATATTAGCCTTCAGACGCAGCAGCAACTCGCACACCTTGGCATAAGTCTTAGGTCCGATATCACCCAGTTCCTTCTCAAAGTTATTCGACGACCACGGCTTCAGTCCCCAGTCCTCGTCGTTGATGAAGATGCCACGATACTTCACCGTCGGCTCACCCGAGGCATAATAGTCGCAATCGATGGCTGCATCGGGATTCTTGGCTACGGGTACATCGGCCCACCAGTACCAGGGTGACACGCCGATACGTTGTGACACGTCATAGATACCATAGATGGTGCCACGTTTGTCACTGCCCGCAATCACAAGTCGTGGATTCTTTTCATTCGTCACAGTGATGACGTAACTCTCCCACTTTCCTTTCAGATCCTGCTCCTTCAGCAGTCCCTTGCTGATGAGTCCGCTAATAGTCTTACTGCCGTAAGTGCCTACGACGATAAGGCCTTGTTTTCCTTCTGTAGAGCCCGTCACCATCTCGATGTCGTACTTCAGGTCGCCTATGGCACGCACTACCTGATAAGACTCTGTTTTGTCATAGTTTACAGAAACCTGTCCAACTTTAAACACCCTACCTTGCGCCATCAATGGCACAAGCACGAATAACCATATTATCCTTTTCATATTCATGATTTGTTTTGTGGCTGGTTGCAAAGTTACAATTTAGTAAGTAAAACACCAAATATTTTTGAGTATTTCAGCTTAAAAAAGCCCAGACTTTCGCAAGCCCGGGCTTCATTCAACTTACTTACTAACTAACTATTTCCTAACCAATTAATCAACTATGTTATCCTAAAAACTTTTTTAATATCCAGGGTTCTGCTCGAGAACACCATCCTTATTGGCCAGGATAGCTGACAGGGGGATGGGGAACAGGTCGAAGTGTGCATCATAATCCTTGCCGTCGGCACTGTGGGCAGCGCTGAAATAAGGATTGTATTTCTTGATGCGCTCGCTGAGTTTGTTTGTACGTGCCAAAGTGAGACGACGCTTCTCTTCACAAGTGAGCTCACGCAGACGCTCGTCGAGGATAAAGTCGATATTCATCTGGTCAGCAGTACACTTCTTTGCCTGTGCACGATCGCGCAGCACATTGATATCGGCAGCTGCCTCGTTGTTCTTGCCTGTGTTTACATAAGCCTCAGCACGCAACAGGTAAGCCTCAGCCAAACGGAAGAAGTACTGATCGGTAAAAGTCTTTCCAGCCGTACCAGCCAACAGATATATCGACTTATTGAGGTATTGTGCATCGGGATGATGGAACGGTGTGGTCATCTTTGTAGAATAGCCACACATGAAACGGTTGGGTAATTGCGTGGTAGCATTTACACCACCGCCGAAGCCTGTCTCCATAGAATAGCCGGCAGGCAGCACAGTCTTCTCAAGGTCGAAGTATCCGTCGGGCATGGCAGCCTTCAAATCGGGATAGGCGTCGAGCACAGCAGTACGGTGGATCTTGAAACGACGGGGCCAGTTATACTCAGAGTTACGCATATCGTTAAAGTCCTCGTTCCAGATGCCGTTGTAGAGATGATCTACGGCATAGTGTGTTCCGATACCACGACCACCAGTCATGTCACCAATAGGCCAATCGAAGAGTTGGATTCTGGTTCCATCCGGTGAGATGATCTGGAACTTATCAACCTGTGGTGCGAAGAAACGCTCCCCCCAGAAGCTGCCGGGTACCCAGAAGAAGTGACTGGTATCATTACCACCACCCTCTACGTTGGTCTCAAACTGGATTACCCAAATACCTTCGGTATTGCCAGAAGATCTATTCTGGTTATTCGGACGGAACAGGTCGTAAAACACATCTCCATCCTCGCCAGCCTGAGAACCGAAACGCTGCGTCATCAATTTCAGGTTTCCATTATTAATCACTGCCGTAGCTGCACTGATGGCCTTGTCGTTAGCGCCAGCAGCCAGAGCCACCTCGGCCAACAGCATATTGGCAGCAGGTTTACTGATCTCACCATCGCGTACAGTATTGATCTCAGGCAGGTTGGCTGCTGCAAACTCCAGGTCCTCGATGGCCTGAGCCAACACGTTAGCCTTTGTATCACGGGTGTAATCGGTCTTCGGAGCAGTCACCTCCTCTAGTTGCAAGGGCACACCACCATAGAGGTATGCAAGTGTACGATATCCCAAAGCACGGAAGAAGCGGCCTTTGGCTTCATACTCCTTCTTCTGCTCGTCCGTCAGCTTTGTGGCACTCTCCAGACGACTAATCACGGTGTTGGCCTGAGCAATCAGCTTATAGTTCTCATCCCAGAAGAACTTAGCGATGGCACCCGATGGAGAAAGGTCGGCAGTAACGTTCGATTGCAGAGGGTCGGCGGTGATCCACATATCGGCAAACTTCGAGAGGTCTGTCGTACGGTCATAGGTGGTATAGAACTCTTCGCGAGTCAGATAGTAGAGTTCTGTCACAGCAGCATCAAAGTCGGCTGTCGTATTGTAGGAGTTTGAGGCCGAGTTGAAGTCCAGGGCTTTCTCCTCAAGGAACTTATCCTCATTGCATCCCGTCAGCAGCAGGGCTGCCATCATGGATATTAAATATATCTTTTTCATACGTTTCTTAAAGATTAATGTTGATACCTAAAGTCATACTCTTCATCACCGGACGGTTGTCATAGCAGCTACCCGTGATACGGTTCTGGCCGTTGATGTCCTGATAGGTCATGTTAGGCTCTGGATCCCAACCGTGCCAGCCAGTGAAGGTCAGCAGGTTCTTGCAACTCAAGTAGACGTTGATGCCGTCGATATGTATCTTCTGCATCCACTGCTTGGGCAGGTCGTAAGAAAGGGTGATATCCTGCAGACGCAAGAAAGTACGGTTCTCGTAACGATAAGGGTTGATAGCAGGATTGGCATTGTAGAGGGCGTAGATACCGCCAGGATTGCTGGGTGTCCAGAAATTGTCCACCTGCTCAGTCAGACGGTTGTGGCGCAGGGTGTTGTCATTCACCAACTCTGCATACGAGTTCTTACCCAGATAGCTCTTGCTACCACCGATAATGGCGTTAAGGAAGAAGCTCAGAGTGAAGTTCTTATATTTCAGGGTATTCAGCAAGCCCATACGTACAGAGGGATCGTTCTTACCGATGATGCTGCGGTCGTTCTCGTCGATCTTGCCATCTTCGTTGATATCAACAATACGGTAGTTACCAGGATGGAAGCCTTCGGGAATATTGTCACCCACCTGCCAGATTCCGTCGATCGTATAGTCATAGATGGCAGAGAGCGACTCACCGATGAACAGTGATGAAGAGGTCATGTCATCCTCCTTACCGTCGCCGTCAGCGTCAAGTCCTGTAAGCTTGGTAATCTTGTCGCTGTTAGTCGAGAGGTTGAACATCGATGTCCACTCGAAGTCCTTTGTGATGATGTTGCGAGTATTGATAGTCAACTCAAAACCCTTGTTCTGAATCTCACCCACGTTAGACATGATCGATGTGAATCCGGTGATAGATGGGATCTGCACAGCATAAAGCAGGTCGGTGGTCTTAGTGGTATAGTACTCAATGTTACTGGAGATGCGGTTGTTCAGTATAGCGAAGTCGAGTCCGAAGTTGAAACCAGCGGTCTTCTCCCACTTCAGGTCAGCATTCTCCATCGAGGCCAACTCTTGACGCATGGATCCCGAAACACCGTCGCCAAAGATATAGCCGATAGACGAATTGACCTTAGCCAGTGATGAGTAGCGTGAGGTCTGGTTACCGCTCACACCGTAGCCTGCACGCAGCTTCAGATAATCAATCTGCGGAACCTTGAACCACTTCTCGTTGGTAATCACCCAACCCAATGCAACTGAAGGGAACACGGCTGTCTTGTTGTTGGCCGAGAAACCAGAGTAACCATCACGGCGCACCGTGGCTGTCAGCAGATAACGTTCGTCGTATGAGTAGTTCACACGGGCCATCTGGTAGAGCAACGTCTCCAACCATGCATCAGAGCTGGTGTTTTGGGTGGCAGCCAGTTCCAGTGCGTTATAGCCCAGCGTCATACGTGGGAAGAGTTTGGCATCAGCAGCCGTATACATATACTTGCGACGTGAGGCACCATAAACCAAAGTTGCACCTACGTTGTGCTTGCCGAAACTGTTCATGTAGTTCAGGATGTTATCCAATGTATAATCATAATAGGTTGAGTGGTGCTTGTAAGCCTGACCGTTGTTGTTCTCGGCAAACTCACTGGCATAGTGGTGCTCGCCAATTCGATAGTTATTACCGAAGTTGATGCGATAGGTCAGACCCTTCAGAGGCAGCTGTACCTCACCATACAGATTGGCAAAGAACGAGTTGGTGCGGTCGTAATCGTCAACTAGCGAACCATGATATGGATTTTCACGGGCATCGTGGGCGGGATAGTCAATCATGTTACCATCCTCATCATAGGGCTTCGTCAGCGGACTACACTCAATCAGGAAAGGCAAATAGGTCTCCTGACCGTCGCGGTCCTCAAACGAACCGAAAGCCTGCACACCTGCCTTCAGCCACTTCACGGGCTGGATATCGAGGTTCACGCGGATGGAGCTACGCTTGTAATCATCGTTCAGCAGATAGTTCTTCTGCTGGGTGTTACCAACAGAAATCAGATACGACATAGCATCGCTGCCACCGGAGATATTCAGTTTATTCTCCCAGATAGAGCCATTACGGGTAAAGTCACCCCACCAGTCATAGTCGCCAGGGATGATATTACCCTGATCGTCGGTCATCCAGGCATCTGGCAGACGCTCGGAGAGTTTGAAGTTGGGATCCTGCTGGGTATAGCCCGAAGCCTCAGTCTTAGAGAACTGCCACAGACACTCATTGTCGAAAGTGAGCATCTTGTCACGATTCATGGTCTCCATCTTATTGGTAGGAGACTGGATGCTGTAGCTGCTGGAGAATGACACCTTTGCCTTACCCTTGGCACCCTTCTTACTAGTAATGAGCAGCACGCCATTGGCAGCCTGTGCACCATAGACAGCTGTGGCCGAAGCATCCTTCAACACGTCAACGCTCTCAATATCAGCAGGGTTGAGGCTCGAAAGACTTCCTGTAAAGATGATACCATCGAGAATGACAAGTACGGTGGTACTACCTGAGATGGTACTGGTACCACGGATAGATATCTCCGGGTTAGCACCTGCTGAACTGGCCTGACCTACGTTCAATCCAGGAACAGTTCCCTGTAATGACTGTAAAAGGTTGGTATTGGTCGATTTCTCAAAAGCCTTGATGTTGGCCCTGCTGACAGAACCCGTTACATCACTCTTCCTCATCGTACCGTAACCTACCACTACCACTTCGTCGAGCAGTTTTTGGTCTGGACTCAGCGTCACGTTAATGAACGACTGTCCCTTTACGTCGACCGTCTTACTCAGAAAGCCCACATAAGAGACTTGAATCTGCTTCTTGGTCAGATTCTTCAGTTCAAAGTTTCCGTCAAAGTCGGTAATTGTTGCATTCTGCGTACCGACTTCCCTGATCGTAGCACCGATGACAGGTTCTCCTGCATCATCCTTCACATTACCTTTAATAATACTCTGGGCCGACAGCAGCATTGGGCTTGCCACCAGTGCGAGCATCATCAGGATTCTTCTCATTGTTTTTTCCATACGAAAAATGATTTTAATTATTGTTATAGATTCTCGAAAAATTTCTGCTGCAAAGTTAAGCATGAACAAGGGAAATGTTGCAAGGAAAACGTTGCATGCCCCTGCGATTATCTATCAAACAAAAACAAATCGGCATTTTGCAACAAAATCGCAAAATGCCGAAACAATTCTCTCAGTTATGAGTGGGTTTATTCCTGATGAGCCTCTACGTATTCCGAGGGCGACATACCGAAATGTGTCTTAAAGGCGGTGGAGAAATGAGCCTGATCCGCATATCCCACCTTATCGGCTATCTGTGAGACGTTAATCCCACCCTCGCGGAGCAGACGAGCGGCCTGCTCCATGCGAAGGTTACGCAAGAACTTACCACTTGAGATACCCGTAATCTCCTTCATCTTACGATGCAATTGGGCACGGCTGATACCTACCTCACTGGCCAGGGTGTCGATATTGAAATCTGGATCCGACATGTTGGCATTGATAGAGCGCATCACTCGTTCCATCAGTGCATCGTCGTTGCCCTTCACCTCTATCTTCTCTATGCGTTCCTCCTGCTGTACAGCCCCACTGAACTTACCACGCAGACGGCGCATATTATCTATGAGGTTGTCTATCTGGATATGAAGTTCTTCCATATTGAAAGGCTTGGCAATATAGGCATCGGCTCCCGACTTCAGTCCTTCAAGTTTATTCTCCACTTCGGCTTTTGAGGTTAGCATAATCACTGGGATCTGTGAGATCTGCGAATTGTCCTTGATACGTTTCAACAGTGTTAGACCATCCATCTCAGGCATCATCACATCGCTGATTACGAGGTCATACTGTTTAGTAAGCAGCATCTTGAGAGCCTCCTTGCCATTGGGCGCATGGTCGAACTTGTAATGATTGCCCAGTTCACTGATAATGTAATCGGCTATCTCTGGGTCATCGTCAACCACCAGTATATGGAATTGGTGGAACTGTCTGTTACTGGCACTTGCCGAGAGCACCTCGCGGGCTGGGGCGTCCGTCAATATCTCTTCGGGTTTCAGATGAGCATTGCCCTTGGGGATTGTAACGGTGAAACAAGCGCCCCTCTGACCGTCATGACGGTTCTGTGCCTTAATCTGTCCGCCATGCATCTGAGTAATGGATCGGCTCAGGTTCAGACCGATACCCGTTCCTTGCATGCCCAGATCACTGGCATTGCGACCTTGGTAGAAACGCTCGAAAAGTTTATCTATCTCATCATCTTTAATGCCCACACCAGAGTCAACCACTTGTATCTCCACTTCTTTCTCTGTTTCGTGGAGTACCACCTTCACTTCTCCTCCGTCAAAGGTGTATTTGAAGGCATTGGAGAGTAAGTTAGAGATAACCTTGTCGAAGTTGATGCGGTCAATCCATGCCAGCACATGGTTCTTGTCGTGTTCAAAGAGGAAGGTGATGTTCCGCTGAGTAGCGTTGTACTGGTATAACTTACAGATACCACTGATAAAGTCCACAAGGTTCGTCTCCCGACAATGTAGCTGCATCTGGTTTTTATCTATGCGTCGCTCGTCGAGAATCTGGTTCACCAGCAACATCAGTCGCTGGGCGTTACGGTCGATCGTATCGATATAGCCTCTTCCCTCGCCATCGGTCACAATGCCCTTCAGTTTCGCCAACGGTCCCATGATGAGCGTCAAAGGTGAGCGGATATCGTGGGTGGCGTTGATGAGGAACTTCATCTTCTCCTCGTCCAACTGACGATGGGCCTTACGTTTC
Organism: uncultured Prevotella sp.; assembly: GCA_902798285.1. Classification (GTDB taxonomy): domain Bacteria; phylum Bacteroidota; class Bacteroidia; order Bacteroidales; family Bacteroidaceae; genus Prevotella. The sequence goes on along the minus strand of CADBVZ010000028.1, from coordinate 18,783 downwards.
AGACTCCATCCAGTGACTGTCAACAGAGCTAAACCTACCAGCAGGTATAATAAATAAGCCCAGGTTGACCGATACCAAGGCGGCGATACCTGTATGGTGATGGTCTTGGTCTCAGAATACACACCAGCCGACAAGGCTCTCACCTCTATCTTATAGGTGCCTGGCTGCAGATGACTCAATTGGATACTGTTGTCTCCTTCTGATTTCTGCATCCACTTTGAACCATTAATCTGATATTCGTAAATGATGTTATCAGGACTCACGAAGTCAAGTAGCGAGAACTCCAGCGCGATACTGTTATCAAGATACGACAGATAAAAGATATCTTGCATGGGATTCACTGCATTTCCAGCTACATAGAATCCCGTCAGCTTTACATCTGGCAGATCCTTATGACTACCTGTTACTTGTTTGGAGTTAAAGACGGTCAGCCCGTCGTTGTTAGCAAAATATATCATATCATTGTCGGTATGCATACCTACGCAGTTGATATATTCCTTAGTGGTCAGACCATTGCCGCTCACATGACCGATAAACTGTTTCTTGTCCTGGTCAAACTGCCAGATACCCATCGACGTTGCACACCAGATATCACCGTTATTGGCCTCCACGATTTTTCCCACCACCCTATTAGCCAGCGCATCACCATACTGGAAACGCATAGCCTCCTCATCGCCTGGGTGATATTGGAACAAACCCTGATCCGTTCCAATGAGTACGTCGCCATTCCGAGTCTCGCAGAGCGAGTAGCACATCATACCATCCAGAACACAATCCCATCCGTAAGGACGGAAACTATCTGCCTGAGGGTCATAACACGACACACCTGCCGATGTGGCCATCCATACGTATCCTTTACTATCGAGCATCATGGCCATAATCCAGTTGTTGTGCAACCATCCCTTTACAGGGTCATGCTGCGACGATAAGAATTCTCTTTTTGAGTGGTCGTCGGGATTATATACACAGAAGCCGCGCGAGAAGGTAGAGATAAAAAGCTGTCCATTACCAGCATCAATAATATCGTTCAACTTGTCACATACAAAGGATATCTGATGCTGTGATCTTCCCGTCAAGGGATCGTATGCATAAAGGGCCTCATCACTGCCTATCCAGTAGCGTCCCTTTTTATCGCGATAAATATACTCTGCCGACGGAGGTGATGCCGGATGGGCTACGATATGACCACGCCTGTCGAAGCCATATACACCGCTACCCTGCACTATGGCCCATATCATGTCCTGGTCGCCCTTACACACAGAGGTAACCGTCGAACTGATACGGTATCCCTGGGCCATAAAACTCCACGAGGAGAACTGCGGCTGAACACGCGGAATCATCACAAGTCCCTTCGACTGGCAGCCCAGCCAGAGATTACCAATCCTGTCTTCCTTGATACACCAAATCTTGGCCGTGTTCAGGTCCAGACCGTTCACGTTACAATCCACACGTACCAGTCGGTTACTGCCTTTTTCGAGCACAAAGAGTCCATCTCCTCGTGTACCTATATATATATTACCATTACTACATTGCAATACACTGCACATCACCACATTATCACCACCAAGAGCCGAGATGTCGATATCGGCCTTAACCATCTCGCCATCGTGATAACGACTGATGCTGTGCAGACAGATAATCAGGATGTCACCATTGGTCTCCACGATCCCAACCACGATGCCCTGTTTGATAAAAAACTGGTGTACACCCGTCTCATCCTTCATCGTCACCTCTTCGCCATAGCCGCATTTCCAGAAGCGTCCCTTGCTGTCCTCCATCATCTTGTTGTAATACCAGTTACCGGTACCTGTGGTATGGCCGTCGACTACCTTCTGGATGGTTTCATCTTTGAGGGAGTAAAGCCCCATGCCCGATGTACCTATCAGGAACTCACCGTTCTTTCGCTCCAGCATGGGAGTTATGCGGGGTTTGGCCTGCGACGGGAAGGTATAGCGTATGAACCTGTCGGTAGTGTAGTCATAACGCGATAGTCCTGTCCTTGTGCCTACCCAGAGTTGTCCCTGCTTGTCACAATAAAGGCTGGTGACAATGTTGCTACCCAAAGTCGTAGAGTCGTTGGGGTGCGATAGATAGGTTGTGAATCGATAGCCGTCGAACTTGTTCAGTCCATTCTCGGTAGCTATCCAGATATAGCCGTATTGATCCTGACACACATCGTTGATCAGTCCACTCGAAAACCTTTCCGACGGAAAGAACTGACCAGCCTGACCAAAACCCGTAAACGCAATTGCCGAAAGCAGCAAAGATAGGAATAATCGTCTCATATCATATCATTTTGCTGCAAAATTACACAAAAACCCTGATATAACCATAGGTTTTTGTTGCATAACCATCGAAAAATATATCAACAACTATCCGTATCTCAGAAAAAAACATTACCTTTGCAGGTCGAAAAGAGTAAAACAACCATCATGGAAATAGATTTTGAATTTAAGGATGTACCAGCAGGCTATCAAGTGTGCTTCAACGTCCAGTGTCCAATGCGGGAGAAATGTCTGCGTTGGAAGGCCGCTCAGAAAGTGCCCTCTGACAAAAAATGGGGCCCTGCCATCTATCCCACAGCCCTCGAGACCGACGGCTCATGCCCGTTCTACCATCTGGCAGAACCGATACGCATGGCCTATGGTTTCTCAAAATTGTTCTATAACGTACTGGGACGACAGTTGCAAGGTCTTCGTTCTGAACTGATCTCATATCTGGGTGGCAAGACGAACTATTATCGCTGCAACCGTGGCGAACGATACCTGTCACCAGAACAGCAGACATGGATTCTCGACTGTTTCCGTCGTGCGGGCTACAGCCAGAACCTGGAGTTCGATGGCTATGTAACCCTCTACGACTTCAACCAGCGTTAACATCGCATTTATCCTGCCTATCCTGCACCGAGGCATTGTTTACAGGTGTTCCAAGGTGGTTATCTTGCACCTAATCTTGCACCTAAAGTACATTTATCCTGCACTGCGGGGCTGGAGGTAGTAGCCATGAACACCTTCCAGCGACCCATAGGGGAAGTGCTGGCGTTTCAGAGCCAGACCCAGTTTGCGGAGAGTCGGCACATCTGATGTTATCAGAGATTCACGAAGCTTCTGCTGAATCTGCGTGGTGGTCAGGAAGTACTCCTTGCTATGTTCAGCAGGAAGGAAGAGACTGGCCAGTACATCTTCCACGGAACTCATCTGCTGATAACCCATATTGTGCGCCACAATCTCCGCCTCATCCTCGTTGGTAAACCAATAGATATCACCGCGTTCCAGTTCTGCCACGGCTTGTGCATACATCTGTCGGTAGTTGATATGCCCCGACATGTCGGCCTGACCTGTCATCTCCACACAGAGGTAACGACGCGAACCCGTAGGATCCGTCAGTGGCTGGCGCTCGTTGGTAGTAGCGATAAATGAGCAGAGACGTGGTGTCATCGTATACTGGTCAGTCCGCATTTTCCTTACTTGCACATCCTTCTCCGTAAGCAGACGTTTGATCTTTGCCTGTTCCCGATCCGTCTTGGCATTGTATTCATCAATATTCACCAGCCACATACGTCCCAGCACACGCTCCACCTGCTCGGCATTGTCCATCTTGATGTCATCCATATAGTATTCACGGAGGGCGTAGGGCAGGATGTTCTTGCAGAAGGTAGATTTCTTCATGGCCTGCGAGCCGATGAGCAACGGCACCACGGAGTTGCCGTAGTCACGACTCTTGTTGAGTGCTTGCGCCACCATGGCCAGGAACCAGCGATGGAAGAAATGTGGCCAACGGTCATAGTCAGTCTTCAGTCGTCGGGCATAGTCGCCTATGTAATCGTGCTTGCCATCCCACAGACCTACACCACCCAGAAACTCGTGGATGGGGTTATATACTGGTACCATCGACGACTGTACATATAGCTCAATATCTATCGACCAGCCATGTCCACCCTCCAGCATCTCTTCAAAGGTCATGCACTTCAGGTCGCGATCGGTCAGCGGCTGCCAAGGACGGAATGTCTGGTCGTTCGCACGGAACTCCACCACTTGTTTCACCTCATTGAAACGTAGCTGATAGCGACGAGTCATAAACTCGCGGATGGTGCGGGCGATACGTTCCTTCTCATTCATCTGCGAGAGTAGTTTGCCGTTGTAGGGCTTAAAATAGACGGCGCGGAACACCTTACGGACCACATCCTCGCTCTGACTAATCTCAGATAGCCACATGGTACGTTTTACACAGGCCTCCTCAGCCAGTCCGGCTTTCCTACAATACTGGGCCAGCCTTACCAGCAGCGCCTCATCATCCTCACCCTCCTGTTGAGCCTCAAAGGCATGCCGCACACAAGTATAGAACTCTGTTCGCAGCCTCTCACACTCATCGTATGTCGGGAAGTCCAGCACGGAGCCATCATTCTCCATCCGTATGTTCTGATAAGGCGTTAGTACGCCCTTTGGCTCCCTCACGACAGGAAGTGTCTGTGCATCTAGATGATAAAACAGCTGTGGGTCATGACTCATGCGACAGCCCGAGATCAGAGAGAGTTCCTGACAACGCAGTTCACACTGCGCCAATGTCTGATAGATTGGTACTGCCGTTTCCTGAGCCTGTCGCAGAAGTGTCAGATACTCATCAGCGTCCTGTGGCTCGTAGCCGTCGGCAAAGCCTACACGCATCACTACCTTCAGCGTCCTGCGACTGCTGCCTGCGAAAGCGAGCACCGTATAGGGAACAGCCGCTACGCGCTGACGTACCTTATTAACCTGTTCCATCCCCTCAGGACAGGCTACGTCCATCAGCAGCAGACCCGTCATCGTGCGCAGGTCTTCAAATCCGCTGCGACCGAAGGTGCCGCTGAAAATCAGCCTTGGAAGCTTGTCGGTAGCATCGAGAGCACCAAGCAGATGATTATTCTTCGGATCAAGTCGTCGGTAGTTGGCCTGACGGACGATGTCCTGCACTGCATCACGGGTGGTATCGGAGCGCATACGCTCCACTATAGCATCCATCTCTGTTGTCACTGGCATACCAAGTATGCCGTCTATTGTTTTTACTTTTGTTATCTTCATAAGCCTATTCATTATTTCTTTTCGGCTTGCAAAGATAATATAAAAAAAGCCTTTTTGCAAGAGCAGACGTCACCCAAGAGTTAGCCAAATATGTGGCACACCATGTGCAGATAGTTGGCACTCGGTGTGTCAAAGTTTGGCACTCGGAGTGTCGACTATTGAAACTCCGAGTGCCAGATATTGGAACAAAAGTTGGAACTAATGTTAAACTTTCACAAAAACGCCATATTTCCAGCTCTCGGTGCAGGATAGACGTACTTTAGGTGCAGGATTAGGTGCAGGATAACCACCTCGCACCCCCTGTAAACAAAGGCTCGGTGCAGGATAGGCAAGATATAAAATAATCCTTTGCAATGCTAAACCGTTCCGTCAAAGTCGAATATAATCAGTTTAATCTTCATATTCATCGTTTCAAATTGATCCTACGTCCAAAACTCTTTCTCGCCAGTCTGTTCCATCTCGCCTTGACACTTGGGACAGGTGTGTTTATCCCATATTCTGATATGATCGCTACCACATTGTAAACACAGACGTCCCACCTCGCTTCTGTACGATGGAGCCACATCGGCAATGATACCGCCCACCACAATATTTTGGATGGTCTGGCAGTCAGGGCATAACATGGCCGTGATCTCCTGCCGAAAGAGTCCACGCCCCTCGTACACCTCAGCTTCGTAGCCGCACTGCTTACAGCGATATTTTAGTTTCCAAGCCATAAATAGTCAAATCATACAATTCTATTTTATTCTAACATCTTTTCGGCCAATGGCACATACCACCCATGGACTTCTTCCGCCGTCGGGGTATGACCGCCTGGGAAGTGGAACGAACGATGATTGTGTTCCAAGAACATCGGCTCAAAGTGTGCTAATGTGTCCTTTTCGCCAAACAAGCCCCAGATACGGTCTTTGAAGTCAGGGCGACAATTGTCAAATTGGATGGCCTCCATTTCGTCAAACTCCTTAATCAAGGCCTCATCGATAACGAAATTCTGGTTGCCATCCTTACGTGGCGACTTGTATTGATGCTCACCGATGCGCTGCTTCAGGAACTCCGTCATCCTAAAATGCGGATTGCCCAGCAAGGCCGGAATGCCCACGACGGGAGCCACCATCTGAGCATAGAACGCCCCACAGCTGTTGCCAATCAGAAGGTCTGGCTGCTCCTCCTCTATCAACTCTCGGATGAATCTGACAGCCGCCTTCGGGTGCATCGGCAAGTCGGGTGTTATCACTTCAGCACGACCCGCGAAAGCCTCTCGCAGAGCCACCGCCGGTACACACTGACCACTGGCATAAAATCCGTGTAGAAACAATACCTTCTTCATATTAGTTGGTGCTATAGGTATGCACGCTCGAACCTTGGGCCGAAGGCAGATAGTTAATGCCCCACCAACACATCTGCAAGAGGACGAAGGAAACGATAAGCATCCAGAGAGCCAGACGCTCGCGATGGCGAGGAAGCTGACGATAATGTACATATATAAGGTATGCGAGCCAGGTAATGGCGGCCCATGTCTCCTTAGGATCCCATGACCAGTAGTGACCCCATGCCTCCTTGGCCCAGAGTGCTCCGAAGAGCATACCGATGGTGAGGAAAGCAAGGCCCACATAGACGAGATTATCCGTAATCTCCATCTCGGAGGTGAAGGATTTCTTTCTGAATAAAAGAAAAAGTGCCATCACTACAGCCGCACCAAGTACGGCATAGGCAAACATATAGACAATAACGTGAGGCGCAAACCAAGGACTCTGCAAGGCTGGCATCAGCGTCTTGTCATGTATCTCTGGCTTAAAGAGGTTCACACAAATGAACACCAGGGCGAGTATTGTCGAGAACGACAGAATCCACTTGTACTTCCAGCGCGAATAGACGACGAGACCCGCTAACGGCAGGAAGAACGAATACCACAGTCGTGTCTCACCCATCGTACGCAGTGGCGGTCGCTCCAGCGAAATCCACATCGAGAGGATGAACGAGAAGAAAGTGAGCAAGCCCAAGACGGTTGTCGTGTAGGCCATACCAGTTTTGTCCTTCCATGCGCCCCAGGCTCCAGCGGCCCAAAGCAGTACCGCAGCTATAGCGAAATATATAAAATGTTCCCAACTCATACGCGTTTCCTCCCCCCAATAACAAACATACAAACCGCTCCCGCCAGCATCATGTAGATACCTGTATAGACCAGCGGTAACCACGGGTCGCTAACGAGTTCAAGTATCGATATCCGACTCTGTGCGCCCATCTGCGTGTCATAGCCGTACTGATAGATTTTCCATCCGTCTACCTCATAGGGCTTGTTCACATCTACGGTAGTTTCAATGTTCTTGCCTGTCTTTGTCAGAATCTGAATCTCCGAGGCAAAGCGCTTGGGCGATCCATCGTCATAGGTCTCCATGATGAACTTCTTCAGTTCGATGGCTATTGGCATCTCTTTGATGGCACCGCCCTGTTCTAACGCCCGCCACTCGGGTTCGCCGATGGCGGTAATCATCTTCACTCGCTGCATGTCGGCATTTCCAAGCGTGGCTGTAGTCAACGCTATGAAAAGGCCCAGATGGTTCAACAGGAAAGGTACATCGCGCTTCCACGAATTTAAGTGCATAAGTCGCCGTAAGATGATGACACCTAGAATCACTGCGATATAGACATAAATCAGCACAAACGGCCAGAACGACAACATATCGTTCAACCACGTGCCGCCAGCCTGCTGCCGCGTCAGTCCCATGATGATCGTCAACACTACGGCATACACCATCGCAGGTATCGCCGCCTGATACATACCTAAGAACAGGAAGGCATACACCTTCTTTCTTAGTATAAAAAAAAGGGCAATGATTGCCAGGAATCCCACCATCATAATCCCATTGGCAGGCCAAGCAAATACATCCCACGCCACAGGACCGACGCTCAGTTGCAACGCCAGTCCTGCAAAGAGAAGGCCCGCCCCTATGAGGAAGCCTTCCTTAAAAGTCCAAGGTTTAATCCACATCAGATTTCAATCAGTTTACCATTCGTTTTGTGTTAATATAATCGATTACTTGTTACTAAGTATCTCCAAGCGTACAGGACCCATCAGGCCGGAGGGAACAACTGGACCCATATTCTGCGTGAGGCTCTTGACGCCGTAGAAGGCTACAGGTGTGAAACTGTGCCCCTCTACGCCAGGCTGGCCATCGCCAATCAGACGATTCAACCAGGTATTCACTACCTTCACCTCGATGGTGTTCTTACTGGGTTTCAACTGACCCTCAAAGTTCACCTTGTACGGGGCTTTCCATAGGAAGTCCACATGTTCGCCATTGATGAAGACATCGGCCATCTGGCCCACTTCACCCAGATCGATAGACAGACCTGCTGGCAGGTGCTTTTTAGGCAGGGTAAAGGTGTTCTGATAGGTGGCTGTGCCTGAGAAATACTTCACATTTAGCTCGTCAGACTCCGTAAGGGAGGAGAGCGTCTGCCATGTACGGGTACCTTCGGGAGCATCCTGACCTTCGAAGGAAACCATCCACGGGCCGTCGAGCGCCACATTGCCAGCAGGTTTCAGAGGTGTAGGTTCCGTCAGAGGCTCTGCGGCAGGATCAGCCACGATGAAAAGGGCATCATCGGCTCCCAAATGCAACTTTCCATTACACAGCACACCATAAACGGGCTTGCCGTTGACGGGATTCATCACGGTGAGGGTACCCTTGGCATCGCGGAGCACAATGTCTGTATCCACTTCCTTGCCACTGAAGTTACGCACCCAGTAGATATTTCGTTCACCGTCCACGCGGTGTACAAAGCGTATGCCAGAGATGGAACTCTGGAAGTCGGGAGTCACACCAGATTGCTTAAGTCCTTCTGCCACGCTACCAGTCCATACATTTGTACGACCAGTATCCCAGATGTCGGCTTTCAGATGTTCGAACTCCTTAGCATTGCTACTGCGCCCAGCCAGACTCACAGGCTCCTTACCAATAAGGAACACACCTTCTGATACCAATTGGTGCAGTTTCCGTAGGATTTCTATGCTCATATTCTGCGCGTGTTCGCCCAGAGCGATGACCTTATAGTCCTGAGTCTCGATACAGTTCAATAACGCGTGCGGACTGCAGAAATCATAGTTATAACTGACGGGCACATCAGGCAGGGCTTTACCGTATGCCGAGGCAATATTAGTGTCCTCGCCATAATACCACAGCACATCAGCCACATTGCGGCCAGCCTGCAGATAGTAGCTGCTACGGGCCAAATAATCTAGCCAGTACTTGGCGTACTCTGCCCACGTCTCATGACGGCTGAACCACTGACCGAAGATCAGAAGACCCAGACCTGGACGGAAATCATCAGAGGGCTGGTGGGCACTCTCATGGATAAAGAAGCGGTTGAGGCCGCTCATCAGGGCCACGTCGGCCACTTCCTTCAGGTTGCCAGGATACCAGGTGTAGGCACCACCCAGCATACCGTTAGTGGTAAAGCTCTCGCCTGCCACAATATTCTGTCCGTAGATGTGGGCTGTCGATGCTGATTCGCGGATATCGGCCTGATAGGCGACGCTTTCTGCGGCATCTACTGTCCAGATGGCTGCCATCGGCACAGTGGCAGTGCGCTTGGGATCCATACCGTCGCCCACGAAGGTACGGGCGTTCTCGTGACTTTCCGTGTAGCGACCCTTCATCCCGTATTCGTGAAGGATGTCGTTCACACGGTCGTAGTTGGCAGCAAAGAGTTCACCGATGGTTTCCCGCCAGTCGAAGAGGAAATCTTCGGTGGCCTTGGAAGAACCGATTACCTCTCCAGCGAGGGCAGGCATCCAGGGACGTAAGTCATAACCTCTGGCCGTCTTGAAGGCCTGTTCCATCTTGGGCGTCCATGTCATCTGCTGAGCCTCGTAACTGTCGATCATCAGATACTGTATGCCACGCTCACCTAACAGGCCGTTGGCTGCTTCCTTGTACATATCCAGATAGGTATGGAAATAGCGGTTCCAGGCATCTGCGTCCAGTTTGTCCACCTCCAGACCAGTAGCCTCCGGCGGAGCGGGGTGGTTCTGCTTGCCTGTGAGGGAAGCACCGAAGCGGTAGATACGCCACTTGCCAGCGGGAGCTTTCCAGGTAAGGACACCATCCTTCACCTTATCGGTGAGGTCGATGGTCTCCTGCACAGGGGCATCAGTAGTCGGTGTGGGGAGTGCCAGCAGGTCTCCAGGTGAGGCGAAGCCAGCCTTCTCCTCGGCATGGTTCACCTTATACACTGTATGCAGTTTCCACTCGTGGATAGGGGTACCTGTGGGTATCACCACCTGAGCACCGTAGTAGATCAGACTGTAATCTGGCTTGGGGTTGATCACTGTCAGGCGGAAGTACTTGGCGGTGATCTCGGGGATGTCAACGGTGATCTGTGCCAGATTGGAAGATGGCACGCGTATCACTTCCGTCCATGTCTCGCCGTCCTGACTGCACAGGAGCGTATTGTCGTAGGTACGATCGGCATCAAACTGCCCCTGCTCCTGTCCGCCCACCAGCGTGAAGGAGCGGATGGTCACAGCCTTGGGGAAGTTATATTGGATCCAGGCATGGGTGCCTTCTTTGTTGAGCGCCAGTTCTGGACCATCATTGATGTCGCCATTGGTGAGTTGTTCCACGGTGAAATCGCCACCGCTGGAAGTGATGGTGGCACCGAGTTCCTGCATACTCTTTTCTGCCTCAGGCATCCTGACGGCCACTACGGCAATGTCCTGATACCACTGGGGCATCTTTTCAAATATGGGGGCATAGATGCCAGCACTCACGTTCTGGAAACGGCCGATGGTCTTGTACGGCTCTGGCAGCGTCAGCGTCTGACTCTTGCTGTTGCCTTTTACCTCCAGTGTGCGCCAGGTGAGTTTCTTCATCGCATCGGCAGGCTCCACCCAAGGGCCACCAGTGCTGCTCCATCCGGGTGCAGAGGCAATGCCCACCTCCATGCCCAACGAATCGGCCAGGGCAATGGCATAAGCAAAGTTCTCTTTCCAGGCCTCGCTGAGGTAAGGTGTCTGCGGCACCACGGGCGGCAGACCCTGCATCATCGAACCTCCCGCGTCAAACTGATGAAAACCGGCAATGCCGATGCGGTTCATCCACAGCAGGTCTTTCCGGATGCCGTCCTTGGATGTATTACCATTGATCCAATGCCACCATACATAAGGACGAGCCTCTTTAGGCGGATTCTCGAAACGCTGATCTTGAGCGCCAGCCGTGCCGCACAGTAATGCGCCAGCCACTATCAACACTTTACAACGAACCATATCACATCAATTATAATTAATCATTTAAATCCAAAGAACTCCTTCAGTCCTTCTTTCTCTTTCAGGTCATCAGGGGTGAAGCCATAATGTTTCGCTGCGGCAAGGGTGATAACACGTTCAAGGAATTCGTCGTAGGAGAGACTAAACCATTCCTTGGGAATAGCCACATTGATCGTTCCACCACCATAGTGACTGCCTTCGTCCCATGCTTCGTCAAGTTCGGCCTCGTAAGTACCGTCTTCTTTCTTATTGAAACAGTAGTGGCTGGTCCATTCTTCCATTCCCTCGACATAATGTCCTTCGAAATGTGGGGCAGAATGGGATTTCGGAGAATAGGCAGAAGAGCCTTTCCTCGCCATCCTGTCATAGATCATGAACTTCTGTACTTTGTGAGTCTCTATCTTGGGCTTCATATACAGATCTTTCTGTTATTTGATTGTCAATACTGTTTTCTTCAGGTTCTTCAGACTGCTGTTTGGGCCAATCATGACTTCAAAGTCACCAGGCTCTAAGATGTAGTCCAGGTTGCTGTTATAGAACTTCAGCAGGTCGTCGGTAATCTCAAACGTCACTTCCTTGCTCTCGCCCTTCTTCAAATGAATGCGCTGGAAACCTTTCAGTTCCTTAACAGGGCGGGTGATGCTGGCCACGACGTCATGGATGTATAGCTGTACGATTTCTACGCCCTCATAGTCGCCTGTATTGGTAACCGTCACAGATGCTTTCCGCCCGTCCATGCGGATGTCGCTGTATTCGAAGGTGGTATAGCTCAGTCCGAATCCAAAGGGAAACAGCGGATCGTTGCGCACATCGAAGTAGTTGCTGGCGAATTTCGAGAACGAGCTCTGGTCTTCTCCCACAGGTCTTCCCGTCGGCAGATGGTTGTAATAGAGCGGTTCCTGTCCTGTAGCCTGAGGCATCGAGGTGGTAAGCTTGCCGCATGGCACCTTGTCGCCGAAGAGCACGTCGCAGATGGCATCGCCAGCCTCACTGCCACCAAACCATACCTGTAGGATGGCGGGCACATGACTGTTCTCCCAGGTCAGCACCGTCGGACGGCCAGAAAAGTTTAGCACCACCAAGGGCTTGCCTAATGCGAGCAGGGCCTCTAACAACTCCCGCTGAGTGTCGAAGATCTCGAGTGTAGCACGGCTACTACACTCGCCGCTCATCTCTGCCGACTCTCCCATGGCGCAGACGATGACATCGGCATCACGGGCTGCCTGAAGGGCCTCACGCTTCAACTGTTCTGCGTCCTTGAAAGGCGTCTGACGGTAGAATCCGCCGTCCTTCTGCAGGGTGGAGTCGCTGGTGAAGTTGCAACCCTGGGCATAGCTGACAGTCGCCTTGCCTGCCAATGCTTTCTCCATCGCCTCCTTCAGCGTGGCGTAGCGTTCGTTGGCGGCTGTCGGTGCCCAGGTACCGGCCATGTTGATACGGTTATCTGCCATCGGTCCGATGAGCGCAATCTTCCCCTGCTTCTTCAGCGGTAGGAGTGAACCCTCATTCTTCAGCAGCACGAACGATTCCGCAGCCAGTTGACGCGCTGCCTGACGATGCTCAGGGGTGTAGATGTCAGTGGCTCGGCGCTTGGGGTCGAGGAAGCGGTAGGGGTTGTCAAACAAACCTAAGATGTATTTCGCCTCCAGCACACGGCGGCAGGCCTGATCGATCTCGGCCATCGTCACCTTACCCTCTTTCAGCGACTGTTCGAGTGTCTTGATAAAGCCTTCGGCACACATGTCCATATCCGTACCGGCTTTCAGGGCCAGCACCGAGGCTTGTTGCAGGTCGCCCAGTCCGTGTTTGATAATCTCAGCAATGGCACCGTAATCGGTCACCACAAAGCCGTTCCATCCCCATTGTTTGCGCAGCACGTCGTCGATGAGCCATTTGTTGGACGTGGCGGGAATATAGTCCACGATATTGAACGAGGTCATCACCGAGCCTGCCCCTGCCTTGGCGGCTGCCTCATAAGGCGGGAAGAACTGATTGTACATCCTCACGTGGCTCATGTCCACTGTATTATAATCGCGCCCTGCCTCAGCCCCGCCGTAGAGGGCATAGTGCTTCACGCAGGCCATCATGTTCTCCGGACCGTAGTTGCCCTGATAGCCCTTTACCAATGCCTCAGCGATGCGAGCGCCTAAGAACGGATCCTCACCGTTGCCCTCGGCAATACGGCCCCAGCGGGCATCGAGCGCAATATCCACCATCGGACTGTAGGTCCAACAGATACCATCGGCGGTGGCCTCCTTGGCGGCTATCCTCGCAGCCTGCTCTATCGCCTCCATATTCCAGCTGCACGACATACCCAAGGGGATGGGGAAGATGGTCTCGTAGCCGTGAATCACGTCCATGCCTACGAGTACGGGGATGCCCAGACGACTTCTCTTCGCAGCGTCCTGCAACTGCCTGATGCCTTCCACACCCGTCTGGTTCAGTACGGTGCCCAGCTTGCCCTGCTCTATCAATGACAGTAGCGGACTGTTCTTCAACTCACCCGTCGTAGCCGAGGTGCCAGGCAGCAGGTTCATCTGTCCGAGTTTCTCCTCGACGGTCATCTTCGACATCAGCTGGTCGATAAACTGATTCATCTTATCTTGTTGGCTCTCGGCCATTGCTGGGATACTCGCCATGAGCAGTGCCGCCAGCATCAGATTCATTAACTTGAGCTTCATACCTAATTGTATTGTTTCACGATTGTCCTTTCTTCATTCTGTCATAGTATTCTGCTGTGGCGGTGAAGAATACATCGCCGCTGGAGTTGAGGGCGGTCTCCACACTGTCCTGTATCACACCGATGATAAAGCCAACGCCTACGGCCTGCATGGCAATATCATTGCCAATATTGAAGAATGAACAAGCCATAGGTATCAACAGCAGCGAACCTCCGGCCACGCCCGATGTGCCGCAAGCTCCCAGCGTGGCGATGATGCTCAGGAAGAGAGCCGATGCGAACGTCACATCAACCCCCACAGTATGTGCTACAGCCATTGTCATCACCGTAATAGTAACGGCGGCGCCGTCCATGTTGATTGTAGCGCCCAGCGGAATGCTCACCGAATAGAAGTCCTCATCGAGACCCAGTTTCTTACACAGGTTCATGTTGATGGGAATGTTGGCTGCCGACGAGCGGGTGAAGAAGGCCTGCAGTCCGCTCTCCTTCAGACAGGTGAAAAGCAGGGGATAGGGATTGCGGCGCAGCATGAGGAAGGAGATGAGCGGATTGAAGATGAGCGTATTGGCCAGCATACAGCCCACGAGCAGCAATACGAGGTGTCCGTAGGTGGTAAACACTTCCAGACCGCTCTCCGATACCGACGTGAACACCAGTCCTAAGATACCGAACGGGGCAAACTGAATCACCCACTTCACGGTCTGCGTGATCACCTGCGAAAGATCCTGCACCACGTCGATGGTCTTCTGGCTGGCTTTCAGCTTCAGGGCGATACCAATCAAGATGGCCCAAAACAGGATACCGATATAGTTGGCCTGCGACACCGACTGCATTGGGTTGGACACCATATTAGTAACAAGGTTGGTAAAGACATCGGTGAGCGCACCAGGGGCTGCCCCTTCTACCACATCGCTCAGCTGCAGCGTAACGGGGAACAGGAAACTGCCTACCACAGCACACATGGCGGCAATGAATGTGCTGAGCATATAGCGTGAGATGACCACGCGGAACCTGGGACCCAGGCCACCTCCAGCCTTGGCAATACTCGCAGCCACAAGAACTGCCACCAAAATAGGCGCGATGGCTTTCAACGCACTGACGAACACCATGCCAAGGATGCTGATACCTGCCCACTGCGGTACGATGAGTCCAAGACAGGCACCAATGACGAGACCCACGAGTATGCGAAGCACAAGGCTTGTCTGACTCCACTTGTTGAAAATACTGTATATCTGCATAGGATAATTATTATTTCGGTGACAAATATACGATTTTTTTCCGAAAACCCTGTCATTATTCCACATATTTCGTCAGAAAATCATATAAATACTCATTTTTGAGTATTGCTTACCTAATTAAAACTCAGTACCTTTGTATCTCATTAAAAAACAGATGCAGATACAAAGGATAATTATTACAATTTTAGCGGTGGTGATCCTCCAAGTAGCTGATGCACAAGGCGTTTTGCGTGGTGTCGTACTTGACAAGGATACTCAGGAGCCCATCATCGGTTCCACGATTCATGATGCCAAGAAAGGCAAACCACTTACTGTTTCCGATGCAGAAGGTAGATTTACCATACCTAAAAATAGTGATACCCAGCAGATTCGTATCACTTATATAGGTTATAAGTCATATCTCCAAGGAGTTGTTACACAACACGCTTGCCCTCCAAAGTTTTGCCTATATCGATGTAACCAATGGCGGTGTCTACAATCGCCTGAGTGCCGACTACGCCCTGAACGACCAATTACATGCCATCATAGGCTACGACTTCTTCCATGCCGACAGAGGCATGTTTACCGTCTACAATAAGAACTCAGAAGTATTCCTGAAGTTTAAATACTGCTTCTAATGGCAGCGACTTAAAGTAGCACAATTTCCATTGTCGTTTTCTGTACTTTCATGCCCATGTTTCTATAGAAGCTTAATGCCGGGTCGTTGCCGTACCAAACATTCAGGGTGATGTTGTTGCATCCAATAGACTTGGCATAGTCACGGACAAACTCATATAAAGCTTTGCCAACGTGTTTGCCGCGAGCCTTTTCATCCACACAGATGTCATCGATATACAGCGTTTTGATGTCCTCCAGCAATTTATCGCCCTTTACTTCGGTTATCATGCAGAAGGCATGACCTAATATGGCCCCATCTTCAAAAACGAAGATCGGTTTGCTGTCATCGCCGAGCAAGTCTTCGAGTTCTTGCTCATTATACTTAGTCGTGTTCGGTTTGAACAAGTCAGGGCGCAGCACATGATGTACCATATCCACTTGATGCAGCAGGTCAATGATACCTGGTATATCTTTTATTTCAGCTCTTCTAATCATAGTTTTATATGCCTATCGGATATTGAACAGGCGGTCGAAGCCTGTTAGTCTGAGAATCTTTTTCACTTCGCCGTCGACGTGAGTTAGTATCAGACTACCTCCCTTGGCGGCACTTTCCTGTTTCAACTGTAACAAACCACGAAGACCCAGACTACAGATATATTCCAACTGGGCACAGTCAAGTTCGATACTCTTGTCGGCAAGATGGCTCTAACTGCTACGTCCTTTGAACGTATATCCTATACCCTCAACGGCTGCGCGGATGGCCTCTTCGGTAGCAGAGCCTTTGATGGTGAGGGTATTGGCAGAGGCACTAGCCTTGGCTATTTCTACGCCGGGGAGATCTTCGACGGCACGAACTACGGCAGCCTCGCAATGACTGCAATGCATGTCCTCAACCCGATAGACGATCACATCTGGGTCTAACGGCTTTTTGCTGGTAAACTTGCTGAATAGTTTCATCATAAGAGCAAATATAATTAATAATGTTAATACTGTGGCGCAAACAATCTTGAACGGACTTGGCATGGCGGATGCCCCCATGCAACAAGCATCCTGAGCAGCAACGGCAAAGTCGATTCCCGTAGCATTGAGCAGTAGGCCGAAGAGAACAGCGAAGCCCACAATGGTCATCAGGTAAATCGATGTAAAACGACGTCCCATTGACTTGTGAATCACAAGTATAGAGGCGAGATTGACAGCAGGACCTGCCATCAGCATCACCAGTGCTGCTCCTGGTGAGAGCCCCTTCATCATCAGTGCCGCCGCCACGGGGATGCTACCCGTAGAGCAGATATACATTGGCACGGCGATGATGAGTATCACCAGCATCTGCAGCAACGGCTGACTACCGAAACTGAGGAAGAACTCATCGGGCACAGCCACCTGAATCAATGCAGCTACTATAAGTCCGATGAGCAGTCGCAGGCCGATGTCGCGAAGCATATCATAGTAGGCATACTTCAGCACGCGCCATATTTTGTTGCCGCTTTCTATCTGGCATGAAGTAGTCGCATCGTCCCTTATATCATCCTCACGAACAAGTCGGTTTACCAGCAATCCTCCGCATACACCTGTGATAAGTGCTGCAGTAGGACGGATAATGGCAAAGCCAAGTCCCATCAGCGAGAACGTAGCCAGGATGGAGTCGATGCCCGTCTGCGGTGTGGCAATCAGAAACGAGGCAATGGCTCCCTTCGAAGCCTTTTCGTTCCTGAGTCCGATAGCCGTAGGGATGACGCCGCACGAACACAGCGGCAGAGGTACACCCAGTAGCGCCGCCCATAGCACGGACAACTTATTGTTACGCGAAAGATAGTTGGCATAGAATTTCTGCGGCACGAATACGTGCAGCACTCCTGCGATGAAGAATCCCAGCAACAGATAAGGGGCCATCTCGCAGACCACATTCAGAAAGGCTACGGGTAGGCGCGTCAGCGGGAATGGCGATATGAAGAAACTCTGTATATCCATCATGTGAAATTCTCTGATTTCTCTTAAAACTGTCGTCAAAGTTAATCATTTTTCTCTGATTATTCGTAATTCTGACCTCATGATTTAGGATAGTTTATGAAAGTATCATAATGAAAAGAACCACTGACAGGGAGTTGGTATGTAATACCTACTTGTAATTATACGAAGAATCTCACGCTCGGCAGAGTTCAAGTAAACTTAACTCTGCTCTCACTTAATCGAGTTATTCTTCTACCTCACAATGCAGGAATCCCATTTCTTTGGCTTTTTCTTCGTTCATCAGGAAGTAGATGGCCTCGCCCTCGTTGCAGAGCTCACCCTTCGCGTTGGTGATCTCCGCACTAATGTATGCCAGATTACTTCGAGCACCGAGGCCGACCAGAGCAGACAACCCAGCCAGTCGATAGCCAGCCAAGGAGGGTGTGTCAAACGATCCTTTGATAAGCCAGTCTTTCATCGCCTGACAACAGATAGATGATACCGCAATAGGTGAATCCGTGCTTCAAGATATTATGTTGCATAATCTTGTTGTCGCAGTGAGTATCTATGCGGATGTTCGTATCATGAGAGAAGCAGAATTCCATGATGCTGCTGAAGATACCGTGAACATTAGGATAACTGGCAATCCGATGGACTACATGATAAGGTTGAACATCATCAATCCACTCTCCTTCATAGATCTTGTCGTAAGTGGGTTCTGGGGATGGCAGAAAAGCAAAGTAGCCGACGACCTTGCCAACGTCCTCAATGACAAAGCCGCCATTTCGTTCCATATCAGCAGTAATGACGGCCTCTGAGGGATAGCCATCGCCCCATTGATGCATATTACCAGACTGCCGCATAATCATCTTTGCAGCATCCATGACCTGCATAATCTCAGCCACATCCGTTGGTCTTGCCTCTCTGATAATCCTGCTCATTTCTTTTCTTTGGCTTGTCTTGCAAATTCGAACAACGACAAGGGCAGATGGCAAT
>CADBVZ010000027.1 GCA_902798285.1 uncultured Prevotella sp. | reverse complement strand
GGAGGCAGAGGCTCGGACGCAACCTGTCATTGTAGTAGTAAGCGCACTCGACGGCATCACAGACAAACTGATTGCCACGTCGCAGATGGCCAAACAGGGTGACGAGCACTATCGCGAGGAATTCGACGCGATGGTAAAACGCCACCATCAGATGATTGACACAATCATCCAGGACGATAAAAAGCGCGTAGACTTATTTAATAATGTAGACCAGCTCTTCGATCAGTTGAAGAGTATCTTCTACGGTGTGTACCTGATTCACGACCTCTCGAAGAAGACGGAGGACACGATCGTGAGCTATGGTGAGCGCCTGAGTTCACACATCGTTGCTGCGATGGTGAAGAATGGCGTACGTATGAACAGCCGCGACTTCATCCGCACGGAGCGCAAGCAGGGCAAGCATGTGATTGATGCCGACCTAACCACTGAGCTAGTAAAGGAGGCCTTCAAGGATCTGAACGAAAAGACGATCTATGTAGTGCCTGGCTTCATCGCCCGTGATCGTGACTCGCATGAGACTACCAATCTGGGACGTGGCGGAAGCGACTACACAGCCTCTATCATCGCTGCTGTGCTCAATGCCGAGGTGCTGGAGATCTGGACTGACGTGGACGGCTTTATGACGGCTGACCCCAAGGTGATCAAGACGGCCTACACTATCAATGAACTCTCGTACGTAGAAGCGATGGAACTTTGTAACTTTGGCGCGAAGGTGATCTATCCGCCAACCATCTATCCCGTCTGCGTAAAGAATATACCTATTAAAGTAAAGAATACCTTCAACCCTGAGCACCCAGGAACATTGATCAAGGCTCAGATTGATGACGACAACAAGCCCATTAAGGGTATCTCGAGCATCAAGGGCACATCGCTGATTACCGTTACCGGATTGTCTATGGTGGGTGTGATTGGTGTGAACCGTCGTATCTTCACCACGCTGGCCAACAAGGGTATTAGTGTATTCATGGTATCTCAGGCATCTTCAGAGAACTCTACCTCAATCGGTGTACGCGATGAGGATGCTGCAGCAGCAGCCGAGGTGCTGAACGCTGAATTTGCCAAGGAGATTGAGACGGGCGCTATGTTCCCCATGCAGGTGGAGAGTGGACTCGCCACCATCGCTATCGTAGGTGAGAACATGAAGCAGACACCAGGTATCGCTGGTAAACTGTTTGGTACGCTGGGCCGTTCTGGTATCTCTGTCATCGCTTGTGCACAGGGCGCATCAGAGACAAACATCTCATTCGTAGTCGACGGCAAGTTCCTGCGTAAGTCGCTCAACGTACTGCACGACTCATTCTTCCTGTCAGAATACAAGGTGCTCAACCTCTTCATCTGTGGTATCGGCACAGTGGGTGGCATGCTCCTGGAGCAGATTCGCACCCAGCAACAGTTCTTGATGCAGTCACGCCGCCTGAAGCTGAACGTGGTAGGTATATCAGACGTTGACAATTTCGTACTCGATCGCGATGGCATCGACCTCGACAACTACGAGAAGATTCTGCGTGCAGGATTCCCTGCCGACACGGAGCACATGAAGGAAGAGATTGTGAAGATGAATATCTTCAACTCAGTATTTGTAGACTGTACGGCCAGCCGTCAGATAGCACAGCTCTATCAGACGTTCCTGGAGCACAATATATCAGTAGTTGCTGCCAATAAGATTGCTGCTTCGAGTGACTATGACAGCTACGTGAAGCTGCGTCAGACGGCTCGCGACCGTGGCGTATGGTTCCGCTATGAGACCAACGTAGGTGCAGGTCTGCCTATCATCGGCACTATCAACGACCTGTGCAACTCTGGTGATAAGATTCTGAAGATTGAGGCTATCCTGAGTGGTACGCTGAACTTCATCTTCAACGAGATTGCCGCTGACGTGCCATTCTCAGAGACCGTTAAGCGAGCTAAGGAGCAGCGCTACTCTGAGCCTGACCCACGTATCGACCTGAGTGGTACTGACGTGATTCGTAAACTGGTGATCCTGACGCGTGAGGCTGGCTATAAGGTGGAACAGGACGATGTAGAAAAACATCTCTTCGTGCCCGACAGCTATTTCGAGGGCTCGATCGATGACTTCTGGAAGCGTCTGCCTGAGCTGGATGCCGACTTCGAAGCACGTCGCAAGGTGCTCGAGGCAGAGAACAAGCGCTGGCGCTTCGTGGCTACGATGGAGGCCGACGAGCAGAACCCATCGTCATTCAAGACCAGTGTAGCATTGAAGGAGGTTCCCTATGGTCATCCGTTCTATGGACTGGAGGGCTCGAACAATATCGTGCTGCTCACCACTGAGCGCTATAAGGAGTACCCCATGCTGATTCAGGGCTACGGCGCCGGTGCCGCAGTAACAGCCGCCGGTGTGTTTGCCAATATTATGTCAATAGCAAACATTTAATATGAATTATCGTGCAAACCTCAGCAGAAAGCAAGCTTTCTGCTGAGGTGCAGCCGATGATGCATAAAACGTAGTTTTATGAAGCACATTATTATTTTGGGCGACGGAATGGCCGACCTGCCGGTGGAGAGACTGGGAGGAAAGACCCTTCTGCAATATGCCTATAAACCCATGATGGACCAGTTGGCCAAAGAAGGCCGCTGCGGACGATTGATGACTGTGCCCGAGGGATTCCCTCCTGGCTCTGAGGTGGCGAACACAGCGATTCTGGGTTACGACCTGAATAAGGTGTACGAAGGTCGTGGCCCCTTGGAGGCTGCTTCTATCGGCTATGAGATGGCTGACGACGACTTTGCCATCCGTTGCAATATCATCACACTCGAGGACGGCAAGATTATCACCCACAATGGTGGCAATCTGGAAACAGAAGATGCTCGTGTGCTGATAGACTATCTGAACGAAACGCTTGCCAAGCCCATCAATGAACGAGAGGGTTGTGAGCGTGTGAAGTTTATTACTGGTATTCAGTATCGCCATCTGCTGGTGATCAAAGGTGGTAATAAGCACATCGACTGCGCCCCACCCCACGATCATCCTAATGAGGAATGGCGAGGACTGCTGGTAAAGCCAGAAGAGAATGCACCTGCAGAAATAGGCCGCCTGACACCCCAACAAACTGCCGACCTTATCAATGAGATGATTCTGAAATCGCAGGAGTTACTGGCCAAGCATCCTTTCAACATCGAACGTGCTAAGCGTGGTGAGCGCCAAGCTAACAGCATCTGGCCTTGGAGCGGCGGCTATCGTCCCTCGATGGAGACGCTGATGCAGCAGTATCCTCAGGTGAAGAGCGGCACTGTGATCTCTGCCGTGGACCTGATTCGTGGCATAGGCCACTATGCAGGACTGAAGATTGTAGAGGTGGAAGGTGCTACAGGACTGGCCAACACCAACTACGAAGGCAAGGCTCAGGCAGCCATCGAGGCACTTGAGAAGGATGATTTCGTATTTGTGCATGTAGAGGCCAGTGACGAGGCTGGACACGATGGTGATTTGGAACTGAAGTTGAAGACCATCGAGTATCTGGACCAGCGACTCATCGCCCCCATATATAATAAGGTGTCGACTTGGCAGGAGCCAGTATGTATCGCCGTATTGCCCGACCACCTGACGCCTGTGGAGATGCGCATCCATGTGGGACAGCCTGTGCCATTCCTTATCTGGCACAAAGGCATTGAGCCCGACGAGGTGCAGCAGTATGATGAAGTAAGCTGCGTATCAGGCGCTTACGGACTACTCAAACTCGACGAGTTTATGAAGGCTCTGATGAGTATTCAATAGTCAAATAGGACTCGAGCTTTGCTCGCTTGTCTTAACAAGAAATATTCAAATAGTATAATATATGCGTTATTATAGTACAAACGGTACGGCTCCCATAGCCGATCTTCACAAGGCCGTTGTGAAAGGACTGGCAGAAGACAGAGGCCTTTATATGCCAGAGAGAATCCAGAAGCTGCCAAAGGCTTTCTTCGACAACATTCAGGATATGTCATTCCAGGAGATAGCCTATAACGTGGCAAGTGCCTTCTTTGGCGAAGATGTAGACCTCGACGCGCTGAAGGATATCGTTTACGACACGCTGTCATTCGATTGTCCTGTAGTGGAGATAAAAGATAAAATCTACACGCTGGAACTCTTTCATGGTCCTACCCTCGCCTTCAAGGATGTAGGTGCGAGGTTTATGGCACGACTGCTTCAATACTTCATTAAGCAGGAAGGCAAGGGCGAGCAGGTAAACGTGCTGGTGGCTACCAGTGGTGATACTGGCTCTGCTGTAGCCAACGGTTTCTTAGGCGTTGACGGCATTCACGTGTATGTACTCTATCCCAAGGGTAAGGTGAGTCCTATTCAGGAGTGCCAGTTTACCACGCTAGGCAAGAACATTACTGCCATCGAGGTGGACGGTGTCTTCGACGATTGTCAGGCGCTAGTGAAGAATGCTTTCATGGACGCAGAACTGAACCAGCACATGAAGTTGACATCGGCCAACAGTATTAACGTAGCCCGTTTCCTGCCGCAGGCATTCTATTACTTCAATGCTTACGCAAGAATGAAGGCTCAGGGCAAGGCTGACGATTTGGTGATGTGCGTTCCAAGTGGCAACTTTGGCAACATCTGCGCAGCCCTCTTTGGGCATGAGATGGGACTCCCCATCAAGCGATTCATTGCTGCCAACAATGCCAACGATATCTTCTACAAGTATCTGCAGACTGGCAAGTATGAGCCCAAGCCCTCGAAGCAGACACTGGCCAATGCAATGGACGTGGGCGATCCCTCGAACTTCGCACGCATCTACGATCTCTATGGCAAGAGTCATGAGCGCATCAGCAGTTTGATAAGTGGTGCTACCTATACGGACGATGAGATTCGTCAGACCATGAAGCAGTGTTATGAAGAGACGAAGTACATCCTAGATCCTCATGGTGCATGCGGCTATCAGGCGCTTGCAGATGGACTGAACCCTGGCGAGATTGGCGTGTTCTGCGAGACAGCCCATCCTGCTAAGTTCAAGGAGAAGGTGGACGACATCTTAGGTATCGACGTAGCAATACCCGATCGCTTAGCTGCCTTCATGAAGGGCGAGAAACAAAGCGTACCCATGACGAAGGATTTCGCCGACTTTAAGAAATACCTGTTAAGTGAATAAAATTAATCCCTACCACATGGCGGGGATTTTTCTTTATAGACTGTCAATGTTGCCTGCGTAAAATTCACTGTCGGCTCGTTCATCATCCGTCATATCCACATGGGGATGAATATCGATAGGCTCGAGGTTGATGCCGATGCGATTCATATTCTGATTGGTATAGGTGAGTTGGGCACCAAACAGACAGATAGTCCACGATATCTGCACCCAAAGCATGAACAGAGGCAGAGCGGCAAACGAACCATAGATGGCGTTATAGCCAGTTACCCAAATCTGAGAGTGAATATAGGCAATCTGCAGCACCTGCATGGCGATACCTGCAAGGATGGCAGGCACGATGGCACACGACGGACGAACCTCAGTATTGGGCATGTGAACATAAAGAATGAAAAAGAGCAAACACAATAGTATGTAAGGCGAGAAGTTGAGTACCAAGCGCACGACTGGGCCAAGAAGCACAAACCCAGCCATCGAGTCGGCCACCGTTTCCAAGAAAATGGAAAGACCTGTAGATACCACAATGATGATGGGAAACAGGAAGAACACGGCCAGATAATTGCTAAGCGAGCGGATGATAGGTCGAGAGTTGTTCACCTGCCATATCTGATTAAAGGTCTCCTCGATGTTATTCACCAACATCAGCACTGTGTAAAGCATGAATATCAAGCCCACCCCCAGGAAGATACCACTCTTGGTATGCACCAGGTAACTATTCACGAAGCCTACGATAACCTCTGCCACCTGAGGCTGAGAGGCCAGCGCCTCACGAAACCATATCTCTATATATTTGTTATATCCAAAGCCTCGAGCAATAGCAAACACAACGGCGAGAATTGGTACGATGGCTAACAGCGTAGAGTATGTGAGGGCAGACGCCTGCGTCATCACCCGTTTCTCTGTGAAGAAACGGATGGTAAGATAAAGCTTACGATAAATCTCATGCAGGAATCTATTCATATCTTTCAATCTTTTACCTTTCAACCTTTCTTAAGGTCGATTTAAATTAATAAAAAAGAAAGCACTGCCCCTATAAGCCGGGTTCTGTACCACTTGCGTGGCGCCTGTCATTTATCTAGTCCATGAGTCACCCCATGGCTCAAGCATTCTACCCTCCATCGTTTACTCGGGCGGGCAACCCTCAGACGATGGTATACATGAACTTGCAGCCCCCAGTCGGCACAGCCCAACGATCACCCGTTGGCTGGTGGTCTCTTACACCACCTTCTCACCCTTACCTTGCGGCGGTCATTCTCTTCTACCGGCACCTACTGTCACCAATAGCTTCCATTTTCAGAAGTGGGGCGCCCTGTGCTGCCCGGACTTTCCTCTCGTGCCAAGATGACACCAGCGACAAGCCGTGACAGTGCTTTCTGGGTGCAAAATTAAACATAAAAATCTAATTTGGCGCATATTAATACGAAAATTATCTTGTTAATTCAATATATGCAACTAAAACTGACAAGATTCCTTAATTTTGTCAGTAATTTAAGATTTGAAGTGTTAATAGCAAATACCCGTTAAGGGTGTCAAGGGAATTGTTAAATTGGGACAAATATTGACGACAATTTGTCAGTATATGGAAAAATGCACTTATTTTTGCACTCGAAAACTCCGAGTGAGTAAACGCAACACAAGGAGTTGCATAAGTTGAATTTTAAATACATAATAAAAATGACTGAGAATATGAAAAAGATCGTAAATGTGGCAACGCCAGCTGTGTGCGTCGTTGCTTTGATTCTTTCAGTAGCAGCATTCACAAAAACTAATGCAGCTACCGCTTCTGCTCCAGCTCCTGTAGTAGCATCAGCACCTGCAGGACAACCTGTAGACCTGACTTATGCCGCTGACAAGGCTCTGCCATCAGTGGTTTATATCAAGTCTGTTCAGAATTCAAAAGTACAAACTGTAGAGTACAGCGATCCGTTTGAGGATTTCTTCTCTGACCCCTTTGGCGGTTTCTTCGGACGTGGTCAAGGCAACAACGGACAAAAGCGCCAGCGTCAGGTGCAGACTCCTAAGCGTGCAGCAGCAGGTTCAGGTGTTATCATCAGTGCCGATGGTTATATCGTAACCAACAACCATGTAGTTGACGGAGCTGACGAACTGACCGTTACCCTTAACGAGGGACAGAAGGAATATTCAGCACGCATCATTGGTGCCGACAAGACTACCGACCTTGCGCTGATTAAGATAGATGCCAAGAATCTGCCAGCCATCGTGATTGCAAACAGCGACGATGTTCGCGTAGGTGAATGGGTATTGGCCGTAGGTAATCCTCTTGGACTTAACAACACCGTTACTGCCGGTATCATTTCGGCTAAGGCTCGTACACTGGGTGCCAATGGTGTGGAGAGTTTCATTCAGACCGATGCTGCCATCAACCAGGGTAATTCTGGTGGAGCACTAGTGAACACACGTGGTGAGTTGGTTGGTATCAATGCCATGCTGGCATCGCCCACTGGTTCGAACATTGGTTATGGCTTTGCGATTCCTACCACTATTATGAATAAGGTTGTTGAGGATCTGAAGCAGTATGGTAACGTTCAGCGCGCCATGATTGGTATTCAGGGTACTGACGTGAAGAACTACGTAGACAATGAGAAGGATAAGGACAAGGAAGTTGATCTGGGCACCATGGAGGGTATCTATGTTGCAAAAGTTGTTGAGGATGGTGCTGCTGAGGCAGCTGGCCTGAAGGAAGGCGACGTGATTACTGCCGTTGACGGACAGAAGGTAACCAAGTTTGGTGAGCTGCAGGGCATTCTCGCCAAGAAGCGTCCTGGCGACAAGGTATCACTCACCTATCTGCGCGCCAAGAAGAGCCACACTGTTAGTGTAACACTGAAGAACGAACAGGGCAATACGAAGGTAGTGAAGAATGCTGACCTCGATGTGCTGGGTGGCAGCTTCCGCGCCATCACCGATGCCCAGAAGGAGCAGCTGAACATTGGCTACGGTCTGGAGGTTATCAAGATTAGTGGTGGCAAACTGAAGGATGCTGGTGTACCAAAGGGCTTCATTATTCAGCGTGTGAACGACCAGAGTGTGAAGAGCATCGAAGACCTGCAGAGTGTCGTCAAAGAGGCTTCAACAAGCAGGGAGCCAGTGCTTTACATTCAGGGTATTTATACCACAGGAAAGAAGGGCTATTTCGCCGTTCCACTGGAGAACGACTAAGCTAAAATGCATAAAAATGGCCGCAATTGTAAAAAATTGCGGCTTTTTTTTGGTCGTTTCAGGAAAATGCTATACTTTTGCAGAACGGCTTAAAACATTGACCAGAAAATGAGACAACTAAAAATTACTAAATCTATAACCAACCGAGAGAGTGCCGCCCTAGAAAAGTACCTTCAGGAAATAGGCAAAGAAGAGATGATCTCGGCTGAGGAAGAGGTGGAGCTTGCGCAGCGTATAAAACATGGTGACCAAAAAGCATTGGAACGACTGACGAAAGCTAATCTCAGATTTGTGGTCAGTGTAGCAAAGCAGTATCAGAATCAGGGACTATCACTTCCTGACCTCATTAACGAGGGTAACCTGGGACTGCTGAAGGCAGCAGAGCGATTTGACGAGACACGCGGCTTTAAGTTCATATCCTATGCCGTATGGTGGATACGTCAGAGTATTCTGCAAGCTATCTCAGAGCAAAGCCGTATAGTACGTCTGCCCCTGAATCAGGTAGGCAGCGTGAACAAAATAACGCGTGAGATAAACCGTTTTGAGCAGGAGAACGAACGTCGACCGTCGCTCGAGGAAATAGCCGAGAAGATAGACTTGCCAGAGGATAAGATCGACGAGGCAATGAACATTAACGGCCACCATGTATCAGTAGATGCTCCCTTCGTAGATGGAGAGGATAACAGTCTGCTCGACGTCATGCCTAACGAGAATTCGCCTATGGCTGATACAACGCTGGTAGAAGAATCGCTGAGGGCAGAGATACAAGAAGCTCTGACGATGCTGAGCGATCGTGAGCGAAACGTGATTGAAGCATCGTACGGCATCAACCGTCCTGAACTGACGATGGAAGAAATAGGTGTAAAATTCGGTCTCACTCGTGAGCGTGTACGCCAGATTAAAGAAAAAGCCATTCGCAAGTTGCGTGGCTGTAGTAAGAACAAAATATTAAAGACATTTTTAGGATAATGAGATTTTTCAGAACCCTCTCACTTGCTGTTCTGATGGTAGCTGGCAGCCAGACGCTGTCGGCTCAGAATATTCAAGTGCCCAAGGCCTACATGTTTGGCTTTGTAGCTTCATTCAACGACTCAACCGTTTATTTCACAGACATCCAGGAGTTAGACAGCGTATGGGTAACAAAGAAAAAGCAGTATATTTCTGGCAAGGGAAACTACTCTTACCAACTGCGTAATTTCTTCACCCAGCAGCGTGATCTTCCCAATCGCACGTGTGTTATTATAGGCTCAGTGAAACGTAAGGATGTGGAGAAGAAATATGCCAAGATGAAGCAAAACTACCTTGTTAAGAACAAAGGAAAATTCGACGTTCGCTATCTGCCGGAAAGTGAGTTCCGCTTTAAGGTTGTAGACATGAGCGATGAGAATGATCCTGCACCAGCAGAGAAAAAGAAGGAGAAAAAGCAAAAGAAAGACGGCAAGCGTCCACCTCACGATGGTAAGATGCCGCCTCCTCCACCAAAGAAATAAAAAAATAGAAGCCCCTGCAGTTTTGCAAGGGCTTTTTTATTTTCAGGAGATTATTGGTTTAGCGAGGATTGTTGATCTCGAAAATTTTCATGCGCTCCTCAAGCATATCGTACTGATGATCCTCGATGAACGATGTGCAGACTCTCAAGCCTTCCTGCTCAGAACCGCAGGTAATCAGACAGATGGCCGAAACACCATAGTACATCAGTTCCTTGGCCAACTTACCCGACGTCATACCTGGATAGCCAATGGTAAAATAGAAGCCATCAGCAATGGGCTCGTCCAAATCCTTATCGTAAACCACATAGAAGTTGTGGCGACAGAAAATCTCCTTCAACTTCTTGGCACGTTCGCCATACACGCTTATTTCCTTACGGAAGTCGTATTTACCCTCATAGGCAGCCTTCAGCATAGCAGCCATCGCATACTGGGCACTATGACTGGTACCAGAACTCAAAGCGTAGAGCATACGCGTAGAGAATACAGGACCAAAGGGCAGACCCTGATAGCGAGCCGACAGATCATCGAAATGACGATGGAACAGCTTATCGCTGATACAGGTTACACCAATACGCTCACCAGCATAACTGAAAGCCTTGGAACCTGAGATAAGCAGCATATAGTTGTCAGTATAGCGTGCCACTGTGGCCTGATAAGGAGCCTCGAAGGGTTTCGAGAGATCCTTGCGGAAGTCCATAGCGAAGTAAGCCAGATCCTCCATTACCACACAGTCGTACTTGGTGGCGAGTTCGCCAATCGTCTTCAGCTCTTCCTCACGCAGACAAATCCATGAGGGATTGTTTGGATTAGAATAAACGATAGCGCAGATGTTGCCCTTGCTCATATAGCTCTCGAGCTTAGCACCCAACTTATCGCCACGATAGTTGTACACATCGAAGGTCTCGTATTTCACACCCATCACCTGCAACTGCATCTTCTGTACAGGGAATCCTGGGTCGATGAACAGCACTGTATCCTTCTTCTTGTCGCACTGCGAACAGGTCAGGAACGAGGCGAAAGTTCCTTGCATCGAACCGCTTACTGGCACACAACCCTCAGGTTTGATATCGATGCCGATAAATGCCTTCACAAACTGCGATGCAGCTTCTTTCAATACTAGTGCTCCCTGAATATCAGGATATGAGTGGGCGATACCATCCTTCAAAGCCTGAATCTGAGCATCGACACCCACCTGCGCAGCAGGCAGACCGGGAATACCCATCTCCATCTTGATGAACTCTACCCCACTCGCTTTCTCTGACTTGGCGGCAACCTGCTTCACCTCACGAATAGTAGCCTTGGCAAAATCCTCAATGCCAAGCTCAGCCACCAGTCCGTCAACGATTTCTCTTTTAATTGGAGTTTCCATTGTTTATACTATATTTTCAACACAGAGGCACAAAGGTACAGAGTTTAAATAAATCCTCTGTATCTCTGTACCTCTGTGTTTAATGATTATTTCTGAGCAGCTTTACCGATAGCGAGGGCCTTGATGTTGGCATCAACGATGGCATCGCCTTTACGGGCGAAGACACGACGGATGGCATCCTCTAGTTTATCGTACTCGATGCCAAGAGCCTTCTGGGCAGCACCCAGCAGAATCACATTGGCAGAACGAGGTACACCATTATCCTTGGCAGCCTGTTCAATGTCGAGAATAATTACATTCTTGATACCAGCCAAATCATTCTTAATAGTCTCAATATCAGGATAGTTTGGAATATTCACAAAAGGAGCGCTCGAGGTAATAATCCAACCATCCTTAGCCAGGAAAGGCAGATAGCGCAGCGCCTCCATGGGCTCCATTGAGATGATGACATCGGCACCACCCAGAGGAATCAGATCGCTGCTGATGGGATTGCTCGAGATACGCAGATTCGACTGTACGTCGCCACCACGCTGACTCATACCATGAACCTCAGCCTGCTTGATGTAGAGGTTCTCCTTCATGGCAGCTTCGCCAATGATGGTGGCTATCGAGAGGATACCCTGACCTCCTACTCCACAAAGTATAATATCTGTTTTCATCTTAATTCTTAATTCTAAAATCCTACTTTTTCTCTGCTGCCTTTTTCTGTTTGAGGTGGCGCTGCAGCGTCTGCATACATTCACGACGAGGAATAATCACGCTCACACCATGATAGTTGATCTCCTCACGGATGGCAGCTGTAATCTCCGGCATGTTCTTGGGGATGGGGTTCACCACTTTCAGGTGATCTTCGCTCAGACCAAGACCCTTACAGATAGCCTCGAACTTATTAGTACCAGCAGAGTCCTGACCACCAGTCATAGCCGTTGTCAGGTTATCGCTGATAATTACTGTGATATCAGCATTCTCGTTGATGGCATCGAGCAGACCGGTCATACCACTATGGGTAAAGGTAGAGTCACCGATGATGGCAACAGCTGGCCACTGACCTGCGTCGCTGGCACCTTTGGCCATCGTGATCGAAGCACCCATATCTACACATGAGTGAATAGCCTTGTATGGAGGCAGGAATCCGAGTGTATAGCAACCGATATCACCAAACACACGTGCATTGGGATACTCCTTCAATACCTCATTAAGAGCAGTATAAACGTCGCGATGACCACAACCCTGACAGAGTGCAGGTGGACGTGGGGTTACATCCTCGCAAGGAGCATAACTCTCGCTGCTCTCAATACCCAGAGCCTTCTTCAGGAAGTCTGGATTCAACTCGCCAGTACGAGGCAGTTCACCAGTCAGGCGACCCTTAATCACAGCATTGCCTGGCATCACACCACGAACCTGATCCTCGATGAACGGCTGACCCTCTTCGGCAATCAGAACGATCTCGCAATCGTCAGTCATACGACGAATGAGTTTCTTGGGAATAGGATACTGCGAAATCTTCAGTACAGGGAAAGGACATCCCTCAGGATAACACTCCATCAGATAGTTATAAGCAATACCGCTGGCGATAATGCCTAACTTATGATCCTTACCATCGATATACTTATTATATTTGCTGTCTACGGCCATCTGCTCCAGTAAGGGCTGCTGACCAGTAACCACTACGTTACGCTTACGAGCAAAGGCTGGCAGCAATACCCAGTTAGAAGCCTGAGCATCATAGTTCAATTCATTCTGAGGACGTGACTCTTCCTTAACTTCTACAACGGCACGAGAGTGAGCCATGCGAGTAGTGACACGCATCAGGATTGGCAGATGCAGATTCTCAGACATATCGAAAGCCTCCTGCATCATGTCGTAGGCCTCCTGCTGAGAACTAGGCTCCAGCGTGGGAATCATGGCGAACTTGGCATAGAAGCGAGAGTCCTGCTCGTCCTGCGATGAGTGCATCGAGGGGTCATCAGCCACCAACACTACCACACCACCATTGGTACCAGTCATTGCCGAGTTTACAAACGGATCGGCGCAGACATTCAGTCCCACATGTTTCATACACACCAATGCCCTCTTGCCCATATACGACATACCAAGCGCAGCCTCCATAGCCGTTTTCTCATTAGTGCTCCAACGACGATGAATGTTGCGCTCCTTGGCAACAGGCGACTCCTGGATATACTCCGTAATCTCCGTTGAAGGAGTACCTGGATAGGCGTAAACACCACTCAGACCAGCATCGATAGCGCCCTGAGCAATTGCCTCGTCTCCCAATAAAAGCTTTTTCATTTTGATTATTTGAATATTAACAATTTGACTATTGCCCGCAAAGGTACGACTTTTCAGCCAAACAGCCAAAAAAATGCGGCCTTATTTGCATAAAGCCGCATGATTATTCAGATGCTATTCAAATTTTGTGCTTAGAAGGTATATCCCAGTGTCAACAGCACATTATGACGCTTGTTACTAACGTCAGTTGTTGACACTCTGCCAGCATAATCCTGGAAAGGATGAAACTCACCATTAGTGGCGCTGTACTGATAAGCCAGATCGACAGCAAAACCACCCGCTTTATATCCCAAGCCACAGGTAAAGCGATTCGTGCCCTTCCAATTGACATAGTCGGTAGTAGAGGCATACATCACACCAGGCGAGTCGATCATCATATCGCGAACACCATCGGTATTGTAAGCTGAAGAAACATAGTTGTAACCGAGACGAATAGCCAACGGAGTGGCAGGCTTGATCTCGATACCAGCCTTCAGGTTGTGAACACCCTTCAGAGCCTTCTCCGTATTGCGCTTCATCAGCTCATCGGTTGAACTCTCTGCATTGTCGTAATAGTCATAGCCATCGATGATACGGTTCTGGCTGGCTCCATAATCGCTGTACTCATAACCTAAGCCAATTGCTACATTTGTACCAATGGTATGAC
The DNA here is from genome assembly GCA_902798285.1 of uncultured Prevotella sp. GTDB lineage: Bacteria > Bacteroidota > Bacteroidia > Bacteroidales > Bacteroidaceae > Prevotella. Next base: position 19,978 of record CADBVZ010000027.1, on the reverse strand, counting down.
CGATGCTGGCACCAAACTTCCATGGGGTATAGAATTGGAAATCATAGCTCTCTTCACTCACACCATTATCCCAGGCGCCATAAGGCGTATTGTTCAGCATGAGGCTCGAATTGCTGGAGGTGAGACTGTACCAAGTAGGCGTAGATACTGATAAGCCGAAGCGGAAAGGAGAATCCTCAATAGGACGGATGATGACACCTGCCTTTACATCGAATCCTGTACCCTTGATCTTACGCTCATCGCCATAGGCCACTGAGCCACAAACACCAGTATTATCCAACAATGTCTCAGCATACTCAGAATAACCCTTGTAGTGAACATCCTTTACGCCAATGGTGATACCCCAATAGAAACGGTCCTGATGGTTACCACTGATGTTGAAGTCATAGTCGGCTATCCAGCCACGATGTGCTCTGTCGAACGAATAGGCATTGGCATCGTTGAAATAGAAGTACTCATCGTCAGGATCGAGCAGCAGCACGTTGGCATTCATATAGTCAGCCTGTGAATAGGTCTGCGCACGATAGTCTGAACCGCCATCCCATCCGATCACGTCACCATCTTTATTGAAGTCGAGTGTATAGCCACCATGACGTGCATCGTCAAGAGTTCCCTTCTCAAACGTCAGACCATTCTGCGAACAACCGCTCAGCGAATTTGCAGCCGAAAGAATCTGATCGAAGTTACGACTCTTGTGATAGTTGAAACCTACATTGATGAACGATCTGTCGCTGATGCGCTGTGAATACACAAAGCCCATCTGGTCGAAGCTCATCACTGTCTTATTCAGTCCGTCGAACTTCTCTACATCCATCTGAGACTGCAAACCGAGACTCAAGTTAATGGTTGAGTGACGGAAGAGTCCGATACCAGCAGGGTTCGTCGAGATAGTAGAGATATCAGCACCCAGTGCATCCATCGCACCACCCATACCCACATAGCGGGCTGTACCATTCAGGTCGCTGCCCAGCAAGCGAGCGCTTTCGTATGTATCCTGTGCAGCCGCAGGCAGAACTGCTGCCAATGCTAAAGCTGCCATCACAATCTTCTTCATAAGCAAAATATAATTAATTTCTTTTCAATTTTCAATTATAAATCTTCAATCTTATCTGCGTCCGCCCATGCGGCCACCACCGCCTCCGCCGCCACTACTGCGACCACCTCCGCCGCTGAAGCCGCCGCCACCGCTACTGCGACCACCTCCGCTGCTATAGCTGCCACTGCTGCGAGAACTGCTGCTACCACTATTATAGGTACCTCTGCTAGAGTTAGAAGAGCTGCCACGATAGCCACCAAAGTTACCACTGCGACTACGGTTTGAATTGCCGCTGCTGTAAACCTGTCCGCCACTCATGCGTGATGCACGATCTCTTAGACTGCCACTACGCTGTGAGTTGTTGGCAATCGATCCTCTGCTACCATAGATGGGATGATGACTGCCGCCACGACGATCGATAGTTCCGGCATTGCCTGTATGACCATAGTAGTGAGAATGGCCACCTCCTCCATAATAGTAAGGATAGCCCCAACCATAGTAATAATAAGGATAACCCCAACCGTAATAGTACGGAGAATACCAGGCGTAATAGCCATATCCGTATGGATAATACCAGGGATCATACCAAGGATAATAGCTGCTATACCAGCCTCCATAGTACCAGGGATCATACCAGGGATCGTACCATCCCCATCCATAACGGCTGTAGTACCAAGGTGAATGCCAGTACGACAGACCAATATGATAGCCAGCCCAGAAGGCAGCATTATTGCTGATGTCGTAATCCTCGAAGCGCAGCATCTTCTTCGTCAGTTTGAAGTCTTCATCCTGCAAGGAATCTGGATAAACACCTTTTCCCTCAGTAAAGTCGATGACATCTAACTTGGTCGAGTCACCATCAATCACCTCGTATGTACTTAACGTACGACGATTGTATTCATCTACCGTACGATTACTACCTTCATACTGAGCCTCCGATGGCAAAGTATATATCTCCGTCACCTTCTCCACTTTCGATGCCTGTTTCTTCTTAGGCACGAAATAGAGATCATCATCCTGAGCCATCATAGCCAGCGGCATGGCTCCGATAAGCAGGGAAATCAGCAACAGTTTTTTCATATCATTTCACTTTAAAAATTATACATTTACCCTCTATACAGAGGATCACGATGCAAAAATACAACGAATTTTAGTGCAAAATTAGGGAAAAACCCTAACTTATGATAGGATTTTCCCTATTTTTTGTAATTTTGCATTAAAAATTAACATCCAGATGAAGTATTTCGAAGCAATATTCACCGTTTCGCCCTACTCTTCCGATGCTTGCGACGTATTAGCAGCAATGGCAGGAGAGGCAGGATTCGAGACCTTTGAGGAAACAGAAAATGGACTCAAGGGTTACGTTCAGCAATCACTTTTCGACGAGGAAACATTACGGACCACTATCGCCGATTTCCCCTTCGAAGGCGTTTCTATTACCTACGATATCCACGAGGCTGAGGATCGCGACTGGAACGAGCAATGGGAGCAGGAAGGTTTCGAGCCGATAGTGATTAGTGGGGAGAAGCCAGAGGTGAGTGGTGAGAGATATCCTACCATCGTGATTCACGACGGACGACATTTGCCCGAGTCTATGCCAGATGATGCTATTGCCATCGAGATCGATGCAAAGCTAGCTTTCGGCACAGGCACCCACGAGACGACTCGTATGATCTGCGGAACCCTCCTATCTATTCCCTCACCTCTAAGAGTTCTCGATTGCGGCACAGGCACAGGCATCCTTTCCATCACTGCCCTGAAACTGGGCGCTGCCCAGGCTGTGGGTTATGATATCGATGAATGGAGTGTGGATAATGCGCGCCATAATGCTGTCATCAATTTCGTTGACGACAGATTCAAGTCACTTCTTGGTGATGCCACTATATTAAATAAGGTGGAAGGAACGTTCGATCTTGTTTTGGCAAATATCAATCGTAATATCCTCTTGGCCGATATGCCGATGTTCCGCGAGAAGATGGCTTCTGGTGCTAAACTCATCCTCAGTGGATTCTACACGGAAGATGCACCCATGCTTGTGGATAAGGCCAAGACATTAGGACTCACCCTCCAGCAACAAAAAGAAGACCAGAACTGGTGTTGTCTGGTCTTCAACTCATAATCTATCTAAGAAATCAGATGATGGTTTTCAGTGCTTCGTATATGCGTTGCACTGGAAGCCCCATCACGTTGTAGTAACTGCCTTTCAGCGCTGTTACACCTATGTATCCTATCCATTCCTGAATGCCGTAGGCACCAGCCTTATCAAATGGTTTGTAGGTATCAATATAATAATTTATCTCCTCGTCGGTGAGTTCCTTGAAGGTCACATCGGTAGTCACAGAGAATCGGCGCTCCCAATTATCGGCTATCAAGCATACACCCGTTGTCACCTGATGAGTTCGTCCGCTCAGAAGTTTTAGCATACGGATCGCATCGGCTTCATCATGAGGTTTGCCCAGAATCTCATTACCTACAATCACTACGGTATCTGCCGTAATAATCAGCTCGTCTTTCGCCATCGTTTTTCGATAGGCATCAGCCTTCAGTCCAGCAATATGAAGAGCCACCTCTGATACAGGCATTGTGGCGGGATAGCTCTCATCGATGCCATCCATCACTCTTACTTCGAAGGGCAAGCCTAAGCCACCCAGAAGTTCCTTGCGCCTCGGCGAATTACTCGCTAAAATGATTTTAAATCTCTCCACTCTCAATTCTCAATTTTCAATTCTCATCACCATCCGAATGCTTTCTTATCCATCACCCACTTGCCTTGCGTACGAAGAATCTGCTCGATCACATCGCGCCCACATCCATGGCCACCTATGCGATCGCTCACATAGATACTTGCTTCCTTAATCTCAGGACAAGCATCCTTCGGACAAACAGGACAACCCACGCGACGCATGATCTCCAAGTCAGGAATATCATCGCCCATGTACATAATCTCCTCGTCAGTCAGTCCGTATTTCTTCAGGAAAGTCTCATAGGTTTCTATCTTGATGGCGCAACCCGTATAGATATCCTCCACACCAAGTCCCTCATAACGGCGACGGATACTGCTCACGTTAGCCCCCGTCATGATGGCTATTCTCAGCCCAAGTTTCATGGCCAACTGAATAGCATAACCGTCTTTAATATTCACAGTGCGAAGGGGCACACCTTCTTCCGAAAGTGTGATCGTTTCAGAACTCAGCACACCATCGATATCGAAGATCACCGCCCGTATCTTATTCAAATCGTAATTGATCATAACTATCAACTGTCAACTGTCAACTAAAATTTATTGAGGTGTACATTCTCCCACTTCAGTTTATCCTCGCTCTGAGGCTTGCGCTCATCCGTCCAGTGTCCAATAGCCAGAATACACAGACAATTCATATTATCGGGAATATCCAGCACACCACGAATCACGGTATCGGCTGTGGTGCCATCGTCAAGTCCACGTCCACGCATCTGAATCCAACACGAACCCAGTCCCAGTTCCTCTGCCTGATACTGCATGGAGATGGCAGCAATAGATCCATCCTCCACCCAACAATCATTCTGCATGGGATCACCCAGCACCACAATAGCCACAGGTGCATCCTTCAGGAACTGCGAGCCCAGATTCTTGGCATCGGCCAGTTTCTCAAGGTCGAGTTTATCGTCTACAACTACAAAATGCCAAGCTCTCTGACTCTTCGATGTGGGCGACATCAGGGCGGCACGAAGTATCAACTTCAGGTGTTCCGGATCTATTTCCTCTTGGGTAAACTTACGGTGGCTGCGGCGCATCTGCGCCAGGTCTTTAAAATCTGTCATAATCGTAACTGAATTTTTGTGCAAAGATAGTGATATTTTGGCACGAATTACACGAATTAACACGAAAAACTATAAAAATTCGTGAAATTCGTGTAATTCGTGCCCTAAAAAATATATCTTTGCAGCATGAATGGACTAAAGACGACCCTTTACACCAAGAGCAATCGGCTGCCCGAATTGGATGAAAGCAATTTCTTCCACAGCCGCGAATTGTTCGAGATTGCCAGTCAGGCTCCCCGTCAGAAGCCTGTGATGGTAGTCGCTACCGATGAGAATGGTCGTGTGGTTAGTCACATGCTGAGCATCATCAGATTCCGTACACAGATTTTCCCGCCTTTTCTGTTGATTCATTGCCGAGTGCTGGGCGAAGGCGTCTACTATGATCCTTCCCTCAAGAAAGATGAACTTTTTGGCGAGATGCTTTCAAGTCTGCGCCAAAGTATGAGTATGCGCACACTGTATATGGAAATCAGTAATCTCAGCCAGAAGATGTTTGGCTACAAGCAGTTGCGCCAACAACAGTTCTTCCCTGTCAATTGGGCCAGCGTTCATAATTCGCTGCATAGTCATGCCCCCGAGGAACGCATCACGCCCAAGATGCAGAAGCGCATTGACAATGCCCACGAAAAAGGTGTAAAAACAGAAATCATCAATACCGAAGAAGACTTTAAAGCTTTCTCAAAACTACTTAGAAAACACAATTTCTGGAAACCTAAGCGCTATATACCTGACGACTCATTCTTCAAGAAACTCATGGAGGGCGAACACGGACGACTATTCGTAACCAAGTATCACGATAAGGTAATTGCCTGTGCGGCTTGTGTGTATAGTATGGGTAATGCTTATCTCTGGTATACGGCCTTCAAGCGTAAGACCTATCGCCATCTGCACCCCGATGCAGTCATCGTCTGGGATGTAATGAAGCATGCCTATGATAATGGCTTTGCCCACATGTGCTTTATGGACGTAGGACTGCCTTTCTCAAAAAATCCCTTCCGAGAATTCATCCTACGTTTCGGAGGCAAGGAGCAAAGCACCTTCCGCTGGTTCCGTTTCTCCATCCGCTGGATAAATGCCTTGCTCACCTGGCTCTACAGGGAATAGCCACTCTTACCTGGCAAATTCCTTCATGGGATCATAGTTGCCGCCAGTCCTTTGAATCTTACGTTCCTTTGGAATATCGGGCACAGCCACGAGTCCGTCGTCATCTGCCCAGTCACCTTTCTCTACGTCAGCATCCACCTCTTCGTCAATTTTCACTGAGTCCGCACGCGGCGTGATATACTCAAAGTTCGAGTCCGAGTCGTTTACTTCTTCCAAGTAGCGCTGGTAACGATCAGCCTGACTCCTATGGCATCCCACCATTAGCGTCAGCAGGAGCAATGCTCCAAAAAAGGTAGTTAGTTTCTTCATTTCGTTATTGGATTTTAATTTTCAATTCTCTATATTCTCTCCACCTGTTTCACGCCCTTCACGGTTCGTAGTTTCTTGATGAGCGCTTCCAGTCGCGAGGTATCTTCAAGCATCACCACCAGATTACCACTGAACAGTCCGTCGTGACTATCTATGTTGATGCTGCGCAATACGAGTTTCTCGTCTTTCGAGATGATACTCGTAAGATTGTTGACGATGCCTATATCGTCGTTTCCTATCACACGAAGTGTAATACTGTACTGCGATGAACCCTTGCCGCTCCACTTGGCCTTCACCACACGATAGCCATAGCGCCGCCTTAACTCAGGCGCGTTCGGACAATCCTGACGATGAATCTTGATGCCGCCGTTGATGGTAACGAATCCGAAGATGGGATCACCATAGATAGGACTGCAGCAACGCGCCAGCTGATAGTCGAGTCCCTTCAGGTTACGGTCTATCACCAGCGTATCGTCCACGATGCCAGTGTTCACTGGCGAGAACTTCGACTGCTCCAGTTCAAACTCCGAAGCCGATCGTGCCACGTTGTCGCCTGTAATCACCTTCTCGCCATCGCGTACCTCTATATATTTATCTACAATAGCGTTCGCATCCAGATCGCCCTCGGCTATGTGCTTGTAGAAGTCGCTCACTTCCTTGAAGCCCAGTTTCTTGATCACATGGAACATTACCGAATCCTCCGGCTCAATCTTCCTGTTCTTGAACTTGCGCTCCAGCATTTCCTTGGCAAAGAGGCCTTCCTTCTGTTGCGTCTCCTTCAGCGCCAATCGAATCTTCGACTTCGCACGCGAAGTCTTCACGATCGAGAGCCACTCCTGACGAGGCTTCTGGTTCGATGATGTCAGAATTTCCACTTGATCACCACTCTTCAGCACCTGACGGATGCTCACTACCCTGCCGTTGATTCTTCCACCCGTACACTGGTTGCCCAACTTGGAGTGGATATGATAGGCAAAGTCGAGCACCGTTGCTCCGACGGGGAATTTATACAGATCGCCACGCGGCGTAAACACAAACACCTCGTCCTCGTACAGATCCATCTTAAACTGATCCATGGCGTCGAGTCCGTCCGAGTGCTCCAGCATCGAGCGGATACCCGTCAGCCATTCATCCAGTCCCGTCTCGCCCTTCACGCCTTTATAGCGCCAGTGGGCAGCCACACCACGTTCGGCCACCTCGTCCATGCGCTCCGTTCTTATCTGTACCTCCACCCATTTCTGGTCTGGGCCCAGCACGGTGATATGCAGACTCTCGTAACCATTCGACTTAGGCACACTGATCCAGTCTCTCAGTCGCTTGGGGTTAGGCTGATACATATCCGTGATGATCGAGTAAGCCTGCCAGCACTGCATCTTCTCCTTCTCCTCCGGACAGTCTATGATGATACGGATGGCAAAGAGGTCGTAGATGCCCTCGAAGCCACACTTCTGCTTCTTCATCTTCTCCCAGATGGAGTGTATCGACTTGGTGCGACCCTTGATATGACAGTTGATGCCCGCCGCCTTCACTTTCGCCTCTACAGGCTTGATGAATGCTTCGATATAGGCATCGCGCGAGGCCTTCGTCTCACTGAGTTTCTCGCGGATCATGTAGTACGCATCGTGCTCCATATACTTCAGCGACAGGTCCTCCAGTTCGCTCTTCAGCTTATAGAGACCCAGCTTATGAGCCAGTGGTGCATACAGATAGGCAGCCTCTTGCGATACAGCCATCTTCGCCTCTACGTTTTTCGTGTCACGTATCTGGCGCATCAGGTTCACGCGGTCGGCTATCATAATCAGAATCACGCGCATATCCTCTGCAAACGACAGCAGCAGATTCCTGAAGTTCTCACTCTCTATGACGGGATTCTTCTGGTATAGTTGTTGTATACGGTTCAGTCCGTGCAGAATCTGGGCTGCCTGCGGGCCATACTGATCCTCCACCTGCTCCATTGTCAACTTTCCGAATTCAATGTCAGGTATCAGGTGCACAGCCTGTATGGCGTCCCCCTTCAGTCCGATTTCCTCCTCCAGAATCTCGGCTGTCTGGGCGGCCATTCTTTTTCTTTCTTCGTATGTAAAGCCAAATAATTCTGCCATGAAATATAAATTTTCGGTACAAAGATACAAATTATTCACAATTCATTGTTCATTATTCATTATTTTTTGTATCTTTGCCCCATAATTTTAACTAATATACCACAAATATGTTATCACAGCAGGACTTAAAACAAATCGCCCAGAAGGGTATCACCCCTGAGCAAATCGAGAATCAGTTAAACGAGTTTAAGACAGGTTTCCCCTTCCTGAAGCTGGAGGCAGCCGCCGGAATCGGTAAGGGCATCATAGCTCCGAATGCCGATGAGCGCAAGCAGCTCGAGGAGGTATGGAACCAGTACAAGGCCGCAGGCAATAAGATTGTGAAGTTCGTGCCTGCATCGGGTGCCGCCAGCCGCATGTTCAAGAACATGTTCGCTTTCGTCGATGCCGATTATGATGTGCCCACCACCGATTTCGAGAAGAAGTATTTCGACTCTATCGATAAGTTTGCCTTCTTCGATGCACTCGATGCTGCCTGTCAGAAGAACAACGGCAAGGGCATCAAGGCCCTCATGGCCGAGGGTAACTACAAGGCTGTGGCTGCCAATATGCTGAAGGCCGAGGGTCTGAACTATGGTCAGCTGCCCAAGGGCTTGCTGCTCTTCCACAAGTATGCCGATGGCCCACGTACCCCGATGGAGGAACACCTCGTTGAGGGTGCGCTCTATGCTGCTTCCAATGGCGAGGCTCATGTTCACTTTACCGTCAGCCACGAGCACATGGAGCTCTTCAAGGCCAAGGTTGCCGAGAAGGCCGACACCTTCGCCCAGAAGTACGGCATCAAGTACGATATCAGTTTCTCAGAACAAAAACCTTCTACCGATACCGTTGCCGCCAATCCCGATAACACCCCGTTCCGCAACGACGATGGCTCATTGCTCTTCCGCCCGGGTGGTCATGGTGCCCTCATCGAGAACCTCAATGAGATCGATGCCGATGTTATCTTCATCAAGAACATCGATAATGTGGTGCCCGATCGTCTGAAGCCCGAAACCGTAGAGTGGAAACAGGTGATTGCCGGTGTGCTCGTATCGCTGCAGAAGCAGGCCTTCGAGTATCTGCGTGTGCTCGATGCCGGAGCCAGCGATGCCCAGATTGCCGAGATTGCCGAGTTCGTAGCCAAGAACCTCTGCACCGATGCCAAGGGCCGCAAGGTGGATGCCGCTTATCTGCGCGAAAAGCTGAACCGCCCCATGCGCGTGTGTGGCGTAGTAAAGAATGTAGGCGAGCCAGGCGGTGGTCCGTTCCTCACCTATAATCAGGATGGCACCGTATCGCTCCAGATTCTGGAGAGCAGCCAGATTGATACCAACAATGAGGCTTACATGAAGATGTTCACCCAGGGCACTCACTTCAACCCCGTCGACCTGGTTTGCGCCGTGAAGGATTACAAGGGTCAGCCCTTCAATCTGCCCGAGTTCGTCGACAAGACCACAGGTTTCATTTCTTCTAAATCAAAAGCTGGTAAGGAACTGAAAGCCTTAGAGTTACCGGGTCTTTGGAATGGTGCCATGAGCAACTGGAGCACCGTCTTCGTTGAAGTGCCCCTCGGCACCTTCAATCCCGTTAAGACGGTCAATGATCTGCTCCGCGAACAGCATCAGTAACAAATATCCCAGCTACAATTAATCCCAGCCGCTTGGCTGGGATTAATTATGTTTTTATCATATCATTTTGTCTATCGCCTCGATGCCTTTGTCCGTGCAGAAACCTCTCAGCGATGCGAATATCAGATTGTGGAAAATGTCCTCTATCTGGTATTGGCGATACAACTGTTTGTTCACCATGTATTCACCCAAGGCGTCATACATGTGTCCGGCTATCTCGTAGTTCACGTCTTTACGGAAGTAGCCCTCTTTCACGCCACGCTCAAAAAACTTCTGCATCTTGGCGCGCATCAGCACATGCTGCTCGTCCAGGAATTCCTGTATCTTGGGGTATTTCTTCAGGTCGGAATAAAACTGCGGATTCGTCTGCTTAAACTCATTCACCTTTAATTTATAGGTCGACAGCAGAATCTCCATCACGTTCTTGCAGTGCTCGGCTTTCACCTGCATCCGCGCTGCCCGGTCGGTGTAGTAATGCTCCACACATTCATACAGCAACTGCTCCTTGTTGCCGAATATCTCATAGACCGTACGTTTCGATATGCTCAAGTCTTTCGATACGTCGTCCATCTTCACCTGTTTGATGCCTTCCTTGGCAAAAGCCACAATGGCCGTCTCGAGGATTTTTGTCCTCAATTGCTGTTTGTAAAGTGAAATACTCTTCGTTTTTTGCATATTCATACGTTTTGCGCGACAAAGGTATAAAAAAAACTAAAAACACAAATGTTTTTGAATACTTTTTTGTATTTTTGCAGCCAAATTTTCATTAAAAGAGGTAAAAAGATTATTAATAATACACAGAAGTTATGGTAAAGATCTCGAAAGAAGCGGCCCTCGAATACCACGAGAGCGGACGCCCTGGAAAAATTGAAGTAAAGCCCACCAAGGCTTATCGTACACAAACCGACCTGAGTCTCGCCTATTCTCCCGGCGTGGCCTATCCCTGTCTGGAGATTCAGGAGAACCCCGACGCAGCTTACAAGTACACCGATAAGGGTAACCTGGTAGCCGTTATCTCTAACGGTACTGCCGTACTCGGTCTGGGCGACATCGGCGCCATGAGCGGCAAGCCCGTCATGGAGGGTAAAGGTCTGCTCTTCAAGATCTACGGTGGTATCGACGTATTCGATATCGAGGTAGCCGAGAAGGATCCCGAGAAGTTCTGCGAGGCAGTAGAGCGCATCGCTCCCACCTTTGGTGGTATCAACCTCGAGGATATCAAGGCCCCTGAGTGCTTCTACATCGAGGAGCGCCTCAAGAAGACCCTCGACATCCCCGTGATGCACGATGACCAGCACGGCACAGCCATCATCTCTGCCGCCGGTCTGAAGAATGCCATGGAGGTCATCGGCAAGGACATCAAGAAAGTGAAGATCGTGGTCAACGGAGCCGGCGCTGCCGCCATCAGCTGTACCAAACTCTATATGGCCATCGGTGCTCAGAAGGAGAACATCGTGATGCTCGATTCCAAGGGTGTCATCTCTACCGAGCGTCAGGACCTCAACGAGCAGAAGAAGTTCTTCGCCACCTCGCGTACTGATATCCACACCCTCGCCGAGGCTGTGAATGGTGCCGATGTGTTCGTAGGCCTCTCTAAGGGTAACGTGCTCTCTAAGGATATGGTGAAGACCATGGCCAAGGATCCCGTCATCTTCGCACTGGCCAACCCCGTGCCCGAGATTTCTTACGAGGATGCCATGGAGGCTCGTCCCGACGTATTGATGTCAACGGGTCGTACCGACTATCCCAACCAGATCAATAACGTCATCGGTTTCCCCTACATCTTCCGTGGTGCTCTCGACGTTCACGCCACAGCCATCAACGAGGAGATGAAGCTGGCAGCCGTTCACGCCATCGCCGATCTGGCCAAGCAGCCCGTGCCCGATGTGGTAAACGATGTCTATCATGTGAACAACCTCACCTTCGGTCGCGACTACTTCATTCCGAAGCCCGTCGATCCACGACTCATCACCGAGGTGTCTTCGGCCGTTGCCAAGGCAGCCATCGATAGCGGCGTGGCCCGCAAAATCATTACCAACTGGGAGGAGTACAAGGATTCGCTCAGCGTCATGCTGGGTCAGGAAACCAAGCTTACTCAGAAGCTCTACTCCACCGCCGCCGCTCATCCTCAGCGCGTTGTGTTTGCCGAGGGTGTTCACCCCACCATGCTCAAGGCCGCCGTTACAGCCAAGGCCGAAGGTATCTGTCAGCCCGTATTGCTGGGCAACGACGAGGTGATTACCAAACTCGCCCAGAGTCTCGACCTGAGCCTCGAGGGCATCGAGATTGTCAACCTGCGTCACCCCAACGAGCAGGAGCGCCGCGAGCGTTATGCCCGCATCCTTACCGAGAAGCGTCAGCGCGAAGGCTACACCTTCCAGGAGGCCAACGATAAGATGTTCGAGCGCAACTACTTCGGTATGATGATGGTTGAGACGGGCGATGCCGATGCATTCATTACCGGTCTCTACACCAAGTACTCTAACACCATCAAGGTAGTCAATGAGGTCATTGGTATCCGTCCTGAGTTCAAGCACTTCGGCACCATGCATATCATCAATTCGCCTAAGGGCACCTATTACGTGGCCGATACCCTCGTCAATGAGAACCCCGACCGCGAGACGCTGCTCGACATCTCGAAGCTGGCTGCCACAGCCGTTCGCTTCTTCAACGAGAAGCCCGTCATCGCCCTCGTCAGCCACTCTAACTTCGGTTCTAACACCAGCGATGGTGCGCTGAAGGTGAAGGACACCGTGAAGGCCATGCAGGAGCTCTATCCCGATCTGCCCATCGATGGTGAGATGCAGCTTGGTTTCGCCCTCGACAATGAGCTGCGCGATCAGGAGTATCCTTTCACCCGCGTGAAGGGCAAGAAGGTCAACACCCTCGTATTCCCCAACCTTACCTCTGCCCGCTCATCTTACAAGATGCTGCAGATGCTGGGTAGCGATGCCGAGATCATTGGCCCGATCCAGATGGGATTGAAGAAGCCCATCCACTTCATCGACTTCGGTGCATCCGTTCGCGATGTGGTCAACATCGTAGCCATCGCCACCATCGATGCTTACGTCGCTAAGATCCAGGCCCGCATCTCAGGCCTCGGCCGATAAGAAATCCCCCAACAATAATCCCTCGGCAGTTTGCCGAGGGATTATTGTTTATTTAAATAAGTATTGCGCGAATTCGTGCAGCGACTTCCTCCACACCTGCCATTCGTGGTCACCCGGATAACGAAAACTACTTTGTAAGAATTAAAGTATAGAAGTCTCCTTTATGGTTGGTTCTTTTGCGAGTCTTTTCGCCATTTCTGACTGTTCTGTCAGTTTCAAAATTGATTCTACTGTGTTCATAACTAATTAAATTAATGATTTAACCTATACTAAAGTCTATTTTGAACTTCGTTCGAGCTTGCTAAAGCTCGGTAGATTGAACAAGTTCATCTACCCTCGCAAAATCGCAACCTTTCTCCGATTATCTTTTGGCCTTACTGCGAAGTGAATCCAATAATGACGCTTGGCGTTTCGCTCGATGAATAACTCATCAAAGTCTCGTTTTGTGCCATCAGCGATATCGAGAAGGATGTTGGCATAGCGCAAGGCCTGCTCTACCCCGATGCATCGAATATCTACGGCGCAACCCGTTAGATGATTGCTTGTAGGCGATCCACCAGCCAATTTATTCACTTCCGGCGAGCGATAACCCGAGGTAATAATGATCGGTTCTTCACCATCACCATACAGCGTACTATGGCTGTATCGAAGGTCTTCAAGCCAGTTCTCACAGATATTCTTCAGATTCTCTATCGCCACATGGCTTGGAATATTACCATCAGCTGTTTTGTGGCTCGTCTTCGTAACCTCCCCGAGCGTAAAATGCTCGGAGAGGTGCATGTTCTTATTAATACTTACTTTTTCCATTTAAAAAAAACGTTTTGCAATTTTGGAATTTGGGAATTTGGGAATTTGGGCACATTACATTTTACCAACTTTCTTATATTTGAAATGCTGACGCCCATCCTCCACAAATGTCTCACTTACAACGATCATCTTATCGTCTACTAGACGTTTGATCTTGCCGTTCACTCCATTGTCGTTCTTGTAGCCGAAGCACTTCATCACGTCTTCTCGGGTGAAAATCTCTGGCAAACGATTGTATCCATCCACAGATTTCTGACGATGGCGCTTACCAGTAATCTGCACATCGCCGTTCATGTCGTCAAAGTATTTCTCAGCCATCACTCCGAAGAAATGCTGCTGCGTGGCGTACTGGATTCGGGCTATCAGCTCGCAGAGCTTCCAGTCTGTCTCATCCACTTCGTACTCACCAGTCCAGTAATTACCATCCTGCTTCAGGCTACTCCAGTGGCGCATGTCTACGAAAGGCGCTGCGTAGTTCAGTCCATGGTAGGCCACACGTTTCAACATCAACTCATTGGCTTCCGAGTTGTCCTCAGCACAGTCCTCCATACGATTCTTCGTCCACTCCCACAGATGGCGCACCAAGGGCTTCACGGGCAATTGTCCCGTTCGCTTGTCGAGCTTGTAGGCCCACTCTTTCATGCGCTTTAGGCGCTCCCAGTCCACATGCTCTTCGTCCTCATAGTCCAGCATCTCGAAGTTGGTCTTGGGCATGGGCAATACAGCCAGTCGCGTGCTCAGACCAGAGCCAAAGTTCTGCTCAGTAACCTTCTTCTTCAGCGCGATGGGCGTACCCGTGTAGATGAAGTTCCAGGTCACATTGAAGTTGTCTACAGGCGAATCCAGGTTCATGTACATCTGTCCATCTTCCTCGTTGTGGAAGGCTTTCAGTTCCATCGAGAGTTTGTTGATCCATGAGCCCCCACTCTGTAAGGTTATCGAGTTATCCAGCTCCGTATCAAAGGTGAACATGTGGAGTTGAATCTCCTTACCATTCACATTCTCCTTGGCGTTAATCATGTCAGTGATAAACTGGCCATTGGCCGTTCGAGCAGGGTGAATGCGGATGGTCACCTTGGGTTTGTCCTTACCCTCCTTGTTGGCTGCCTTCTTTTTCGTAGAGTTCTTATAGTCGTTGAGCGCCTTTTTTCCCGCCTTGTCAGCTTCCACCATGGGCTCTGCCAGAATCTTATACAGATCGTCGGCCATCGACTTTCCACTGGCGGGATGACCAATCACAAACAGTGAGCAGTTCAACCTGCGTTCATTCTGAGGCTTGTGGTAGAAGCGATACCAACAGCGCGTCATCAGCGTCATCAGAATGCCACCAGCGGTAAACAGAGCTGCTGGATATTGCGTAGGTTTCAGCCCTGCGCACACATCCTTTAGTAAAGGAAATTCATCCCACAACGACTCTATCTCTGCGCCCCACTCCGATAATCTCTGCTCCATATAGGAGTCATTATTATCTTGCGCTCCCTGAGCTTGATGGGACGCACCCTTCACAATCTCCTGGTAATTAAGGCCTGTGAAACTCTTCACCGCCTCGAGCATGGCTTTGGATGGCAGCGATCCCGCATATTTCTTTTCTTTCTGTGCCACGCAATCCGCTGCCGACGAGATCGTCTGCCCAACATCTTCATTTCGTTCATCAATGATTTCTTGGACCCATGGTTGGGCTTCGACGATTTTCTGTACTGCGGTTTTGTCGCCGTCGAGCATAAGTAGTAGGTCGGTTGCCAACTTAAGGCTTTCTGTATGTCTGTTGCTGTCATCTTTGCAGGGCAGTTTGTCCCCATACCGAGCATCAATAATACCTTGAATATCATACCCACGCCATTTTACATCGTTGTTCTCCACTTGCTCAGCGTCCACTGTCCGCTCTTCGCCAATCCCTTGTTGAGCATTCTTAGCGGCCACAGCAACAGTCTTAGTAGCGCCAGAATGATTAGCGCGATACTCAGGCTCAAATTTCTCAGCAAAATCTTTGTTCTCATACGTAAATAATTCATTGTCCAAATACAAAATGTCATCATTTTTACAAATGTAACTCATTCTACTTGAGTCCTTGCAACTCTCATCTACTTCCACCCCGAGCACCTCGGCCATGGCATGCTGGTTATCGATCAGGTTTCCCCAATCCAGGCGGGATTTAAAAACTATTTTAAGTCCTTTGCCCGATGGCGTGATATAGATGAGCACTATGCCCAGAGCCTTCCAGTCAAGCCCCTTCTCTATCCAGCCTTGATAGATGGTAAGCGGGTTATCAATGTGGTCAATATCCATCACCACAAGGCCCGTCAATCGGGTGGCCGATTGCTTGCGCCATGCGCCAACAACGCCCTTCTTTGATTCGGTTTCGTCGAAGGTAGCCTGGAAGATAAAAGCTGGCAGTCCTCGTTTCAGTTTCGGGGCTCCAGTCTCTCGATACTTATCGATCGACTCATTCCATTTGGTTGCCTTGACGAGGGCCCAAAATTGGGCCTCGTCTACTGGCAACGTTGGATTGAAAAAGTTCTTCTGATAACAAAATCCCATAAGCTAGAGCGTTTGAAGGTCAGTAATATAGAATGCATTCTCATGACGTACCTGGTGGTTCTGGTCTTCCCACGTGCGATGTTTCCAGAATCCCTTCACCACGTAAGGCACTTGCTTAGAGAACTGCGTGTCGCGATTTTTCGATGCCAATTCACCCGTCATTTCTCCATAGATTGTGTCGCCACCATGCTTCATCGTTACACCACGACTCTTAAAGTATTCTGAGCCGCCGTTTTGCTTCTGATACTGGCGCTCAGAGTATGCGCCCACCTCTTGAATCATCACTAATGTTTCCATGTTAATGTCGATTTTAAATGGTTAAACTCTATCAATAATCTCACGGCTTGCGATGATGTCTTTCACATCATCAGCCTCTCGGTCTATGGCCCTTGACATGCGTTTTACGCCCATCATCTTAGGATAAAGTTCATAGACTTTCACGAACTTGGAATTCTCGGTTACACGACCGAAGTCGGTATACCCCATCAATGAATCCGTTTTCGTTATCTTCGAGGGTGGATTGTTGGGCTTATAGGTTAATACCCCTGTACTCTCATCAATATAGAGCACACCCTGCAGTTTCTTACCTGCCTTCAGCAACTTGAGAGCTGCGTCGGCGTTTAAAATTTCAATGAATTTTTTGACCTTCGGTCCAAAATTCTCACGCTCTGCAGAGTTCAAACCTGTTTGACTCTGCTCTCTCTTAATCGAATCTTTCATGTTGTTGAATTTGTGAGTCTTAGCGGGAAAAGCGAAGTTTTAGTTTGAGCTCAATTACATCCGGATACTTTTCCTCCGCTCACCTATCCAACTCTGTTATTTTACCTTTTTACTTTTTACTTTTAATTAAAACTCCATGTAGATTTCTCCATACAACTTCTCGTACTTTTTGCGGATAGTCTTGGTCTTCAGCATGCAGAGGGTTATACCCTTGGCCTCCGCTTCTTCTATTCTCTGACTCTCCAGTGCGCGTATCTTGGCCACATACTTCAGATACTCCTTCTTCTTGATCTTACCCCATCGGGCGCCTGCTTTGTCGAGTTTACGATTCATCAACCAAAACTCGCAGCTGTTTGTTCTGTATACATACTTACGAAACGGCTTGCAGATTTGAAGTCCTTCGTTACTGACGCATTTGTGAGCGCATGATGCGCAACATACTTTGATGCCAATGGAATGGCTGTTTAATTCTAACTGAACTTTCATTTTACCTTATTTTATTTTTGTTCTTTGATATCAGCGTTCAGCAGTCCGGACTTTCACTTACTTGCTGATTTGCGTCGGCAAAATTAGGCACAAAAAAACACCCCCGCAAAGAGTTTACGGGGGTGTAAAAGTAAATTGTAAAACTGTAAAGGTAGTTGTTAAACTAAGTGTAAAGGTAGCGTAAAACTATGAGCCGAAAATCGCTTCAAATTTATCAAGTAGTGTTATTGCTCTTTGGGGGACATCCATGGCCTTCCATCTTGTTACTGACGTCTTATAATAAGAATTATTGCTGAAAGCCACCCTAAGTGTTCCCTCCGGGCAAGCCCATTGCATTTTTCTCTTTTCAGACAGCTTCTTATGTATTCTCTCATAGCGACTCATGTTATCCGTAAATCCATGATTATCTCTCAGAGCGCAGAATAATACAGCGTGAGAACTCTGTCCCCACATATAGGTTTCTACCTCTTTTAAGGCATCAGCCATTTTCTCCGCGAAATATTCATCATCCATGTCCACGGGTTCCGTCTGTTCTTCAATAGCCTTATTCTTTTCCTTTGGTGTCAGATTCTTGATGGCTTCATTAATCATCTTCAGCAGTTTCTCCAGTATGTAGAACTCCAGCAGTTCGCCCTCGGTCATTTTCGACATATGCAGGCAGATATATTTTCCATAGTTCTCTATGTCGATAACCAAGGCTTTCCCTACCCATTTAAACATCTTCTTGAATATGGCGCAATGCTCTACGAAGAAGTCTTTAAACTCAAAATCAGGTGGCAATTCCCGCTTCACTCTCTCAAAATCCACCTCGGCAATCTCTTCCGTTGTAGGCCTATAAGCATATCTCAGCAGCCCTTTATTGATAAATTCAGCCACCGCCCTGGTACGGAATGCCTGTACTTTTTCGAAAGTCAGTTTGCCAACACTCAGCATCTTATCATTAAAGATATTCTCCACCCATTCCATATCGACTTTCTGGCTCTGCTTTTCATAGACAGCCGCAAAACTCTCAGGCGGTAGTTTAAAGGTTAACTTTCGGATGCTCTTGAATAAAGCCCTCATCTCCTCAATGTTCTGCTCTATCCAATGATAGAGATCGAGGGAGGTCTTAGTCTGATGGCCATCAACCTCTTCGGCGATGCCAAAAGCACTCAGAGGCTTGTCCTGATTTGAAAGCAGTTCTTCCTCTAGTCTTTGGCCTTTAAGCCATTTGGCCTCTCGCATGATATCAAAGAAATCCGGGCTAAACAACTCTTCAAAGATTCTCTTCTCCAGATTGGCCTTATACGTTACCAATTTGTTCTTGACGCCCTCTATGCAGATGGCAAAATACAAGGCCTTTTGTGCTTTCATGAAGTCGTTATGAACCTTTTCCGGATCATTGTAGTCTTTGATGGCCGCGTTAAGCGTTAGCATTTTTTCTCTTAACGTATCCATACGATACCTCCTTTCTTGGCAGTGGTTTTGAATACTCCTCGGAGACCATCACAAACCTCAGTAGTGGCCTCCTGAACTCTCAAGCAACAATGCTCGATTTGATTGAATGTCAATTTTTTCATATGGTTTTAATTTATTTAATGATTACCCTCGGACTGATTTAACAATCACAAAGGCTTTATATATATTATTAAATGGAAAGCGTGAGTAGAATTGGTTAAACTCAACAAGGCAAGAGGCAAATCGAGCCTATTCACGAGTAAATACCACCACACTCACGCCATCCCTTTCGGGATACGCAAGTATGATAGTTGTTCTCTCGTGAAAAATTTTATTTGCCTCTATTTCTGTTGAGTAAGAAACAACTACTGATGCCCACCAACGAGCATCAAAATGTGAATTACGGATTTCTCCCCGCAATCACGCTGCAAAGATAACAAAAAAACATCATAATACCAAATAAATGCATTCAAAAAATGAAAAGCGCAATCTTTCTCCTATTTCTTTTGGTGTTTTTCAAGAAATAGCATTACCTTTGCAGTCCATTTTTCAATAAATGGGATTTGCTAGTAAGTTAATAAAACGGAGGGTCACTTTGGTGACCCTTTTTTATGTTCCTATACTTTAGGTTCTTCTACAGGTGTATTCGTATTGCTTTATCTGCTTAACTGTCTCAGTGTATCTTCTTCTCTCACCCCATCCGTTACGATCTTCAACATAATAAGCTAGTCACCCTCTGTTGACACCTTATTATATTATACCTAAATTCCGCAGCACTTTAATTTAACTTTCTCCGCTCATGGCCGTCCTCTTTGGAATCAAGGCCATGAGCGGCAATGCCACGATGTATCGGTAGAAGTTTGCAGCCATGGCGGTGATAAGCAGGAATACGGTGTTCTGGTTCATGAATGACTTCGGCAG
>CADBVZ010000026.1 GCA_902798285.1 uncultured Prevotella sp. | reverse complement strand
TGGATTCCCCATCGTTCTTCACGGTTCTTCTTCAGTTCCTCAGGACGAGGTTGACACTATCAACAAGTTCGGTGGTAACCTGCCCGACGCAGTAGGTATTCCCGAGGAGCAGCTCCGCGAGGCTTCTAAGAGCGCTGTTTGCAAGATCAACATTGACTCTGACTCTCGTCTGGCTATGACTGCTGCCATCCGTAAGTATCTGGCTGAGCATCCCGATCACTTCGATCCTCGCCAGTATCTGAAGCCCGCTCGTGAGAATATGAAGAAGATGTACATCCACAAGATTGTGAACGTACTCGGTTCAGACGGCAAGCTCGGATAATAATAGGGCTTTTTAGTAAAAGTTTAACCGCATGCAGGAGTATACCTGACATGCGGTTTCTTTTTTTTGTAGCAAAAAACTAACAATTTATTTGGAAGAATTCAAATAATTGTTTAATTTTGCACATTGATTATAATGCATATATTGACTACAATGAACAAAAAAGTATTTTTCCTATTTCTGAATTTGATGTTTTGCTGTGGCTATGTTGGTGCTCAGCAGGTAGAAAAGAGTGACTTGCAAAAGCGTGCTGAGGCCGTAGATCCTAAGCAGAATATCGCCAATGCACGATCGTTGTATATCCATGCATTTAATGACTATTATAATAAAGGTCAGATAGCGCAAGGTGTAGAATGTGCTGTCAAGGCTACGGCTTTATATTATAAGGAAAACTTTTATAAAGAAGCTTTTGATTTGTTGCGCCGTGCTGATGAAGCCATCAATTCAGGCAAACAATCGGCCAGTGCGAAAGCTGCATCACACTATTTGGTAACCAAGGAGCGTGTGCAGATGTATATGAAACTGAGGAAGAGTGAGAGCGCAAAGGATCAACTCGCTATTTTAGAGAATTTGGCTGCTCAGACTAGTGATGAATCTGTGAAGAATGATTTGCTCTACACCAAGGCGATCTATTATTATACGTTTGGACAGAATGCACAAGGCAATGCTGTCTTTAAGGAAATGGCTAATAAACTTACTGCCCAGAAGGAATATGGAAAGGTGGATGAGGTATATCAGACACTGATTGCCAATGGCCGTAAGAGTAATAATGCAAATATGGTGGCTCAGTCGTATAGCAACTATATTGCATGGAAAGATTCTGCAAATGCCTTGAAACATGCTGATGAGATAAATGCTTTGAAGCAACAGATCGCAGATAATGAGGCGGCTATCTCCGAGAAGGATAGTTCGTTGACTTTGCGCTCGGCCATCATTATAGGTCTCTGTGTTCTGGCAGGTGCGCTGGCTGCGGCTTTGGTGGTAGGCGGTGTTGTACTGATGCGTTTCATCTTGTTGACACGTAAACAGAAGAAAACTATCAAAATGGCTCAGGATAGCGATGCACTGAAGGCCAAGTTTATTAGTAATATCTCAGCTCAGTTAGAGCCCACACTGCAAAAACTCGATGGTCGAATTCCTGAGGTGAAGGCTTTGCTTGATTTCTCAAACCGAATTCAGACATTGTCAGAACTTCAGAATAATGCAGACACAGAGTTGGAGTTGGAAGAGGTACAGATTCAGCAGTTCTGTGAAAATCTGAAAGAAGAGGTACGTGACAGATTGAAGAGCAATGTAACTTTGACAGTCAATGCACCTAAGATGAATGTTAATATTAATAAGGAATATGTGTCACACATTCTGATGCATCTTCTTACCAATGCGGCAGAATATACGCCTGCAGGTGGAAACATCTGGTTGGATTTCAAAAAACGTAGCCCGCATAAGTACCAGTTCATGGTTTCGGATACAGGATGTGGTATTCCTGAGGAGAAACATGACGACGTGTTTAAGCCTTTCCTTGAAATAAGGGATCTTACTACAGGTGACGGACTTGGTCTGCCAATTTGTAAGCAGATGGCACAAAATATGAATGGTGACCTGGCTATAGATCCACAGTTCACCAAAGGTGCACGTTTTGTATTGGATTTAAACGTTTAATGCGGAGATTACTCTTTTAATCGCTTAAACGCTAAAGGAAGGTACTGTATCAAGTCGCTGGCGATGACACTCTCTTCACCGAGTTCGCGAGCAGCGATGTCGCCAGCCAATCCGTGAAGATACATACCAACGATACAAGCATCTTCTTGTTTGTAACCTCGAGCCAGAAGACCGGTGATGATGCCAGTGAGCACATCACCACTGCCGGCTGTTGCCATACCAGCATTGCCAGTGGAGTTAAACATAATATGTCCGTCGGGTAAGCAAAGCGAAGTGTGGTGACCTTTAAGCATAATATAGGCTTGGAGACGCTGTGCGAGGTCACGGGCTTTCATTAGTCTTTCAAAACTATCTGTGCTGGGACCTTCCAAGCGGTCGAACTCTTTGGGATGAGGAGTCATGATAATTCCCTTAGGCAGTTGTTGGAGCCATGCTCGGTGGTTAGAGAGAATGTTGATGGCATCGGCGTCTGCTACGAGTGGACACTGAGTGCGTCGAAGTTGGGCGATAATGGCAATTGCCGTCTGTTCGCTGGTACCCAGTCCGGGACCAATACCTACAGCCTTGAAATCCTCAGTGTCGACAGCCTCAGAGAAGATAGTTTCCTCTCTGTCGAATTGGATGATAGCCTCCGGGACACTAATCTGCAGAATCATACTATTGCGCTTGGGAGTATGGGTAGTAACTTTTCCGGCACCGACACGTAAACATGCTTTTGTGGCGAGTACAGAAGCACCGCCCATACCATAACTGCCAGCGATGATGAGGGCATTGCCCATTTTCCCTTTATGTGCAAACGGATCGCGAGGAAGTAGTCTCTTTCTGATATCGTTTTCTTCAATAACGGTATAGTTAGCGTCAATCTTCTCCATACCTTCCTTGCTGAGTCTGATGTCTAGCACCTTTAATTTTCCTATAAACTGCTGGTTCTCAGGAAATAAGAAAGACAGTTTTGGTAGCTGGAGAGTTAGTGTAAGATCTGCACGAATGATGTTGGCACGTACGTTGTAGGTGTTATCCTCAGTCATTAGACCTGAGGGCGTGTCAATGCTGACAACCTTAGCAGGAGATGAATTGATATATTTCACGAGTGAGGCGAATCCACCTGCTAAGGGCTTGTTGAGTCCAGAACCGAAAAGGCCGTCAATGACGAGTGTGCCAGCCTCAAGCTGTGGTGGCTCAAACTCCTGAGTAACCTCAATAAGTGCCTTCGATTTCTTGTCGTATAGACGCTTCCGATTCGTAGCACAATCGTCAGACAAATTACCGGTAACGTTGAAGAGATAGGCACTTACCTCATAACCTTTATCACATAACATCCTTCCGACGGCAAGGGCATCGCCGCCATTATTTCCTGGACCAGCAAAGATGATAACAGGTGTTTGGTTGCTCCAAACTTCTGTGATTGCCTGGGTGATAGCCTTGGCTGCACGCTCCATCAGATCGATACTTTTGATGGGCTCTTTTTCTATTGTAAATTTGTCCAGTTCGTGAATCTGGGCACTCGTGAATATTTTCATAGGTGCAAAAATACGAAAAATATGCTAACA
Source organism: uncultured Prevotella sp. (assembly GCA_902798285.1). Taxonomy (GTDB): domain Bacteria; phylum Bacteroidota; class Bacteroidia; order Bacteroidales; family Bacteroidaceae; genus Prevotella. The sequence goes on along the minus strand of CADBVZ010000026.1, from coordinate 31,301 downwards.
AATGGCAGAGTTTGAAAGTTTTTTTGTAATTTTGCACAAATTTTTAATTCTTTCAGCGTATGAGTATCATTAAAGTAAAGGATAAGTCATTCAGGACTTCCATCACAGAGGCCGAAATAAAGGAACGTGTAAAGGCTTTAGCTCAGCAGATTAGTAAGGACATGGAGGGTAAAAACCCACTATTGTTGGGCGTGTTGAATGGCGCTTTTATTTTTGCAGCCGATTTAATCCGTGAGATAACTATACCTTGTGAGATATCTTTTGTGAAGTTGGCTTCCTATCAGGGAACCACCTCAACGGGCAAAATCAAGGAGGTCTTCGGTATCAACGAGGATTTGACTAATCGTACGGTGATTATAATAGAAGATATTGTGGAGAGTGGTCTCACCATGAAACAGATGATAGAGTCGCTGGGTACACGTAACCCGGAATCCATTCATATCTGCACCCTTTTCTTTAAACCAAGCAAGCTGAAGGAAGATATCAATCTGGATTATGTTGCTTTTAGTATTCCTGATGATTTTATTTTAGGATATGGCTTGGATTATGATCAGCAGGCTAGAGGTCTGAAGGATATTTATACGATTATTAATGAGTAAATAATAGTAAAATAAATTTAGGATAACAAAATGAAGAATATTGTAATTTTCGGAGCCCCGGGCTCAGGCAAGGGTACTCAGAGTGATAAGATGATTGAAAAGTATGGACTGAACCATATCTCTACCGGAGATGTGCTTCGTTCAGAAATAAAGAAAGGTACAGAACTGGGTAAGACGGCTGCCGGTTACATTGATAATGGTCAGCTGATTCCTGACGATCTGATGGTGAGCATTCTTGCATCGGTTTACGATTCTTTTGGACGTGAGCATAAGGGTGTTATCTTTGATGGTTTTCCACGCACCATTCCGCAGGCTGAAGCTTTGAAGAAAATGCTCGATGAGCGTGGTGACAAGGTGGCTGCCATGATAGAACTCGAGGTGCCTGAGGAAGAGTTGATGAAGCGCCTCATCTTGCGTGGACAGCAAAGTGGTCGTGCTGACGACAACGAGGAGACAATCAAGAAACGTCTTGTTGTGTATCATTCTCAGACTCAGCCACTTATTGAGTGGTATAAGAAAGAAGGTGTTCACTTCCATATTGATGGATTAGGTGAACTCGATAGAATATTTGCAGATATATGTAAGGTTATTGATGGAATCTAATTTCGTAGACTATGTGAAGATCTATTGCCGTTCTGGAAAGGGTGGCAAGGGATCGATGCACCTTCGTCATGTGAAGTATAACCCCAACGGTGGACCCGATGGTGGTGATGGTGGCAAAGGCGGCAGCATTATCCTACGTGGTAACCACAACTACTGGACTCTGTTACATCTTAAATATGAGCGTCATATATTTGCTGAACATGGAGGCAATGGTGGTAAAGATAAATGCCACGGAACCGATGGTAAGGATGTGTATATTGACGTCCCCTGTGGAACGGTAGTTTATAATGCCGAAACAGGTAAGTATGTATGTGATGTAACCTACGATGGTCAGGAGGTACTCCTATTGAAAGGTGGTCGAGGAGGATTGGGCAATTTTCAGTTCCGTACTGCCACAAACCAGGCTCCACGTTATGCTCAGCCAGGAGAGCCAATGCAGGAAATGACCATTATCCTGGAATTGAAACTACTTGCTGATGTAGGACTTGTGGGCTTCCCCAATGCCGGTAAGTCAACGTTGGTTTCTTCATTGTCGAATGCCCGTCCCAAAATAGCTAACTATCCCTTTACAACGATGGAACCCTCGTTGGGAATCGTGGGCTACCGCGATAATAAGTCGTTTGTAATGGCCGATATCCCTGGCATCATTGAGGGGGCAAGTGAAGGTAAAGGTCTTGGCCTTCGTTTTCTCCGTCATATTGAGCGTAATTCTCTGTTACTATTCATGGTGCCTGGCGACACTGACGATATCAAACGAGAATATGAGATTCTGTTAAACGAACTCTCTCAGTTCAATCCGGAGATGCTTGATAAACATCGTGTCTTGGCTGTTACTAAGTGTGACCTGCTTGACGAAGAATTAATAGAGATGTTGAAAGAAACACTCCCCCAAAACCTTCCTGTAGTTTTCATATCAGCAGTAACTGGTTTTGGCCTAGATGAACTGAAGGATGTTCTCTGGCGGGAGCTAAATGCGGAGAGCAATAAGCTTGCTGTCATTACATCTGAGGATACGCTGGTTCATCGCGATAAAGATATGAGTCGCTTTGCCCAGGAATTGGCAGATGAAGGTGAGGATGAAGATATTGAGTATATTGATGAAGAAGAAATAGAGGAATTAGACGACTTTGAATATGATGAGGAAAGTGGGGCTTAGGTCTCACTTTTTCTTTATAAAAAATGAGCAAAAGCAAGACTTTTTACTAAATTTAAAAAAAGTTGCCGTTTTATAACAATATATCGAATAATTTCATTATATTTGCACCGAAATTTCGTTGTTGGGACTTGTCCCACTAATTAATTAATTAAAACAGTTCTAATTTTATGCAGAAAAGATTGCTCTTTCTGGTTGCTGTGTTGTTGACGATGACGTTGACTGCCATGGCACAAATCACAACTTCAAGTATGGCTGGAAAGGTGACTCTCGACGACATGAACGGCGAGGAAGTCATCGGAGCTACTGTCATTGCTGTCCACGAGCCTTCTGGTACTCGTTATACGGCTGTGACAAACACGTCTGGTCGTTTTACCATTCAGGGTATGCGTACCGGTGGTCCGTATGAAGTGACCATTTCTTACATTGGTTTCCAGCCAAAAACCGTGAAGGGTATCACCCTTCAGCTTGCTGAGACTTACAACCTTTCAGTATTCCTTTCAGAGGATGCCAACGAGCTCGCTGAGGTTGTTGTAAGTGGTAAGGCTTCGAAGTTTGCCGCTGAGAAGACCGGTGCTGCCACCAACATTAACAGTGCGCAGATTACCAACCTGCCAACGGTTAGCCGTTCAATTACGGATGTGACTCGTCTTTCACCTTATGGTGGTAACGGCATGAGCTTCGCTGGTGCCGACGGACGTACCGCTAACTTTACCGTTGATGGTGCTAACTTCAATAACAACTTTGGTCTTAGCGATAAGCTTCCTGGTGGTGGTAACCCCATCTCTATCGATGCTATCGAGGAGTTGCAGGTGGTGATTTCTCCGTATGACGTTCGTCAGACAAACTTCATCGGTGGTGGTGTAAACGCTATCACAAAGTCTGGTACCAACACATTCAAGGGAAGTGCTTATGTTTATCATAAGAACGAGAATATGCAGGGTGATGCTGTGAAGCGTCAGCAGATTGCAGGTGCCCGTGAGAAGGCTCAGACCACAACTTACGGATTTACCTTTGGTGGTCCGATTATCAAGAACAAGCTGTTCTTCTTTGTCAACGGTGAAATGATCAAGATTCCTTCAATCGTTAACCGTTGGAGAGGTTCTGAGGATGGTGTGGCTGATGCTAACAATTATATTTCTCGTACTACAAACAAGGACTTGAAAGCTGTTTCTGACTATATGGCCAGCAAGTATGGTTATAACACTGGTAGCTGGACTAGCTTCCCAGCTGATGAGAGCAACTATAAGTTGATGGCCCGTTTGGACTGGAACATCACCGATAAGCATCACTTGGCTCTGCGTTACAACTATACCAAGAACAACGTATGGAACTCTCCTAACGGAACTTCTATGGATGGTGGTTCCCGTATGGTTAGTAGCCGTATGTCACAGATGTCTATGTCGTTTGCCAACTCCATGTACTCGATGGAGAACAAGGTACACTCTTGGTCACTCGATTTGAATAGCCGTCTGACGGAGAACCTCTCTAACCAGTTCCTGGCTACCATCTCTAAGCTCGATGATATACGTGGTACAGACTCTTCTGAGTTCCCCTTCATCGATATCACCAAGGACGGTGACAACTACATGGCCCTCGGTTATGAACTGTTCACATGGAACAACGCTGTTCACAATACCATTTGGAACATCAAGGACGACGTAACTTATTATATGGGTGCCCATAAGATCATGGCTGGTATCACCTTCGAGCATCAGATGGCCGACAACCAGTACATGCGTAATGGTTCTGGTTACTATCGTTACAACATCACTGACGATATGTATGTTGGTGGCGTTCTCGATCCCGCTGCTCTTTTCAACAGCACACCTGAGATCTTCTGTCTGACCTATGGTTACGACGGAGAAAGTAAGCCTGCTGCTCGTGTACAGTTCAATCGTCCGGGTATCTATGCTCAGGATGAGTGGAACGTTACTGATAAGTTCAAGTTGACCTACGGTCTGCGTGTCGATGGTTTGTTCTTCAACAACAGCGATTTGATGACCAACAACGCCATTCTCGCTCTCGACTATGATGGTCGTAACATTGATACAGGTAAGTGGCCTAAGAACAGCATCACCTTCTCACCGCGTCTTGGCTTCACCTACGACGTATTTGGTGATAAGAGTCTGAAGGTTCGTGGTGGTACAGGTCTCTTCTCAGGCCGTCTGCCCCTTGTGTTCTTCACCAACATGCCTACCAACGGTGGTCTCGTACAGTATCAGGCACAGATCAACGCTGCCAATGCCAAGAAGAAGGGTTTCACCATGGATGAGTTCGCTGGTGGTCCGATGACCAAGGTTGAGGATATGATCAATAAGCTCCATGCTCTGGGCTATCCTACAAAGGTTTCTCCAGACGATGGAACAGTTCCTTCAGCTGTCAATGGTGTCGACCCCGACTTCAAGATGCCACAGGTATGGAAGACCTCTTTGGCTATCGATTATCAGTTGCCCGTCAACTTCCCGTTCACTGTAACTGCTGAGGGTATCTTCAACAAAACTCTCAATGGCGTGTCTATCTCTGACTGGAGTATCCCCAGTGTGGGTGGTTTTGTACGCTTCAATGGTGTTGACAATCGTCCGCTCTATCCTGCTGGTTATCGTACAAACACTAAGGCTTTCGTTCTTGAGAACACCAGCAAGGGTTACGGTTGGTCTGCTACCCTCGAGTTAAAGGCACAGCCTGCCGACTGGATTAGTCTGATGGCAGCCTATACTCACACCGTGAGCAAGGAGATCACCGGTATGCCTGGTTCTGCTGCTGAGTCTGCATTCACGTACGTTCCTACTGTTGAGGGTCCGAACAACATTAAGCTCCACAACTCTCAGTATGTAACTCCCGATCGTATTGTTGCTTCTGCTACGATTCACGATAAGTGTGGCAACCACTATAACCTTGTATACGAAGGCTGGCGCGGTGGCTACAACTACTCTTATATGATGGCTAATGATATCAATGGCGACGGGTATAACTACGATGCCCTCTACATCCCAAGGGATAACGAGGTAGGCGTAGGAACAGGCGAATTCCGCTTTGCTACTCAGGACGACCTGAATCGTTTCATGGACTATGTTCACAACGACAGCTATCTGAGCAAGCACCAAGGTGAGTATGCCGAGGCTTATAGCCTCTATTCTCCTTGGGTACACCGCATTGACTTTGGCTACAAGCACGACTTTAAGCTGGAGATTGGTCAGACCAAGCATACCCTGCAGCTCACATTCGATATGAAGAACGTTCTGAACTTCTTTAATTCTGCTTGGGGCGTAGCCAAGTATCTCAACCCGGAGATTGGTACTGATCCTCGTATTCTGAAGTACGATGGTATTGATCCTCAGGGTTATGCCACCTACTCTACGCCTGCTTCCATCAACGGCAAGACGGAGACTTGGACTCCCAACTATTCGCTTGGTCAGTGCTGGTATGCTTCTATTGGTATCAAGTACTACTTCAATTAAGAGTAAAAAGGTAATAAAGTAAAAAGGAAAAAGATATGAAACTCAGATATTTCATTCCGTCTCTCATGGCAGTCGTAGCTGCTGTGTTCACAGGCTGTAGTACTCAGGACAACGATCCCACCTATCTTAGTGAGGTTCGTGTGTCGCAGTCTATGATTTCTATCGATGCCAATGGTGGCTCTTCTTCAATCAATGTGGAGACTGCAGGCAGCTGGAGCATTACCGGTGCTCCCGACTGGTTGACGGTTTCTCCTGCCTCTGGTACAGGAAGTGGCACCGTTACCTTCTCTGCTGCAGCCAACTCTGGCCGCAACTGTGAGCTTTCCCTCATATGTAACGGCAAGACACAGGGCCTGAAGGTTGTTCAGGGCCTGCAGTCGGCATCAGTAGCCACCTGTGCAGAGATCATTGCCGGTCCTGATAAAACCTATCGCGTGACAGGTATTTGCACAGGCATCTATAATACCACTTATGGCAACTGGTATCTGAACGATGGTACCGGTGAGATTACGATTTATGGTACGCTCGATGCCAAGGGTAACACTAAGAACTTCTCAAGTCTGGGTCTCGAGGTTGGTGATCAGGTGACAGTTGAAGGTCCGAAGACCGTTTATGGTTCAACCGTTGAACTTGTCGATGTAACAGTGATCAAGATTGTGAAGTCTCTTATCAAGTGTGACTCTCTGAGTAGCGCTGATCCTCTGCCTGTAGAGGGTGGTGATATCACTGCCTATCTCACTTGCAAGGGCACAGGCGTGGCTGTTGAGATCCCTGCTGAGGCTAAGAGCTGGCTCGGTGTTACCTCTTCTACCGTTGGTGTTAATTCCACTGTTACCTTTACCGCTGCCAAGAATGAGGGTGGCGATCGTGAGACGACTGTAACCTTCAAGACTACCGATGGTTCTAAGGAGTACACCTCTCAGGCTACCATCAAGCAGAAGGGTGCTATCGTAGAGTGCAGCATTGCCGACTTCCTGGCTGCTCCTGTAGGTAATACTCAGTATCGCCTGACTGGTGTTATCACCAGCATTGCAAAGGCTGAGTATGGCAACATCTACATTAAGGACTACTCTGGCGAGGTTTATGTCTATGGCGTAGGCTCTAAGGGCGACTTCGAGAAGGCTGGTCTGAAGGTTGGCGACGTAGTAACACTCGTTGGTAAGCGTGGTGAGTACAAGGGAACTGCCCAGATGACTGGTGCTCAGCTGGAGAATTCTATCAAGGTAACAGAGGTAAGCATTGCCGACTTCCTTACTAAGGAGGATGCAAAGGATGTTTACTATATGGTAAGTGGTAAGATCGATGAAATTGCCAACGATCAGTATGGTAACCTCTACATTACCGATGGTACCAACCGTCTGTATGTATATGGTTGCTATCCTGGTTGGGGCGCTACTGGCGATGCCCGTAAGGGTGCTATTGCTGCCAATGGAATCGTGGTAGGTGATAAGTTGACCGTTATCGGTCCGAAGTCTACTTATAAGGGCACACCTCAGGTTAATGGTGGTGTATATTTCTCTCATGAGAAGTAAGTGAAACTCAAATAATTAGCGAAGACTCCCAATGTTTTAGGCATTGGGAGTCTTTTTTTTGAAATAAATGGGATAAAAGTTGCAATTATAAGATTAATTGTTTATCTTTGCAACAGATAATAACCAATTCATAAACGAAATGCAAAAGAGATTATTCATATTGGCTTTAACACTGTTGATGGCTTCTATTGCTGCTATCGCACAGGTTACCACTTCTGGAATTACGGGTATCGTTATGGCAGATGGTGAGGAAGCAATCGGTGCCACTGTAACAGCCAAGCATGTTCCCTCGGGATCGGTATATCGTGCTGTGACAAATATCGATGGTCGCTATACCATTACTGGTATGCGTGCTGGAGGCCCTTACGAGGTGGAAATCTCGTATATAGGTTTCCAGACCAGCATGTTTACTGATATCCAGCTGGCATTGGGTCAGAACGCCGTAGTAGATGCCACGCTGAGTGAGGGATCTGAGCTGCTGCAGGAGGTGGTTATTACTGCAAAAGCTAATAATACCATGCGCTCTGATCGTAGTGGAGCTGTGACTAATCTTAATGCAAACCAGATGGCTGCTGTTCCTAATGTGGGTCGTTCTATGCTCGACATTATGAAGATGACGCCACAATCAAGTTCTGCCAGCGGTATGGCTATTGGTGGCGGAAACTATCGTCAGTCGAGTGTTACCATCGATGGTGCTTCGTTCAATGATTCTTTTGGTATGGAACCCTCTCCGCTTCCTGGAGGTGGAACACCTATCTCGCTCGATGCTTTGGAACAGATGACAGTTTCGATTACTCCTTACGATGTACGTCAGAGCGGATTTACAGGTGGTGGCGTAAATGCTGTTACAAAGAGTGGTACCAACACGTTCAAGGGGTCTGCCTATACCTATCTTACAAGTTCATCTCTGAAGGGTAAGAAGATAGGCGATACCGAACTCCCCATTGCTGATGGACATAACTATACTTTTGGATTGTCACTTGGTGGTCCTATCCTGAAGGATAAACTATTCTTCTTTGTGAATGGTGAGATTGAAGATAATCTGGTTACTGGTCCTGCTGTTAAGGCTGGTAATGGTAGTACACCATATACTGCCACTAATCGCCGTCCGCGAATCAATGAACTGGAGAGTCTGTCCAACTATCTGCAAAATACTTATGGACTGAAGACTGGCCCTTGGCAGAACTATGACCTGAAGGCTCCCGCTTATCGTATCCTGGCCCGTGTCGACTGGAATATCAATGAGAACCACAAGTTCAATATCCGCTTCACGAAGTCGAACCGCAAGGAGTCTAATCCAGCTTCTGCCTCACGTAGTATAGGTAGTAATCGTACCTCTATTATATATGGCGGTAACCAGAACTCCTATGGCAGCAATACCGATTACAGCATGTCTTCGCTCTCAAGCCGGTATATCTCTGAGTTCCGCTTTACTTCGTTTGCTGCTGAGTTGAACAGCAAGTTTGGTAAGCTGAGCAACACCTTGCGTGGCACCTATTCGTTCCAGGATCAGCCCCGAAGCAACGAGTATGGCGAGTCAGCTCCTGTTGTGGAGATTGTGATGGACAACGGACAAGGCATTTATCCCTCATGGGCCCTTACAGGCGACTTGTTTACCTATCAGAATGTGGCCCAGACCAAGAATACTGTGATTACTGACGAGGTAAACATCCAGTTGGGTAAGCACAACCTCTTTGGTGGTTTGCAGTTCGAACACAACTGGGCTGCTAATGGCTATGCCCAGGCTGCTGCAGGATATTATGCCTTCCAGGCTACACCAGAACAGGTGGCTGCTGGCGATTGGGCATCAGTGTTCACACCCGAGAATACCCGTCTGTTTGGTATCACCTATGGAAACAATGCCAACCATTCGCCTTTTATAGCTGAGATGAGTACCAACCAATGGTCGCTCTATCTGCAGGACAACTGGAGCATCTCCGATCGCTTCCGTATGTCAATAGGTGCACGCCTTGAGTTGCCTTCGTATCCAAGTCTGAAAGACAATTTCAACGAGGATTACTATAAGATTGACTTTGGTGGACAGCATTTCCGTACCGATAATGTGCCCAAAGCCAGCGTCTCGTTCTCGCCACGTATTGGATTCAATTGGGACATTACGGGCGAGCGCAACTTGATTCTCCGTGGAGGTACAGGTGTCTTTGTGGGCCGATTGCCATTCGTATGGCTGATTTCTGCTGTTGGAAACTCTGGTATGGGACAGACATCGTATATCGCTTCACAGACCAAGGGTACTATCCCCACTTTCACCACCAGTCAGCAGGATATGTTGAACCAGATTGGTGCTGCCAGCAAGACTACTATCCCAAGTAGTGCTACCATTCTGAGCGACGATTTGCGTATGCCCAAGACGTGGAAAACCTCTCTGGCTCTTGATGCCAAATTGCCTGGCGATATCGATTTCACCATCGAGGGTATCGTCAATAAGGATATGAATCCAGTAGTAGTGTCCAATCGCGACATCTACTGGGATGGCTCATCCACCATCGATCTGGGTCATGGCGATGTGCGCCACAAGATGTCTTATTACGATGCCAACTCCTCAGCCTATGTCCTTGAGAATGCAGGTAATAAGGCTTACTACATTTCGCTGAGTGCCCAGTTGCGCAAGTCGTTCGATTTTGGACTCGACCTCACTGCCAGCTATACCCTCTCGAAGGCAAAGACCTATACTGATGGTATTGGTAATCAGGTGGCTTCAGCCTATAATAACTATCGTTATTCTGTGAATGCGGTTAACGACAACGAGATGGGATATGCCACTTATGTGGCTCCAAACCGCTTGCTGATAGGAGCCAGCTATACGCTGAAGGAGTCAAAGAATGCCACCTCAAGATTCAGCCTCGTTTACGATGGCTATCAGTATGGCTATCTGAATGACTATGCTTTCAGTCGTTATTCTTACATCTTCTCTAATAATGTTAATAGCGATGCCTTGGCTCCTGCCAACCTGATTTATGTGCCAGCATCGCGTGAGGAACTCAATTCGTGGGATTTCTCAGAGAGTACATATGGATCTAACCATCAGGTTTATACTGCTGATATGCAGCGAGATGACTTCTGGGCATATATCCAGCAGGATGACTATCTGAAGAATCGCAAGGGAAAGTATGCTGAGCGAGGTGGAGCCAAGATGCCTTGGCATCATCAGTTGGACTTCAAGTTCCAGCAGGATCTGACACTCGATATAGGTAAGACCAAGCATGCCATTCAGTTAGGTGTTGACATTATGAACCTGCCCAACTTCCTCTGCAAGGATTGGGGACTCTACAAACAGGTTAGTGAAACGGCACTTCTATCGTATAGCAAGGGTAAGTACACCTATAATACAGTGAATGGCGAGCGACATCTGAAGACCTTCCAGGACTTCCTGAGCGCTACATCTACCTATCAGGTGATGTTCACCATTCGCTACATCTTTAACTAGAAAAGAGCTTATGGCGACTAAAGTCGGACTTTACCCGGAGTAAACCCAGACTTTACTCCGAGTAAACCTCCAAATTCTCTCGAGAATTTAGGACTTTCCTCCGACTAAAGTTCCAGCCTCATAACGACAAAGCTGGAGTTTACTAAAACGAAAGATCCTCGCCGCTTGGCGAGGATTTCATTTTAGTAGGGACACCCGGGCTCGAACCGGGGACCTCTGCAATGTGACTGCAGCGCTCTAAACCAACTGGGCTATGCCCCTAAATTTGCAATAGCGGTTGCAAAAGTAGTGAATTATTCCGAATATGCCAAATAATTCTTTGATTTTTTGTTAATAATATGTGTATTGCTTTAATTTTTTACTTTACACTTTTCTCTTTTCACTTCTTTTTCGTACCTTTGCAGCCAAATTGCAAAATAAACGTTTATTATGGCACAGGAAGATGTTTTTAAGAAAATCGTGAGCCACTGCAAGGAGTATGGCTTTGTATTCCCCTCAAGTGAGATTTACGATGGTTTAGGAGCCGTTTACGACTACGGTCAGAACGGTGTTGAGTTGAAGAATAACATTAAGCAGTATTGGTGGAAGGCTATGACGATGCTTCACGAGAATATCGTGGGTATTGACTCGGCTATCTTTATGCACCCCACCATATGGAAGGCATCAGGACACGTGGATGCTTTCAATGATCCCCTGATCGACAATCGTGATTCTAAGAAGCGTTATCGTGCTGACGTGCTGATCGAGGACCAGATTGCCAAGTACGACGAGAAGATCCAGAAGGAAGTGGAGAAGGCTCGCAAGCGCTTTGGCGATAGTTTCGATGAGGCTAAGTATCTGGAAACCAGCGAGCGCGTGAAGGAAACAAAGGAGAAACGCGACAATCTGCATGCTCGCTATGCAGCTGCTATGCAGGGTCCTGACCTCGACGAGCTGAAGCAGATTATCCTCGACGAGGAGATTGTTTGTCCTATCAGTGGTACACGCAACTGGACGGACGTTCGTCAGTTCAACCTGATGTTCTCTACCGAGATGGGTGCCAGCGCTGATGCTTCGATGAAGATCTATCTGCGTCCTGAGACCGCTCAGGGTATCTTCGTGAACTACCTGAACGTTCAGAAGACCGGTCGTATGAAGATTCCTTTTGGTATTGCCCAGATTGGTAAGGCATTCCGTAATGAGATTGTAGCTCGTCAGTTCATCTTCCGCATGAGGGAGTTCGAGCAGATGGAGATGCAGTTCTTCGTTCAGCCTGGTACAGAGCTGGAGTGGTTCCCCAAGTGGAAGGAAACTCGTATGAAGTGGCATCAGGCTCTGGGCTTCGGTGCTGAGAATTATCGTTTCCACGATCATGACAAGCTGGCTCACTATGCCAACGCTGCTACTGATATCGAGTTCAAGATGCCATTCGGCTTCAAAGAGGTTGAGGGTATCCACTCTCGTACGAACTTCGACCTCTCTCAGCATGAGAAGTACTCTGGCAAGAGCATTAAGTACTTCGATCCTCAGACCAACGAGAGCTACACCCCGTATGTCATTGAGACTTCAATCGGTGTGGATCGTATGTTCCTCTCTATTATGTGTCATGCCTTCGAGGAGGAGAAGCTGGAGAATGGCGAGACTCGCGTAGTTCTGAAGTTGCCAGTAGCTCTGGCTCCAGTGAAGTGTGCTGTGATGCCTCTGGTTAAGAAGGACGGTCTGCCCGAGAAGGCTCGCGAGATCATCGACCAGCTGAAGTTCCACTTTAATTGCCAGTACGATGAGAAGGATTCTATCGGTAAGCGCTATCGTCGTCAGGATGCTATTGGTACACCATATTGCGTAACAGTAGACCACGACACCCTGACTGATGGTAAGGTAACGCTTCGTTTCCGCGACACGATGGAGCAGGAGCGTGTGGCTATCAGCGAGCTCAATGCCATCATTGAGGATAAGGTAAGCATTGCAAGTCTGCTCAAGAAGCTTCAGTAAGCATGAGGAGTTGGAAATACATATTGCTGAGCATGATACTGTTCCCACTTGTGGGGATGGTATCATCGTGCAGTGAGGATACAGAGGCTGAGGGCGAATTCGACAACTGGCAGGAGAAGAACGAAAAAGTACTTGATCAGTGGGCCGCAAACTCCAGCTATCGTAAGATTCTCACCTTCTCGAAGGACGAGAGTACTACCATGTCTTTCAAGAATACAGACTTTATTTACGTAGAGGTGCTGGAATCAGGCGATGGCACAGAAACGCCACTTTACACTGATACCTGTCGTGTGGCTTATCGTGGACACTACATCCCCACGGTTTCCTATCCAGAAGGCCTCGTATTCGACCAGAACTATTTGGATGATTTCAACTGGATGACGGCAGGTACCTCGAAGTTCGTGGCTGGCGCTTTAGTCAATGGATTCTCCACAGCTCTGATGCATATGCATGTTGGCGATCGCTGGCGCGTTCGTATTCCTTATATGTTGGGATATGGCAAAAGCGATTATAGTTCAGGATCCAATACCATTCCTGGCTACAGTAATCTGGTGTTCGAGATCGCCCTTTACGACTTCTGGCATCCAGGTGAGTATCGCTCGAACTTCAAGTCGCGTTAGTAGTAAAGTCGCATTAATGACAAATAAACAGCCGAAAGTTTTGAACTTTCGGCTTTTTTGTTTATCTTTGCAAAAAATAAAAACCAAAAGCTATGCCGAAGTACGCAGACTATATCAAACGGATTGAGATCGACTCGCTCTGGAGCGGGAAGAAACACATCATTTGGGACCTGAACCGTCAGGTAAACATCCTTAGTGGCATTAATGGTATGGGTAAGAGTACCATTCTGAATAAGGTGGTAAAAGGACTCTCCGCTGGTGGCGAGTTCCCCTCTCACATGCTGAAAGGTGTAAGGCTTGAAGTGGAACCAGAGGATGCCAAGTGGATACGCTATGACGTAATACGCTCGCTGGATTCGCCAATGGTGGAGCTGACGGGTAATGGGATGAACTCGCTGACTAAGCTCACAGAGATCTCTCCTGTATCTGTCAGATCGGCCCTCGACTTCCAGCTCTATCATCTGCAAAGGAAGTATCTGGATTATCAGGTGAACATTGGCAACCGCATCATTGCGGAGTTGCAACAGGGCAATATGGATGCCGCCCAGCATCTGTCTGTACAGAAGAAGCGTTTTCAGGACATAGTTGACGAGTTGTTCTCGGATACAGGTAAGAAGATGATCCGCACAGAGAATGAAATACGGTTCACGCAGATTGGTGAGGTGCTACAGCCTTATATGCTGTCGAGTGGCGAGAAGCAGATGCTTGCTATCTTGCTGACAGTATTGGTGGAAGACAACCAGCCTTACGTACTGTTTATGGACGAGCCAGAGGTGAGCCTTCATATCGAATGGCAGAAGCGAATGATTGATCTTTGCCTGGAACTGAATCCGAATGTGCAGATTATCCTGACCACTCACTCGCCTGCTGTGGTGATGAATGGATGGGTGGACTCAGTAACTGAGGTATCGGACATTACCGTATGAGTTTCAAACTGAAGGATAATCTGAATAGCAAGTATTTCGAAGCGGCGAATGCGTTGACTTCGAAAAAAGCTCGGCATAGGATTGTAGCCTATGTGGAGAGCTATGACGATATATACTTCTGGCGAACTGTTCTATCGGAGTTCGAGAACGATAAACGCTATTTCGAGGTGATGCTGCCTTCGAAGATCAACCTGACACGTGGCAAGAAGTCAGTGCTTATGAATTTTCTGGAGGGAGAACCTTTGGGGAAAGACATGATAGCCTGTGTGGATGCCGACTATGACTATCTGATACAAGGACGCACACATCAGTCGAAACGTGTATTGGAGAGTCCTTACGTGTTCCATACCTACGTCTATGCCATAGAAAATTATCAGTGTTACGCTCCTTCGCTACATAATGTCTGTGTATCAGTAACGCTCAATGATCATCGTATCTTCGACTTCCGGGGCTACTTCCAGGCATTCAGTGAGGTTTTGTTCCCACTCTTCGTTTGGTCGATTATGGTGTATCGCAATGGCAATTACCCTAAGTTCTCGATATCCGATTTCAATCGCATTGCCGATCCTGGCGGATTCAACGTGCAGAATCCTGAGCGCTCCATTGCGAACGTAAAACGAAAAGTACATACGAAGATCAACGATTTGCAGCGTCAGTTCCCTGAGGCAAAGGAGGAATATCTTGTCACGAAGGATGATCTGAAGGCGCTGGGTGTAACACCTCAGACCACCTATTTGTATATACAAGGTCATCATCTGTTTGACACCGTTGTATCACCCATACTGTCGAAGGTGTGCAATCTGCTTCGTCAGGAGCGTCAGAATGAGATTTACCATGCTACGGCCCATAAGACGCAGAAGCGAAATGAAATGTCCTGCTATGAAAACTCATTGCAGGACATCAAGGTGATGCTCAAGAAAAACACGGGTTATATGATGTCTGAGCAATTCCGCAGATTGCAAGAAGATATCAGGGGCTATCTTGATCAGACGTAAGTTTCCAGGAACTTTATTTCACCCTCTACTTTGACCTTTTCTGTCGAAGCAGGGATTAAAACCGTATCGCCCATCTGGAATGGCATATCCTCACCATTGGCGGAGATGGTGCCTTCGCCCTTCACTGCAATTAAGATGACAAACGAGTCAAGTTCTGAGTAATCGAGTGTCATGGGTTCCGTGAGGTCATATAAGGCAGTGGTAAAGTAGGGGCAGCTTACAAGCTCTACACCCTCATTCTTCGTGGGAGTATAATCGGTGCGATAGTTGTCAAGCACGCTGTAGTCGATGCTTTCGGCAGCAAGCTCGGTATGCAGTTCACGACATTTCCCGTTCTTGTCGCGACGTTTGTAGTCGTAGATACGATAGGTAACGTCGGAGGTCTGCTGGATCTCCAGGACAAAGCAGCCAGAACCGATGGCATGGATGCGGCCAGCGGGGATGAAGAAAACATCGCCCTCATGCACCTCATAGCGGGCAAGGGCATCAGTGATGGTGTCGTTTTCAACCATCTGCTTATATTGCTCAGGGGTAATCTGGAGTTTCAAACCATTGTACAGGTAGGGGTGTGCACTCTTGCTTTTCTGAATATCTACACAGTACCACATCTCGGTCTTGCCACGCTCCTTGCCATGACGATGGGCAGTTTCATCATCAGGGTGAACCTGTATGCTGAGGTTCTGACGGGCATCGATAAACTTGATAAGTAGGGGGAATTCTTCACCAAATCGCTCGAAGTTCTCCTTACCTACCAACTTGGCTTTCAGTTCACGTACTAACTCGTTGAGGCTTTTCCCCTTGTATTCGCCATTGGCCACGATGGTTTCGTTATCCTTCACACCAGAGATCTCCCAGCTCTCGCCAACAGTCTCAAGTTTTGTATCCAGATGTTTGAAGGGGATGATCTTGTCTCCTCCCCATATAGTCTGCTTTAGCAGCGGTTCAAATTTATACATAGTTATATTATGGTAGTTAATTTTCTTTCCAGAAACTGTGGGTGAATAGTACCAGAACAGTCATAATTTCCAAACGTCCCATTAACATCAAAAGACAGAGAATCCACTTGATGTAGTCGGCCATGCCCGACCAAGTAAGATAAGGACCAACATCGTTGGCTAGTGACGGACCAACATTGCTGACACAGCTCAAGGCTATGACGATGGAGTTGGTGGGGTCGATGCCCGAGATGATCATGATGGCAGTTGTAATCAGCGCCATCAGCACAAACAACGTAAAGAACGCGAAGAGAGCGATGATGCGCGACTGTGGAACACTCTGTCCATTCACCTTTACTGGTAACACAGCATTGGGGTGGATAATCTGACGAAAGTTGTTCTGCAGTACCTTTAGCGTCATCACGCCACGGATACACTTGAAACCACCACTCGTACTTCCCGCACATGCTCCGAGGAACATCACGAAGCCCATGATAATCCATGTGATATGAGGCCATGCGCCAATATCATCGTTGAAGATGCCTGTGGTCGTAATTAGTGATACTACTTGGAATAGCGCATTGCGGAAGCCTTCTTCTATCGGATAGTTCTGCATGAATATAAGTACCGTCATGATGCCAACTGTTGCCAGAAGCACCATGGTTAGGTATAATTTAAACTCAGAGTTCTTGAATAGCGATGAGGGCTTCATCTTCACGATACTAATATATAATAAGGTGAAGTTAATGCCCGCTAAGAACTCAAACAGAATGGTGATATAATCAATGGCTGGCGACTGGAAGATGGCTGTTCCGTCGTTATAGATAGAAAAGCCTCCTGTGGCCGTTGTTGTCATAGAGTAGTTCAAGGCTTCAAACCAGTCCATGCCAGCAGCCCAGAACGATATGCCACAACCGATAGTCAGGATGAGGTAGATGCTCCAGATCCATTTGGCAGTGGTTGTCAGTCTCGGGTGCATCTTTGCTTTGATAGGACCAGTGGCCTCAGCAGCAAACACCTTCACACTACCGCCTACGAGTGATGGTAGAATGGCAATGGTAAAGAATACGATTCCCAAACCACCGATCCACTGCATCAGTGATCGCCAGAAGAGAATGCTGTGTGGCAGGCACTCTACATCGTCTAAAATGGTAGCTCCTGTCGTTGTAAATCCCGACATTGTCTCGAAGTAGGCATCCACAAAGGTTGTGATACTGCCATGAATGAGGAAGGGGAACATGCCGAAGAAGGAGAAGATAATCCAGGCCGCCGTTACTACCACATAAGCGTCGCGACGACTGAGACTGTTCTCTGAGTTGCGTCCCAGATAAAGGAAGATGAATCCGCTTCCGAATGTCAGCAGAAGAGACATCAGGAATGCCATCAGATCGTCCTCATGGAAATAGAAAGCCATAAGGGCACACCAAGACATAAACAATGCCTCGATGAATAGCAGTGAGCCGATAATCTTGCTGATGATACGGAAGTTTACCATATCGTATTCTTCTTAAAGAACTTCTCTACGTTGTTCAGTTTCTGTTCGTGGCAGAACACCATGACGGAGTCACCTGCCTCAATCTGTGAGTTACCGTTTACGAGCATACCCTGTCCATTGCGAACCAGTCCGCCAATAGTTACACCAAACGGCATACCCAGTTCCTTTACAGGTTTCTTCGTTACCCTCGAACCTTCGGATGCGGTAAACTCCGCCACTTCGGCATCGACAAGCATCAGTGAGCGCAGGTTGTCAACATCAGCTTCGAGCATCATCTGGAAGATGCGGCTGGCGGCAATCGTCTTCTTATTGATGATAGTGCCGATGTCCAGACTCTCAGCCATGCTCACATAGTCAAGGTTCTCTACCATAGCAATGGTCTTGCGAACCCCCAACTTCTTTGCTGTCAGACAGGCCAGGATGTTGGTCTCGGCATTGCCAGTCAGTGCTACGAAAGCCTGCGTGTTCTTGATACCTTCTTCCTCAAGCAATCCTAAGTCGCGTCCGTCACCGTGAATCACCATCGTGTCGTTGTTCTCCAACAACTCGTTCAACTTTTCGCAACGGGCAGCATCCTTCTCGATGATCTTTACGTTCATATATTCAGGAGCGGTGAGGGCAGCCCTTACAGCTGTCTTGCCACCACCCATGATGATGACGTTCTTGACGTCGGTATAGTGCTCCTTACCCACAATCTTACGGATATAGGGTATGTAGTCCTTAGTAGTCATGAAGTAGGCCAGATCGTTAACACGCAGTTCATCCATACCACTGGGGATAATGGTTTCACCGCCACGTTTAATGGCTACTATATGGTAAGGATCATCAGGACCGCAGAGGTCTTTCAGAGGCAGGTTAAGTATTTCGGCAGCTTCGCGCAACTTGATACCAAGAAGTATCAGGGCGCCGTCGTGTACATCCCAGCGCTGGCGCACCCACGACATCTTCAGTCCGTTGTTAATGTCAGTGGCAGCAAGCACCTCAGGATAGATAAGCGAGTCGAGTCCCAGATTCTTGAAGAATGGTTGTAGGCTCGGTGAGAGGTATTCGTAGTTGTCGATACGGGCAACAGTCTTCTTGGCACCCAAGGCATGTGCCAGAATACAGGCATTGATGTTCGTGCTCTCCTCAGGAGTGACACCTACGAACAGATCGGCATGGGGCGTACCTGCTTCCTTCAGAGCCTTGATGCTGGTTGGCGATGCACAATAAGTCATCACGTCGAATTCGCCAAGGCCGTTTAGGCGTTCCTCGTCAGCATCGATCAGCACACAGTCCTGATGCTCGCGCGACAGCAGTTTCGACAGATGAGTTCCTACGGCACCTGCACCGACAATGACTATTTTCATATTTCCTTGATAGCCTTTTTGATACTTTCTTCGTCGAGGCCAACAATCTTGTTTAACTCACAAACCTTACCGTGCTCCACGAAGTTGTCGGGCAATCCGAGACGGATGACTTTCGGCTCATAGCCGTGTTCGTTCATCCATTCCAGCACGGCTGAGCCTAAACCGCCCATTCTCGCACCGTTCTCTACGGTAACGATCTTCTTGAACTTCTTGCCTACCTCTTCCAGAATATTTTCGTCGATAGGCTTCAGGAATCGCATATCGTAATGGGCCACGCTTATCTTGTCGCCTTCTTCCTCTAACTGTTGGATGGCTCTTGTGACGTTGTTGCCTATCGGGCCGATACTCAGTACGGCCACATCACTACCGTCATGCAACTTACGACCTGTGCCAACTTTGACCTCTTCCAAAGGACAGCGCCAATCCTGCAACTCGCCACCACCACGTGGATAGCGAATCACAAATGGACCCTTGTTGGGCAACTGGGCAGTGTACATCAGTCGGCGCAACTCATGCTCATCCATCGGTGATGAGATGGTTAGATTAGGTATCGGACGCAAAGCTGCAAGATCGAATGCACCATGGTGTGTTGGTCCGTCTTCGCCCACGAGTCCTGCACGATCGAAACAGAACACGACGTTTAGGTTGAGCAACGCTACATCGTGAATGATGTTGTCGAAGGCACGCTGGGCAAAGGCACTATAGATGTTACAGAATGGCAGTAGTCCGTCCTTGGCCATACCACCAGAGAAGGTAACAGCATGTCCTTCTGCTATACCAACATCGAAGGTGCGTTCTGGCATCTCCTTCATCATGATGTTCATCGAACAACCAGATGGCATGGCGGGAGTCACACCCACAATCTTTGGGTTCTGCTTAGCCAGTTCCAACAAAGTATGTCCGAACACATCCTGATATTTCTGTGGTTTTGTGGGATCATTATCTACAATGCGTTCTCCGGTATCGGGATTAAATTTGCCGGGTGCATGCCAGATGGTAACATCCTTCTCTGCAGGTGCATAACCATGACCTTTCTGCGTATGCAAATGGAGTAGCTTTGGTCCCTTCATGTCCTTCATCTGCTTCAGTATGCGCACCAGTTCCTTCACGTTGTGTCCGTCGAACGGTCCGAAGTAACGGATGTTCATACCTTCGAAGATGTTCTGCTGATGAGAGATGGCACTCTTTACGGCATTCGTCAGTCGGATGATTCCCTTCCTACGATCCTCGTTAAGCATGCCTTTTCTATGCATCCAACGGGCAGCCTTAAAGCGAATGGCATTATAGGTTTCATTGGTGCTCAGGTTCAGCAGATATTGTTTCATACCGCCCACCGAACGGTCGATGGACATATTATTATCATTCAGGATGATAAGCAGGTCGTTGGGCGATGACGATACATTATTCAGACCCTCAAAGGCCAGTCCGCCACTCAGGGCACCGTCACCGATGACAGCTACCACATGACGGTCTTTCTTGCCTTCAAGCTCGGCAGCTACAGCCATGCCGAGGGCAGCTGATACCGAGTTGCTGGCATGTCCGCAGGCAAACGTGTCATACTCGCTTTCCTGGGGCGACGGGAACGGTTTGATACCACCTAATTTACGATTGGTACAGAACTGATCGCGTCGTCCTGTCAATATCTTGTGACCATAGGCCTGATGGCCCACATCCCATACAATACGATCCTCGGGCGTGTTATATACATAGTGGAGTGCTACGGTAATCTCCGCCACGCCAAGACTCGATGCCAAATGCCCGGGATTTACTGCTACCTCTTCGATGATGTCGCGACGCAACTCATCGCATAATTGAGGCAACTCATCGACGGTGAGCTTGCGAAGGTCCTCGGGATATTGGATCTTGTTTAAGAGTGTAAATTCAGTCTTTTCCACACAAATAATAGTTATTTCGACTGCAAAGTTAGACATTTTTTATCAAAATACAAAATAATTCAATAATTTTACATCTTAAATTCTGAATAGAACTTAAAATATGAAAAAAGGAATCATGGGATTAGGTTTGCAAGCATGATTTTCTTTATATAATAAATGCTAAAAGGTTTGGCGGTTACATAAAAACTTCATATTTTTGCAGAAAGTTTTAACGACTGCTCCTAAAATATGAAATATATCGCCTTACCATTTAAGGAAACCCGTCGCCTTTCGTTCTATCTGGCGATGGAGGAATTTGTAGCGCGTCATGTCGACGTGCCCGATTGTTTCTTTATGTGGCAGGTGGAGCCCAGCGTCATTTTCGGTCGTAATCAGGTGGTAGAGAACGAGGTGAATCTTGACTACTGCCGTGAGCACGGCATCAAAGTGTATCGCAGGAAGAGTGGGGGAGGTTGTGTGTATGCCGATATGGACAATGTGATGCTCTCGTTTGTGACTACTGAAGAGAACGTAAACTTCGCCTTCAACCGCTTTATTAATATGGTTTTACTGGTGCTTAGGAAACTCGGTGTTGAGGCTACAGGCACAAGTCATAACGATGTGATGATTGGCGATCGTAAGGTGTGTGGAACGGCTTGTTATCATCTTAGCGGACGGAGTATTGTGCATTCCACATTGCTCTATGATACCAACATGCCCCACATGCTCCAGGCTATCACTCCGGGACCCGAGAAACTCGAGAAAAAAGGCATCCAAAGTGTGCGCCAGCGCATCACTTTATTAAAGGATCATACATCGTCGAGCCTCGATGAAGTAAAAACTCTGATTCGTGACACTCTCTGCACAGGTGAGTACGCACTGACAACCGATGAGGTGGCCGAGATTGAGAAGCTGGAGCAACAGTATCTTCATGAAGATTTCATTAAACAAATACAATAATCTATGGCAATTAAACAAGAAATAGAAAAGAAAGAGAAACGTACCTGTCTTTACGACAAGCACATCTCGTTGGGGGCAACGATGGTTACCTTTGGTGGCTTCGATATGCCCTTGCTTTATCAGTATGCAGGTATCGCCCCAGAACACATGGCTGTTCGTGAGCATGTGGGATTGTTCGATGTCTCTCACATGGGTGAGGTCACCGTAAAGGGTCCTGATGCAGAACGCTATGTACAGCATATCTTTACCAACGATATAGCAGGAGCACCTGTGGGAAAAATCTACTATGGCATGATGTGCTATGAGAATGGTGGAACCGTTGATGATTTGCTCGTATACAAGATGGGCGAGAACGACTTCTTCCTCGTTATCAATGCCGCTAATATCGATAAGGACTGGGCTTGGATGCAACAGAAAGCTGAAGGCTTCGATATCGATCTTCAGAACCGTTCTGACTTCTATGGTCAGATAGCTGTACAGGGTCCTGAAGCAGAATATAACGTTGAAAAAGTACTGGGACTTCCTTGTTCAGAATTGGCTTTCTACACCTGCAAAACCATTGGTGACGTCATCATCTCACGCACAGGCTATACTGGTGAGGATGGCTTCGAGATCTACGCCTCTCATGATTATATCCGCGAGTGCTGGGATAAGCTGATTGCTGCTGGTGTTCAGGCTTGTGGACTGGGTTGCCGCGATACCCTGCGTTTCGAGGTTGGTCTGCCTCTCTATGGCGACGAACTCTCTGAGAATATCACTCCTATCATGGCTGGTCTGGGTATGTTTGTGAAACTCGACAAGGCTGAGTTTATCGGTAAGGAAGCCCTTGCCAAGCAGAAGGCTGAAGGACCTGCTAAGAAACTCGTGGGTATTGAGCTCTTCGATAAGGCCATCCCTCGTCATGGCTACACTGTATTGAATATGGAAGGCGAGCCTATCGGTGAGGTAACAACAGGCTATCACACCATCTCTACCGATAAGAGTGTCTGCATGGCGCTTGTTGATGCAGCCTATGCCAAACTCGATACTGAGCTCCAGATTCAGATTCGCAAGAAGGTGTTCCCTGGCAAAGTTGTCAAGAAACAATTCTATAACAAGAACTACAAAAAATAAAAAGGTAAAACTATAAAGATTATGGCAAAAGTAATTGATGGACTCTACTACTCGGAGTCACACGAATTTGTAAGAGTAGAAGGCGATTTCGGTTTTGTTGGTATTACTGACTATGCTCAGAATGCCCTTGGTAACGTGGTTTATGTTGATATGCCTGAGGTTGATGATGAGGTAACAGCAGGTGAGGAGTTTGGCGCTGTTGAGAGTGTAAAGGCTGCTTCTGACCTGATTTCTCCCGTGAGTGGAACCGTGGTAGAGATCAACGAAGCCCTTGAGGATCAGCCTGAACTTATCAACGAGGATGCTTTCGAGAACTGGATCATCAAGGTAGAACTCAGCGACAAGACTGACCTCGACAACCTTATGGATGCCGCCGCCTACGAAAAGTTCTGCGAGAAATAATTATTAGGCTCGGATTACACGGCTTTATAAATAAAGACGCAGCTGCTGCGCATATGAAGCAGTGTCTCTCTTGAGAGCCGTGTTAATCCGTGCCAAAAAGAAAAATCTATGAATTACAAATATTTTCCCCATACTGAAGAGGATCTGCAAGCGATGATGGAGAAGGCTGGGGTAGAGAGTCTTGATGGACTCTATGCCCAGATACCTGATGCCATTCGCTTCAAGGGCGACTATGAGTTGCCGTTGGGAGCCAGCGAGATGGAGGTGCGCCAGGCATTTGAGTTGTTGGGTTCACAAAACAAGCAGCTCACCTGTTTTGCTGGCATGGGCGTCTACGACCACTACACTCCCTCCGTTATTCCCAGTTTGCTCCAGCGCTCCGAGTTCCTCACTTCTTACACCCCGTATCAGGCTGAGATATCTCAGGGCACATTGCACTATATCTTTGAGTATCAGTCTATGATGGCTGAACTCACAGGCATGGATATTTCTAATGCCTCGATGTACGATGGTACCACCGCCTGTGCCGAGGCCATGATGATGGCTGTGGCTGCTGGCAAGAAACAGAATAAGGTGCTTGTTTCAGGTTGCATCAATCCCCTCACCTTTGAGGTGCTGAAGACTTATGCCCTCCATCAGGACATTGAATTGGAAGTTCTTCCTGTTGAAGATGGCATCACCAAACTCTCCACTCTCAAGTCTCAACTTTCAACTGGTGGGGTAGCTGGCGTTATCGTGCAACAGCCTAATGTCTATGGCATTGTGGAAGACTTCACTGGCTTTGCTGATGCTTGTCATGAACAGAAGGCTCTCTTTATCATGGATAGCGTTGCTGCCGATCTCGCCGTTCTGAAGACACCAGGTGAGTGGGGTGCCGATATCGCCGTGGGTGATGGTCAGAGCCTTGGTATACCTATGCAATTCGGCGGCCCATACGTGGGATACATGTGCTGCACGGAGAAGCTCATCCGTAAGATGCCTGGTCGTATCGTTGGCATGACGAGAGATAATCGCGACCAACGTGCCTTTGTGCTTACCCTTCAGGCTCGCGAGCAGCATATCCGTCGCCAGAAGGCCACTTCAAATATCTGCTCCAACCAGAGCCTTATGGCCCTCTTCGTCACGATCTATATGTCGTTGATGGGTAAGCAGGGACTGAAGGAGGCTGCTGAGCTCTCCTATGCAGGAGCCCATTATCTCTGCGACGAACTATTGAAGACTGGACGTTTCTCGTTGGCATACGACAAGCCTTTCTTCAATGAGTTCTATGTAAAGTACGACGGTGACATCGATACGCTTTACCAGCGTTTCATCGAGGCTGGTATCCTTGGTGGTGTGCGTTTTGAGGATGGATTCCTCTTTGCCGTTACCGAGAAGCGTACGAAGGAAGAAATTGACAAACTCGTAAAAATGGCTGCCCTATGAATAATAAGTTATACGGAAATCTGATATTTGAGCTCTCCAAAGAGGGCCGCAAGGGTTACAGCCTGCCGAGAAACAATTTTGGCTCTTACGAGGTTCCTGCTTCTATGCGTCGTGCTGACGATGCAGCATTACCTGAGTGCGACGAGTTAACGGTGGTACGCCATTACACCAACCTCTCAAATAATAACTTCGGTGTAGATACGGGCTTCTATCCCCTCGGTTCTTGTACCATGAAGTACAATCCGAAGATCAATGAGGAGATGGCTGCCCAGCCTCAGTTCCAAAACCTGCATCCCACAATGCCTCAAGAGACGGTTGCTGGTGCCCGTGCCCTCATCATCATGCTCGAGCGTTCGCTTTGTGCCCTTACGGGTCTGGCTCATTTCACCTTCAAGCCCTATGCTGGTGCTCATGGTGAATTGACGGGATTGATGGTCATCGACAACTACCACCGCTCACGTGGCGATCTTCAGCGTAAGAAGGTCATCGTGCCCAACTCTGCCCATGGCACCAATCCTGCCTCGGCAGCCGTTTGCGGATTAGAGATTGTTGAGGTGAAATCATTGGCTAATGGTCAGGTGGATTTCGAGGACCTGAAGCGCATTGTTGCTGAGCAGGGTGCTGAGATTGCTGCCATGATGATGACCAATCCCAATACGCTGGGCCTTTTCGAGACGCGTATTCCTGAGATTGCTCAACTCATCCATGAGGCTGGTGGCTTGATGTATTACGATGGAGCCAACCTGAATCCCATGTTAGGCGCTTGTCGCCCTGGTGATATGGGCTTCGATGTGATGCATATCAACCTCCATAAGACGTTCTCCACCCCTCATGGCGGAGGTGGTCCTGGCTCTGGTCCTGTGGGTGTTCGCGAGGGCTTGCAGGAGTTCTTCCCCTTCGTGTCGCCTTATCATGGCAACTTCGGTGTGATGATGCGCGCTTATGCCTATATCCTCTCCTTAGGTCGCGACCAGGTGAAGATGGTTGGTCCGTTGGCCACACTCAATGCCAACTACATCAAGGAGTCGCTGAAGGATGTCTATGAACTCCCCATCGACACCACTTGTTGCCATGAGTTCGTGTTCGATGGCTTGAAGGATAAGTCTACGGGTGTCACTACGATGGATGTGGCTAAGCGTCTGCTCGACTATGGCTATCATGCCCCCACCATCTATTTCCCCTTGCTCTTCCACGAAAGTCTCATGATTGAGCCTACGGAGAATGAGTCTAAGGAAACGCTTGATGGCTTTATCGCCGTGATGCGCAAGATAGCCGAGGAGGCTAAGACCGATCCTGAATTGGTGAAGTCTGCGCCCCATGATACGCCTATCGGCCGTGTCGACGATGTCCTTGCTGCCAAACATCCGGTTACGACGTATCGTCAGCTTCAGGCTGAGAATGTTCAATAATCAATGTTCAATGTTCAATGGAAAAAGCTGATTTGATTATCATCGGCGCGGGCCCTGGCGGTTACCGCGCCGCTGAATATGCCGCCAAACAGGGTCTGAAGGTTGCGATCTTCGAGGCTGGTGAGGTGGGAGGTACCTGCCTCAATGTGGGGTGCATCCCTACCAAGACTTATGTTCACTCCGCCACGTTTGCTGAGGCTCGTGAGCGTATGGCTCAGGTAGTACCCCAGCTACGTCAGGGGGTTGAGGGCATTCTCTCACATCCCAACATCACATTGGTGCGTGAGAAGGCTGCTTTCGTGGATGCTCATACGGTTAATGACTACACCGCTGATAACATCATCATAGCCACAGGTTCCGAAACCAAATGGCTTCCCATCGAAGGCGTTAAGACCGATCCGCGTGTGGTCGATTCCACTGGGTTGCTACAGCTCGAAACTCTGCCTAAGCGCCTCGCTATCATTGGTGCAGGTGTCATCGGTATGGAGTTTGCCAGTGTCTTCAGTCGTTTTGGCTCCGAGGTGACGGTTATTGAGTATCTCAAGGAGTGCCTCCCTGCCCTCGATAGCGACATTGCCAAGCGCCTCCGCAAGACGCTTGAGAAGCGTGGTATTACCTTTAAGATGAAGACCGCCGTGCAGAATCTGTCTGACATTGATGCCGATGTCATCCTCATGGCCACGGGTCGCAAACCACGCACCGAGGGGCTGAATCTTGAGGCTTTAGGTGTCACTCTCGCCCCTAATGGCGCCATTCCTGTGGATGAGGACTTTGAGGTAAACTCTCACCTCTCACCTCTCACCTCTCACCTCTATGTCATCGGCGATTGCAATGCCCGTCAGATGCTCGCTCATGCTGCCGAGATGCAAGCTGTTCATGTTGTCAATCAGATTTTGGGTAAGACCGATGGTATCCGTTTCGACATCATGCCCGCTGCCATCTTTACCTCTCCCGAGGCCGCTTGTGTCGGTCCTACAGAAGACCAACTCAAGGCTCAAGGCATTGCTTACGAGTGCCGTAAGTCTTTTTGGCGCGCCAACGGCAAGGCTCTTGCTATGGGTGAGACAGAAGGAATGCTGAAGTTATTCGTGAACCCGGTTGGCGGAATCTTAGGCTGTCATGCCTATGGCGCTCATAGTGCCGATATTATTCAGGAGGTCAGCGTCCTCATGTGCAAGCACACCACGCTTAGTGAACTCGCCGATATGGTACACATCCATCCTACGCTCTCCGAGATACTCAAATCAGCGGCAGAATAAGCAAGAGTAACAATTAAAGATTAAGCGAAATGCAAGAGTTTAGACAATACTTTCCGTCAGCTCAATCTCGAGATGTATCATAAGGATGAGTTCCACGTCATCTTTATAGGCTTATTTAGAGACTTCACCAAGTCACCTGCCATCATCCAGGAATTTGGTGGCGATCTAGTCGAATGCGCCAAGCAATTGATAAGCCAATTAGACGATAAATCTCCCTATAAGAAGCTGTATCAGGATTATTGCACCTCCATTTTTAAATAGAATGCCAAAAAACATAGCCGTCCGTGCCGATGTTTATACTATTCATCTGATAATAAACATTTTACGGGCGGCTATGTTTTACGAAAACTATGCCGAAACTATGCCGCTACTCTGCCGTCATGAGGCTGACTTGCGGAGTCGCAGATAATAACCACGATCATTTTTTGTTTTGACACGCTGCCATCGCAGTTTCTTAATAGCTTTGCCAAGATTGGTGAGGTTGGGAATATCTGTTGGTTTCACCCCATGATTACCAAGTTCCTTCTGAATAGCTGTGGTGGTCCAGAAGTTCTCATGTTTGCGTTGTTCTGTGGGTTCAAAGATCTGTGAGAGTATCATTTCAGGAGCCGATTCCTGTTGGTACATACTATTATGCAACTGGATCTCGCGCTCATCATCGCTCGTAAACCAATAGATGCAGTCAGGATTACGCAACTCAGACACAGCCTGGGCATACATCTGCTTGTAAGGTATCTGACCATTCATATCTACCTTGCCAGTTACCTCAATGCAGAGATATCGGCGTGTACCATCACCTGAAGGCAGTGGCGTCAGATCGTTGGTGGTGGCAATAAATGAACAGAGACGAGGCGTCATCGTGTATTGTTCAGAACGCATGTGACGCACCTGAACATCCTTTTCCGTCAACAATCGCTTGATCTTCGCCTGTTCGCGTTCCGTTTTCGAGTCATACTCATCAATATTCACCAGCCACATACGCCCCAGCACACGCTCCACTTGCTCTGCATTATCCATCTTGATATCCTTCATGTAATACTCACGCATCGACTCAGGCAGGATATGATTGCAGAATTGCGTCTTCAGGAAACCCTGTTCGCCAATGAGCAGAGGCACCATCGAGTTTCCGTAGTCGCTGTTGATGTTGAGAGCCTGAGCCACCATAGCCAGGAACCAGCGATGGAAATACTTGGGCCAATCCACGTAGTTCGTGGGCAGACGCTTCGCAAATTCCTCGATATAATTGCGCTTGCCATCCCATTCGCCACATGCAGCCAAGAACTCATGGATGGGGTTGTAGTCGTCAATATGAGCCGATTCGATGTAGGTACGAATATCGTTCATCCAACTCTCACCGCCTTCCTTCATCTCTTCTACCACCATCGACTTCAACTCTCTGTCAGTCAGCGGCTTCCAAGGTTTGAAGCGCAAATCGTTAAGACGAAACTCTGTCACACCCTTCACCACATTATAGCGCAATTCGTAACGTCGCGACAGGAAATCCTCAATACAACGCATGATACGCTCCTTATCATTCATCTGCGAGATGGGCTTGCCATTGTATGTCTTCTTATAAGTATTGCGGAAAACCCTTCGGATCACATCGATGCCAAGACTCTTAAACCGACTCATATACTGCGTACGCGACACACAACCCTCTTCCTCAAGGGCTGCCTTCTGACAATATCCAGCTAACGTCATCAGACAAGCCTCAGCATTATCACCACATTCATCGATGGCCTTCGAGAGACATACCTGATACTCCAGTTCTATGCGTTCCATCTCCTGAGAGTCAGGATACCACACCACAGTACCATTGTCATCTGCTTTTGAACCTTCGTATGGTTGAAGCGGATGCTCCTCCTCGCGAATCACAGGTAAAGCCACAGCCTCTGGATTGTAATACAACTGAGGATCATAGCTCATACGACAACCCCTCAGCAGATGTTCCTCACTCACCAATAAGTCACACTGAGCCAATGAGGTGTAGAGTCGTGCAGCCCCCTCGTGGGCATCGCATAGGAATGCTGTATAGTCCTCGGTATCAAGTATTTCCGATTGATATTCGCATTTCACTATTACCTTCAGCGTTACTCCACTCACACCAGCAAAAGCCAGTAGCGTATAAGGTATCTGACTCACCCTTCGACGCATCTCCGCCACCTGACGGATGCCTTCAGGACAAGGGATGTTCAGCATTACAAGCCCTGTAAATCCGATGGGTTTCGAAAGGTTGCTACGTCCGAAGGTAGCAGTAAATATCAGGTATGGCAGCAAGTCGCTCTCCTTCATAAAGAAGCGAGGTGCTCCCTCCTTCATCATCAGACGCGACTTCAGCGCAATAGCTGCTATACGACTGGCTGACTCTTTGGTTTTCTCAGAGCGCATGCGCTCTACGATGGCACTCAGTTCTGAAGAGACGGGAGCGCCAAACTGGCCCGTCTTAGTGTTGATCTTAGTAATCTTCATTTATCTCTGTATGTTTGTTCCTTTACTATTGTTTCGTTGGAAGGGATTATCTTTCATTGGGGAATAGATAGTCTTCCGTGGGGTTCCGCTACCTGATAGCAGGGACTTTAGACGGTTGTTTCCATCGTTCGCCTATACCCAAACGATTGTTCGCCTATACTCAAACGATCGTTCGCCTATACCCAAATTTCAACGCTATAAATTCTAATGGGCAATGTTATGGCATGGTTTCGGCATGGTTTTAAGCAAACATAGCCTCCATTAACTATCTGACAGCCAGATGAATCGTATCACCACCGGCACAGTCGGCATAGTTTTGTATGTATTATATCTCTGTATATATGTCTGTCTTGCTGAGTTTCGACTTCATCAATCTGGGTTTTTCGCCCTTTGTCCATGCCTCCAACTGCTTACGTGCAGAGTATCTCGTAAGGTGGGCATGCCTAGCAAAGCTGGCCACTGTCACATACCCCGCCTTAAGACATTCCGTAAGCGCCTTCTCCAGTCGCTCAGTGTCTTGCATGATCTCCTGAGTGTTAGGATTCTCTACACGTAGGAATCCGTTGAAGAGCCACCCGTTGATGGATTTGTTCCATATCTTACCTGGGTTGTAGTCCACTCCCTCCAGCACCACGTCACTGTTTCTCACCTTGTCAGGATCCGTTATCTCGCGCTTCAGTCCCAACTTTGGCACGAACGATCCGATAGGCGTATCCACCCTGTAGCCCTCAGCCATCAGTTCTGCTGCAGCTTTCACGAACTCCTTGAGTACGAATTCCACCTCGCCGTCTCTCGTAGCGTAGTGTTTGGCGCAGTATTTATCCAGCTCGGTGATACCAATTTTCAGTCCCTTGGCAGGCCTTGCATAAACTATATTTCGTCCATCCTTCCCCTTTACAGGCGTTGGATGAACCTCATACGGAAATCCGCTTTTCTTCCTTGGCATATTTTCTATTTTTCAAAAAACCATGCAAAGGTACTGCTTTTTTCCCAGATATGTATGTAGAAGGCCGATTATTTTTAGTGCTGTCCACACTTTTCCACCCCGAATCGGATAGGCGATTATTTAATCGAATAAATCCATCGGCACTGCCGATGGATTTATCTGTTCATTATAAAAGTTTTGATAATATCTTCTGCTACTTTGTAGGAAGTGCTATTTCACTATCACCTTTTCTGTTAGTTCCTCTTTACCCACAGTTGCCTTGACGATATACAATCCCTTTGGCCATGTTGATGTTGATATTGATACGGAGCGACTTGTTGAGGACTGTGTGGCCATCACCACTCCAGAGGACGCATTGCA
>CADBVZ010000025.1 GCA_902798285.1 uncultured Prevotella sp. | reverse complement strand
GTATCAACGTTCTCCATAGCCATGCGCCAGCAAACGGTTGTCTCCTCAGCATCGGCAGGACGAACTACCAATACAGAGTTCTTGCCGTGGTGGTTCTTCAGCTTCTCCATCAGACGGATCTGTGCCTCCTGCTCAACAGGCTCGTGGGTAGGACCATCCTCACCTACGCGGAATGCATCGTGAGTCCAGATGAACTTCACAGGCAGCTCCATCAGGGCAGCCATACGTACGGCAGGCTTCATGTAGTCAGAGAATACAAAGAAGGTACCGCAAGCTGGGATCACACCACCGTGCAGAGCCATACCGATACAGCAGCAAGCCATGGTGAGCTCAGCTACACCAGCCTCGAAGAATGCACCGCTGAAGTCGCCACGAACCATGTCCTTGGTCTTCTTCAGGAAGCCGTTGGTGTTATCTGAGTTGCTCAGGTCGGCAGATGCACAGATCATGTTGGGCACCTGCTCAGCCAGCTGACCCAGAACAGCTGCAGAAGCACTACGAGTAGCGCTGCCAGCCTTCTGCTCAACCTTGCTCCAGTCAATCTTCGGAGCCTTACCGCTGAACCACTCCTTCAGCTGCTCAGCTTTCTCAGGATTAGCCTTAGCCCATGCCTCTTTCTCAGCATAACGCTCAGCTACGATTTTCTTCAACTCCTCAGCACGCTTAGCATACATCTCCTTTACCTCGGGGAAGATCTGGAATGGGTTTTCAGGATCAGCACCCAGGTTCTTCATGGTGTTGATGTAAGCATCGCCACCAAGAGGAGCACCATGAGTAGCGCAGTTGCTCTCATATGAGCTACCATCAGCCTTGCGAGCACCCTTACCCATTACACAGTGACCGATAATCAGTGAAGGACGATCCTTCTCGGCCTGAGCCTTCTTGATAGCCTCACGAATCTGGTCAACGTTGTTACCGTCGATCTTCTGTACGAACCATCCCCAAGCCTCATACTTCTTGGCAGTGTCCTCGCAGGTCACAACCTCAGTCTTGGTAGAGAGCTGGATATCGTTAGCGTCGTAGAACATAATCAGGTTGTCGAGACCCAGGTTACCGGCGATACGGCCTGCACCCTGTGAGATCTCCTCCTGCACACCACCATCACTGATGTAGGCGTAGATGGTCTGGTTCATTACGTTGCCCAGACGAGCCTTCAGGAACTTAGCGGCGATAGCAGCACCTACAGCGAAGCAGTGACCCTGACCAAGAGGACCAGAAGTATTCTCGATACCACGCTCAATCTCGCGCTCGGGGTGACCAGGAGTTACTGAACCCCACTGACGCAGGTTCTTCAGGTCCTCCAGCGTGTACTTGCCGATGAGGGCGAGCTGGCTGTAAAGCATTGGAGCCATGTGACCAGGATCGAGGAAGAAACGGTCGCGACCCTCCCATGCGGGATTCTCGGGGTCATACACTAAGAACTCGCTGTACAGGGTGTTAATGAAATCAGCACCACCCATAGCACCGCCGGGGTGCCCCGACTTAGCCTTTTCAACCATTGACGCAGCCAAAATACGGATATTGTCGGCTGCCATGTTCATAACTTTGTTGTCGTTCATAATGAATAATTAATTTGGTAAATGTCAATATGGGCGCAAAATTACAAAAATATTCCGAAACAGCCAATTGTTTCGGAATATTTCTTTCTTTACCTTATATATTTTATAAATAATTCGCAATTCTACTTCACGCTGTCGATGCGTTTCTGGTAGAAATCGCGGAAATCAGACCATTTATAGTATGGATAGTTGTCCGTAAGAACGGGGAGTTTTGCCTCGACGCCATTGAAGAGAATCTTCACCAGCACATCGTCGGCACCTTTATTGCCTTTATAGAACACCAGTTGGATATTCGAAGCCTTACTGGTCTGCCAGTTCTGGTAGATGTTCTTCACCTCGTTAGGATCCTCCGGATCGGTGTCGGCACCATTGATACCCATCAGCACAGTCAGTGGACCGATACAGGTATCGTGGCCGAATCGCAGGTCGGCAATATGGTCGCTGCTGCCGTTGATGACAGCCTCGGCCTTGCCTAGGATATCCTTTAGGATGGGAATCATGTCATAGCGTGGCTCGAACACCCAGGTATACGTTCCCAGGTTGGTCATTTCCCAGCGAGCAGCAATCTCCTCGTCGGTAATAATGTTGCCCATCATGCCCTCATGACCGATGCTGGGCAGTGAGGTATAGAGGTTAATGAGGTTGCTGGCTATGTGGTCCATCTTGCCGGGTAGTCCCTCTGTGCTCTTGAATACACGGCGGATTACCTGCTGCCCCAGTGAGTCGTCATAGTGGAATAGGTCGCGATGACTCTCAAAGCGTGGTTTCGACTTCGGATACTCCTTGCGGGCAGGGTTCTGTCTGTCGGTTGGCACTACGCCATCGAGGGTGAAACGCGATGACTGTTCGCGGATCTCGATCTTAGGATTGCACTGCACCAGTTCCTGGCAGAAGGCCGACATGCTGAGTACGCAACGACCCGAGAGCGACGAGATGGCCAATACGTTTCCTCCTTTCTTGAATACCTCGGGGAAGTTGTTGTACATTGTGCGGGCTATCTTCTGATGCTGTTCCCATCCCAGTTGGGTCAGTTCGCTCACACCGGTCTTCAGTTCGTCTTTGGCTGCCATGAACTTCTTAAAGAAAGCTTCGCCCTCTGCCGTCAGTTTCTGCTGGTCATGGGCTAGGGTCAGCAGATTCTCCAGTTCCTGATACAGGAAAGCATTCCAGTAATAGCGTGAACCATGCCGGGCATAATGGCTGATATAGAAGGGTTTATATCCTTTCGGTGCTTTCGTCAGTTCCACGTTGTAGTGTGGATAGGGGTAGTCGTTACCGTAAGCCTTCTTTAGATCAGCTTTGAGTTGGTCGAGTGGGTTACCGGTTTGTGCCCATGCCGTCATGGCAAAGGCTGCGGAAAGAATTAATGTCAGTAATTTCTTCATATAAGTTAGCTATTTATGGTTTATCTGCGCAAAGATACACATTTATCCTGAATTAACAAACAGATAAGTTAAAAACTTGATGAAATATATATTAATTCAAAAAATATTCGTATCTTTGCCGCGAAATAATATCAACGTAAACTACTATCCATTTATGAGGTACATTACTACTATTATCAGCTTAACAGCTTTGGTGTGTACAGTCACACCTGTTAAGGCCCAGACATCAAGGGCCGAACTGCTGGCTCACATGGAATTGGCAAGTGGAAACTATTGTAATTATCCGCTTCCTACGGGACAAATCACGCCTGCCCCCGATGGTTACGAACCATTCTACGTCAGTCATTACGGACGCCATGGTGCCCGTTACATGACGGGTTCCAAGCCCTTCCGTTATGTCATCGGTAAGATGGATTCCGCCCAGGCTAAAGGCTTGTTGACCGAGAAGGGCGAGGTGGTGCTGGCCCGGGTAAAAGTGGCTGCTGCCGATGCTTGGCATCGCGATGGCGACCTGACCCGTCTGGGAGGTCGACAGCACCAGGGTATTGCCCATCGACTGAGTAAGAATTATCCAGAGTTGCTTATGCAACCTGTAAGGGTCAAGGCCAACTCATCCACCGTGCGTCGCTGTATGCTCTCCATGGCCAACTTCTGTCAGGAACTTAGGGCGTTGAATCCCGACCTTTCCATCACGATGGATGCCAGCGAGCATGATATGTATTACCTGATCCCTAACGATAGTATCTTTATTCCTGGCAAGGGCATCGACAATGCACTTTATGAGAAGCTCGACAGTTTCCGTCACGAGAAGTTAAACGGTCGCAGTCAGATAGCTCTGCTGTTTAAAGATCCTAAGACCGTTGAAAGCATTATCGACGGCTATAAGTTTGCGGATGCGCTTTGGAATATCGCATCGGATATGGAATGTCTGCCCGAGTTGGGGCTGAAGTTCAACGACGTGTTTACTGACGAGGAATTGGTCGACGGCTTCATGGTCTATAATGCCAGCTGGTGCCTGTGGGAAGGACTCATGCCCGGCTCACGCCCCAACTACTATGCCATCTATCCGCTGCTGAAGAACTTCCTCGATGAGGCAGATCTGTTGATTGCCTCTGGCGAGAAAGAGGTGCGCCTTCGCTTCGGACATGACAGTGTGCTGCTGCCCTTCTCGTTTATGCTTGGTGTTAACGAGGCCATCCACGGCACTCCCGATATGGACAATCTGCACAAGACGTTCGCTCTCTATCGTTTGATCCCGATGGCAGGCAACGTACAACTCATCTTCTTCCGCAAGCAGGGCTCCGACGATATCCTCGTGAAGTTCCTCATGAACGAGAATGAGACCTCTATTCCTATCAAGACCGATTGTTACCCCTTCTATCATTGGAAGGATGTAAGTGCTTATTATCGCAACATGCTAAAAGAGGCTAACATGAGATATAAAACTCCCGATGAATATGAAAAGGACGATGAAGATAGCGATTGATTTAGGAGGCACCAACATGCGTGTGGGCCTCGTTGATGGGGCAACGGTCGTTGAAACCGTCATCGAACCCTGTCCTGCCCAAGAGGCCGAAGAGGTGGTGCTGGCACAGTTGAAGCGACAGATAGCCCAACTCATGACACCCGAGGTGTCGGGCATCGGGGTGGGGGTGCCTTCGGTGGTCGACTGCCAGCAGGGCATCGTGTATAACGTAGTCAATATCCCGTCATGGAAAGAGGTTCGTCTGAAGGATATTCTTGAGCAGGAGTTCGCTGTGCCCGTAGCCGTGAACAACGATGCCAACTGTTTCGCTTGGGGTGCCTGGCGCTATGGCGAAGGTCAGGGCACGCAGGATATGGTGGGGCTCACCATCGGCACTGGTATCGGCTCGGGCATTATCATCGGCGGTCGTCTCTATAACGGTGTGAATACCGGTGCAGGCGAGATAGGTTCGTTGCCTTTTAAAGATGCCGACTATGAGTTCTATTGCAGTAGCCGTTTCTTCAGCGAGTTGCATGGCGATACTGGTGCCAACTTCGGTCGTCGGGCCGAGGCTGGCGATCCCGAGGCTTTAGCCGTGTGGCGGGAGTTCGGTCAGAACGTGGGCGAACTCATCAAGGCCGTGCTGTTTACCTATGCACCCGAGGCCATCATCATCGGTGGCGGTATTGCCAACGCTTTCCCGCTCTACGAGCAGGCCATGCGCCAATCGCTAGAGTCGTTCCCTTATCCGGCTAATGTGGCTGCTACTCGTATTGAACCTTCCACACTGGCTAATGCGGCCATGTTGGGAGCTTCACTTTTAGTTTAGAGTTGAGAGATTTAACGCTCGGCTTTGCCGCTTTTACAAAGGCATCAGCCGACTAAAAGAATTTAGAGATTTTATGCATATTAAGAATATTATAGGTGTAATGATGCTTGCGGGAGCATTAACGGCTTGTACTGCTGAGAAAACCTCGCAGGAGATGGAGTGGGAAGTACAGACATCGAAGGGATGGATACCCGCCAAGGTACCTTCAACCATTATGGGAGTATTAACCGCTAACGGTATTGAGCCTGAGGCACTTACGGCTGAAGACTACGCTAAGATCGATAAGGCGCAATTTGATAAAGGTTGGCGTTATCGCA
Organism: uncultured Prevotella sp.; assembly: GCA_902798285.1. Classification (GTDB taxonomy): domain Bacteria; phylum Bacteroidota; class Bacteroidia; order Bacteroidales; family Bacteroidaceae; genus Prevotella. The sequence goes on along the minus strand of CADBVZ010000025.1, from coordinate 30,671 downwards.
CGTCGTTCTCCTTGCCTTCACTGAAGGCTGGTGAGCATGCGCTGTTGCAGTTCGATGGCATCAGCTATCGCGCTAATGTATGGCTGAATGGGCAGCAGATCGCCGACAGTGCAAACATGTATGGCACGTTCCGTCAGTTCGAGTTCGATGTCACCAAACAGGTGGCCGACGACAATAAACTGGAGGTAGAGGTGTTCCGTGCCCAGCCTGGCGAACCTAACACAGGCTTTGCCGACTGGAACCCGCGCCCTGCCGACGAGAGCATGGGTATTTGGCGCGAGGTGAAAGTAAAGACTTGTGGCAATGTGGCCGTATCCCATTCCACCGTCCGCTCGCGTGTGAGTACATCGCTCGATGAGGCTTGGCTCACCATCGCCACCGAACTTTGGAACCTCTCTGATCAGCCTGTAGAAGGTATTATTTGTGGCACGGCAGACGGACAAGATTTTGAATGCCCCATTACGCTGAAAGCCAGTGAGAAGTGCCGATACACACTCCCTAAGGAACTTCATATCTCTCAGCCCCGCCTGTGGTGGTGTCATAACATGGGTAAGCCCGAACTCTGCGACCTGCACCTGGAGTTTATCGAAGTGAGTCAGGATGGGGCAAAGGTGAAAAGTGATACTGAGGATGTACGCTTCGGCATCCGCGAGGTTCATAGCTATCTTACTGACGATGGCTATCGTGGCTTTACGCTCAATGGCAAGCCCGTGCTGCTCCGTGGGGCAGGGTGGACCGATGATATCTATCTGCGCGACACCCCGGAAAGCAATCGCCTGCAACTGGAATATGTACGCGATATGAACATGAACACCGTGCGTCTGGAAGGCTTCTGGGGCACCTCGCAGAATCTCTACGATCTCTGCGACGAACTGGGACTCATGATTCTGGTGGGATGGAGCTGTCACTGGGAATGGGCCGACTACCTCGGTTCGCCCTGCGACGACCTCTATGGTGGAATCCTCAGTGATGAGAATATCGCCCTCATCGCCCAGTCGTTCGAGGATCAGGTCATGTGGCTGCGCTATCATCCCTCTATCATCGGCTGGTTCGTAGGTAGCGACATGTTGCCCAAGCCTGAACTCGAGAAGCAGTACCAGGCGTTTCTCAGCAAGGAGGATGATCGCGACTACCTCATCTCAGCCAAAGACCAGAAGAGCGAAATCTCCGGACCTTCCGGCACTAAGATGGCTGGTCCTTACGAGTATGTCGATCCAGCCTACTGGTATCTGCCTGAGGCCCCAGGTGGTGCCTTCGGCTTTAATACCGAGACAGGCATCGGCGCCCAACTGCCCGTAAAGGAGTCATTAGAGAAGATGCTAGGCAAAAAACTCTTCCCCATCGATAACCGCTGGAACATCCTCTGCACCGTGTCGGGCTCTGACATGAACTCGCTGAAACAGTTGAGTGAGGTCATCCACTATCGCTTTGGCGATGCTAAGGATATCGACGAGTATCTGCGTCGGGCCGACATGCTGAACTATGAGAGTACCAAGGCTATGTTCGAGAGCTTCCGTGCCCGTTGGCCTCATACCACTGGTATCATCCAGTGGATGCTCAATGGCGCGCGTCCTGGCATCTATTGGCAACTCTACGATTATTATAAGCAGCCCAATGCCGCCTATTATGGTGTGAAGAAAGCCAATGCCCCCGTGCAACTCATCTACGACTATTACCAGAAGGCTGTCTATGCCGTCAACGAGACGTTGGAGCCCGTCAGTGCCAAAGCATTGATGATGTTGCTAAAGGATGGCGTTACCACGCAAGCCGATCAGCAGATAGAGGTTGCCCCGGGAACTGTGGTCAAGGCTTTTGATATAGATCTGGGCGATGCACCCGCCGCATTCCTGTTCCTCAAATTGGTTACTGACGATGGCAGCGATATCGCCGGCAATGAATACTTCATCCCAGCCGGTCGCGATACCTACGACTGGACCAAGACTACTTGGGTGCATACGCCTATCACTGAGTACACGTCATACGCCATGCTTGACGGCATGTGTACCAACAAGTGTGAATTGACGGTTAGTCAGTCAGGTGATAACTATAAGGCAACCGTTACCAATCCCACGGATAAGGTGGCCTTTATGATCCGCCTCACGGCCAAGGACCAGAACGGCCAGCTACTCTGTCCTGCATATTGGAGTGACAACTATCTGACTCTTCCCCCCGGCGAGACGCGCACAGTCACCTGCACCGTCCCCTCCCTCCCCAACGGTGCAACCGTCACCATTCAGATTGCTCAATAACAATTGACAAGTGGAAAAGAAATACAGAAATAATGGTATTCATGGATAGCAAACGGCCAATCTCACGGCCATGGGTATAAGGCATGTCACCTACGGCTCGTCCAGACGTTTCGAACGACTCGTTCAGACTATCTCCATACCCTATAAGGGATTATCTGAACACCTCGTTAAGATTATCCGGATAGCGCGTTGAGACTATCTGAACAACCCCAAGGTTACCCTGCATATTAAAAATCCCCGCTCAATCGAGTGGGGATTTAATTTGGTTCTACGTGGACAGCTATGTGAGTGTCGGGGCCGTAGTGTTGTCGCAGGATGGCTTCTACCTCATCGGCCTTGTTGTGAGCCTCGCGCAGGGTGATGTCACCATCCATCAGTATGTGGAGTTCGATGGCGTAGTGGTTGCCCAGGCGACGGGTGCGGAGGTCGTGAGGCTCAGCCACGCCAGGAACTGATGCAGCCAATTGCAGAATCTCGTTCTCAATAGCATCGGGGAGTGACTGCTCCATCAGGTCGCCAACGCCATTGCGCAGCAGATCGACAGATACCTTGAGGATAAACATGCCCACGATGATGGAGGCGATGGGGTCGAGTACGGTCCAACGCTGTCCCAGAAAGATGGCTCCACCGATACCAATAGCTGTGCCTATGGATGAGAGGGCATCGCTACGGTGATGCCATGCATTGGCCTCTACAGCCTGGGAGTTGAGTTGACGGGCCTTTGCCATGGAGTAATGGTAAACGGCCTCTTTGAGCACGATGGACAACAGGGCTGCCCACAGGGCCAGCATGCCTGGTGCAGCGAGGTTGCCGCCTTGAGCCCAGAGGATGATCTGGGTGAGCCCGCTGTATTCGATGCCGATGGCTACAGCGAGTAGGGCGGCGCCAATGATGGTCATGGCCAGCGTCTCGTACTTGGCATGACCGTAGTCGTGGGATTTGTCCTTGGGCTTGCCACTGATGTGGACAAACACCAGGACGATGATGTCGGTTACAAAGTCGGACAGTGAGTGGACGGCATCGGCTACCATGGCGGCACTATGACCCACAATGCCCGCCACGAATTTAAACAGGAGGAGCAGCACATTGACTGCTCCTCCTACTATAGTAACCTTATAGATTTCCTTGTTACGATGCATTTACTTCAGTGTGAGTACGATGATCGACTTGGCGGGAACCTTCACGGTGAGGATGCCCTTCTTCAGCTTGGCGTCGTTGTAGGCCTTGGGCGATACAACGTCGGGGTGCTGGAAGTCGTTGAAGTCGGCTACGTTCTTCGAGGTGAGGATACGACCGGAAACCTGCTTGGCGTTGAAGCCGGCAAAGTTGAAGTCGATGGTCTGATCCTTGTCGAGGCTCACGTTGGTGATGGCCAGCACTACAGAGCCGTCCTGAGTCTTGGCTGCCGAGGCAGAGAGAACAGGGCAGGGGCGGGTAGAGTTGTCGGCCGTCTTAGCCTTCTCCTTGAAATATTCCTTGCTGCACTGGATGGTCTCACTCTCGAGATCAACGGGCAGATAGGTAGCTTCCTGGAACGGGGTGTACATCTCGAACACGTGATAGGTAGGTGTGAGCACCATGTGGCCTGTGCCCTCCTGATCAGTGAGGATCATAGACTGGAGCACATTGACGATCTGGGCGATGTTGGCCATCTTCACACGGTCGGTGTACTTATGGAATACGTTCAGGCTCAGAGCTGCCACAAAGGCATCGCGGAGAGCGTTCTGCTGATACAGGTGACCGGCGATGGTGCCGGGCTCCTCATCCCACCAGGTACCCCACTCATCAACGAGCAGACCGATCTTATTGTCAGGGTCTTTCTCGTCCATGATGGCCTTATGCTTCTTGATCACCTCTTCGATCTCGAGACACTTGCCCAGTGCCCAGTAGTACTGGTCGGTATCGAACTGAGTGGCAGAACCCTTAGGTCCATTCCAACCAGTGCAGGTGTAGTAGTGCAGAGAGATGCCCTGCATCTGACGACCGATGTTATCCATGAGCACGGTGGTCCAGTTGTAGTCATAATCGCTGGCACCAGAGGCGATGCGATAGAGGCGGTTGCCGGGCTGGTCGCGCAGGTAGGTATTGAACTTACGATACTCGTTGGAGTAGTACTCAGGACGCATGTTACCACCGCAACCCCATGCCTCGTTACCGATGCCGAAGTATTTCACCTTCCAGGCCTTGTCGCGACCGTTGGCACGACGCAGACGAGCCATGGGGGTATCGCCGTCGCTGGTCATATACTCCACCCACTGGGCCATCTCCTTCACCGTACCAGAACCTACGTTACCAGAAATATAGGGCTCGCAACCCAGCATCTCGCAGAGGTTCAGGAACTCGTGGGTACCAAACGAGTTGTCCTCGATTGTGCCACCCCAGTTGTTGTTACGCAAAGAGGGACGCTGATCCTTAGGACCGATACCGTCCATCCAGTGATAGTCGTCGGCGAAGCAGCCGCCTGGCCAACGCAGCACGGGAACCTTCAGGGCCTTCAGGGCCTCGAACACGTCCTTGCGGTAACCATTGATATTGGGGATCTGTGAGTTCTCGCCCACCCAAAGGCCGCCGTAGATACAGCTGCCCAGGTGCTCAGAGAACTGACCGTAGATTTCACGATTAATCTTGGCTCCAGCCTGATTGGCGTGAACCGTTGCTTTTACATTCTCAGCAGCATTTGCGCTGAGAGTGAAAGCAGAAATAGATAATGCTATAAATAACTTCTTCATAATCATATTACTTATTATCTACTGCGGCCTGCTCGATGGGGAGACAGCGCTTGTAGTTCTCAATATACTTCTCGAAGCCTGCTACATCCTCAGCAGTAGGAGCGATAGAGGTACCGGTATTGCCTGCGAAGACTACATCCTCGAGGTAATCGGCCAGGTTCTTACCATTCTTGTTGATGAGGTAGCCAGCCAACAGAGCGATACCCCAGGCACCACCTTCGCCAGCAGTTTCCATGACTGAGATGGGCGAGTTGAGAGCGGCAGCCAGCATGCGCTGACCTACGCCTGGTGTCTTGAAGTAACCACCATGACCAGTGATGCGATCAACCTTGATCTTCTCTTCCTTCAGCAGGATGTCGTTACCAATCTTCAACACGCCGATGGCACCATAGAGGTGGGCACGCATGAAGTTAGCCAGGTTGAACTTGTCGCCGGCAGAGCGAACAAACATAGGACGACCTTCGGCCAGACCGGTCACAGGCTCGCCTGATACGTAGTTGAAGGCCATGAGACCACCGCAGTCGGTATCGCCCTCGAGGGCCTTATTGAAGAGCTTGCCATAAAGTTCGTTCATATCTACCTTAATTCCAAGCAGTTGCTGATATTCCTTGAAGAGTCCAACCCAGGCGTTGATGTCGCTGGTACAGTTGTTGCAGTGAACCATAGCAACGAGTGAGCCATCGGGAGTGGTTACCATGTCAATCATTTCGTAAGGCTTTGAGAGCTCCTTCTCGAGTACGATCATTGAGAATGAAGAGGTACCGGCAGAGACGTTACCAGTGCGCTGCTTCACAGCGTTGGTAGCTACCATACCTGTACCTGCGTCGCCCTCAGGAGGACATACAGGGATGCCTGCTTTCAAGTGACCAGAAACGTCGAGCTTCTTAGCACCCTCGGGGGTGAGGAAGCCTGCATTCTCGCCTGCGTTCAGAGACTTAGGCAGAATGTCGAGCAACTTCCAAGAGAAGCCGCGAGGTGCGATGAGCTCATCGAACTTCTGAACCATGGTGGCATCGTAAGTCTTGGTCTTGGGATCAACAGGGATCATACCTGAAGCATCGCCTACACCAAGCACGAACTGGCCTGTTACCTGCCAGTGAACATAGCCGGCAAGAGTGGTGAGGTACTTGATATCGGCAACGTGCTCCTCGTTGTCGAGGATAGCCTCATAGAGGTGAGAGATACTCCAACGCAAGGGGATGTTGTAGTTGAAGAGCTTGGAGAGCTCGGCAGCAGCCTTACCGGTGTTGGTGTTACGCCAGGTGCGGAAGGGTACGAGGATCTCCTGCTTCTCGTTGAAGGCCATATAGCCATGCATCATGGCTGAGAAGCCGATGGCGGCAAGAGCCTCGATCTCACAGTCGTATTGTGCCATGACATCCTTGCGGAGTTCGGCGTAGCAGTCCTGGAGTCCGTACCAAACGGCCTCGGTAGAGTAGGTCCAGAGACCGTCAACTAACTGATTCTCCCATTCGTGTGAACCCTGTGCAATGGGGTTATTGTCCTCGTCGATGAGGACGGCCTTAATGCGGGTAGATCCAAACTCGATACCGAGAATGGCTTTACCTGCTTCGATTGTCTGTTTTGCTGTCATATTACTTCAGTGCTTTGTTCAACATGTAATAAACCTCGTTGTTGCGGAGGGTCTGCTTGAAGTCGGCGATGGTGGTCTGCTTGTTGATGCGGACATACTCGATGCCAGTCATCTCGGCAAAGTCCTCCCAATACTCCTCGTTGATGTCGTAAGAGAAAGCGCTGTGGTGAGTACCACCGGCCAGGATCCATGCGGCAGCACCAATCTCGAAGGTAGGCTGTGGAACCCACAGAGCTGAAGCTACAGGGAGCTTAGGCATGGGCTGTGGTTCGATACACTCAACCTCCTGAGAGATGAGGCGGAAACGGTTGCCCAGGTCGACAACAGTAGCCTTGATACCAGCACCGGTCTTAGAAGTGAATACCAGGCGGGCGGTCTGCTGCTTGCGGATACCGATACCCAGGAAGTGAACCTCGAGTTTAGGTTTGTCGGTAGCAATCAGCGGACAGATCTCGAGCATGTGGCTCTGCAGACAAGAACTCTTGTCGCCAGCGAAATTCAGTGTGTAGTCCTCGAGGAATGAGCAACCAGTAGGCATGCCCTGCTGGATAACCCACAATGTGCGATAGAGACAAGCTGTCTTCCAGTCGCCCTCAGCACCGAAACCATAACCCTCCTGCATGAGGCGCTGTGAAGCCAGACCAGGAATCTGGTCGAAGCCGCAGAAGTCAGGTGCGTCGATGTCGGCATCACCCAGGTCGTCGAAGTTGGTGGTGAAGGCAGTAGCGCCCTCATCTTTCAGCACGCGGCGCAGAGCGATCTCGGCCTTGGCTGAGTTCTTCACCTTCTCCCAGTAAACCTGCTCGCCACTCTCGTCGATCTTGATGGTGTAGAGCTTCTTGTACTCCTCAACGAGCTCGTCGGCCTCCTTATCGGTCACCTTCTTGAAGTACTCCATCAGAGAGCTGACGGGATAGTAGTCAACGTGATAACCCAGACGCTGCTCGAATTCTACGCGGTCGCCATCGGTAACGGCTACGTTGTTCATGTTCATACCGAACATCAGACAGCGTACGTTATGAGCATCAGCTACACCAGCTGCTACGCGAGCCCAAACGGCAATCTGCTTCTGAGCCTTCTCGTCCTTCCAGTAACCGCAAACCACCTTGCGAGCCACACGCATACGAGTGCAGATATGTCCGAACTCGATGTCGCCATGAGCACTCTGGTTGAGGTTCATGAAGTCCATGTCGATCTCGCTCCAGGGGATCTCGGCGTTGTACTGTGTATGGAAGTGGAGGAGGGGCTTCTGCAGCTGCTGCAGACCCTTGATCCACATCTTAGCGGGAGAGAAAGTGTGCATCCAGGTAATGATACCTACGCACTTCTCGTCGTTGTTGGCAGCCAGCATTACCTGCTCTACTTCCTTAGAGCTGTTGGCTGTGCCCTTATATACAATCTTTACGGGGATGTTGCCGCTCTTGTTCAGACCATCAACCATCTCCTTGGAGTGTCCATCAACTGCAACTACTGCATCGCCTCCGTACAGGAGCTGTGCACCAGTCACCCACCAAATCTCATAATTCTTAAATGCTTCCATTGTTATTGTTTTGTTTTTTGTTTATTAATGTTTTTGTCCTTTTTGTCCGTAGTAGGCGTTGGGGCCGTGCTTACGCATGTAATGCTTCTCGATGAGGAGCGGATTCATTGTCAAATTGGGGTTGACGCCGAAAGCAATGAATGCCATTTTGGCACACTGCTCCATGACCTTGGCATTGTACACAGCATTGTCGGGCGATGTTCCCCATGAGAAAGGACCATGATTCTTCACCAGTACAGCAGGTGTGTGGTCTGGATTGATCTTGCGGATGTTCAGAATCTCATCCACAATCACATTACCCGTTTCCAACTCGTAGTTGCCCTTCACCTCGGCCTCGGTCATATCGCGTGTGCAGGGGATATCCTTATAGAAATAGTCGGCATGGGTGGTGCCGATGTTGGGGATATCGCGACCTGCCTGAGCAAAGGCTGTGGCATAGGTAGAGTGGGTGTGGACTACGCCCTGGATGTTGGGAAAGGCCTTATATAATACAAGGTGTGTGGGGGTATCAGATGATGGGTTGAGCAAACCATCTACAACCTCGCCAGTCTCCAGGTCAACAACGACCATATCGCTGGCTTTCATCACATCGTAATCGACACCAGAAGGTTTGATGACTACCAGTCCCTTCTCGCGGTCGATGCCGGATACATTACCCCAGGTAAAGATAACCAGGTTCTGTTTTACAAGGTCAAGATTAGCCTTGAATACTTTTTCTTTGAGTTCTTCTAACATAATCTTCAATTACAGTTTAAAGTTGGGATCTTCGTTATATACCCTTTTATTAAATCGATAGAGATACGCACCACGCTTGGATCCTTTCTTGTCGATCAAGTCTGTCTTCTCGATGAAGTCCATATCCTTGACGCGCTTGCGGAAATTACGCTTGTCGAGCTCCTCACCGTTTACGGCTTCATACAGCTTCTGAAGCTGAGTGAGGGTAAACAGTTTGGGGAGCAGACGGAAGCCTACAGGCTCGTGCGACAGCTTCTGTCGCATCAACTTGCGGGCCTTGCGAACCATCTCGTTATGGTCGGAGTAGAGTTGGGGAATCTCGTTGATGTCCATCCACTCGGCACCATGAGAGGTACGGAGTTTCTCGTCGTAGTCGTTGACATTGATGAGGGCGTAGTAAGCGATAGATACCACACGCTCGCCTGGGTCGCGATCGACGTTACCAAAAGCGCCTATCTGACGCATGTATATTCTCTTAAGTCCGGTCAGCTCTAAGAGGGTGCGGCTGGCAGCATCGTCGACACTCTCGTCGGCGTTGACGAAGCCTCCGTAGAGGCTCCATTCACCGCGTCCGGGATCCATCTTGCGCTTGCCAATCAGTATTTTCAGCTTGCCCTCGTCGAATCCGAAGACAATACAGTCGACTGACAGCCAGACTTTAGAATGTTCACCATAAAACTGTGTCATGACTTCATCCATTTTTTACCAGAAGTATGCATAGAAGCAAGCACAGAGACCGATAACAACCAGTGTGCCGATAATATCGAATGCACCCCAACTCTCCTTGATAGACTGCTTGAAGTCGGAAGAGAAGGTGATTGCGTCGACCTGTTCCTTAGAAGGTGCAGGTGTGAAGAAGCTTACTGCAACCATCAGCAGTACAATGAATACCAACAGCCAGCACTCGAAGATGAGCCAGTTGGTCTGCCAGAACCAAGCGGTGTTCTCCCAGAAACCACCTTCCATAACGGCCTTACCAGAGTCGGTAACCACATTGGTAACCAGACGGATCATACCGATGAGGAAACCCCCGATCAATCCCCACTCACCAGCCTTAGGTGTAATCTTCTTAGAGAAGATACCGAGGGTGAAGACTGCTACCATGGCAGGTGCAATCAGCGACTGGATATCCTGCAGGTAAGAGTAGAGGTTACCCATGTTCATCATAATAGGCATCCAGGCCAGACCCAGCAGCACAACAACAACAGTAGCGGTACGACCTACGAATACGTAGTGAGCCTCGCTCTTGCCCTTCTTCATGGGCTTGTAGAAGTCCTCAGTGAAGAGGGTAGCACAGCTGTTGAAGAATGCAGCCAGTGAAGCTACGAGGGCGCAAACGAAACCGATGGTAACAATACCCTTTATACCGGCAGGCAGGATGTTCTTTACCATCATGGCGAAAGCACCGTCGGTACTCTCATGGTTGGTGATATCCATCTCGATACCGCTACCAGTCTTCAGAGACAGTGCGTAGGCAATCATACCAGGAATCAAGAACATGAATACGGGTAGCAGCTTGAAGAAACCTGCAGCGATGGTACCACGACGGGCACGCTTCATTACCTCCTTGTTGTCCTCGCCAGGTACCTGACCGAGTACACGCTGAACGATATGCTGGTCAGTACACCAGTACCAGAAACCGATGATGGATGCACCCAGGAATACTACGTAGCCAGGGAACTGGGGATACATAGGATCAGCAGGATCGGGATGGAACATGTGAGTGGTTCCGAAACCGTCGTGAGCGGCGTTACAAACCTTCATCATTTCAGCCCAACCGGCAGTGATGCTACCATCGCCGAGCATGTTCAAGCCCAGGAACAGTACCAGGAACGAACCGATAATAAGAATAGGTGTCTGGATGGTAGATAGTGTCATCACACCCTTCATACCACCGAATACGGTGAATACAGCGGTGATGGCAATCAGACCGATAGCTCCATACCAGAATGGAATGTCGAGCAGGAACTTGAAGAAGATACCACCAGTGAAGGCTGTAACTGACACCTTGGTGAGCACATAAGCTACCAGTGTGATGATGCTCAGCCAAGAACCTGTGCGCTGGGTGTAGCGGAACTTCAGGAAGTCGGGCATGGTAATGATCTTACCCATCTTGTTGATGAGTAACTGATAGAAGGGAACAAAGAGCCAACCGAGGATGAGGATCATCCATCCCTGCATCTCCCAGTGGGCCATACCTACACCATCCTTGGCACCAGTACCGGCGAGACCTACGAGGTGCTCAGAACCGATGTTGGCAGCGAAGATGGCCATACCAATCACGTACCAAGGCTCGCCCTTACCGAAGAGGTAAGCCGAAGAGTCTTCGCCCTGCTGGGCTTTCTTATCTTTCCAGATAGCATACCATACGGCAGCTATCACTCCGATGAGGCCAACGACGAGTACTACCCAGTCGAGCCAAATGAATTCATGTGAACTCCAATTCATAATATTATATACCTTATTATTTTATACCTTTATTTGATTGAGAACTTATATGCAGCGTGGCTGTAGTACTTTTCGCCAGGATTCAGCGTGGGCTGTACCCAGTCGGCCTTGTTGGGAGAGTCGGGATATTTCTGGCTCTCAAGACATACGCTTACGTGCTTGGGGTAGGTGATACCATGCTTGCGGGGAATCTTGGCATCGGCACCTACACCCTGGAAGTTACCGCTGTAAACCTGTACACCAGGCTCGTTGGTATACATCTCCATAAAGATACCGGTCTTAGGAGAGTAGAGGCTGGCGCAAACCTGTGTGTCGTCGCCCTTACCATCCTTATAGGTGTTCAAACAGAAGTTGTGGTCATAACCAGTGGCGTTCTGAATCTGGTCGAACTGTGACTGGATGCTGTCGCCGATGGCATGAGGTGTGCGGAAGTCCATAGGTGTGCCCTCAACTGGCATGATCTCGCCAGTGGGGATATAGAGCTTATCACTTGGGGTGAAATTGTCAGCATTTACATAAAGCACCATATCATAGCCAGGCTGCGTGAAGTCGCCGCTCAGGTTATAATAGTTGTGGTTGGTCTGATTAATGATGGTTGGCTTGTCGGTTTCTGCCTCCCAAGTCATGTCGAGTGTGTTGTCGGCAGTCAGTTTGTAAGTGGTTACAGCCATCACCTTGCCGGGGAATCCGTTCTCGCCGTCGGGAGCCACGATGGTCAGCTTCAGGATAGAGTCGCCCACCTGCTCAGCATCGTAAACCTGATGCATCCAACCGGTGTTACCACCGCCGTGGAGACAGTTAGGACCGTCGTTCTTCTTCAGACGAATGGTGTCTTCACCAAGGATGAACTGACCATCCTGAATACGGTTAGCATAACGACCAACGCTTGAGCCGTAATCGGTCGGTGTGTTGATGGTGTCGGCATACTGGGCAATGTTGTCGAATCCAAGGACAACGTCGACCAGATTACCATCCTTGTCGGGAACGCACAGCGATACTATACGTCCGCCATAGTTGGTGATACATACTTCAACACCATTGGCATTCTTCAGGGTGTAAAGCTTTACCGGCTTAGCCTGAATAGTGGTGTCAAACTTGGCTGGGTCGAGACCCGATGCCGTGAGTTGCGGACCCTGCTGGCCGCCAGCACAAGCAGATAGCATCAGCGCTGCTACGCCGATACCCATCAAAGCTACTTTGAATGTTTTCATCTTTACTGGTTTTAAGTTGTTATTATGTATATAATTCTGATTTTGGGTGTAAATTTACAACTTATTTTTGAATTGACAAGCAAAAAGTGCATAAAAATAAGCGGTAAGGTGTAATCGTTACACTTTACCGCCTTTATTTAACCTTTATAAACACTAAAAGGCGTGTTTATAGCAAGTCGGACTTAGCAAATCTTACGTGAACCGTCGCCAATGACTACGTCGTAAACCTTTGGCTCATGACCATACTTGGCAGCGAATTTCTTCTTCGCGTCCTCAACGAACTTCCTGTAAAGATCATTGCGAACCAGGTTGATGGTGCAGCCACCAAAGCCACCACCCATGATGCGGCTACCTGTGACTCCATTCTCCTTGGCCAGATCGTTCAGGTAGTCGAGTTCCTCACAAGATACCTCGTAGTCCTTCGACAGACCTTCGTGAGTCTGATACATCAGCTCACCAACCTTCTCGTAATCGCCTTCATTCAGTGCATCGCAGACTGCCAGCACGCGGTCCTTCTCGCCGAGTACGAACTTAGCACGCTTGTAGTCCTCAGCACCAACTTCCTCCTTGACTTCCTCAAGCTGCTCCCATGTGCAGTCACGCAGGGTCTCGAACTTGCCCTCCGGATGCTTGGCAGCAATATGCTTCACCACATTCTCGCAAGAGTTACGACGATCGTTGTAGGGAGAACCAGCCAACTGGTGCTTCACTACAGAATCGAGCAGTACGAGGCGATAGCCATCGGGCTTGAACGGGAAGTACTCGAATTCGCGACTACGGCAGTCGAGGCGCATGAGACAACCTGCCTTACCAAATACTGAGGCGAACTGATCCATGATACCACAGTTCACACCGCAGTAATTATGCTCGGTAGCCTGTCCGGCCAAAACCATATCCCACTGGGAAACCTTGTTCTCGCCGAAGATGTCGTTCAGACCGCAGGCAAAGCAACTCTCCATAGCAGCCGAAGAAGACATACCAGCTCCAAGGGGAACATCACCAGCGAAGGCAATGTTGAAACCTTTAACGGGTACACCTAACTTCTTCATCTCCAAAGAGATACCATAGATATAGCGAGCCCATGAAGCCTTGGGACCATTGGGGTCGGAGAGCTTGAAGTCTACACGGTCCTTCAGGTCGATGGCATAAGCCATAACTGTATCTTCTGTACCGTTAGCGCGCATCTCTGCCATTATGCCTTTATCTACTGCACCAGGGAATACGAAACCACCATTGTAGTCGGTATGCTCGCCAATCAGGTTGATACGACCAGGAGAAGCGTATATGTTACCAGTCTTTCCGTCAAAGTGCTTGATGAAACGGCTTCTTACGAATTCAATGTCCATAATCTTTAGTATTTTAAGAGGTTTGTAAATTAATCTACCTTAATGTCGGTGTTCACATTCTTGCTGCCGATGAGCGCATAGAAGAGGATGTAGGCCAGCATGGCGATCACGAGCCAGTAACTGAAGATCTCACCTGCAGACTTAGCGATAGCCTCCTGAATGAGAGGCATCACGCCACCACCTACTACCATGGTCATAAAGATACCTGAAGCAGCTTCGGTGTACTTGCCAAGTCCTTCAACAGAGAGGTTGAAGATACCACCCCACATGACAGACGTGCAAAGACCACATGCAGGAATGAGGAATGCCTTGGCGGGAACATCGTGTCCACTGAAGCCGATGGTTACGCTCTCGGGCATGAAGATGGCAATGAGCAGCAGGATGATAGCTACAGCGCTAACGGTCGACAACTGAGTCTTGGTAGATACCTTGCCTGAGATGGCACTCGAGCAAGCACGACCAATCATCATGAGGAGCCAGTAAGCTGCTGCCAATGTTCCGCCGATGGCGGCTGCACCTTCAAATGGAAGCTTTGTGACGTAGAAGTTCAACTCCATGGGGATACCGATCTCGATACCTACGTAGAAGAAGATGGCGATGACGCCCAGCACGCAGTGGCGGAAGGCCAATGGGCTGCGCTCATACTTTGGAGAAACCTTTCCGAGTGTAGGCTCAGGAATCGAAACGCGGCTGATGATCACAAACGAGATGGCGAATACTGCCATACCGATGAAGAGCAGCGGAGCCACATCGCTCATGCTGGTGTCCTTGGTCACAGTACCAACGAGGATACCTGCCAAAAGCGGGGTCAGCGTACCGGTGAGTGAGTTCAATGTACCACCAACCTGAATCAGCTGGTTACCCTTGTTGCCACCACCTCCGAGGAGGTTCAGCATGGGGTTTACAACGGTGTTCAACATACATACGCAGAAACCGCAGATGAAGGCACCAAGCAGATAAATAATCAGGTTGAGTGCCACGGGAACGCTGTCGTATGTGAATACATATGTGCCTGCGCCAACCAGACTTGAGAGATACTGGAATACCAGACCTACAATACCTACGATCAGCGCAATCAGTGCTGTCTTCTTGTAACCGAATTTGGTCAGCATCTTACCTGCCGGAATACCCATGAAGAGGTAAGCGGCAAAGTTCATGAGGTTACCCCAGGCTTTTGCAAAGGGATACTCGAATCCCCAAATGTTGCCAAAGGGCGCACCCATGTTGGTAACGAAGCTAATCATCGCGAAGATGAAGCACATGGTTATAATGGCAATGAGCTTGCCATTGTTCTTAGTCTCAGTCATTTTTTTAATAATTGATGTTGGTGATTACTCTACGACGCCAAAGCGATAGATGGTCTTCTGCTTATAGGTCTGACCTGGACGCAGTACAACGCTGGGGAAGTACGGACGGTTTGGTGTGTCGGGGAAGTGCTGGGCCTCGAGACATACAGCTGAGCGGTATGGGAAGGTACAGCCATTGGCACCCTTGTAACCTGTAGCGAAGTTAGCCGTATAGAGCTGCATACCTGGTTCGGTAGTGAAGCACTCCAGGGTACGACCGCTCTTAGGCTCGGTGATCTTAGCAGCAAAGCTCAGTTCACCCTCCTCATTCTTGTTCAGCACGTAGTTGTGGTCGTAACCATGACCGAACTTAATCTGCTCATTGTCAGCATTAATCTCCTTGCCGAAGGTCTTTGGCTGACGGAAATCGAACGGAGTTCCCTCTACCTTCAGGATTTCACCGGTAGGAATAGCGGTGTCGTCGGTGGGCAGATAGAAGTCTGCATTGATCTCACAAATCTGATCCTCGATAGTTGGAGTAGGATCGGCTGTACCGGCCAGTGAGAAGAAAGCGTGATGCGTCAGGTTCACGATGGTCTTCTTGTTGGTGGTGGCCAGATACTCAATCACCAGTTCGTTAAGGTCGGTGAATGTGAATTCTACTGTTACATCCAGTTCGCCTGTGAAGCCTTCCTCACCGTAAGAAGATACGCGGTGCAGGGCCAGAGAACGGGGACCCATCTGACGGGCATCCCAAACTTTGGCGTTAAAGCCCACGGTACCGCCGTGCAGATGGTTAGGACCATCGTTGAGGGCCAGCTGATAATCCTTGCCGTTCAGCGTGAACTGTCCCTTGCAGATACGGTTGCCCCAACGGCCAATCAGAGTTGACAGGTACGGCTCTTTGCCGCTCGTCAGCTGCTTGATGCTGTCGTGGCCCTGGATAACGTTAGCTACTTTGCCATCCTTGTCTGGTACCATAATAGCACAAATGGCACCTCCATAATTTGAGATAGCCACTTCATAACCCTTACGATTCCTGAGGATGTACAGGTCTGTTTTCTTACCATTGATGGTGGCCTGGAAGTTTTCTCTCTTCAGACCACACAGATTCGCTGTTTCTGTTGTGTTCGCCATATTGAATATGTTTTTAGTTACACTTAATGTAATACTGTTTGCAAAGTAACACAAAAAAACTCAAACAGACGAACGATTCAACGAAAAAAATGTTTTTGATGTATTAAAAAAGCCTAAATGCAGTTTTTAAGGAAGTCTGCCACCACGTAACTGCTACCTCCAATAAACACTAAGTCGCTATTTTCGGCGTTTTTCTTGGCGGCGTTGTAGGCAGTCTGCACATCGGGATAGCTCTCTCCTTGCAGACCTGCATTCTGGGCATAAAGCTTCAGGATGCTCTCCGACAAGGCACGTTTGTTATCCGACTTGGTGAAATAATAGGTGGCTTCTTTGGGCAGAAGAGCCAGTACGCCTTCCACGTCCTTGTCTTCCACCATACCAAACACGATATGTTTGTTGCGACAAGGCACATCGCTGATCTGTCGGCTCAGGTATTGCCATCCGGCTACGTTGTGACCTGTGTCGCAGATGGTCAGCGGTGTCTCGTTGACAATCTGCCAGCGACCTTTCAGTCCTGTCAGTGAACATACTTTCTTGAAGCCTTTCCTTACCTCGCGGTTCTGACAGACGGCACTAGGCGAGCAATTCACGGGGTGCATATAGCCCAGTTTCTCCAGCATCTTCACGGCGCAAAGCACAGTGTTCGTGTTCTTCTCCTGATAGATACCAGTCAGTTCACCCTGAAGGATTCCGAAGTTCCTGGTGTGATACTCCATACTTTTGTTGGAGTACCCCACCGAGATAATTTCCTGCTGATCCTCAGCGAAGGTGATGGGTGCTTTCAGCGATGAGGCCATCGCCTCGAATACAGGACGAGTTTCTGGCACAGTCTCGCCAACCACAACGGGAACGCCCTGTTTGATGATACCCGCCTTCTCAACGGCTATCAGTTCCAGCGAGTTGCCAAGGAACTCCGTATGATCCATGCCGATATTGGTGATAACCGACATGATGGGGGTGATGATGTTCGTACAGTCCAGGCGTCCGCCCATACCTACTTCAACTACTGCAATGTCCACCTTCTTGTCGGCAAAGTATTTGAAAGCCATAGCGGTAACCACCTCAAAGAACGAAGGACTCAACGGTGCGAAGAAGCGCTTCTCGTTCTCCACGAAGTCTACGACATATTCTTCCGAGATAGGATGACCGTTCACGCGGATTCTCTCGCTGAAGTCTACGAGATGTGGTGAGGTGTAGAGTCCCACCTTGTATCCACACGACTGCAGGATGGCGGCTAACGTGTGAGCACATGATCCCTTGCCGTTGGTGCCTGCCACATGAATAGTGGTGTACTGACGGTGGGGATGACCGAAGTGCTGGTCCAGCGTGTGGCTGTTATCCAGCCCCTCTTTGTATCCACTGGCCCCCTGCCGCTCAAACATCGGCATCTGGCTATAGAGGTATTCACACGTTTCCTGATAAGTCATACCTTATTAATATATTAATTAAAGTAATTCTTGAATTTCTGGAAGATAGAGTCGCGTGTCTGCTTGTCACCCTTGAAGTTGTCGCTACCCTTGAACTGTTCGATAGCCTGCTTTTCTTCGCGGCTCAGTGTCTTGGGGATATATACGCTGATATTAACCACCAGATCGCCTTTTCCGCTTCCGTAACCCTGAACGGCGGGCAGACCCTTGCCTCTCAGACGGAGTGTCTTTCCAGGCTGGGTACCATTGTCGAGTTTCACCTTAAGCTTGGTGCCCTCGATGGTGGGAATCTCAATCTCTCCGCCTAAGGCTGCTGTCGGGAAGTCGAGCAACAGGTTGTAAATCAGGTCATTGCCGTCGCGAACAAAGATCTCATGCGGCTCTTCCTCGATAAACACCTGGATGTCGCCAGGCATACCGTTATGCTTGCCTGCATTTCCCTTGCCAGGAACATTGACTACCATACCTTCGGCAACACCAGCGGGGATGGTGATCTCAACCACCTCTTCGCCCTTCTTGACACCAGTGCCGCCACAGTGCTGACATTTATTCTTGATTACCTGACCTTCACCACCGCATACAGGACAAACGCTCTGCTGCTGCATCATGCCGAAGATGCTCTGTGTGGTGTGGGTGATGACGCCCGATCCGTGACAAGTCTGACAAGTTTCCTTGCCGCTGCCTTTCTCGGCACCCGAACCGCTGCACTCAGGACAGGGGATATCCTTGCGTACCTTGAACTTCTTAGTGACGCCGGTATTGATTTCTTCCAGTGTCAGCTTTACCTTCAGACGAAGGTCGCTGCCGCGATGCTGCTGCGGACGACGCTGTCCGCCTCCAAAACCTCCGAATCCGTGACCGCCGAAAATGTCACCAAACATAGAGAAAATATCGTCCATGTTCATCGAAGCACCTCCGAATCCGCTGAATCCTCCGAATCCGCCACCCATGTTGGGACCGTCGAATCCGAACTGGTCGTACTGCTGACGTGTCTTCGGGTCGTGGAGCACGTTATAGGCCTCGGCGGCCTCCTTGAATTTCTCCTCAGCCTCCTTGTCACCCGGATTGCGGTCAGGGTGGTATTTGATGGCTATCTTGCGATACGCTTTCTTGATCTCGTCCTCTGTTGCGCCTTTGCTGACGCCCAGCACCTCGTAGTAATCTCGTTTCTGTGCCATTTATCTTTTACTTCTTATTGTCCTACGGCCACCTTCGCGTGGCGGATTACCTTGTCGTTTAGTTTATAACCCTGCTGCAAGCAGTCAATTACCTTGCCTTTCTTGTCGTCGCCCATACCTGGCACCATAGCCACAGCCTCGTGCAGGTCGGTATCGAAGTCGGCATTCTCGGTATCGATCTTGCTGACACCCTGAGCCTCCAGTGTCTTCATGAACTTCTGGTGAATCAGTTCCATACCCTCGCGCAGTACAGTGGGATCATCGGTCTTCTCGCCGTTCTCGATGGCACGTTCCATATCATCAATAATGGGCAGAACGGCAGTGATGAATTTCTCACCACCATTCAGGATCAGCTCTGCGCGCTCCTTAAGGGTACGCTTGCGGTAGTTGTCAAACTCTGCCACTTTGTACAGCAGTTGTGTCTTCAACTCCTCAATCTCCTTCTGGGCTTTCTCCAGTGGATCTAATTCCTCGGCTTTCTCAGAGTTCTCTGTATTCTCAGAGTTCTCAGTGTCTTCTGCCTCTTTGTCAGTTTCTTCAACGGGAGCCTCGTTCAGAGTCTCCTCGTCTTCGATGTTGATATCTTTTTCTGTCATAATAGCGTTATTTTAAAGTTCTTTGCTAACCTCCTAGCAAAAACCGTGCCTAATTATACATCTCCTCCTTCTTTGCCTTGATGGCCTCGTCGTAGATGTAGTCATCGTAGGTCATCAGCTTGTCGATTGTACCCTTCGGTGTCAGCTCGATAATGCGGTCGGCCACAGTATTGATGAACTCATGGTCGTGCGAAGCGAAGATGATGTTGCCCTTAAAGCTGATCAGGTTGTTGTTGAATGCCTGAATCGACTCCAGATCCAAGTGGTTCGTCGGCGTATCGAGAATCAGGCAGTTGGCATTCTTCAGCTGCATACGGGCTATCATACAACGCATCTTCTCACCTCCGGAGAGTACGCACACCTTCTTCAGGATATCCTCTTCCTTGAACAGCATACGACCTAAGAACGACTTCATCGTCACCTCATTGCCCGGTCCCCACTGCGAGAGCCAGTCTACCAGGTTCATCTCGCTCTGGAAGAACTCGGTATTATCGAGTGGCAGATATGCGGTGGTGATGGTCACACCCCACTTATATGTACCAGCCTGAGCCTCGCGATTACCATTGATAATCTCGAACAGAGCAGTCATAGCCTTGGGATTATGCGAGAGGAATACGGTCTTCTGTCCCTTCTCGATGGTGAACGATACATTGTCGAACAATACGGTTCCGTCAGTATCTACAGCCTTCAGGCCTTCTACTTCCAGAATCTGAGTACCAGGTTCGCGCTCCATCTGGAAGATGATGCCAGGATATTTACGTGTTGAAGGTGTAATCTCCTCCACATTCAACTTCTCCAGCATCTTCTTTCTTGAGGTGGTCTGCTTACTCTTTGCTACATTAGCACTGAATCGGCGGATAAACTCCTCCAACTGCTTCTTCTTCTCCTCGGCCTTCATCTTCTGGTTCTGAGCCTGGCGCAGTGCCAACTGACTTGATTCGTACCAGAAAGAGTAGTTACCGCTGAAGAGTGTCACCTTACCGAAGTCGATATCTACAGTCTGAGTAGATACTGCGTCGAGGAAGTGACGGTCGTGCGATACTACCAGCACACACTGCTCCAGGTTACTCAGATATTCCTCCAACCACTGAACGGTGTCCAGATCGAGGTCGTTGGTAGGCTCGTCGAGCAACAGGTTGTCGGGATGTCCGAACAGAGCCTTGGCCAGCATCACGCGCACCTTCTCGTTGTTCGATATCTCACTCATCTGCTTGTAGTGCTGAGCCTCCTGTACACCAAGATTCTGCAGCAGCTGTGCAGCCTCACTCTCTGCCTCGTAGCCGTTCATCTCGGCAAAGGCCATCTCGAGTTCTGCAGCGCGGTTTCCGTCCTCCTCGCTCATCTCGGGCTTTGAGTACAGAGCCTCGCGCTCTTTCATGTTATCCCACATGGGCTTATGGCCCATCAGCACGGTATCCATCACCGTGAATGCATCATACTTAAAGTGGTCCTGTTCCAGCACACTCATGCGCTCACCGGGCAGCATCTCTACACTTCCCTTGTTAGGCTCCAATTCGCCACTGATGGCGCGAAGCAATGTTGATTTACCAGCGCCGTTAGCACCGATAATTCCATAAATGTTACCACTTGTAAACTTCAGGTTCACATCCTTATATAGAACCTTCTTACCAAACTGTATTTGCAGGTTTGTAACTGTTATCATCTCGTCTCTTTATACCTTATTTATAATAATCGGCTGCAAAGGTACAAAAAAAAGATGTGCCAGCCAAGTTTTTCGGCGTTTATTTTGTTTTATGGTAAACCTTCTTCGTTGTACCGTCGGCTTCCTTTACGATGACGAGTCGGTTTTCGGCCTTTCCGTCTATCTGTCTGCCACTCAGGTCATACATCTTCTGCTTGCCATTTTCCTGCGTGGTGCGCAAGATATTCGAAGGCTTGCACACATCCTCGGGCGATATTCCGATGGTGGCGTATTGGCGGTAATTGTATTTGTAGTCGGGCTCCATTGCATCCAGCAGATAGTAACCGTCGTACGATCCGCCCCATCCCCAGTTCACGGCATAATAGCCTTGCCCGTCGTAGCCATGTAGCACGAACGAGTGTCCGCCCATACCCGCCTTGTCGGCTGTCTGTCCGCTATAGAGCACAGGACGCTTGTTGGCTATCTCTTTGTAGATGATGTCTTCCCATTCTGTGTCGTTAAAATTAGGTCTGTATAGAAACTGCACCCATTCGCCATAGCCGAAATATTCAGTCAGCGATTTTCGTTGTTTGCTGTAATAGGCATTGGTATTGCTGGGGTCGAAGTCGGCTTCGATCGCTGTACTGCAGTAAGCCACCAGATGGGCCACAGCTGCCTTCGATGCTTCCGAGTCGCCGCTAGAATACCTGTCCTTCATCTGGTCCCAGTCGAAGGTGGTTGCTTTCAAGCTGGGCATCTCGATAGAGTGGGTGGTTGTGGTGTAGCTAGGAATACTGGTGGTGTTTCCTTTGGGGAATTTGTGGTAATACATCACTTGAGCCATCGATATGGATACGCAGCCCGCCAGACAGAATCTACCATTCCACATAGGACAGTCGTTATAGTAAGGCGATCGCTGCGACCATTTGCTCTTCATCAGATCAGGCACAGCGGGATGAATGCCAAAGGCCGCTCTTGTTCCCGAACTGCAAAGATTGTTCTCCTGGATATACTTGATCTGTTCAGCATAACCTTCAAGCCAATGGGCCACCACCTCGGGCAGATCGTCAATGTTAAAGCAGCCTTCCTTAGAATAGCCCAATACGGCAGGAGCTCTTAGGTCGGTACTTGCGATGACGAAACCTTCGTTCTTGCCAGCGTTAAAGGCAAAATAGTAGTCCTTCGCCTCTTCGCCTCTCGTGCGAGCTCTCATGGCTGGTGTTTCGGCTATCGTCAGCTGCAACTGTCGTCCTTGTTTGCTCAGAAATGCTTCAGCGCGCTTCTGCGCCTGAGCCATACTGATAGCTTGGGCACTTGCGCCTAAGGCGAATAAGGCCCATAATGCGACTAATAGTTGCAGTCTTTTCATACCGATATGAATTAGAGTAATCCCTTTGTCGAGGGCAACTCGTAGTGATAGATGTCGCGCTTTACGGCCATCTTCAGGCTGCGGGCTAAAGCTTTGAAGATACCTTCTATCTTGTGATGCTCGTTCTGGCCCTCGGCCTTGATGTTCAGATTCATCTTGGCAGCATCACTGAGGCTCTTAAAGAAGTGTAAGAACATTTCCGTAGGCATCTCGCCAATTTTCTCGCGCTTAAACTCTGCATCCCAAACCAACCAAGGACGACCTCCGAAGTCGAGTGCTACGCTACACAAGCAGTCGTCCATCGGCAGCGAGTAACCATAACGCTCAATGCCACGCTTGTTGCCCAGCGCCGTCAGAATACACTCGCCCAGAGCGATGGCTGTATCCTCAATCGTGTGGTGCTCGTCAACCTCCAGATCACCCTTCGTGTGAATCATCAGATCCATCATGCCGTGCTTGCCAATCTGCTCCAGCATGTGGTCGAAGAAGCCCAGTCCGGTCGAAATATCGCACTTGCCAGTGCCATCGAGATTCACCTTAATATGGATGTCGGTCTCCTTAGTGGTGCGCTTTACTTCGGCTGTTCTCTCGCCAGCAAATAGGATCTCTGCAATTTTATCCCATGACATTCCTTCGTCATTGAGAACCAATGATTTACATCCAATGTTTCGAGCAAAGATTCTATCTGTTTCTCTATCGCCGATTACGTATGAGTTGGCGATGTCGTACTCAGGGTTCTTCATATACTTCTCCACCAGACCTGTGTTGGGTTTGCGGGTAGACGCATTGTCCTCAGGGAAGTGGGGGTCTATGAGTAACTCGTCGAACGTGATGCCCTCGCCTTCGAGTGTCTGCAGTATGAAGTTGTGTACTGGCCAGAAGGTGTCCTCTGGGAAACTATCAGTGCCCAGTCCGTCCTGATTGCTCACCATCACAAACTCAAAGTCGAGCTTCTCGCGGATAAAGGCCAAGTTGCGGAATACCCCCTTCACGAACTTCAGTTTCTCGAAGCTGTCTATCTGTTCGTCGGCAGGCTCCTCGATGAGTGTGCCGTCACGATCTATGAATAGTATTCTCTTCATAATTTTTCAATATTGAATTCTTTCTTTTCTTTCTCTTTCTGGGCCACCGTTACACGTACCAGATAGAAGGGGCAGATGATGGTCATCCACACGTAAGCCTTCAGGAATCCGGCGATGAGGAACACCACGATTGAGAGCCAAAGTACGTAATCAGGCATACCGGCAGGATCGCCGTTCAGCACACCCATCTGCGATTCCCAGTTGGCCGCCATCATAATCAGGGTGGGCAGTGAGGTGAGTAGTGTGAGCACAGCCACCACCAGCAAACAAACGATGCCCACCAGAACAAACTGTCCTGCCTGACGTATCTTCGCACCCAATGAGGCACTGCCGGCAGGTGGTAATAACTGTTTCTTGCGGAACACGCGCCTGGTGAGCACCAGCAATATGATGACTGCCAGCAACTCGAGAGCCAATGCTGGCCACAGGAGTAGGGGAGATATGAGTACGGGCAGCGCTGAGGCTGTAGCCGTTAAGACGGCAAACAGCAGTGCGATGGGCCATGTATGGCGGAATATGCGGCGGAACTTGTCGCTGAACCACATGTATCCGTCGCGGATGCAGGCTCTGCTGCTCCGTATCTTCAGAAGGGTGTTTTCGTTGTCTTTTTCCATTGTCTGACTTGATTTTCGGTGCAAAGATACTAAATAATTCATAATTAATACGGCAAAATTCATATTATTTATTATCTTTGCAGCCAAATAGGTAAAATTATGAAGGTATTGAAATGGGGATTCATCGGTTGTGGTGAAGTGACTGAAAAGAAGAGCGGTCCTGCATTCAGCGAGGTCGAAGGCTCCAGCGTGGTGGCTGTCATGAGCCGTACGGAGCTACACGCGCGCACCTACGCAGTGGAGCATGGTATCAAGAAATGGTATACCGATGCGCAGGAACTCATCGACGATCCCGATGTGAACGCTGTTTATGTGGCCACACCGCCTGCCAGTCATGCCACTTATGCCATCATGGCCATGAAGGCCGGCAAACCTGTTTATGTTGAGAAACCCCTTGCGGCCAGCTATGAGGATTGTGCCCGCATCAATCGTATCTCCGAGCAAACGGGCGTTCCCTGTTTCGTAGCCTATTACCGCCGTTATCTGCCTTATTTCCAGAAGGTGAAGGATATTGTCAACTCTGGGCGAATCGGTAAGATCATGAATGTGCAGATACGCTATACCGAACCTCTTCGCGATGCCGATGCCGAAGCTATCCGAAATCATCAGCCGTTGCCTTGGCGACTCCAGCCCGAGATTGCCGGAGGCGGCTATTTCTATGATATGGCCCCTCATCAGCTCGACCTCTTGCAGGATATATTTGGTGTGATTCTCGAGGCTCGAGGCATTCATGCCAATTGTGGCGGACTCTATGAGGCTGAGGATTCCGTAAGTGCCTGCTTCCGTTTCGAGAACGGCTTGCCCGGCTCTGGTTCCTGGTGCTATATGGCCCACGAGAGTGCCCGCGAGGATTGTATTGAGATTATTGGCACCGAGGGACAAGTCAGTTTCTCCGTGTTCGACTATAACCCCATCCGCCTGCAGACCAGCGAAGGCGACGAGAGCATTACAGTTCCCAATCCGCCTTACGTGCAGTATCCGCTCATCAAGAATGTCATCGAGCATCTGCAGGGTTTGGCCGTTTGTACATGTACCAGTGTTTCTGCTACGCCCGTCAACTGGGTGATGGATCGCATACTGGGCAAATTCTGATGTGTGAGAGCGATGAGGTGGTTGCTGATTTGTGCGCTGGTGTTGGTTTGCAGCCGTGCTGCAGCTCAGGAAGATACGCTTCAGACTGATCGTCTGCACGACGAGATGCTGGCGGCAGATATCCTGAAGCCCGACACTGTGAAGAAGTCGCACGAGATTGGCATCATTCGTGAGACCATCCGAGGCTTCGACCGCTTGGAGGATGAGTACATCGAGCCCAACCACTATGAGTTTACCGTGATGGCTCAGATCACTCGCACCTACGAGAACTTCATCCTGAGCAGCAACGGTCAGTCTCTTCGCCTGGCGCCCGATGGGCAAACCAAGATTGGTCCGTATTTCGGCTGGCGTTGGTTCTTCTTCGGCTACACCTTCGATATCAAGAATATTGGGTTCAGCCAGAACGGCCTTCGCAAGGAGTTCGATATCAGTATCTACTCCTCTCAGGTGGGTGTTGATCTGTTCTATCGTCGCACAGGTACTGATTATAAGATACGCGATGCCAAGTTGGGCGATGAGATCGATAACCGCATCTTTGAAGGCTTGCCCTTTGCTGGTGTCAATGTGGGCATGACGGGAGTGAGCGCCTATTACATCTTCAATCACGGGCGCTTCTCTTACCCAGCAGCCTTCGCACAGTCCACCTGCCAGAAAATCAGCTGTGGCTCTTGGCTCGCTGGTGCTGGTTTTACCACCAATACGCTCGATATGGACTACGATGAACTCGAGCGAGCCCTCAATGAGCGCATGGGTGGTGGCGTCGAGCTCGAAGTGGATAGCGGCTTGTTGTTCAAGGATGTTCGCTACAACGACTTCATGCTCTCAGGCGGCTATGCTTACAACTGGGTGTTCGCCAAGAATTGGCTTTTCTGCGCTAGTGCACAGTTGGCTGCATGCTATAAGACCAGCTATGGCAAGGTGGCCGACGAGAAGAAAGGGTTCGATTTCGGTAAGTTCAATATCGATGGCATCGGCCGCTTCGGACTCGTTTACAACAACACCCGCTTTTATATGGGTGCGAGTTTCATTCTGCGCACCAACAACTATCGCACGTCGCGCTTTACGGCCAATAATGTCTTTGGCTCGTTTAATGCCTACATAGGCTATAACTTCGTGCCGAAAAAGAAATATAGGAAGAAAAAAGTATGAGATTACGATATATCATAACCCCGCTGCTGTTGCTGATGCTCTTTATGGGGCAGGGGAGGGCTATGGCGCAAACCAAGCAGCTCACTACAGATAGCATCACCATCTGTCAGCTCTTGAGCGAGGGTAGCCGTCAGCCAGTAGGTACTTGTCTGCCGCTGTTCTATGCCCGCAAGTTCCTGGGGCGCTCTTATGTGGCCCACACCCTCGAGGGCAACGATCCTGAGCAGTTGGTGGTCAACACCCGCCAGCTCGATTGCACCACGCTTGTTGAGAATGTCGTAGCGCTCACCTATTGCACTCAGCAGCGGCTTCTCACTTATCGCGCCTTCAAACATGCCCTTATCGATATGCGTTATCGTGGTGGTATTCTGAAGGGCTACACCAGTCGTCTGCATTACTTCACCGATTGGATTGTCGAGAACTCGCGCTCAGGACTCGTTACTGAGATCCAGCAGCCGCAGACTGTTTTCTCTGCTATTCAGCAAGTCAGCGTCAACTATATGAGCACACATCCCCAGAGCTATGAGGCGCTGAAGAAACATCCAGAATTCGTTAGCCGCATCCGCGAGACTGAACAAAACCTCAGCGGCATGCAGTTCCGTTATATCCCCAAGTCGGCTGTAGGCAACTCCAAGTTGCTGCGCCAAGCCGTCAACGACGGCGACATCATTGCCATTACCTGCAACAAGCCTGGGCTTGATATAGCCCATCTGGGTTTCGCAGTATGGAAGAACGACGGGCTTCACCTACTGAATGCCTCGCAACTGCACCATAAGGTGGTCGATGAGCCGATGACGCTCTATCGCTACCTGCAGAAGCATCCCTCTCAGACTGGAATCAGAATTATCCGAATCAACAATAAACAATAACAAACAAGACAAGAGTATGGAAATACCCGATTTTATGAGTTATGCCAACAAATTCTCTCAGTCAGAATTTGCCGAAAAGATCTCCCGCATCGCCAAGCGAGCAGGAGCCAAGTTAGTGTATGCCGCGCTGATTCTCTACTACACGCTTCAGAGCGACAAGGTGAGTAAGAGCGACAAGGCCATCATCATTGGTGCCCTTGGTTATATGATTAGTCCCCTCGATGTTATACCCGATGCCATTCCCATCGCCGGACTCACCGACGATCTGGCTGTGCTGCTCTTCGTACTGAAGAAGGTGTGGACGGGCATCGATCCTGAGATTGTGGAGCAAGCTCGCAAGAAACTCTCCAAGTGGTTCGATGACGAGGAGATCAGCGAGATCCAGAATCTCTTTGATGGAGAGGAGTAGGATTTAGAGGTAAAGGGTGAGAAGCTAGAGGTGAGAGAAAACCTTGCAAGCCCTATAACAAAAAAAGCTGGAGAATATCTTCTTCAGCTTTTCTTTTTGCGAGGTGCCTGGCGGATTCGAACCGCCGTAGACGGTTTTGCAGACCGTTGACTAAGCCACTCATCCAAGGCACCAAGAAAAAAGAGCACTTTTTCAAATGCGGGTGCAAAGGTAGGCATTATTTTCGACACTGCCAAATGTTTTCGCGATTTTTTCGCTTCTTCTTGCAATTTTTCGCTAACGCACAGCCTTTACAAGCCTCATTTTCATCAGTCAGCGCTCTATATATGCGATAACCAGCATAAACAATCGCGACTGCCAAAACAATGATTACTGCAAAAAACTGCCACATGACATATCTCTAGCTTCTCACCTCTAAAGCTTCGTTAGCTTGCGCAGCAAAACTTTATTCACTCTCTGTATTCTCTTACCACGCTTCTCAATGTCCTCACGTACATTATTTATATTATTAAAGAGGTCACTGAAAGCATTCAGTACAGGATTCGGCTGTCCGTTGTCCTCCTCAACCTCCGGATTTGTCACAATCAAAATGCCATTGTGCTCAATCCTCACGTCAATCTCCTTGCCCGTCATAATTGGGTCACCATCATAATGAATGGCCCCTTCCTGTTGGCGGTGAATGGTCAGATGCTTCGTGCGGAAGGTCTTGATCTTCGAGTTGTTACCCAGCGTCTTCATCATCAGGTCGGCAGCTATCTGTGGTGCATCGAGCACATTAAACGGCTCCATCACGATCACGTCCATCTCGCCATCCTTCATCGTGGCGCCTGGGGCTATGTAGGCATTGTTGCCATATTGCGATGCGTTGGCACAAGCTATTAGGAATGCCTTGTATTTCTTGGCGCCCGTCTCGTCGGCCACTTCATACGTCTCGGGCTTGTACTTCAGTCCCTCCTTCAGCACATTCTCCACGTAGGTAATGGGGCCACGCTTACCAGCCTCGGCAAACTTCAGCGATATAAATGCATCGAAGCCCATGCCACAGGTGCAGAAGAAGGGTAGGTCGTTGATCACACCATAGTCGAAGGTCTCAATCTTACAGCAGTTGATGATGCCGATGGCCTTCTTCACGTCGAGCGGCAGACACAAGTGGCGAGCCAGACCGTTCCCGCTTCCGCAGGGGATGATGGCCAGTGCCGTCTGCGTGTGAACCAGCGATCGCGCCACCTCGTTCACAGTGCCGTCGCCACCCACAGCCACAACCACGTCCTCATGGTTGTCAGCACACTCTTTGGCTATTTCGGCCGCATGCCCGGCGTATTCCGTAAACCTGATGGAGGCCTCGAACTGCTCTTTGTCGAGTAGTTGTTCTATCTGAGCCGGAATCTCCTCCTTGGAGTGAGTGCCCGATATGGGGTTCAATATGAATGTGATTTTCTTCTTTTCCATCATAATTCGAATGCAAAAGTACGAAAAAAGCCTGAAAAATAGGATATTAATGCGATAAATTTACCAAAAACTATCATTTATTGATAAAAACTTGCACGAATTACCAAAAATTGTGTAACTTTGCAGCCTGAAAATAAAAAATAAGTACTTACCTTTATCAGAATGGGACAGTTACAAGAGAAATATTCGCATTATCGTGAGCCTCAGAAATTCATGGAGGCTGACGTGTATCCTTATTTCCGCGCTATTGAGGGAAAGCAGGGAACCGAGGTAGAAATGGGCGGTCATAAAGTGCTCATGTTCGGTTCAAACGCCTATACAGGTTTAACAGGCGATCAGCGCATCATTGATGCCGCCAAGCGCGCCCTTGATAAATATGGTTCAGGCTGTGCCGGCAGCCGTTTCCTCAATGGAACGCTCGATCTGCACGTACAGCTCGAGAAGGAAATCTCTGAGTTCATTGGCAAGGACGATTGCCTTTGTTTCTCTACAGGTTTCTCTGTGAATCAGGGTGTTTTGGCAATGGTAGTTGGCAAGGACGACTATATCATCTGCGACGATCGCGACCACGCTTCAATTGTGGACGGTCGTCGTCTTTCGTTTGCCCGCCAGCTTCATTATAAGCACAACGATATGGCCGATCTGGAGCGTGTGCTTCAGAAGCTGCCTCATGATGCCATCAAGCTCATCGTGGTCGATGGTGTGTTCTCAATGGAGGGCGATCTGGCTAAGCTGCCCGAGATTGTAGAGTTGAAGCACAAGTATAATTGCTCAATCATGGTCGACGAGGCTCATGGTATCGGCGTATTTGGTAAGCAGGGTCGTGGTGTTTGTGATCACTTCGGACTTACTGACGAGGTCGACCTCATCATGGGTACCTTCTCTAAGTCGCTGGCTTCTATCGGTGGTTTCATTGCTGCTGATTGGGATACCATCAACTTCCTGCGCCACACTTGTCGCACCTATATCTTCTCGGCTTCTAACACGCCCGCAGCCACAGCAGCAGCTATGGAAGCACTCCACATCATTCAGCAGGAGCCCGAGCGTATTCAGGCCCTGTGGGATGTAACTCACTACGCCCTGAAGCGTTTCCGTGAGGAAGGCTTCGAGATTGGCGAGACCGAGAGCCCCATCATCCCGCTTTATGTGCGCGATGTGGATAAGACCTTCCTGGTAACATCGCTTGCCTTCAAGGCCGGTGTGTTCATCAATCCTGTTATTCCTCCCGCATGTGCACCTCAGGACACACTTGTTCGCTATGCCCTGATGGCTACTCACACCAAGGAACAGGTGGATCGCTCGGTTGTTGCCCTCAAGAAGATCTTCGTAGAGCAAGGAATTATCAAGTAATAGGTAAATAATTGCGGAAAAATTTGCAAGGGTCACAGAAAATGTGTACCTTTGCACCCGCAAGACAAAAATCGAGGTGTAGCGCAGTTGGTAGCGTTCCTGGTTTGGGACCAGGCTGTCGCAGGTTCGAGTCCTGTCACCTCGACTTCTCATAAGAATCCCGCTGATTC
>CADBVZ010000024.1 GCA_902798285.1 uncultured Prevotella sp. | reverse complement strand
TCTGAAAAAGGAGTGTACGTTTAAGGCTGCCTATGTGATCAGCTCTAAGAGCAAGACCATCGATGGCAAGAAGCGTACCTACCAGGAGAAAATCCCCATCAGCTCATTCGCTGTGGCTACTCACACCGAGCCTGCCGGCACGGGTGATTAACCAGAGGTGAGAGGTGAGGGATTAGAGGTGAGAGAATAGCTGGCAAAGCCATTAGAGCACCTACGGTACATTTCTCTAGCTTCTAGCTTCTCCCCTCTCTTCACTAAATTTTTGTTGAACTAAAAATTTACGATTATGTCTAAAAAGGAAACGACCAAGTTTATCGTGCAGTTGATTGCATCAATCGCTACGGCAATACTCACTGCACTGGGCGCCACATCATGCGTAGGAGCATAGCGGCCTGTCCCCATTCATTATGAAAGGCCCCGTCACGATGATTAATTTCGTGGCGGGGCCTTATTTTAGAAGTTAATAGATTGTCTTAGAGCTTGAACTTGTAACCAACGGTCAGCTGGAATACCTGGTTCTTGAAATTTTTAGCGTCGGAAGGTACATCCTTTATAATATCCTTCAGACCAAAGATAGCACGTGCATCAATGTAGATGGGGATGGTGGGAACCTGATAAGATACACCAACGGGGATAGAGAAATCTACCTTGTTACAATAGTCTTTCACATCAACATCAACATTTGTTGTACTCTTCTTATCTATAATCTCAGTACCCTTTGTTTTTGCACTCAGCAGGAAGCCCATTTGAACACCAGCCTTCACAGCAAAGCCCTTGAAGAGGTAGAAGTTGGCAACAACAGGTATGTTGAGGTAATTGAGCTCAATCTTGTTGTCCTTTTCTTCGTACTTAATACCAGCAGCGTCTGTGTAATCATAATCCTCCCACTGGCAACCCTGCATAGAGAAGTTCAGACCGGCAGCTACACTGAATGGCTTGGCAATCTGATACTCAGCCTCTGCACCGATGACAGCGCCTCCTAAGAGTGTTCTGTCAACAGTTTTATTTGCATCTGTATCAGTAAACTTTGGCATGTTGCTCACCTTAGCGAGGTTGATACCAACTTTAGGCTGGATAGAGAATGTTCCGGGTTCAAACTGTGCATTAGCACTTAAAGTAGCTACCATCATGGCAGCAATCATCATTAGCTTTTTCATAACTTTTCCTTTTTTTATTAAAAACACATTTCGTTAAATAAGGATATATATTATCTCCTAATCACGGTGCAAAAGTAAAGTTATTCCCCGAAAACTCAAAGGATTCTTGAAGTATTTTTGTTAACGGATGAGAATTGGGACATTTTTATTCCCAATTTCGACATTTTGGACTATCTCTGAGGCTGAAGTTAGAAGATAAGCGGCACCTCGAAAATGGAAGAAAAATGCCTTTTTTCTTTGTATTTCACTCGATTTACACTATCTTTGTCCCCAGAAACAAAATAAATAAAAGATATGTATTTCACTGGTATTATTATTGCCGTGATGACCTTTCTTACCATCGGCATCTGGCATCCCATCGTTATTAAAACAGAATATCTCTGGGGCATCGGCGAACTCTTTGCGCAGAGGAAGCGCGTGGAGAAGGGTTGGTTTCCGAAAAAAGGTGATTGACAATCTAACTAAATTACCCCGCCGAATGGCGGGGTAATTTAGTGGTAGGGCAATATTTAATAAAATCAATAGGCCTGCTCATGCACACCCTTCACGGCACGGCCTGAGGGGTCATTCATGTTCTTGAAGGCCTCATCCCACTCGAGGGCGATAGCAGTGGAGCAAGCCACGCTGGCCTCGCTGGGCACACTACGGGCGGCAGAGTCGCTGGGGAAGTGCTCGGCGAAGATGGAGCGGTAATAGTACTCCTCCTTGTTCTTCGGCGGGTTGATGGGGAAGCGCTCGGCGGCATGGGCCATCTGCTCGTCGGTAACTGCCTCGGAGGTAATCTGCTTCAGGGTGTCGATCCAACTATAGCCTACGCCATCGCTGAACTGCTCTTTCTGGCGCCAAGCAATCTCGGCGGGGAGCATAGAGGCAAAGGCCTCGCGCACAATCTTCTTCTCCATGGTAGAGCCCGGACACATCTTTGCCTCGGGGTTGGTGCGCATGGCTACATCGAGGAACTCCTTGTCGAGGAAGGGCACACGACCCTCAACACCCCAGGCGGAGAGGCTCTTATTGGCGCGCAGACAGTCGTACATATAGAGCTTGCCGAGTTTGCGAACGGTCTCTTCGTGGAAGTCCTTGGCGGTAGGCGCTTTGTGGAAGTAGAGGTAGCCGCCGAAGATCTCGTCGGCACCCTCGCCACTGAGCACCATCTTGATACCCATGGACTTGATGACGCGGGCCAGCAGATACATGGGGGTAGAGGCGCGGACGGTGGTGACATCGTAAGTCTCGATGAAGTAGATGACATCGCGGATGGCATCGAGGCCTTCCTGGATGGTATAGTTGATTTCGTGATGGACGGTTCCGATATGATCGGCCACGAGACGGGCCTTGGCCAGATCGGGGGCTCCCTTCAGGCCTACGGCAAACGAGTGGAGACGGGGCCAATAGGCCTTGGTCTTGGAGTCGTCCTCGATACGCATCTCGGAGTATTTCTCGGCGATGGCTGAGATGACGGATGAATCGAGACCGCCGGAGAGCAGCACACCATAAGGCACATCGCTCATGAGCTGGCGCTTCACGGCATCCTCGAGGGCATCGTGGATGGCCTCAACACTGGCGGGATTATCCTTCACGGCATCGTACTGCATCCAGTCGCGACGGTAGTACCACTTCTGGCCTGGATCGACACTCCAATAGTAGTGGCCGGGCAGGAAGGGCTCGTAACGCTCGCACTGGCCCTCGAGGGCTTTCAGCTCGGAGGCGACGTAGACGGTGCCATCGCTATCGTAACCTATATAAAGAGGTATGACGCCGATGGGGTCGCGGGCTATGAGGAACTCATTGCGCTCCTCATCGTAGAGCACGAAAGCAAAGATGCCGCTGAGGTCCTCGAGGAAGTCGATGCCCTTCTCGCGATAGAGGGCAAGGATGACCTCACAATCGGAACCCGTCTGGAACTCGTACTGACCGGCAAAGCGGCGACGGATTTCCTGATGGTTGTAAATCTCGCCATTGACGGCAAGCACCTGCTTGCGATCGGGTGAATACAAGGGCTGACCACCGGATTCGGGGTCGACAATGCTCAGACGCTCGTGGGCGAGGATGGCTGAGCCGCCACAATAGATACCACTCCAGTCGGGTCCGCGGTGGCGGATCTTCTGACTCATCTTCAAGGCCTTTTCACGCAACGCATGCGTTTGCTCCTTGACATTAAGTATAGCTACAATTCCACACATAATATTCTATTTGAAAGTTATAAATACGAGAGGTAGAGGTAGTTGGTCTGGGCGGGGTACTCGGCGGCGAGGGTGTCGATCTGATTGACAGTGGGCACCACGCCGAACTCCTTACGCCACGAACGAACCAGGAGGCCTGCATCGGTCATACTCATGAGTGACTCAAGGCCGAGGGCACGACCTATCTGGAAGTCGGAGAAGCCATAGATCTTAGCCTGGCGGAGCAACTCCACAAACTCGGGCGCCTCGAGATACTCCACGAGTTCGGAGTTATCCATAAACGTGAGGAACTCCGACACCTGGGCGAACTGCTTGAGGCGCTGATCGATGGTAACCAGATGCTGCAACTTCTGCAGGAACCAGCGGTCGATCTTGGTGAGCTGGTGGATCTGGTCGACGGTATAACCTACCTTCAGGGCCTTCGACACCACGAAGATACGCATGTCGGTAGGCTCGTGGAGCGACTGCTCGATATCGGCTATCTTGATCTCATGGTTCTCAACGAATCCGTGCATGCCCTGACCAATCATACGCAGACCTTTTTGCAGCGACTCCTCGAAGGAACGACCTACTGCCATCACCTCGCCCACACTCTTCATGGATGAACCTAACTGGCGCTTCACGCCATGGAACTTGGTGAGGTCCCAACGGGGTATTTTTACTACTACATAGTCGAGGGCGGGCTCGAAGAAGGCGCTGGTGGTCTTGGTAACGGAGTTCTTCAGTTGGAAGAGACCATAGCCCAGACCGAGTTTGGCGGCAACGAAAGCCAGGGGATAACCCGTGGCCTTGGATGCCAGGGCAGAAGAGCGCGAGAGACGGGCATTGACCTCGATGACGCGATAATCCTCGCTATTGGGGTCGAGGGCATACTGCACATTACACTCGCCCACGATGCCGATATGACGGATGATCTTGATGGCGAGGGCACGGAGCTTATGATACTCGGAATTGGTAAGCGTCTGCGAGGGAGCCACCACGATAGACTCACCGGTATGGATGCCGAGGGGGTCGAAGTTCTCCATGTTGCAGACGGTGATACAGTTGTCGTACTGATCGCGCACCACCTCGTATTCAATCTCCTTCCAGCCCTTGAGCGACTTCTCGACCAATACCTGGGGTGAGAACGAGAAGGCTTCCTCGGCCTGAGCCAAAAGCTGTTCCTCGTTGTCGCAGAAGCCTGAGCCCAGACCACCGAGGGCGTAGGCGGCTCGCAGGATGACGGGGAAGCCGAGTTCGTGGGCAGCACGCTGCACTTCCTCGACGGTGCTGCAGGCCTCGCTCTTGATGGTCTTGACACCTATCTCGTCGAGGCGCTTCACAAAGAGGTCGCGGTCCTCGGTATCGATGATGGCCTGTACGGGGGTGCCCAG
The DNA here is from genome assembly GCA_902798285.1 of uncultured Prevotella sp. GTDB lineage: Bacteria > Bacteroidota > Bacteroidia > Bacteroidales > Bacteroidaceae > Prevotella. Next base: position 43,358 of record CADBVZ010000024.1, on the reverse strand, counting down.
CACCTTGACGCCATACTTCTCAAGAACACCCTTCTCGTAGAGTTCAACGCCACAGTTCAGGGCTGTCTGTCCACCGAACGAGAGCAGGATGCCGTCGGGGCGTTCCTTCTCGATGACACGCTCCACAAACTCGGGGGTGACGGGTTGGAAATAGACGGTATCGGCCACATCCTTAGAGGTCTGCACGGTGGCGATGTTAGGATTGATCAGCACGGAGTGGATGCCCTCTTCCTTCAGAGCCTTCAGAGCCTGGGCACCACTATAGTCGAACTCACCTGCCTGACCAATCTTCAAAGCACCAGAGCCCAAGAGCAGGACTTTTTTGATAGGGGTTAGGGGTGAGAGGTTAGAAGTTAGAGATATGTCTGAGGCAGGAGTTATCTCTTGCTCCTTGCCCCCTGCTCCTTGCTCCTCTAACATCTTCACGAACTCATCGAAGAGGAATTCGGTATCTACGGGACCGGAGCAGGCCTCAGGATGGAACTGAGCCGACATCCAAGGATTCGTCTTATGGCGGATACCCTCGTTAGAGCCATCGTTCATATTAACGAAGAGCGGCTCCCAGTCGGAGGGCAACGTAGAATCGTCGACGGCATAGCCATGGTTCTGAGAGGTGATGAAGCACTGGGTGGTGCCTACCTTCTGAACGGGTTGGTTGTGCGAGCGATGACCGTATTTCAGTTTATAAGTCTTGGCACCGGCGGCTCTGGCCAGGAGTTGGTTACCCAGACAGATACCCATGCAGGGACGTACTTTTTCCATTGAACATTGACCATTGAACATTGAACATTTCTGTTGCTCCGTTTCCAGAAACGTGCGGATATGCTCTACCGTAGTGCCACACTGCTCAGGATCGCCAGGGCCATTAGCCAGGAACAATCCATCGAACTGGAGCTGATTGAAATCATAGTCCCAAGGCACACGCACCACCTCGATGCCACGCTTGATGAGACAACGGATGATATTAGCCTTGACACCACAGTCGACGAGAACGACTCGTTTTAGAGGTAAGGGGTGAGAGGTGAGAGGTGAGTATGTAATCACTTCCTTGCAACTTACCTTTTCTACCCAATTGACGGAGCCGTAATCGGCGGATTCAGGGAGTGCGGTAGCTGACTCACCACTCACCTCTCTCCTCTCACCACTAATTTCGATTCGGCCCATCATCACACCATTCTCGCGGAGCACCTTGGTGAGTCGGCGGGTGTCGATACCCGTGATGCCGGGGATATGCTCGCGCTTCAGCCAAGAGGCCAACGACTCCTTGGCATTCCAGTGCGAATAGGTCTCGCTATAATCGGCCACTACAAGGGCCTTGGCATGAATCCTATCACTCTCCATAAACAGGGGCAGACCGTTTTCGGCCAGACCCGTATCGGGCACACCATAGTTGCCTATCAACGGGAAAGTGGTTACCAGGATCTGTCCCGCATAACTGGGATCGGTCAGACTCTCAGGATAGCCCGTCATAGCAGTGTTGAACACCACCTCGCCAGTCGTATCGGCATCATAGCCGAAAGACCAGCCACAGAATTGACTGCCATCGTCAAGTATCAGTTTTGCTTCTCTCATCTTAAAATGTTTACGCTGCTTTATAATTGATTCTTTAATACTATCTCTACATAATTGATGAAGGCCTCGTTGCAGAGGCGGATGCCACCGGGAGTGGGATAATGACCCGTGAAGTACCAGTCGCCCGGGTGATTGGGGCAAGCCTCGTGCAATCCCTCGATACTCTGATAAACCAGCTGGATAGGTGCCTGCATGCCCTTGGGGCAGAGCATCTCCACAATCTTGTGGTTGATCTCCTCGACGGTAAACGGGGCATAGATGGCACGAACGTGATTCGCCTTCATCGGGGCGGTCTTGCATGCCCTGTAGGTCTCGGCGATCACCTGCTGCATGCCACGCTCCTTGATGAGGGCGATGGCGGCACGGAAGGCGCAAAGCTCCTCGAGGCGCGACATGTCGATGCCGTAATAGTCGGGGTAACGTATCTGCGGAGAGCTCGACACCATCACAATCTTCTTGGGATGCAGACGGTCGAGAATCTTGAAGATACTCTCGCGGAGGGTGGTGCCTCGTACGATGGAGTCGTCGATGATGACGAGGTTATCCACATAAGGCTCGAGGGAGCCGTAGGTGATATCGTACACATGGGCGGCAAGATCGTTGCGCTCATTGCCATCGCTGATGAAGGTGCGCAGTTTGATGTCCTTCCACACCACCTTTTCAATTCGCACATCGTGAGTGAGGCGGCGCACACCGTCGGTCATGCCATAGAAAGCCACCTCGGCGGTGTTGGGGATATACGAGAACACCGAGTGGGCCACATCGTTATCGATGGCCTGCATGATGGCGGGGGTGAGCTGTTCGCCCAGGCGTTTACGCTCCAGATAGATATCGCGATCGGAGCCACGACTGAAATAGATACGCTCGAACGAGCAGGCCGACAGCTTTTGGGCGGGGAGAATCTGCTCTAACTTGATTTCGCCACTCTTGCGGACGATGAGCGACTGACCCGGTTTCAACTCCTGGATATCCTCGGCCTGAAGGTCGAAGGTGGTCTGGATGACGGGACGCTCACTGGCGAGTACCACCACCTCGTCGTCCTGATACCAGAAGGCGGGACGGATGCCCCACGGATCGCGTACGGAGAACATCTCGCCAGAGCCTGTGAGTCCACACATCACATAGCCGCCATCGAAATGGGGCATGGTGGTCTTCAGCACATTCGCCATCTCCACATGGTTATCGATATAATCGGTAATATCGGTGCCTTGCAGACCTTGCTCTTTAGCTTCCTGGAAGAGTCGCTCCACCTCACGATCGAGACGGTGACCCATCAGTTCGAGGGTAATGTAAGAGTCGCCATAGATACGGGGCGACTGACCCTGAGCCGTGAGGAAAGAAAAAACCTCGTCGATGTTGGTCATATTAAAATTACCACACAGACAGAGGTTCTTGGCACGCCAGTTGTTACGACGAAGGAACGGATGCACATATTGCAGACCGCTCTTCCCCGTAGTGGAATAGCGCAGATGGCCCATGAATAATTGAGAATTGAAGATTGAAAATTGAGAGTTGTTGGCGGCATAGTCGGTTGACGTAGGGCCGCTCTCTATCCGCTTGAATATCTCTGCTATTGCGTTCTTGCCTTCTGCTTTCTCGCGGAACATGTATTCCTCGCCGGCTGGGGCATCGAGGTTGACGCAACCCACACCTGCACCCTCCTGACCACGGTTGTGCTGTTTCTCCATCATCAGATAGAGTTTGTTCAATCCGTAGCGGCAGGTGCCGTACTTCTGCTCATAATAGCTCAGGGGCTTGAGCAGACGGATCATCGCCACACCACATTCATGCTTGAGCTGCTCCATCGATACATGCTGTTACGAACGACATAAAGAGGGGATGGGGATTGAGTACCGTTGATGAGTACTCGGGATGGAACTGAGTGCCGACATACCACTTCATATCGGGAATCTCCACAATCTCCACCAGGTCGGAAGCGGGGTTGATACCCACACACTTCATACCATGACTCTCGAACTCCTCCATATACTTGTTGTTGAACTCATAACGGTGGCGATGGCGCTCCTTGATGAGTGTCTCCTCACCATAGGCCTCCCACGTACGACTACCGGTTACAAGCTCGCACTCATAAGCGCCCAGACGCATGGTACCACCCATCTGGGTGATGTTCTTCTGCTCCTCCATCATGTCGATGACGTTATGAGGGGTCTTGGCGTTCATCTCACTGCTGTTGGCATCCTTATAGCCCAGTACGTTGCGGGCAAACTCGATGACCATCATCTGCATGCCCAGGCAGATACCGAAAGTGGGGATATCGTGGGTGCGGGTATACTCGGCAGCAATGATCTTGCCCTCGATGCCACGAGTGCCAAAGCCCGGGCAGATGACCACACCCGCCATACCGCTGAGTTTCTCGGCGATATTCTCACGGGTGATCTCCTCGCTATTTACAAACACTGCTTTCACCTTACGATCATTATAGGTGCCGGCGTGAGCCAGACTCTCGATAATGCTCTTATACGCATCCTGTAGATCGTACTTGCCTACGAGGGCGATACGAATCTCCTTGGTAGCCTTCTTTCTGCGCTCCAGGAAGTTGCGCCAAGGTCCTAACTCGGGTGTCTTGCCGGGTTCCAGACCCATCTTCCGCAGAATGATGGCGTCGAGCCCCTGACGCTGCATGTTGACAGGTACCTCGTAGATAGAGGGCAGGTCCTGACTCTGGATGACAGCCTTTACATCGACGTTACAGAAGTGAGCCACCTTGGCCTTGATATCCTCACTCAGATTATGCTCCGTACGCAGCACCAGCACCTCGGGCTGGATACCCAGTCCCTGCAGCTGCTTCACGCTGGTCTGGGTGGGTTTCGTCTTCAGCTCACCGGCAGCAGCCAGATAAGGCACATAGGTGAGGTGGACGTTTAATGCCCTTGTGGGCCCCAATTCCCAACGCAGCTGACGGATAGCCTCGAGGAATGGCTGACTCTCAATGTCGCCAATCGTACCACCTATCTCTGTAATAACGAAATCGAGGGGCTGTTTGGTGGCATTCAGGAGGATGCGACGCTTAATCTCGTCGGTAATATGGGGCACCACCTGGATGGTCTTTCCCAGATAGTCGCCACGGCGTTCGCGCTCGATGACACTCAGATAGATACGTCCTGTTGTGACGCTATTGTCGCGGGTAGTCTCAATACCAGTAAAACGTTCGTAATGGCCCAGGTCAAGGTCGGTTTCCATACCGTCGGCCGTTACATAACACTCGCCATGCTCATAGGGATTCAGTGTTCCCGGGTCGATGTTGATGTAAGGGTCGAACTTTTGAATTGTAATGCGATAGCCTCTCGCCAGCAAAAGCTTTCCCAGTGATGCCGAGATAATACCTTTACCCAGCGAAGAAGCAACGCCTCCAGTGATAAAAATGTACTTTGTCTCCATAAAACAATCGTATTATGGGACGCAAAGGTATAGCATTTTATACTAATACACGCGTGAACATTATTATTTTGATTGTTAAAAACAAAGCCGACTATCAATCCGTAAGATATTTAACTTTGTTTGCTATCAATCTGTTAGCTTTTTAACACCAAAACCTTTCAGTTTGAAACTGCCCCATAAAAAAGCCCACCCATCTGCTAACAAATGGGTGGGAGAAAGGCACCTGGAATGATTAAGGCTGCAGCGTAAAGCCAAATACCAGATATGCTTTCTGTGAGCAAGGATTTGCAACAACCTGTCCGAAGACGGGGATTGAGAACGAATCAGTTACCTTTATATCCTTCGTAGCTTTGAGTGAAAGGTTAGTCACTGCAAAGCCGGTTGTGCCGTAGAAATCGGTGGCGAAGGGGACGGCTCCAGCCGTAGCTGACCAGTCGACTGTGGCAAGTGTGAATGGGACAGTAGCCTCGACATAGCTGCTATAGGCCCGTTTGCCGTCCTTGTTCAAGCCATCATTACCAGCAAAGTTGGTAAACCACTGGATAGAAGCCACACCGAAATCGTAACCGATGTTAGCCTCGAAGACGTGGTTGGTGTTATTGGCTTCGTACATGAAATAGCGTCCCTCAGGATCGCCGCCAGCACTGAACCAATAGTCGGTGATGCCGATATTGAAACCACCTGCGGTATAACTGAGCGTCAGGTCGAACTCCTTCGTATCGGCGGGATCGGTGAGTCCTACACTACCCCATGCCGAGAGTGACAAACCTTTATAACCGATGCCGAGTGTGGGCTGCAATGATACACTACCAGCCTCCAAACCACGCCATACATACTGACTTACTACATCGGCTGCTATCGTTGTCTCTACTTTTTCTTTCTCCTGTGCAAGGGTGGTCGCACTCACGACCAGACCCATTGCTAATAAAACAATCTTTTTCATACCCTAAAAAATTTAATGCAGCAAAATATTATCCACTATTTAATCATTATCACTTAGTTATAGCAAGCCTCACCGTGTTCGTAGATGTCGAGACCTTCCTCCTCAACACGCTTGCCTACACGCAGACCATGCAGCTTCTTGATGCCATAGAACAGCACGAATCCACAAGCTGCTGCCCAAAGGTCGATCACCAGGATACCGAACAACTCTGCACCGAAGAATCCCCAGCCAAAGCCATAGAAGGCACCATTGGTGGTAGAGAGCAGACCCGTCATCAGTGTGCCGAGAATACCACATACACCGTGTACTGAGCTGGCACCTACGGGATCGTCGATGTGAAGCTTATGATCGATAAACTCAATGGCATAAACCAGTACGATACCACATACCAAGCCAATGACGATAGCACCTACGGGCGAGACAAGATCGCATCCTGCGGTAATACCAACGAGACCAGCCAGAACACCGTTCAGAGTCAGTGACAGAGAGGGTTTGCCATATCTCAGATAGGTAAGGAACATGGTAGCTACACCACCAGCAGCTGCTGCCAGGTTAGTGGTGAGGAACACATGAGAGATAGCCACACGGTTCACTTCGCCAGAAGCTGCCAACTGAGATCCGGGGTTGAAACCAAACCATCCCAGCCAGAGGATGAACACACCGAGAGCTGCCATCGTCAGGTTGTGACCAGGAATAGCGCGGCTCTTGCCGTCCTTTGCATATTTACCGATACGGGGACCAAGTGCTAGAGCACCAATCAGAGCCAGCACACCACCTACGCTATGCACAATGGCAGAACCAGCAAAATCGTGGAACACATCGCCAAAAGTGCTCATCATAAAGCTATCGGCAGCATCGTTGCAGAGCCAGCCACCGCCCCATGTCCAGTGACCCTCGATGGGGTAGATGAACAAAGAAATAACGGCACTGTAAACCATATACATCGAGAATTTGGTGCGCTCAGCCATAGCACCACTGACGATAGTGGCAGAGGTGGCACAGAACACGGTCTCGAAAATGAGGAAACCCTCTACGGGCAGATCGCCTTTGTAGAAACTCAGGTCGCCCCAGTTGGGCATACCAATGAATCCAGCACCTTCACTTCCAAACATAAAGCCGAAGCCAAGGAAGAAGAACAAGAGTGAGCCAAACATGAAGTCGACAAAGTTCTTCATCCCTGCTTCACACAGCGCAAAGCCCGGCTGCATCCAGAAAACCAACATGGCTGCCAATAGCATCCATACAGTATCGAGTGATAATCCAATTTCGTTCATATCCTGATTTTTTTGTGTTGTTAATACTAAAATTGTCAATTGTTCATTGTCAATTATTTCTTGTCTCTCAGTACAGTGTCACCGTGTTCACCCGTGCGGATGCTCCAGGTGTCGATCATGTCGCTCACGAAGATACGACCATCGCCGACATCACCTGTATGAGCCACCTCGAGGATCACCTTCACCGTGGGATCAACAAACTGATCGCGACAAACGATGGTCAATGCCACGCGCTCTATCACATCGGTTGAGTACTGCACGCCACGGTAAATTCTTTCCTCACGGCTCTGGCCAATGCCATGCACGTTATGGTATTCAAACCAGTCGATGTCCGACTGTAACAAAGCCTCCTTTACATCCTCGAACTTTGTCTTGCGGATGATTGCCTCAATCTTTTTCATACCTTACTACTTTTTTACCTTATTAATAATAAATAGCCTCTTTGGCTTACACTTTGAAAGCTTTCGAGTGCAAAAGTAGTGCATTTTGACAAAATAACAATCATTTACCTTCCACTTTGTTTATTGAAACGCACACAGAATTACGGTTCGAAACCATTTTCCATTATTTTGCTTACAATTCGTTTGTTTTTGTGGGTTAAAAATTGTAAATTGTTACTTTTCGGGGTTCATCAAATAAAAGGGCTATTTTTAGTCGTATAAATGGGACAAAATAACAGATTGTAAGAAAGAGGCAGGAAAAAGAGGGGGAATATTTTCGTATTGAAAGAAAAAGGGTGGTAATAATTACAAAATGAAAGTTGGACCCGATTTTAAGATTTAAAAAGTTAGTAAACTTTCGTTAATATTGACGTTTTGCTATAATTTTGCAGCCGAAATTGAACAGAAAGAAAGTAAAAGTAAGGATAATATGACAAAAAGTAAGAAAATGGACCAAGAAAATGGACTCTACCAACAAGCGTATGAGCATGATGCCTGTGGTGTGGGTATGGTAGTAAACATCCACGGCAACAAGAGCCACGAATTGGTAGACAATGCGTTAAAGGTGTTGGAAAACATGGAGCACCGTGGTGCTGAGACACGCGACAAGACTGGCGATGGTGCCGGCATCATGATTCAGATACCCCATGAGTTTATTTTGTTACAGGGCATTCCCGTACCAGAGAAAGGAAAGTACGGCACCGGACTGGTGTTCCTTCCCAAAGAGGCAAAGGCCCAGCAGGACATTCTGAGTGTGATGATCGAGGAGATTGAGCGCGAGGGATTACAGCTGATGCACCTGAGAGCAGTTCCTACGAACCCTGAAGTTCTGGGAGCAGCAGCCCGCGAGGTGGAACCCGACATCAAACAGATTTTCGTAACAGGTATATCGGATGAGGATGTGCCCGTATTCGAGCGTATATTATATAAGGTACGCAAGAGGATTGAAAACCGCATCGACAATGAGGATTTTTATATCTGCTCACTGTCGAACAAGAATATTATCTATAAGGGAATGCTGACCAGCGGACAGCTGCGTCGCTATTTCCCTGATTTGTCGAACGATTACTTCACAAGTGGATTGGCACTGGTTCACTCACGCTTCTCCACAAACACCTTCCCCAAGTGGAAGCTGGCTCAGCCCTTCCGTCTGTTAGCTCACAATGGTGAGATTAACACCATTCGCGGTAATCGCGGTTGGATGAAGGCTCGCGAGAGTGTACTGAACAGTGAGGCCCTGGGCGATATCAAGGATCTGCGCCCCATCGTGCAGGAAGGCATGAGCGACTCTGCCTCACTCGACAACGTGTTCGAATTCCTGATGCTGAGCGGACTCTCATTGCCTCAGGCCATGGCTATCCTGGTGCCTGAGAGCTTCAACGACAAGAACCCCATCAGCGAGGATCTGAAGGCATTCTATGAGTACCACTCCATCCTCATGGAGCCGTGGGACGGTCCTGCCGCACTGTTGTTCAGCGATGGACGCTATGCAGGAGGTATGCTGGATAGAAACGGTTTGCGCCCCAGCCGCTACACCATTACCAAGAATGGTATGATGGTAGTAGCTTCAGAGGTTGGCGTGATGGACTTCGAACCTGGCGACGTGGTATCGAAGGGCCGTCTGCAACCCGGTAAGATTCTGCTCATCGACACCCAGGAAGGAAAGATCTACTACGATGGTGAGATCAAGGAGCAACTCGCCAAGGCTCATCCCTATCGTGAGTGGCTAAACGAGAACCGCGTACAACTGGAGAAGCTGAAGAGTGGTCGAAAGGTAGAAAACAGCGTGAACGACTTCGAGCAGAAGCTCGTCACCTTCGGCTTCGGTCAGGAGGATATCGACAAGACCATTATCCCGATGGCCACAGCTGGTCAGGAGCCCGTAGCCGCTATGGGTAACGACACCCCGCTGGCTGTTATCTCAGACCGTCCTCAGGTACTGTTCAACTACTTCCGTCAGCAGTTTGCCCAGGTAACGAACCCCGCCATCGATCCTATCCGCGAGGAACTGGTAATGTCGTTGACAGAGTACATCGGCGCCGTAGGTACCAACATTCTTACACCCGATGCTTCGAACTGTAAGATGGTACGTCTGCCCCAGCCCGTATTGACCAACACACAACTTGATATATTATGCAACATCCGCTACAAGGGATTCAACACCAAGAAGTTAGCGATGCTCTTCGAGATTGCGAAAGGCGAAGAGGGACTCCGTCAGGCTCTCGACGACCTTTGTAAGGAGGCTGAGGAGAGTGTGGACGAGGGTGTAAACTACATCATCCTTTCCGATCGCGACATCGACGAGAAGCACGCCGCTATACCTAGCCTTTTGGCCGTCAGCGCCGTGCACCATTACCTGATCAGTGTAGGTAAACGCGTGCAAACGGCGCTGATCGTTGAGAGCGGTGAGATTCGTGAGACGATGCATGCCGCCCTGTTGCTGGGCTATGGTGCATCAGCATTATGTCCGTATATGACATTCGCTATCCTCGACGATCTGGTGAAGAAGCACAAGATTCAGGAGGAGTACGCTACGGCAGAGAAGAACTACATCAAAGCCGTGGACAAGGGTTTGAAGAAAATCATGTCGAAAATGGGTATCTCGACCATCCGCTCATATCGTGGTGCAAAGATTTTCGAGAGCATCGGCTTGAGCGAGGATCTGCTCCGTCGTTACTTCGGTACGGAGACGAGTACCATCGGTGGTGTAGGTCTGAAGGAGATAGCCCGCGACGCCATCCGACTGCAAGAAGCTGCCAAAGAGCACACACTCTTGCAGAATCAGGGTCAGTTTGCTTGGCGCAAGGATGGTATCAAGCACGCCTGGAACCCAGAGACCATCGCCAAGCTGCAACTGGCAACCCGTCAGGGCAACTACGAGAAGTTCAAGGACTGGTCGAAGATTGTCGACGAGAAGGAATCACCTATCTTTATCCGCGATTTCTTCGGTTGGAAGAAGGCTGCCAAACCTACACCTATCGACGAGGTAGAACCCGTTGAGTCAATCGTGAAGCATTTTGTAACTGGTGCTATGTCGTTTGGAGCCTTGAGCATCGAGGCCCACGAGGCTTTGGCTCTGGCAATGAACAAGTTAGGCACACGCAGCAACACCGGCGAAGGTGGTGAGGATAATGCCCGCTATCACACAGAAGTGAATGGTGTGAGTCTCTCGAGCAAGACCAAGCAGATAGCCAGTGGACGTTTCGGTGTTACCGCCGAATACCTGGTAAATTCAGAGGAGATACAGATTAAGGTGGCACAAGGTGCCAAGCCTGGTGAGGGCGGACAGTTGCCCGGATTTAAGGTGAACGAGATTATCGCCAAGACGCGTAACGCTATTCCCGGTATCTCGCTGATTTCGCCTCCACCTCATCATGATATTTATTCTATCGAGGATCTGGCTCAGCTTATCTTCGACCTCAAGAATATCAACCCGACAGCTGCCGTGAGTGTAAAACTCGTTGCGGAGAGTGGCGTAGGAACTATTGCCGCTGGTGTAGCTAAGGCTAAGGCCGACCTCATCGTCATCTCAGGTGCCGAGGGTGGTACGGGTGCTTCACCTGCATCCTCTATGCGTTTCGCCGGTATCTCACCCGAGATAGGACTCGCCGAGACACAGCAGACCCTCGTTATCAATGGTCTGCGTAACCAGGTACGCCTGCAGACTGATGGTCAGCTAAAGACTGCTAAGGATGTGATTATCATGGCTATGTTAGGTGCCGATGAATTCTCATTTGGTACGCTTCCCCTCATCGTACTGGGTTGTGTCATGATGCGTAAATGTAATACGAATACCTGTCCGATGGGTGTTGCCACACAGAATCCTGAGTTGCGCAAGCATTTTCAGGGTCGTGCTGAGTATGTGGTTAACTTCTTCACCTTCCTGGCTGAACAAGTACGCGAATACCTCTGTGAGATTGGTGTTCACAGTCTGAAGGAGATTATTGGTCATACAGAACTGATTGAGGTAGACACCACCAATGCTACCGACAAACAGAAGACAATCGACTTCGCCCGTCTGCTCCACAAGCCCGAAACCGACAAGGCCCTCTACTGGGATCGCGGTGCATTCACAAAAGTGAGCGGTGTAAAGGACGAGGAAATCATCCGCGCTGCACAAAAGGCTATCGACAATCAGGAGGAGATTACCCTCGACTACGCCATCCGCAATACTGATCGCGCCGTCACCACGATGCTCTCGGGAGTGATTGCCAAGAAATATGGCGAGGCTGGTCTGCCCGACAGCACCATCAACATCAAGTTCAAAGGCTCTGCTGGTCAGTCGTTTGGCGCCTTTGCCGTGAAAGGTATCAACCTGAAACTCGAAGGTGAATGTAACGACTACTTCGGCAAGGGTCTCTCCGGTGGACGCATCAGCATTCTGCCACCCGTCCGTTCTGGCGAGGACTTCCGCGCTGAGGAAAACATCATCGCTGGTAACACTGGTCTCTACGGTGCCACTTCGGGCGAACTTTATATCAATGGTAAGGTGGGTGAACGCTTCGGTGTACGTAACTCGGGAGCCATCGCCGTGATCGAAGGTGCAGGCGACCACTGTTGTGAGTATATGACTGGTGGACGCGTGGTAGTACTCGGAAAGACGGGGCGTAACTTCGCCGCTGGTATGAGTGGTGGTGTTGCATACGTCTACGACAAAGATCACACCTTCGACTATTTCTGTAATATGGATATGGTGGAACTCTCACTCGTCGAAGACAGTGTGAGCCGCAAGGAACTTCTCGAACTCATCCGTCAGCACTATCTGCATACGGGCTCCGCCCTCGCAGGTCGCATACTCGACAACTTCTCGAAGTATATCGAGGACTTCATCCAGGTAGTGCCTATCGAGTACAAACGCGTGCTCGAAGAGGAGAAGATGGCACGTCTGCACGAGAAGATCGCCGACATCCAGCGCGATTATTAATCATTTCATGTTTAATCTTTAATGTTTAATGTATTAAGATGGGAAATCCAAAAGCATTTTTAGAGATACACCGCCAAGAGGCGGGTTACCGTCCGATTCACGATAGAATCCACGATTTCGGTGAAGTAGAACAAACACTCAGCACCCGCGAGCGCAAGTTACAGGCTAGTCGCTGTATGGATTGTGGCGTACCCTTCTGCCACTGGGCTTGTCCGCTGGGCAACAAGGCTCCTGAGTGGAACGATGCCCTGTATAAGGGCGATTGGGAACAGGCTTATCGCTTGCTCAACAGTACCAACCCCTTCCCAGAGTTCACGGGTCGCATCTGTCCTGCCCTCTGTGAGAAGGCTTGTGTATTAAACCGTTTCAACCACGAGCCAACTACTAACCGCGAAGACGAGGCTGCCATCGTAGAGGCTGCTTTCCGCGAGGGTTATATCCAGCCCCGCACCGACATCGTACGTAACGGTAAAAAAGTGGCTGTGATTGGTGCCGGTCCTGCCGGACTTGTAGCCGCTAACGACCTGAACCTCATGGGTTATCAGGTGACGGTATTCGAGAAGAACGAGGCTGTGGGCGGATTGCTCCGCTATGGCATCCCTAACTTCAAACTCAACAAGGCCATTATCGACCGCCGTCTCCGTCTCCTTGAGGCTGAAGGCATTGAGTTTAAATACGGTGAAGAGATTTCTGACCCCTCAACTCTTACCTCTGATTACGACGCCGTCGTCATCGCCACTGGTACTCCTACCGCCAGAGACCTGAAGGCTCCTGGTCGCGAACTGAAGGGTGTACACTTCGCCCTCGAACTGCTTGCTCAGCAGAACCGTGTACTCGCCGGTATGGAATTCTCAAAGGATGAGCGCATCACCGCTAAAGGAAAAGATGTATTGGTGATTGGTGGTGGTGATACAGGTAGTGACTGTATCGGAACGGCCCATCGTCAGGGTTGCAAGAGTGTAACCCAGATTGAGATTATGCCCAAACCCGTTGAAGGTCCTGAGGACCCACAGAACCCCTGGCCCAACTGGCCCCGCACCCTCAAGACCACATCGAGTCATGAGGAAGGTTGTACCCGTCGTTGGAACATCAATACCCTTGAGTTCTTGGGTGAGAACGGTAAACTTACAGGTGTCAAGGTTCAGGAGATCGATTGGAAACCCAATCCCGAAGGCGGACGTCCCATTATGGTAGAGAAGGGAAAGCCAGAGATTATCAAGGCCGAGCTCGTGCTCCTGGCCATGGGATTCCTCAAGCCCGAACATCCGGAGTATCCAAAGAATGTCTTCGTATGCGGCGATGCTGCCAACGGTGCCAGTCTCGTGGTACGTGCCATGGCCAGCGGTCGTCAAACGGCTATCAAGGTTGATAAGTATCTAGGCGCAACTATCAAATCGTAACGAAATCGTCAGATAATTCCGCGTTGTAGTTACAAATTGAAAGGATAACCCGTTGTGATGATAACAAATTGATAGTTTGACACTATTTCTTGGTGCAAAAAGTAGTTAATCGTTTTGTAATCATAACTTTTTGCTTTAATTTTGCACCCAGATAATAACAAAAGGTAAATAATAACAGACGATGAACAGCAAAGCGACACGGAAAATCGGATTCACGAAGATGCATGGTTGTGGCAACGACTACATCTACGTCAACACGATGGAGTATGACGTGCCCGATCCTTCGAAGGCCGCCCGCCTGTGGAGCAACCGCTATAAAGGCATCGGTTCCGACGGTCTGGTGCTCATTGGGAAATCGTCTGTTCCTGAGGCCGACTATACCATGCGCATTTTCAATGCCGACGGCTCTGAAGCCATGATGTGCGGCAATGCATCACGGTGTATCGGCAAATACCTTTACGAACGCGGACTGACTCAGAAGACGGAGATTCGTCTATTGACGCTCTCAGGTGTCAAGACCCTATGGTTGCATATTGATGGCGATACCGTTGAGAGTGTTACGGTCGATATGCTCGAACCGAAACTCGAAGACGAGTCACAGTATCTGGCCCATCGCGGACTATCCCAGGGCACTTTCGTATCCATGGGCAATCCACATTTCGTAGTCTTTACCGACGATGTTGACCAGGTTGGCGAGACAGGTCGTATCTTGGAGCAGCATCCTGCCTTTCCGCAACGTTGTAACATCGAGTTTGCCCGTATTGAGGACGACGGTACTATCCGCACCCGTGTATGGGAGCGCGGAAGCGGCATCACCCAGGCTTGCGGCACAGGTGCCTGTGCCACCGCCGTAGCCGCTGTGGTAACGGGTCGTGCGCCCCGAACCTCACAGATCGTTATGGACGGAGGTACCCTCACCATCGAGTGGCGCGAAAGCGATAACCATGTCTATATGACGGGCCCCGCTACCTTCGTCTTTGATGGAGAAATCGAGATTTAATTTGCAATTATCAATAAAAAATATGGCATTAGTAAACGAACATTTCCTGAAGCTGCCGAACAACTACCTGTTTGCAGATATAGCCAAGAAGGTGAACGCCTTCAAGGTGATGCATCCCAAGGCCGACGTCATCTCGTTGGGCATTGGCGATGTCACCCAACCCCTCTGTCCTGCCGTCATCGAGGCCATGCACAAGGCTGCCGACGAGATGGGTACTGCCGAGGGCTTCAGGGGTTACGGCCCCGAGCAGGGTTACGATTTCCTGCGCGAGGCCATCCTGAAGAACGACTTTCTGCCTCGTGGCATCCACCTCGACATCGATGAGATCTTTGTAAACGATGGTGCCAAGAGCGATACAGGTAACATTCAGGAACTCATCCGCTGGGACAACTCCATCGGTGTTACCGACCCCATCTACCCCGTGTATATCGACTCGAACGTCATGATAGGTCGAGCCGGAACGGTGGAAGACGGCAAGTGGTCGAATGTCATCTATATGCCATGTACCGCCGAGAACGGATTCGTACCCAAGATTCCTGAGCGCCGTGTGGATGTGATCTACCTCTGCTACCCTAACAACCCCACGGGTATGGTTATCACCAAGGAAGAACTTCGTAAGTGGGTGAACTACGCCCTGAAGAACGATACGCTCATCTTCTATGATGCTGCTTACCAGGCTTATATCCAGGACGACAACATCCCCCACTCTATCTACGAGATACGTGGAGCACGCCGTTGTGCCATCGAGTTCCACTCCTACTCCAAGACTGCCGGTTTCACAGGTATCCGCTGTGGCTACACCATCGTGCCGAAGGAACTCACTGCCTCTACACTTACAGGCGAGCGCATTCCGCTCAATCCTCTGTGGTACCGTCGTCAGTGCACCAAGTTCAATGGCACCAGCTACATCTCGCAACGCGCCGCCGAGGCTATCTACACGCCCGAAGGCAAGGAGCAGGTAAAGGCAACCATTGGCTACTACATGCAGAACGCCCACAAGATGCTCAGCACCCTCCGCTCGCTCGGCTACGAGGTGTATGGTGGCGAAAATGCCCCTTACATCTGGATGCGTACTCCCGACGCCAGCGGCTCATGGCAGTTCTTCGAGAACCTGCTCTACGGAGCCAACGTAGTATGTACCCCTGGCGTAGGCTTCGGTCCTGCTGGCGAAGGCTATGTACGATTCACCGCTTTCGGAAGTCATGAGAAGACCGAAGAGGCACTTGAGAGAATAGAAAACTGGACTAAATCACATTAAACATCACAAATTATGGAAGCATTAAGATTTCAGGTTGTCGGTGAGGCTTTCAAGAAGAAGCCGCTCGACGTAAAAACACCAAGTGAGAGACCCGCTAAGTTTTTTGGTAGCAAGGTCTTCAACCGTGAGAAGATGTACAAGTACCTGCCCAAGGACGTCTATGAGAAGATGATCGACGTGATGGACAATGGTGCCCGTCTTGACCGTACCATTGCCGATGCAGTGGCTGCAGGCATGAAGCAGTGGGCCACCGAGAATGGTGTTACTCACTATACACACTGGTTCCAGCCTCTGACCGAAGGCACCGCCGAGAAGCACGACTCATTCATTGAGCACGACGGCAAGGGTGGCATGGTTGAGGAGTTCACCGGCAAGCTGCTCGTTCAGCAGGAGCCCGATGCTTCTTCATTCCCCTCTGGTGGTATCCGCTCTACCTTTGAGGCTCGCGGTTACTCTGCCTGGGATCCCACATCACCTGTATTCATCATCGACGATACACTCTGTATCCCCACCGTATTCATCTCTTACAGCGGTGAGGCACTCGACTATAAGGCTCCGCTGCTTCGCGCCCTGCATGCCGTGAACGTAGCAGCCACCGATGTATGCCATTACTTTGATCCCGCTGTAAAGAAGGTTACCTCTAACCTCGGTTGGGAGCAGGAGTACTTCCTCGTCGACGAGGGTCTCTATGCCGCACGTCCTGACCTGCTGCTCACGGGCCGTACCCTCATGGGACACGACTCTGCCAAGAACCAGCAGATGGACGACCACTACTTCGGATCTATCCCCGAGCGTGTTCAGGCCTTCATGAAGGATCTGGAGTTCGAGGCTCTGGCCTTAGGCATCCCCTGTAAGACCCGTCACAACGAGGTAGCCCCCAACCAGTTTGAGTTGGCACCTATCTTCGAGGAGACCAACCTGGCTGTCGACCACAATATGCTGCTCATGTCAGTCATGAAGCGCGTGGCCCGCAAGCATGGTTTCCGCGTACTGCTCCACGAGAAGCCCTTCGCTGGCATCAACGGATCAGGTAAGCACAACAACTGGAGCCTCTCAACCGATAACGGCATTCTGCTCCACGCTCCTGGCAAGACTCCCGAGGCTAACCTGCGTTTCGCTACGTTCATCGTTGAGACCCTGATGGGTGTATACAAGCACAACGGTCTGCTCAAGGCCTCTATCATGAGTGCTACCAACGCTCATCGTCTGGGCGCCAACGAGGCACCTCCCGCCATCGTATCTTCATTCCTCGGCAAGCAGGTATCAGAACTGCTCGACCACATCGAGATGGCCGACAAGGATGATATCCTCGCTATGGCTGGCAAGCAGGGTCTGAAGATGGATATTCCCGAGATTCCTGAGTTGCTCATCGATAACACCGATCGTAACCGTACGTCACCATTCGCCTTCACAGGTAACCGTTTCGAGTTCCGTGCCGTAGGTTCTGAGGCCAACTGCGCCAGCGCCATGATTGCCCTGAACTCAGCCGTTGCCGAGGCTCTGGTAGACTTCAAGAAGCGTGTTGACGCCCGCATTCCTGAGTTCGAGAAGAAACTCGCAGGTACTGGTCACAGCGCTGTATTCCACGCCATCATCGACGTGCTCCGCGAGGATATCAAGACCTGTAAGCCCATCCGCTTCGATGGTAACGGCTACTCTGACGAGTGGGTGATCGAGGCTGAGAAGCGCGGACTCGACGTGGAGAAGTCTTGTCCGAAGATCTTTGAGCGTTACCTCGACGAGTCGAGCATTAAGATGTTCGAGAGCCTGGGTGTGATGACCAAGAAGGAACTCGAGGCCCGCAACGAGGTGAAATGGGAGACCTACACCAAGAAGATTCAGATTGAGGCCCGTGTACTGGGTGACCTCTCTATGAACCATATCATCCCTGTGGCCACACGCTACCAGAGCGCTCTGCTGAAGAACGTGGATAGCGTATCAACGGTATTCCCCGTCGACAAGGCCGACAAGTTGAATGCCCGCAACCTCAAGATCATCGAGGAGATTGCTGAGCGCACCAACGCCATCGAGAAGGGTGTAGAGGAACTTGTCAATGCCCGCAAGTTGGCTAACAAGATTGAGGATGAACATGAGAAGGCCATTGCCTACCACGACAAGGTAGAGCCGAAGCTCGACACCATCCGTTACGAGATCGACAAGCTTGAACTCATCGTCGATGATTCGCTCTGGCCACTTCCCAAGTATCGTGAATTGCTGTTCATAAGATAATATTCGACATTTGATTGTAAGATGCTTGCTAGTAAGCCCGACGCAGTGATTGCGTCGGGCTTATGCTTTTTCTTACCTTTTTGAAGATATGGATTGTTATTGCGCTACCTGGCCGCTCTGCAGGTTGCGGATGTATTGCATAAAGCGGTCTATCAGCTGAATCTTTTCCTTATTGGGCAGGGGTATGAGTGTAGCACCATCCTTGAACTGCATCACGCTGGGCTTCTGTTCGTCGTATACAGTCCATTTTGGCAGACCCTCACCATTAGGATTACCTGTCTTGGCGAAGTTTACCCAATACTGCTGCATCAGGTCGCCCACCATCTTCTCCTGAGGATACTTATCGGCCTCTTTGTCGAAACGGCCATCCAGATACATGATGTCGTCGGCATGGGCGGCTCCACGACGATTGCCCTTGGCATAGACGGTCTTCTCGGAGTTCTGGGCCAGATAAGCCACATAAACCGGACTCTTACCCGTCTTGGTCTGTTGCGTAGCCCATTTATAGGCTGGCCAACCGAAGTTTACGTCGCGCACCACATCGCGAAGGCTGTACAGACGCTCCATAGGAGTATTGCCTGGATAAACGGCCTTGGCACTATCACCCCAGTGGTTGGGCAGCGAGTTCAGTTGCTGGTCGAACATCTCCACACTTACCGAGTCAAACTCCACGGCACCCTCGTCGCTATTGTGCATAATCAGCACTGGCACATCGTTATACTCACCCTTTTCGTAGAGCGCATAAACGGGCTCGGGAATCACGTAGCCGTCTACGATGGGCATGTTGCCCTGGAAGTTCACACCCGTGCCTGTCAACTCCTTAGCATCCATCTGGCGCATCTCAGCGATGGAGCTCTTCTTCAGACCGTTCATAAACATCCAACCCACCATCTGAGCCGTCTGTTGGTTCAGCACATTCATGGGCGACATCCAGGCACCACTCTCGCTGATGCAAGCACGGAACAAGCCCTTGGCCAGGGGCGAGGCACAGAGGAGATGACAACTCATGGCACCAGCCGACTCGCCGAAGATGGTCACCTTCGAGGGATCACCACCGAAGTTCTTGATGTTACGCTGTATCCATTGCAGGGCGAAAATCTGGTCGAGAATGCCGTAGTTGCCCGAGTGACCATTCGGATCCTCCTTGGCCAGTTCGGCATGCGCCATAAAGCCTAATGAACCGGCACGATACTCGATAGAAACAGCCACTACACCCCTACGGGCCAGACTCTGCCACAGCGTACCGCCATAGCTCTCTGTCTGGAAACCGCCACCATGGATAAACACCATCACGGGCAGAGCCTCATCCACCGACTTAGCGGGAGTTACCACACTCAGGTTCAGGCAATCCTCGCTCATCATATCGTATTTCACGTAGCTCTTCTCGGGCTGAGGGGGCCACTTACCTACCGTCTCGGCCTTCAGTACACCCTCCCAAGGCAGGGCTGGCTGTGGCGCCTTCCAACGCAGATCGCCCACGGGAGGAGCCGCATAGGGAATGGCATAGTAGCAGGCTATGCCACCATCCTCGAGCACACCCTCCACATCACCGGTTTCTACATGAGTCTTCAGCAGAGGCTGAGCCCCCACCGTCATCGCTGTCAAAAGTCCGCAGACCATCATGAATAGTTTCTGTTTCATTGTTGATTAAGTTTATTATGATACCTCATTTATTCATTAGACGCAAAAAAAAACAAAAAAGTTGCAGTTCGTTCAAATATTTATCTTGTTCAACCTCAGCCTCCGCTGGGGCCTCTCCGACTGAGGATAGTAGAAAAGGTTCGCCCAAGATTCCAAGAAGGTCCATTCTTACTGTATAATTATGCGTTGCTTGCAAGAATATGCAATCGCAAAAAAGCGCCGACTTTAGACGGAGTAAAGTGGGACTTTAGTCGGAGTAAACCCCCACTTTACTCCGGGCAAACCCGGACTTTCCTCGGAGCAAACCTCCAAATTCTCGAGAGAATTTAAGGGTTTGGACTATCCAAACCATCAGCGAGAATAGTCCAAACCAGGACTTTGCTTACTGCAAAGGCCTATTTCGTCTTGTACCAATCGCGGAGGATGTAGAAGGCGAGCTTCTTTTCACCCTTGTCGCTGAAGAGGCCCTTGCGGTTGTAGTAGTCCTGCACACCGGGGAGGACACGACGGGGCGAGCGGAAGTCCTTCAGAATCCAAGGGGTAGTGCCGGAGAGGCCCTCGATCTTGTCGAGCATGGCGGTATTTTCCTTATAGAGGTTCTCTTGGAACTCTTCCGTCCAGCGCTGGTTCTTGGCACCATGGAGTCCGTAACGGGCACCTCCACCAAACTCGCTGATGATGACGGGTTTGTTGTAAGGAATCTCCCAACGCATCTTGGGAGCATCGTTCACATCGCGATACCAACCAATGTACTGATTGAAGCTTACCACATCGACATACTCGTTCATATTATCATTCAAGCGATTGACATAGTTCGAGGCACCGGTCACCTCCATAGCCATAGAGATGAGGCGGGTGGAGTCCTGACTACGGGCGTACTTGGCCAGACGACCCAGGAACTGATCGCGCTGGGCTGAGTGAGGCGTCTCGTTGGCGATGCTCCAGATAATGATATTAGCGCGATTGTGATCGCGAGCGATCATATCGCGGAGCTGGTTCTGGGCGTTCTGGTAGGTATCGGGATTGGTCCACGCGATGGTCCAGTAGCAAGGAATCTCGCTCCACACCATAATACCACGACGCTCGGCCTCGCGTACCATATATTCATTATGGGGATAGTGGGCCAGACGCACGAAGTTGCAACCCAACTCCTGAGCCCATGAGAGCAACGTCTGGGCATCCTCGACGGAGTTGGCGCGGCCACCACCGTTGGCTTTCTCCTCGTGGATGGAGATGCCCTTGAGGAAGACGGGCTTGCCATTGAGCAGAATCTGTTTGTCGCGCGTCTCAATGGTGCGGAATCCGATCTCGTCGCTGATAGTCGAGGTGTCGAGGGAGATATCTACGCGATACAGCTTAGGATTCTCCGGGCACCACAATTGCAGGGCTTTAGACTGAATATTGAAAATTGAAGATTGAACCTGACCGTCGGCATCGGTGGTGAACGTCTTCTTCAGCTTCAGTTCGGGAATGCTCACCGTTACTGTATGCCCAGCCTCAGGCTTACTTAACTTCGCACTGAAGGTAATCTGGCGCTTCTTACCCTTAGCCTCGCCCTTCAAGAGCTGGAGGTTATAGTCCTCGAGATACACCATCGGCACCTTTACCAGCTTTACATCGCGGGTAATGCCTCCATAGTTCCACCAATCGAAGATCTGGGTGGGTACAGCATCGGCATGACGCTTATTGTCGACCTTGACGATAACGGTGTTCTCGCCCTCCACAAGCAGGTCGCTGATGTCGTAGTTGAAAGCCGTAAAGCCGCCAATGTGGTGTCCAGCTTTCTTGCCATTGACGTATACATGGCAATCGTAATTCACGGCACCGAAATAAAGCAGCGTCTTACAATCCGTCATTGGCACAGCCTGGAAACTCTTCTTGAACCACACGGTTCCCTCGTAGAAAAAGAGGCGCTCGTCCTTGGTATTCCAATCGGAAGGAATCTGCATCACGTCCGACTTATCGAAGTCATACTCAATCAGGTCCTCCGGACGCTTCGGCTTGGCATTGATGAAGAATCCGTTGCGCATAGGGTTCATGCGATAATCGTAGTAACCTTCTTCTTGAACATCGACGATGTAGTTCCACTCGCCGTTGAGCGACATAGCCTCATAAGCCTGCACATTCTGAATCAGAGGCATAGCAGTCTCCTGAGCGGAGGCCATAAGCGCTCCGCCAAGAAGACAAATAGTAGACAGTAGTTTTTTCATATTGTAGTTATTACTTATCTTTGATGACAAAGACGCAAGCCGAACCGATGAGGAAGCTGATGCCAGCCACGATCATCATAGACGACTGATGATGGCCCACGAGTGAGAGGATGACACCTCCGAGGAGAGCTGCCACAATCTGCGGGATGCAGATGGTGCCATTAAATAATCCCAGATAAGCTCCCATGTGACCATAGCCCTGAAGGGCATTGGTAACGAAGGTGAACGGCATGGCGAGCATGGCGGCCCAAGCACAACCTATCATGAGGAAGGGGATAAACTGGAGATACTGATCGTGGAGGTAAGGCACGAGACAGAAGCCAACGGCACCAATAACGAGACTCACGGAGTAAGCCAACTTGGTGTTCTTGAACTGGGGCAACAGAGCAGCCCATACCACAGAACCCACGGCCTGAACGGCAAAGAGAATACCGGTCCAGTTACCTGCCTCCTGGAAGGCCTCGCTCGAGGCATCGGTGGTATTCCACACCACCTCAGCAATAGAGCCCGTGGTGTAGTTCCACATGTAAAGCATGGCGGCCCAAGAGAAGAACTGGACGAGACCTACCTTCCAGAAAGTAGAAGGGGCGTTCTTGAGCAGAGTAATCCAGTTGGCACTCTCCTCCTTCTCCTCAGAAACGGGATTATACTCGGCATAGTCCTGCGGATTCCACTCACGGACCTTCGAAGTGGTATAGATAACGCAGAGGATGAGAATGGCGGCGCCGATGTAGAACGACCAGATGACGCTATCGGGCACCACACCCTTCTCGGCCACATTGCTGATGCCAATAAACGTGAACACAAAGGGGAACACATAACCCATCACCGAGCCAGCATTGCAGAGGAACGACTGGATACTATAAGCCTTGGCCTTCTGTTTCTCATTCACCATATCGCCCACCAGCATCTTAAACGGCTGCATAGCCATATTGATGGATGTATCGAGGAACATAAGGGCGATGAGGCCGAACATCATGGCGGCACTGATGGTGAGACCCAGCGAGCCAGAGTTGGGCAACAGACACATGACGAGCACGGCTACGGCTGCTCCGATAAACAGGTAAGGGATACGACGACCAAAGCGTGTCCATGTCTTATCGCTCAGCGTTCCGACGATGGGTTGCACCAGGATACCCATCAACGGGGGCAGGATCCAGAAATAACTCAGGTTGTGGGGATCGGCACCAAGAGTGGCGAAGATACGGGAGATGTTGGCACTCTGCAGCGCATAAGCGATCTGCACACCGAAGAATCCAAAACTCAGATTCCATAGTTTCCAGAAGGAAAGATCAGGTTTTTGTTTCATATTGTTGTTTATTTTGTTGTTCCTCGGATGACGAGACGGGTGCGGACGACACGTTTCTCTACCTTCTCGAGAGGAGAGAGGCCCTCCACCTTATCCATCAGGATCTCGGCAGCCTCCTCGCCCACCCTGTGACCTCGCTGTTCGACGGTAGTCAGCATGGGATCGCAGGCTACAGCCCGTTGACCATTGGTAAAGCCACAGATACTAATATCCTCAGGCACGCGATAGCCGGAATGCTTCACGGTATAGAGAATACCTATGGCCGTATCGTCGTTGACGGCGAAGAATCCGTCGGGAGGCATCTCGAGCGCCATGAGCTTAGGCGTAAGCTGTTCGGCATCAGCCCGATTGTCGCAGATACCGATGATCGCATCGTCGATGGGCAATCCGTGTTTCAACAATGCATCCTTATAACCATTGAAACGGTTTTTCGAGATCTCAAGCTGGAGAGGACCACCGTAGAAGGCAATACGCTTACAACCGGTCTCGATAAGATGACTCACGGCGTTATAGGCACCCATATAGTCGTCGACCACCACACGGCTGGCGTATACACCCGTACATATTCTATCATAAAACACAATGGGGATGCCGGCATCGATGAGTTTCTGATAATGGTCGTAGTTCTTCGTATCCTTGGCTTGCGACACGATGACACCACACACCTTATAACGGAGGAAGTTCTCGCAGATACGGGCCTCGCGCTCATACTGCTCACCACTAAGGGCCACCATGATGCGATAGCCACGGGCAGCAGCCGATTCCTCAATACCCGTGAGGATGGACGAGAAGTAATAATGCGTGAACTCTGGAACGATAACACCGATGACGCGCTGGGGCATGACACGACTATGACGCAAGGCCTCGCCAATAGCATTGGGATAGAAATTATGCTCGCGGGCAAACTGCTGAATCTCACGCCGACGCTGTTCGCTGATACGGGGCGAGTCCTTCAAGGCACGCGAAACCGTCGCCACGGAGACACCAAACTCCCTGGCGATATCCTTCATTGTCATCGGACTCTTATCTTCCATTGATTGATATTTTTTGCAAAGATAGTGCAAATCATGCAAAATTCCAAACAATAAACTATATTTAAATATGTACATACGTATGCAAACGTTTGCATGCCACATTTGTATATTTTTAAGCAAAAAAAGAACAACGTATTGAAAAGAAACCTATCTTTGCACCATAAAACCAAGCTCGACAAGCTTAAGACAATATAACAATATAACAAAATTAACTCTAATTAAATGTAATGATGAAGCAGGTAAACATTCAAGTTCCGCTTAGGATGCTCGGCCTTATTTTAGGGCTGTTCCTATCGGTAGGTGCCTTTGCTCAGATTGAGGTAAAAGGCCATGTGAAAGATGCTGCAGGCGAAGACATTATCGGCGCAACAGTACGCGTAGACGGTACAGAAACCGCTACCGTAACTGATTTCGACGGTAACTTCGTTCTGATTGCTAACCAGGGTGCAAACATTACCGTTACCTACATTGGCTACCAGCCACAGACGGTAAAGGCCGCCCCAACTGTTGAGATTATACTGCAGGACGATGCCGCCGTTCTGAACGAAGTGGTGGTTATCGGTTACGGTGCAGTTAAGAAGAGTGACTTGACCGGATCGGTTACCGCTCTGAAACCCGACACCAAGAACAAGGGTCTGGTAGTTAACGCCCAGGACATGATGCAGGGTAAGATTGCCGGTGTGAACGTAACATCCTCGGGTGGTGCTCCTGGCTCAGGTGCCAGCATCCGTATTCGTGGTGGTTCTTCACTGAACGCATCGAACGACCCGCTGATCGTGATCGACGGTGTGCCCATGGACAACAACGGTGTAAAGGGTTTGTCTAACCCCCTCTCGATGGTTAACCCGCAGGATATCGAATCATTCAACGTGCTGAAGGATGCTTCAGCTACTGCTATTTATGGTAGCCGCGGTTCTAACGGTGTTATCATCATCACCACGAAGAAGGGCCGTAAGGGTAGCGCTCCCCAGATATCTTACTCTGGAAGCGTGACCATGAGTATGAAGAAGAAGACCGTTGACGTACTCGACGGTGATGAGTATCGCGCCTTAGTAAAGAAGGTATATGCAGGCCACATGAGCGAGGAGAAGATTCTCTCTGAGCTGGGCTCAGCCAACACCGACTGGCAGAAGGAGATCTACCGCACTGCATGGAGCCACGACCACAACGTGACAGTGGCTGGCGCTTTAGGTAATGTGCCTTACCGTGTGTCTCTCGGTTTTACCGACCAGCAGGGTATCCTGAAGACTTCAGACTTCAAGCGTTACACCGCTGCCCTGAACTTGAATCCTTCACTGCTGCAGGATCACCTGACACTGAACCTGAATGCCAAGGGCATGTGGGCCAAGACAAAGTATGCCAACACCGGCGCTATCGGTGCTGCTATCGCCTTCGATCCCACCAAGACCGTAAACGGCAGCAATCCTAACTTCGGTGGTTACTGGGAGTGGGAAGTTCCCGCTGAGTCGCTGAACGACCCCACATGGTCAACGACCACCAACCGTAATGCTACCAGCAACCCCGTGGCTCTGTTGAACCTGAATGACGATCGCGCCATCAGCCGTACGTTCATCGGTAATGCTGACGTAGACTATAAGATTCACGGTTTCGAAGATCTGCGCCTCCACCTGACTCTGGGTGCCGACATCTCTGAGGGTAAGCAGTGGACCGACGTTGAGAACTCTTCACCAGCCGCCATCTACTACGGTAATCACGGATGGGATCAAATCACTAAGCGCAACCTGACTCTCTCGGCTTACGCACAGTACTATAAGGACTTTGCCAAGATTCACCACTTCGACATCATGGGTGGTTATGAGTGGCAGCACTTCTGGCGTTCACAGAAGAACAGTTACTGGGGTATTTACCCTTCGACCAACTCTGAGAAGCCAGGTCAGAAGCACGACGAGTCGACTTACAGATATAAGACAGAGAACTATCTGGTATCATTCTTCGGACGTATGAACTACATTCTGATGGATCGCTACTATATCACTGCTACTCTGCGTGATGACGGTTCTTCACGTTTCAAGGATCACTGGCAGCTCTATCCTTCAGCAGCTCTGGCCTATAAGATAAGCGAAGAGGCTGCACTCAAGAAGGTTGACTGGCTCTCTGACCTGAAGCTCCGTCTGAGCTATGGTAAGACTGGTCAGCAGGAAGGTATCGGCGACTACAACTACTTCGCAGTATATGCCATGAATACTGGTGTAGGCAGCTACTACGACATCAGCGGCGATGGTACACTGGCCCGTCCTGACGCATACGATCCAAACCTGAAGTGGGAGACCACCGATACTTATAACGTAGGTTTCGACTTCGGTGCATTCAACCAGCGCCTCACCTTAGGTGTAGATGTTTACTTCCGTAAGACCACCGACCTGCTGAATAAGGCTGATGTGGCTGCAGGTGCAAACTTCAAGAACACGGTGATGACCAACATCGGTTCAATGGAGAACAAGGGTGTGGAGGTAACCTTAGGCATGAAACCCATCCAGACCGACGACTGGTACTGGACCATCGACTACAACTTCACCTATAACCACAACGAGATTACCGAGCTGATTGGTGATGATCCCAACTACTTCGTTCCTACAGGTGGTATCGGTGGTGGTACTGGTGTAAACGCCCAGGCACACGCCGTGGGACACCCCGCTTACTCATACTACGTATACCAACAGGCTTACGACAAGGCTGGCAAGCCTATCGAGAACCAGGTGGTTGACCGTAATGGTGACGGCGTTATCACCGAGTCAGACAAGTACTACTACAAGAGCCCGATGGCTCCTGTGACTATGGGTCTGAGCTCTCGTCTGGAGTACAAGAACTGGGATTTCGGTTTCTCACTCCGTGCCAGCATCGGTAACTACGTATTCAATAACCTGATGTCAGGAAATGTAAACCTGAGCGCAGGTGAGCTCTACTCAAGCGGTAACAACTTCTTTGGTAACCGTCCCGTAGCTGCTCTCGACTACAACTGGCAGACCTACGATCTGGAAGCTAAGCTTTCTGACCACTGGGTACAGAACGGTTCGTTCCTAAAGTGCGACAACATCACTTTGGGTTACAGCTTCGACAGTCTCTTCAAGGGTGGCAGTTACAAGGGTATCGGCGGACGTATCTACGCCACCGCATCCAACGTATTCTGCATCACTAAGTATAAGGGTATCGATCCTGAAGTGTTCGGCGGTATTGACAACAATCTCTATCCCCGTCCTATCTCGTTCATCCTCGGTGTGAATCTGAACTTCTAATCTATATAATATTTAAGGTAATATGAAAACGTATATCAAAAATATCATTCCGGCAGCTGCCTTCTTACTGGCAGTAGGACTTGGTTCTTGTACGAAGGATCTGGACGTTACGCCCATCGACCCGAACCTGAACACGGAAATTCAGCCGGAGGCACTCTTCAACAAGTGCTATGCCAACATTGCCGTAGCCGGTAACGGTGGCGCCAATGGCGACTGCGACGTTGACGGTATCGACGGCGGTACATCAGGCTATGTTCGCCAGATGTGGAACGCCAACGAGCTGACCACCGATGAAGCTATCTGCGGATGGGGTGACGAGGGTATCGCCAACTTCGTCTACAACACCTACGATGCATCACACCCGATGCTCCGTGGTTACTACTATCGCCTCTACACTGGTATCTCTTTCTGCAACCAGTATCTGCAGGTATTCGAGGGTTACAACTCAACAATGACGGCTGAGATTCGCTTCATCCGCGCCCTGAATTACTTCTTCCTGATGGATGGTTGGGGAAATGTTCCCTTCGTAACCTCTATCACTTCAGAGAAGCCCCAACAGTACTCTCGTAGTGAGATGTTCAACTGGATTGAGAGCGAGTTGCTCGAGATTGAGCCTCAGCTGAGTGAAGCCAAGGCCAAGAAGTCGGGCGATTCTGGTTATGGTCGTGTTGACAAGGCTGCCGCCTGGTTGCTCCTGGCCCGCCTCTATCTGAATGCCGAGGTTTACACTGGTTCTGCCCAGTGGAGCAAGGCTGCCCAGTATGCACAGCAGGTCATCAACTCAAACTACAAGCTGAACACCACCGGCACAGGCGAATGGAGTGCTTACCAGATGCTGTTCATGGGCGACAACGGTGAGACCAGTGCTGCCTACGAGGCCATCTTCCCAATCCTGCAGGATGGTGAACGCACAACCTCTTGGGGTACCAGCCTCTTCATGATCGCTTCTACACACGATGCCGATATGGTTGACTCCAACGGTACAACCGAGACCTGGGGTGGTAACCGCGCACGTCCACAGCTGATTCAGAAGTGGTTCCCCAACAACAACGCACCCGAAGCTGGTCCGAAGGACTTCGCCAAGGCTGCTAAGGATGATCGTGCTATCATCGACTCTCGTGGTCGTACACTCAACAACGACGACGTGAGCACCTTCAAGAGCGGTTATGCCGTGGCTAAGTGGAACAACTTCACCACCACTGGCGCTACTACCAAGAGTGCTCAGTTCCCTGACACAGACTTCTTCCTGATGCGCATAGCAGAGGCTTATCTGACATACGCTGAGGCTCTGGCCCGTCAGAATGGTGGTACAGCAACTGGCGAGGCAGCCAATGCCATCAATGCAATCCGTAGCCGTGCCAACGCTTCTACAAAAGACAGCTATACGCTCGACGACATTTGCGACGAGTGGTGTCGTGAGTTCTACTTCGAAGGTCGCCGCCGTATGGATCTGGTTCGCTTTGGCAACTTCGGTGGTAGCACTAACTACAACTGGCAGTGGAAGGGCTCTGCTTATGCAGGTCGTAGCTTTGAAGCTTACAGAAATGTGTTCGCCATCCCGACAACCGACCTGACAGCTAACCCCAATCTGGTTCAGAACGAAGGTTACAGGTAATGCATAATTAATGAATGAATAATGCATCATAAAATGAATACGACAATGAAAAATATATTGAAATCATCATTGCTGCTGTTATGCGGTATGGGCCTTTTCATAGCCTGTTCCGATGACAACGATTCGAACCCGACGTTGCAGCAGCCTTCAACATTCCCATTGAATGAGCCTGCATATGCAGCTCAGATTGTTGACCTGCAGAATTCTGATGAGATGAGACTCACATGGTCGCAGCCCGAATATGGTTTCCCCGCTGAGGTAAGCTATGACATTCAGGCTTCACTGAGTGGTAACTTCACCATCTCTACCGACGAAGCAAATGCCGACGAGAGTGGTAGCCTCATCCCCGACTATGCTGTTGTTGCTAGTGGATGCAATGGTGGCGCAGGAACAATTGATCCTTCCGTTCTCGATCGTAACCTTGTACAGATTGGTCAGTGGACTCAGGATAATATCCCTGCTACACAGTCTGTATTTATCCGCGCCATTGCCACCACAGCTGGTGCTGAGCCCATTATCTCTAATGTAATCACCGTTAATGTAGCTCCTTACTATGTTGCCTTGAAGGACGCCGCTCCTGAGCTTTGGTACCTCGTAGGTGAGTGTGTTGGTGACGGCTCTTGGAACAACTCTGCAGGTGGTATCGGCTCTGCTATCTTCCCGCTGATGACGCTGGCAGGTGAGAGCTATGATAAGGTAACCGGTCAGGGCGTGATTTCTTACACTGGCTACTTCCCCGGAGGCAAGGGCTTCAAGCTCATCAAGACTCCTGGCGACTGGAATGAGCAGTGGGGTGCTGGTGATGCAGGCTACGTGAAGAACGATGGTGGCTCTGGCAATATCACCGTTCCTTCAGACGGCTACTACACAGTAATGCTCGACACGAAGAACGACGTTCTGACTATCGAACCATTCGTTGGTGCATCTGGACGCGTATTCAGCTCAATGGGTATGCCTGGTGGTTACAACGGCTGGGATGTCAATGCCAACCTGATGAATGCCTACGACACCTACGATGGTTGCGAGAACCACGCATGGAGCGCTACCTTCGAGCCTGGTGAGGACGGCGAGATGAAGTTTGCTGCCGATGGCGGTTGGGACTTCAACTGGGGTAATGATGCCTTCCCATGGGGTGAGGGCAAGCAGAATGGCGCTAACATTCCTTACGTGGCTGGTTCTTACACAGTATTCCTGAACGATATGACAGGTCAGTACATGTATATTGAAAATTAAAACATCTTTGAAGTATGAAAAAGTTATTGTCAATGATAGGTATTGCCTTGCTGATGGCAAGCTGTACCGAAGATTATACAGACTGGGCTGCCCCGATTACCAACAGTCCTGAGGAGCCCCTGGGCATAGGCATTACTGCAAGCCCGGCAGCAGCTGTTGACTTTGCCACCTATACCGCTGAGAAAGTGCAGTTGTTCACTGCAGCTGTCACTGGTCTCGACGGAGGAAAGGCAACCTATGGTGCTGAGATTACTAACGAAGACGGCAGCAAGTCGATTGCCATTGAGGTTGA
Organism: uncultured Prevotella sp.; assembly: GCA_902798285.1. GTDB lineage: Bacteria > Bacteroidota > Bacteroidia > Bacteroidales > Bacteroidaceae > Prevotella. The sequence continues at coordinate 12,331 of CADBVZ010000024.1, read as the reverse complement.
TGACAACTTCATGGCCGACAGAGACGAACTGGAGAGTGCTATATACACTCTCTGGGGTCGTCGCCCCGAAACCCGAACCATCCCTGTGAATGTGGTGGGTCTGATTGAACTGAACAAGATGACCATTGCCGCTACGGCTAAAACCACGTTTACCGCAACACCCGACGCACCTGAGATTGCAGAGAATTACTACATCGTAGGTGGTACGAAGGATTGGGCACAATCGGCAGCCTCTAAGGAACAGAAGTTCAACCACAGCAACAAGGATGTCTATGAGGATCCTGTTTTCACCATTGTGATTGATGCTAATGAAGAGGGCGATACTTGGTTCGCTATCGGTGATGACAAGGCCTGCGATGCCATTACTAACGACAACAACTGGTCGCTGCTTTTCGGCACCAAGTTGGGTAATGGTAAGAACGGTACTTCTGGTTCACTCGATCGTCGTACAAAGCTCTCTGATGATGGTTCGTTCTGCGTACCTGCCGGACAGAGGAAGATCCGCGTCACCATCAACATGATGGAATACACCTACGAGATTTCAACACTCGACTTCGGTGAGTTCTTCTATGAGATTGGTAACGAGAGCGGATGGGCCGCAAGTCATGAGCTCTTCGGAGGCAATGGCGATGGCAAGTATCAGGGATTCTACTACCTCGATGGTGAGTTCAAGTTCAAGCCCAATGCTGATAACTGGGACGACGACCTCGAGTATGTAGACGGTACTACCATGGGTGGTACACTGACATCTTCTGGTGGTCCTAACTGTCCGGATCCAGGTGCAGGTTTCTATCGTATTGATCTCGATGCATCTAACCTGAGTTATACGCTGAAGAAGATTGAATATGTCAGCATTATCGGAACAGCCAATGGCAACTGGGATACCGACACCGACCTTACTTATAATAAGGAGGAAGGTTGCTGGGAGGTAACCACTGATCTCAACGCTGGTGAGATGAAGTTCCGTGGCAACCACAACTGGGATGGCGATGTGGATCTTGGCGGATCGCTCGACAATCTCGTTCACGGTGGCAGTAATATTCCTGTAGAGGCAGGTAATTATACCATCAGACTCTTCATCAGTATTGCTGGCAATCATTATTGCATCATGAACAAGAATTAATACTCATTTGATATTATTTCTGCCACTCGGGCCGCCCTATATGAGAGCGGCCCGATTTCTTTTCTGATAAGAAAAAACAATTTTTCTTTGGTACTTTACTCTCTTATTCGTACCTTTGCATCAAAGAAGAAAATGAGAGTACTGATTGTCAATACGAGTGAGAGAACTGGTGGTGCTGCTGTAGCGGCTAACCGTCTGATGAAAGCGCTGAACAATAACGGCGTAAAGGCCAAGATGCTGGTACGCGACAAGGAGACTGATACGCTGACAGTGGTGGGGCTTCCTAAGTCGCCCATCAATCGCTGGCGTTTCCTTTGGGAACGACTGGTTATCTTCTGTCGATTGCATTTCCAGCGACAACATCTCTTTGAGGTAGATTTAGCCAATACTGGAGCTGACATCACTTCACTGCGTGAGTTTCAGGAGGCCGACATCATCCATCTGCATTGGATCAATCAAGGCATGCTCTCATTGGGCGGCATCCGTAAGATTCTACGTAGTGGCAAACCCGTGGTGTGGACCATGCACGACATCTGGCCAGCAACAGCCATCTGTCACGTAACGATGGGTTGTAAGCATTTCACCACACAATGCTGTAACTGCCGTCTGTTGCCAAACGGTGGTTCTGCCCATGACCTCTCCACAAGCATCTGGCAGAAGAAGTTTCGAATGTTAGAAGATGAGAATATCTACTATGTTGCTTGTAGTCGATGGCTGGAGTCGGAGGCAAAGAAGAGCGCCTTGCTGAAAGGACAGAAGATTACAAGTGTACCAAATCCTATTGATACCCATATATATAACAGGAGAAACAAACAGGAAGCTCGTGAACGATTAGGATTGCCGCTTGATAAGAAACTGATTCTCTTCGCCTCGCAACGGGTAACAAACGAGAACAAAGGCATGGGGTATCTCATCGAAGCCTGTCAGCAACTCAAGGATATTCCCAATCTAGGTATGGTCATCCTTGGGGGCCACGCAGAGGAATTCAATTCTCACCTCTCACCTCTCGCCTCTCACCTCTCAATCTTCCCGCTGGGCTATGTGAACGACGAGCATCGTATCGTCGACGTATATAATGCCGTTGATGTGTTTGTATTGCCCTCACTCTCTGAGAATCTGCCCAATACGATTATGGAGGCTATGGCCTGTGGCGTGCCTTGTGTGGGATTTAAAGTGGGAGGCATCCCTGAAGAGATTGACCACAAAAGGAACGGCTATGTGGCTAATTATCGTGATGCAGAAGATCTGGCCAAGGGTATCCGTTGGATTCTGACAGAGGCCGACTACGACGCGTTGAGCCATCATGCCATCCATAAGGTGGCCCAGAACTACTCCCAACAGAGTGTCGCCATGAAGTATCTCGATGTGTATCATCAGGCAATGGCCTTCAAACATTACAGACTATGATCAGGATTACCTATGTTACCATAACCTATAATGCAGCGGCAGTATTGCAACGTACGCTCGACAGCATACTCCAGCAGGACTATGAGAACATTGTCCACTTAATCATCGATGGAGCTTCGACAGACGAAACACTGACGATGGTGGATGACTATATAGAACGTTCGAACCAAGCGGGCAACGGACATCGTATTCAGGTCATGTCGGAACCAGACAACGGCATCTACGATGCCATGAACAAGGGTCTGCGTTCGCTCGATGGCGACTATGTGTGTTTCCTGAATGCCGGCGATTTCCTACCTGCCCCAGATACTGTTAGTAAGATTGAAGAACGTGCTTCCCTCGCTGCTGGCGATGGAAATATGCCCGCAGTACTTTATGGCGATACAGACATTGTGGATGGCGAAGGACGTTTTCTGCATCATCGTCGCCTCGCTCCACCAGAGCATCTCTCTTGGAAATCGTTCCGCCAAGGCATGCTCGTGTGCCATCAGGCCTTTTATGCACGAACCGATTTTGCCATCGCCACTCCTTATGATATGCAGTATCGCTATTCGGCCGATGTGGACTGGTGTATCCGTGTGATGAAGGCGGCAGAGAAGGAGAATGTGCCTTTGCTGAACCTGAAGATGGTGGTGGCTAACTATACCCAGGAGGGACAAACAACGCTCCATCACCGTGAGTCACTCTTGGAGCGTTATCGGGTGATGGAGCGTCATTACGGTCGCTTTCAGACGTTCCTGCTTCATTGCTGGTTCGCCATCAGGACCCTCATCAAACCAAATTATTAACTAACTATATTAACTATGAACCAAAATTTCTCTTACTTAACCACGACCTTCTTCCCATTGACTATATAAACACCCTTCTTGAGGCCATTGATGGCATCGGTGCCATTCTGGACTGAGCGTATCAGTCGTCCATCAAGGGTATAGACCTTAACCTCTCTTAATTCTGAATTCTCAATTATCACTTGCCTGATGCCCGTCGCATAGGTGCTCGTGACATCATTCACCTTATACTTATCGCCATCCTTTGAGGTGGAAATCTCATAATACTTATCTGTAGTGACATCGGCCACATCCACCGTCTGAGGACTTCCAGAACCCGTGCTGAACACAAAGCTTACGGCATCATCCTCTTCGTTGATGGTATAGGTCTGTGTGTACCATGTCTTGCCGCCTACGGTGGTGGTTGTCGTCACCTTGTCACCAGGCCAGTTGCCATTCTTGGGCGTATGACTACCATCGCCACCCCATGTCCAGAAGTTCACACTGCTCCAACCCACCTGGTCAACATTCACATTCACAGTGATGTCATATTTTACAAAACTGCTGGGCTGGAATGTCGGATAGACAATACTGCTTGGCTCAATGCCGCTGACATAGTAAACATAGTGATAACCGCTAACAGCCTTCTTCCAGCCAGAACCAACCTCGTAGCTGTCGGCCTTGTTACCTACTACACAAAGCAACTTACCGTTAGAGCCAGCCACCTCCACAACATAGTAGTTCTTCTCCGAGGCCACTTTCTCATAAGTACTGACGTTGCTAATGCCCACAGCCTTGCGAACGGCTACCATATTGGCAATCTCTTGCTTATAGGCCTTCCAATGCTTCAGGAATACACAGGGTGTACCAGGCATGGCCAGCAGATAGGCATTAGCTGCGAGGGTATCCTTCTTGATAGGATCCTGAGCAGCATTACTGCGTTTCTCAGTATCGTGGTTCTCTACGAAGGTCACGGCATACTGAAAGTAGGTTCCACTCTGATAGTTATTGCTTACGAGTGGCCAGTTGCCTTCGTTTTGCTTGCCCAAATAGGTCCAGTCGCCATTGTTGATGGCATTACGAATGGTATAACGGAACTGGAAGTCGAAAGCTGCACTCGTCTTGCTGGTACCATCTATCCAGTTCTTAATGGTGTTTGAGCTATCCCAGCATTCTCCTACAGAAAACTTCGGCTTGGCACTCTCGTTATACATCTTCGTATAGCTGGCGCTATAGCCCTTCACCATGTCATAACGGAAACCCGTGTAACCGAGATCGTTGAGCAGGAAGTCGAGATAAGCCTTAACAATCTTCTGCACATTCTCACTCTTATGGTCCAGATCGCGCATTCCACCCCAACCTTCACCAGTATCATTGTTCGAACTGAGACTATAGCCATTGCTATCGGCCCATTTCTTCGTTGCACCATCGTCATCGTTGGCACAGATGTCTGTCGAGGTCATCTCATACGTCTCACCCTTGTATTTCTCCTTGGGGAAGTCCACCCAATTGCTGACATTCTTGCGATGGTTTATAACCACATCGGCTATAGTGCCTATACCCTTCTGCTTGAAGGTCTTAATCATAGAGCGCAACTGCTCCTCGTTGCCAAAAGAACTGTCGTAGTTCTCAAACCACCACAGGTCGTCGTAACCCATCGATGTACCACCACAGTTACCACTCTGGGGTACCCATACCAGGTCGAAGGTAGTAGCCAGATCGTCAGCTTGCTTCTCCAGCTTTGCCCAACGGGAGTCGTTATACGAGTCCCAATAGAAGCCCTGAAGCATTACGCCCTTATAATCTGATGGCCAACCCTGAGCCGAGACAGTAAAAAGCGAGCAGTGGATAGTGATCAACAGAACCACTACTCTCCATATTTTAATTGTCTTTGTTGTTGCACACATACGCCCTTAGTTTTTCTTAATTGTTGATTTCGACTGCAAAGTTAAGAAAAAAGCCGCTTGGTTGTTCTCCAAGCGGCTCACTTTCTGATAGTTATATGATGCAAACGTTTGCATTAGAAGGCGACACCGACACCGATTGAAAGGCGGCTTGGGCCCATAAAGTCCTTCAACTTTGACTGGATAGACCAACGATACTGATAAGTAAGACGGAAAGCGAAATAGCTATACTTAACTGTCAGACCGACAACGGGAGATACAGCAAATGCAAAGTTAGTATGTTTCCATGCATCCTCTATATCATCATCTTTGGTAGTGCCCGTCGGGATATCCTTAGGCATTGTTGTCGCTGTTTTATCAACGCCCATCTTGTCTAAATCCAACAATTGTAATCCCTCGTCGCCATAACCATCGGTGGGATACTTATCTTTCGCATATTCTCCATAATACATCTTTCCTGTAAAGCCAGGACCGAAGTGAATCCATACAGGATTGGCAATCTTGATGGTCCAACCAAATGCAATATTCATCTCAGGGAATTTCTTATCGCCATATTGACAATCCTTACGTATGGCATTGAATACCTCAGGATTCAGGTCTAACTGGAAGAATCCACCAACCTTATGCATATTGTAGCTACCTGTATGGATGCCAATGGGCACATCCTTACGCCACTCATAGGAAATGACATGAGAGTGGTCACGACGAGCACGCTGCTGCGTATTGATAGCGTTCAGACGTTCTGTAGCAATGGCAAGGTTGCTGGTACATTCCTTCGCAATAACCTGCTCATAGAGAGCCTTGGCTCTGTCATAGTCACGCTCTGTATAATAGAATTCTGCCTTCGAGAAGATTGCACCACACTCCTGAGCGAAGTTCTGCACGCAAATAGTATTGCGGTTAGTGGCGTAAGTATCATAGGGATTGAGGGCAATAACCTTAGAATAAAGTTTTCCTGCCTGTACATAGTCGAGCAGTTTGAAAGCCTCCTCAGCCTGAGCACGGAACAGTATCAGCGAGTCGGTCGTTGCTATGTTCTTTTCATTCTCCTCGGCATCGCAGTCAGAACATTCGCGTGCTACAATAAACTGGTTGCGGGCTTCCTCATAGTTGGAGTTCTTAATCTCTTCCATACCCTTGTTACGATGTCCGCGATAGCAACCGGCATCAACTGTTGCATTGGGGTCGATGATCTGGAAGGACAACAGCTGCTTGGGCTGAAGATCGAGATTCAGGACAACAGGCGAAAAACCTCTGGCAATGATGGTCAGCTCGCGTCCGCGATAACGGTTACCTGTTGGAAATGCAATATAATAGACTGAGTCGGCTCCCTGCAGCTCTGTCTGGAAGGGATCGGCACTCTTGTCCATGGTAGAACTAAACTTCAAGGGGATCGACTCGTGACAACGGATGATGACAGCAGCCTCATCTTCTGCACTCGAATACACATCATTAGGCTGTGAGATGTCCGTGACTTGAAGGACACCTTGTGCGAATGCCATGTTACCCAATAGGAACAGACAAACGGAAAGAATAGTTTTTTTACACATAATGACTAATAAATTGGGTTAATAATTATCTGACAATACGGAAAGAACCCAGATGATAAACATCTTCCTTCTTGGTAATGACCTGCCCCACATTGTTCTTGTAAGGCTGCCAGGTACGAACTTGAATCAGAGGGTTATTGGCATCTCTGAAGTCGATCATCAGGAACAGATAGCCTTCATCGCTATAATGGCTGGTATGCCAGTATTGTTTCAGTGTGACACCGTAAATATCATCATACTTGGGATGCTGGACAACATCGATATCCTCAAACTTCACATTAACAAACTTGTTCATTTTGAAGATACTGTTCAGTTTCTGGATATACTCCTGTTTGGTCTGTTTGATATACACCACCTTGTTATTTCTTAAGGTAAGCCGATCCATATCCGAATTAGGCTTTTCGGTAATCACCTTTCCTGTGATGATCAGGGCCTTGTCGCTGAACACGCTATTCAGCAGCTTGATGTCCTTCCTGTTATAGGCTGTACGGAAGTTCTCCACGAAATCGATAATCACCTGCCTGCGAGCATAGTCTATATCCGACGATTTCTCCGCCATAATCTGCTCATAACGGTTCATGTCGATGGCAATGGCCACATTACAGATCTTTCCGTTAGTCAGGAAATCAATCGTCAGCTCTTGGCGCTTCTCGTTATCATCTGCCTGCTCTATGTCGATGGGAATACCACGTACCTGATAGCCTCTTGAGGTCTTCAGGCAACGGCTCATGATATTGACCGATGGAAACACCATCGCACTCCCCTTCCAAATGAGTCCTATCTCCTTGACAGCCTCATTCGTGAACTTCTCCTTCGACAACTTGATGTTCTTGGCATGCAGATTAGCTGCTTCGTTAAACAGGGACAGCATCTCGTTGACATTACTTTCCATGGTAGCCTTCAACTGGTTGTCGGAGATACCTTCAACAATCTTGAACTGTCCGTTGGCATTGGCTAGACCAACAGACATTGCCAGCATCAGGAGTAATGACTGAATACGTTTCATAACTATAGTTCTCATTGCTTCGTTTGATCTTTTTCTCTGAATATGGATTTAATATTATGTTGTGGGATGTTCGTATACAGGTCGCCCGTCAGCGTACTCTTCTTGTCGAAAAGCTGATCGGTGGACACCCGTAACTCGAGCATATGGATGTATTCAAGCCGTTTCTGATAGAACACCAAGACACCTCTTATCTCCTTATCGCTAATCTTGGTGACGCTGGCATACAACTGCATGTTGCGTGCAAAAAGATCGTATATCTTCTGCATAGGCAACATGACTGAAGGCTTCTTCCCGCCATACTGATGATGGGTAATCTTGAGTTGATGCTCATTGGGATCGATTCTGTTCAGGAGCAGATTCGTCATCGTCTCGTATGGAAAACGCGAGTCGTTGAGTATGGCCCAATCATTACCCTTCTTACAGACATAGAAGTCCGAACGGAGCGATTTTACCTGGAAGAAATCACCTTTCACCAGGCTGATGCCCTGCTCTGCCGTATTCTCCAACTGACTACCCTGGAATATCAGTTTCGGATGCACGTTCTCAGGCAGATATCTAGAGGTCAACTCGTGATAGACCAACGAGTCGGCTTCAGCCTTGTCCTTTGCCTGAGCATATCCCGTCAGAGGCATACAGACTAATAGTGTATAGACGAACATTCTAATTGTCATAGGTGAAGATATTGAAGGGTTCCATACCTGGAGGACAAATATAGGCAGGTATCTGGGCCGAGCCTCCGTTACGCTGCACTTCTTTCAGGATAAAGTTACCAAGGGACTTCGTTGAAAGTCCTTTCTCGTTCGGCTGACGATCTCCATCATTGAAAGCCGAAATAAGAGTCTTCGTAAAGACGCTGTTGGTCTTGATGAAGAAGTTATTCGTCTTAAACAATCCAGCCTTCATCTCGTCAGTACTTGAGGCATATATCACCATGTTCTTCTTCGATGACTTAAGCTGTTCGGCGAAATGCGTGGTGGTAGAGATGTGATTCACAGGATCGACAGTACAGATGACATCAGCGAAGACCAACAACTTACAGTTAATGTGGCTGGTCATCGTGGCAAAGTCCTTGGCATTCAAGCAATTGATTAGCTTATCATCCGCTCCGCCATATGGAATGAAATAGAAGTGATCCTTCACATCCCTGAAGCCATTGCCTGCATAATAGAACAGACAAATGTCGTTGGGTCGTGTCTCCTGCTGAAGCCATTCCATAGCCTCAGCCAGATCTGCACGAGTTGCCTCTTTATCAGTCAGCACCTTCATCTGGATCTCTGCATAGGGAGAACCCTGTTTCTTGGTAACTACTCTGGCGAAATCTCGAGCCGACTTGGAAGAACTGCCCACACCCACTGATACACAGAAAAGACGGGCAGGACTATTCATATCAATATCCTCTCGAATCAGCTTCACCGTATTCGACTGACAGCTGCCTCCCTCGTTTTCTCCAAACAGGGTGATGGTGCAGTCTTTCTCTGGCACATCAATCTCAACGGTATTTGTTTGTTCTGCCGATGGGGTGATGTCCAACTGCTTTCTGACGCCATTGACGCTTACAAACAGCTTTGTCGATGATTCCAGTCCACTAGCCAATAGCTGGTATTTCACCTTCACCATGTCGGTATGGAACGACGATTGGTTTGTCGGGAAGAGGATATTCAGCACGGGTGCTTTATTCACACCCTGCTTGCCAGAAGGAGTCAGCACGATGGGTGCACGCGAATACGATGAGGAGGTGCTTCGCTCCACTTCTGTATACAGCAGATTCCTGAGTTTGTCGAGTGTTGAGCGCTCACGAAGCACACCATCAAGATGTACATCATAGGTAGCTGTTGCCGAAAGCAAGTCTTCTGTTACCTCTGTGGTCTGAGTGAAACTGCCATTCTCGGCTATGCTCTTCCAACGCTTGCTCTCCTCCATGTTCTTCTCAACAAGGATACCGTTTTCATAACATTCCGACAAAGTAATCTGGGCATCAGCAAACCCATGATTAGCCGAAGCAATCAGCAGTTGCTGTGCCTTCTCATAATCGCAAGGCACACCCTTACCATACATATAACAGAAAGCCAGGTTGTATTCCGCCTTCGGATACTGTTTGCTGGCCGCACGCTTAAACCACATCACGGCCGAGGGGTAATCCTGCTTGATGCCCTCGCCATTATATAAGGCATAGCCAAGATTAAACTGAGCCTCTGTTTCATCGAACTCTGCAGCCTTGAGATAATAGCCCACGGCAATATCATATCTGCCTGCCTTGTAATGGGCATCAGCCTTGCGGAGCCATTCCTTTCCCTCATCGTCAGCTACTGCGTGGAACGACAGCAACAGACATGCAATCAATGCTATGAATCTTCTCATCTGCTTCATTCCACGTACTTATTTGAGTTTAAGTTTCCGCCAACCGTCGCCCATGTCCGATGAAGGCTTCACCACAGGAGTCTGTTTACGATTATTCTCATCGAACGACTGGCGTTTTACCTCTTTGATAATATAATCGGCCAATTCGCCTAATGTGGCCTCGCCCTTTGTCTCCTGAAGTTTCTTCAGCAGATAATAGGTAAACATGCCATGCTGTTTCGATTTATACGGATAGGCCGTTTCGTCGCCCTGAGCTGCAGTAAACACCACCATCTTTCCCTCTGGCTCCTCTTGTTTCACCTTCAAGGCCACACCACGGGCTGATGACATCATGCCTCCATCGCGCTTGCTACCTGAGAAACAGGCATCCAAGAAAACAGTTATCGACTGGGCTTCCATATCGCCGAGCTTATCGTAGAGCTTCTCCAGCGAGTAAGCCGAACCGACATCGCTACCAATACCATCCGTAGGCAGGAGATAGGCCGATTTCTCTGACTCATCAGGAATACCATGACCAGCATAATAGAAAATGGCACTTCCCTCGCCATCGTACGAGTCAAGCCCCTGCTCAAGCCAGTTCACAGCCTTACGCATGTCGTTATAACCAGCATTGGTAATGAATTTAATGTGCTTCTCGTTGATGCCCAACGTCTGCTGACAGTATTCCTTAAACATCGTGGCGTCATTCTCTGCATAGAGCACATCCGTCTCGTCATCGTATTTCTCATTACCAATAATCACAGCAAATACTGTGTTGCATGTGGTTTCGCTTTTGGGAATGCGAGTGTCCACATCGTCAGCAGCAGGCTTCGGTTTCTTTGGTGCCTCAACAACTTTGGCTGGCTTCTGTACCACCATCGGGGGGCGTTCCTCTTCTTTCTTCTCCTGAGGCGGCTCCTGGAGCTGGGCCAGACAACTACGGGCCAGGGCATCGCCCTGATTTGCAGCCTTGCCATACCAACTCATGGCCACATTCACATCCTTCATCACACCTACACCATAATAATATAAGGTGCCCAGATTAGTTTGCGACTTGGCATGACCCTGATCTGCAGCCTTCTTATACCAGTAGATGGCGCTTGTGTAATCCTCCATATCCTGATACAGCACACCAAGGTTGAACTGGGCCTTCACATGATTTTTCTCAGCCGCCTTGCGATACCACTCAGCCGCCTTTGAGAAGTCCTTTGACACTCCCTCGCCAAAGTGGTACATCACACCCAGATTATTCTGGGCATCCACATTGCCAACCTCGGCAGCCCTCTGAAAATATGGAAGGGCATTGGCATAATCCTTCTGCTCATAAAATCTGTTGCCCTGCTGAAAATCAGCATCGCGATTCGTATCCACCTGACCCAAAATAGCCAATGGAAGCAACAGGAATAATATGGCAGCCAACACTCGATTCATGCCAATGTAGTTAATAACTGTTTGTTAGTAACTGCAAAGGTAATAAAAAAAATTAAAACAAACGAATGTTTTGGCGATTTTTATTAAAATCTTGGGATAAGATAAGCGTAATATGACAAAGTGACTTGCGACACGAAGGGATAATTCTTACGTCATCCTATATTAATATTTAATAGTTTAATTATATATAATATAATTAATTTAGTTATCTAGGTCTATATATGTCGTGCTTAGAAGTTAAAGATGACGAAACTTTTTCTCACTCCTGTCGCAAGTAATTGTGTCCCTGTGTGTACGATATGACAAGGTATGTACGTAGTAAAGTCAGAGTTTGCCCGGAGGAAACCCCGACTTTGCTCCGAGGAAAGTCCGGAATTCTCTAGAGAATTTGAAGGTTTACTCCGACTAAAGTCCAGGTTTACTCGGAGTAAAGTTCGACTTTTGACGTACTAAAGTCACAGATAGCATCAGAATGAGCATCTAATCCCCAAATTTCTCGCTTTTTTTGCCCCTTTTGCGACAGATTTTGAGGGCACTTTTCGCCTTTGTCGCAAGATGGGCCAGGTGTCGCATGCTTCTCAATCGAAATTGAAGAAAAAACTTGTTTTGAAGCGAAAACCGTCGTAACTTTGCATCGTCAATCAGAAATAAAACATCTGAGCGACGAACAAAAAAGAAATTTATAAATAAACATTTAAATAATAGTATTAACAATTTAAAATTAAGAAAGGAAACGAATTATGGCAAAGACTCCAGTTTCAATGGCAATTGATGGTTACAAAGAGAGAGAAGTACTGATGGTTACT
>CADBVZ010000023.1:6091-58146 GCA_902798285.1 uncultured Prevotella sp. | reverse complement strand
GATGTTACGGGCTGCACCGAAGAAGCGCTTGGGCTTCTGCAGGGCGTTGGCATCGACACCACCGGTGAGCACCTTACCAGAGGCAGGAGCCACGGTGTTGTAGGCGCGGGCCAGACGGGTGATAGAGTCGAGGAAGATGACTACATCGTGACCGCACTCTACCATACGCTTAGCCTTCTCGAGTACGATGCCGGCAATCTTTACGTGACGGTCGGCGGGCTCGTCGAAGGTAGAGGCAATCACCTCGGCATCGACGGTGCGGGCCATATCGGTTACCTCCTCAGGGCGCTCATCGATGAGCAGCATCATGATATAAGCCTCGGGATGGTTGGCGGCGATGGCGTTGGCGATATCCTTCATGAGGATGGTCTTACCAGTCTTAGGCTGGGCCACGATGAGCGCACGCTGACCTTTACCGATAGGCGAGAAGAGGTCGACAATACGAACGCTGGGGTTAGTGGTTGCCTTATCGCCACAGAGAGTGAACTTCTCCTCGGGGAAGAGGGGCGTGAGGTGCTCGAAAGCCACACGATCGCGAACCTCATTAGGATTGCGGCCATTGATAGAGTTGACCGTAGAGAGGGCGAAGTATTTCTCGTTCTCATGGGGCGGGCGCACGGTGCAATCCACCACATCGCCGGTCTTCAGACCATACTTCTTAATCTGCTGGGGCGATACGTAGATATCATCGGGCGACGACAGGTAGTTATAGTCGGAACTGCGGAGGAATCCGTAGCCGTCGGTGAGGCACTCGAGCACGCCATTGCCGGTGATGAAATCACCAAAGTCGTACTTAGGCATATTGGCAGGGGCGGCAAATTTCTCCTCGATGACGGGTGACTGCTGCACCATGGGACGGTCGAAGATGTCGAGTGAAGGACTGGCCATCTGGTCCTCGATGGGGATATCGATCATGGTGATGAAGTCGGTGCCGTCGCCGGGATCGCCAAGCCATACGCCGTTCTCATCAACCTCGTCGGTATCAGGGCTGAGGGCGGGCTGCTGCTCCTTACGGTTAGAGAGCTGCTCACGCAACTGCTCGATGGCGTTGGTGGCCTCCATATCGTCGGCAGCAGAGGATTCGAAGTTACCAGCCTCGGGCACTACGAAGTCGCCTGACTCAGGCACCGCGTAATCGCCGGCCTCGGGAACTGCATCCTCTTGAGCCTGGGCAGCTTCCTCTTCAGCCTTGCGAGCAGCCTCTTCGGCAGCCAACTGAGCCTTTGAGGGGCGGCCACGACGCTTGGGAGCAGCAGGTGCCGGCTCCTCTGCGGGAGCGGCTATGGGTTCGTCGCTGAAGAGCGAAGGTGTCTCGGCCTTCTTCGTTTTACGATTTGACTTAGCGTCGAGATTCTCGCCGTCTTCACCTTTCACGGTGTAAACCTTACTGGTATCTTTTTTTGCGATACGTGTACGCTTGCGTTTTGGTGCCTCTTCAGCTACAGCGCTGTTTTCGGCAGCCTTGTCGAGGATGGCGTAAACCACATCCTCCATCTGGTCATCAGGAGAAACCTTGATGCCCAACTGATCAGCTATACCCACCAACTGGGGTATATCCATAGATTCTAATTCTTCTTTTGTATACATAGTAGAGTGTATAAATTCTAATTTAAACCTCAAAAAAATGATTGGAAAACGCTTCACGAACGGAAGCATTGTTCTGAAAAACGTTGCAAAGGTACGGATTATTTGGCATTTCACCAAATAATTCCAAAAAAAAATGTACCTTTGCAGCAAAAATTAAGATTTATATGGAAATTAAGAAAGCAGAATTCACGCTGAGTGCGCCGCGGGAGTCGATGTGCCCGAAGGACAACAAGCCCGAATATGCCTTCATCGGAAGATCGAATGTGGGCAAGTCGAGTCTCATCAATATGCTCACCAACAATAAAAAGTTGGCCAAGACGAGCGCCACACCGGGAAAGACATTGCTCATTAACCACTTTATTATTAATAATGAGTGGTATCTGGTGGACCTGCCCGGCTACGGATTTGCCAAGCGATCGAAGAAGGAAGTGCAGAAGCTGGAGCAGATGATTAACGGCTACATACTGCAGAGGGAACAGCTGGTGAATGTGTTTCTGCTGGTGGATATACGACTGGAGGCGCAGAAGATAGACCTGGACTTCATAGAATGGCTGGGCACCAGCAGCGTGCCGTTTGCCATCGTGTTTACGAAGGCCGACAAACTCTCGGCTGCCAAGGTGAAGCAGAACGTGGAAGCCTATAAGAAGGTGCTGAGCGAATCATGGGAGGAGATGCCGCCGATGTTCGTCACCTCGGCCGAGAAGAAACAAGGCCGCGAGGAGATTTTGGATTATATAGAACAAATTAATAAAGAATTGAAGTAAAACACAAAGACACTGAGATACAGAGATTAAAATAGAAACTCTGTACCTTTGTACCTCTGTGTTGAGAATAAAATAATGGCGAAGGATACTCCATATTTAGACGTGCAACAGCTGACGAAGTCGTTTGGCTCGCTGGTACTGTTTGAGGACATCAGTTTCTCCATAGCCGAGGGGCAGAAGGTGGGACTGATAGCCAAGAACGGTACGGGCAAGAGTACGCTGCTCTCGGTGCTATCGGGCAAGGAGGGCTACGACTCGGGCGAGATCATCTTCCGCCGCGACTTGAAGGTGGGCATGCTGGAGCAATCGCCGATGTTTGACCCCATGGAGAGTGTGCTCGATGCGTGCTTCAATCACGAGGGCGATCCGGAGAAGGTATTGAAGGCCAAGCAGATTCTGACGCAGCTGAAGATTCGCGACTTGAACCAGCCGATGGGCGAGTTGAGTGGCGGACAGCAGAAGCGCGTGGCACTGGCGAATGTGCTGATAACCGATCCCGACCTGCTGATACTCGACGAGCCTACGAACCACCTGGATCTGGAGATGATAGAATGGTTGGAGGGTTACCTGAATCGCGGCAACAAGACGCTGCTGATGGTGACGCACGACCGTTTCTTCCTGGATCGCGTGTGCTCGGTGATCCTGGAACTGGACGACCGGACTATCTATACCTATCGCGGCAACTACAGCTATTATCTGGAGAAGCGTCAGGAGCGTATTGACAATCGACGGGCAGAGATAGCCCGTGCGAATAATCTGTATCGCACCGAACTGGAATGGATGCGCCGTATGCCTCAGGCCCGCGGTCATAAGGCCCGCTATCGTGAAGAGGCATTCTACGAACTAGAGAAGGTGGCCAAGCAGCGACTGGAGGAGCGACAGCTGAGACTGAAATCGAGAAACGTGTATATCGGCTCGAAGATTTTTGAATGTCAGTATGTAAGCAAAGCCTTCGACGACCGTGTGATCCTAAAGGACTTTTATTACAACTTCTCGCGATTCGAGAAGATGGGTATCGTGGGCAATAACGGTACGGGTAAGAGTACTTTTATCAAGATGCTATTAGGCATGGTGGCGCCCGACAGTGGTAAGTTCGACATCGGCGACACGGTGCGATTCGGATACTTCTCGCAAGAAGGCTTGCAGTTTGACGAGCAGCAGAAAGTGATCGACGTGGTGAAGGACATCGCCGAATACATCGACATGGGTGGCGGTAAGCACCTCTCGGCATCACAGTTCCTGCAGTATTTCCTTTTTACCCCCGAACAGCAGCACAACTATGTGTATAAACTCTCGGGTGGTGAGCGGCGGAAACTCTACCTCTGTACGGTGCTGATGAAGAACCCCAACTTCCTGGTGCTCGATGAGCCCACGAACGACCTAGATATTGTGACGCTGCAGATACTGGAGGAATACTTGCAGGATTTCCCGGGTTGCGTGATCGTGGTATCGCACGACCGCTACTTTATGGATAAGGTGGTGGATCATCTGCTGGTGTTCAAAGGCAATGGCGAGATTAAGGACTTCCCCGGAAACTATACGCAGTATAGGATGTATAGTAGTGAGAAGGGAGAGGTGAGTGGTGAGAGAAATGATGGCAAGCCCGATAAAAAAGGGGTGAGAGGTGAGAAGCTAGAGGTGAGATCTGCAGCAGAGGCGAAGCGCAAGCTGAGCTACAAAGAGAAGCGTGAGATGGAGCAACTGGAGAAGGACATTGAAGCGCTGGAGGCTGAGAAGAAACAGATAGAGGAAGCTCTTTGTGGAGGGACGACCTCGGTGGAAGAAATAACAAGAATGAGCAAGCGCCTGCCCGTGTTGAACGATGAACTCGACGAGAAGAGCATGCGCTGGCTGGAACTGAGCGAGATATGATACAACAACAATACCCATCGCAGTTGCTGGAGAAGGCTGTGGCAGAATTCTCGAAGTTGCCAGGAATAGGGCGCAAGACGGCCCTGAGACTGGTACTCTGGATGCTGCGTCAAGAAGATGCTGACGTGGAGCAGTTTGCCGAGGCCGTCAGCAGGCTGAAGCACGAAGTGAAATACTGCAAGACGTGTCATAACATCAGCGATTCGGAAGTATGTCCCATCTGTGGCGATCCACGTCGCGATAAGACTACCGTGTGCGTAGTGGAAAACATTCAGGACGTGATGGCCATCGAGAACACCCAGCAGTTTCATGGACTCTACCATGTGTTGGGGGGCGTTATCTCACCCATGGACGGCATCGGACCCAGTGACATTGAGATAGACTCGCTGGTAAAGCGTGTGGCCGAGGGCGGTGTGCAGGAGGTGATCCTAGCATTGAGTCCCACGATGGAGGGCGACACCACCAACTTCTACATCTTCCGCAAACTATCGACCTATGATGTGAAGGTGAGTGTGATAGCACGCGGCGTGTCGGTGGGCAACGAACTGGAATATACCGACGAGGTAACGCTAGGACGATCGATTATGAACAGAACATTATTTGAAGAGCGATAAGACAATGAAGAAAGTAAGCAAACAACTCATGGCATTCTACATAGCCCAGATAGCACTGGCGCTGGTGGTAGTAGTACTGTTCGAACTAGACGTATTGCCCGTAGGCGTCATGGCCGACGACAAACAATCGGACTTCATATTCACGGCACTGATGGAGATTGTATCTCTGGGTGCTGCATTCCTAGGACTGAGACTGTTTAAGTTTAAGGCCATTCATGACGACCTGGTGAAGCGCCAGGAGAAGGCCATGTGGAAATGGGGTATGGCGAGACTGATCATCCTGGAGGCACCGATGGTGATAGACACCTTATTATATTATATATACATGAACACGACTTACGGCTATCTGGCAATTATCATGCTGTTAACATTGCCGTTTGTGTTCCCAAGTGAAAACAGGTGTATCGCAGAAACAAGCGAAGAGGATTGAAAATTGAAATGAAGCTGAGCGTCGTCATCGTTAACTACAACGTACGCACTTATCTGGAGCAGTGTCTGCAGAGCGTGCGGAAAGCCCTTGAAGGAATCGAGGGTGAGGTATTTGTGGTTGACAACCATTCGACCGACGACAGCGTGGAGGTGTTGCATCGGGACTATCCGTGGGTAAGACTGATAGAGAATCAGGATAACATGGGTTTTGCCCGCGCCAACAATATGGCCATCCGTGAGGCACAAGGCGAATATGTATTGCTGTTGAATCCTGACACGGTGGTAGGCGAGCATACACTGCGCAAGGCGCTGGCCTTTATGGACGCCCACGAGCAGGCGGGTGGGGCAGGTGTGATGATGCACAATGCCGACGGCACCAAGGCTCCAGAATCGCGCAGGGCACTACCCACACCCTGGGTGTCGGCCCTGAAGATGCTGGGATTTACCAAGCGTTACTACATGAAGCACTTGTCATGGGATGAGCCCGGCAGAATCGACGTGGTGAGCGGCGCCTGTTTCTTCCTGCGCCGGAAAGCACTTGATCAGGTAGGGCTGCTCGATGAGGACTTCTTTATGTATGGTGAGGATATCGACCTCTCGTACAGACTGCTGAAAGGCGGTTGGGAGAACTGGTATCTGCCATATCCGATCACACATTACAAAGGTCGTTCTACGCAGAAGAGTGATTACCGCTATGTACATATCTTCTATCAGGCCATGCTGATCTTCTTTAAGAAGCACTACAGCCACCTGAGCATGATATATACGATTCCCATCAAGACGGCCATCTACTTCCGTGCCGCCATCGCACTAACAGACATCTTAAGAAAAAAACTACATCTATGAACAAGAATATGCCACCAGTAAAGCTGAGAGCCATTGAGCCTGAGGATCTGGATTTGCTCTACAGGATTGAGAACGACGTAAAACTCTGGAACGTGGGTAACTCGAATGTGCCTTATTCGCGTTATACGCTGCACGACTACGTGGCCAAGGCCTCGGACGATATTTATACCGACCGACAGGTGAGAATGATGGTAGAGAATGAGGAGGGCGAGATAGTAGGCATTGCCGACGTAGTGAATTTCGACCCCAGCAACTGCAGGGCCGAGGTGGGACTGATTATCCTCGACGCACAAAGAAAGAAAGGTTATGGCAGCAGCACACTGAGTCAGATAGCCGACTATGCGCTGAAGGTGCTTCATCTGCATCAGCTCTATGCGTATGTGGATTGTAACAACGAGGCATCGGTTCATCTGTTCCGCAGTTCGGGTTATCAGGAGTCGGCAAACATCAAGGATTGGCTCTATGATGGCAGGGAATTTCACGATGCAGTGTTGATGCAACTAGTGTTTTAAGGGAAAAATAACCCTTTCCGCAAAAAAATAAGCAAAAATGTTTTGTTGTTTCGGAAAAAGTTAGTACCTTTGCACCCGCTAATAAGAAAGAGAGCTTTCTGGTGCGTTAGTTCAGTAGGTTAGAATGCCTGCCTGTCACGCAGGAGGTCACGAGTTCGAATCTCGTACGCACCGCAATTTTTTTTCATTCGTTCCATAGGTTTTGGTGCGTTAGTTCAGTAGGTTAGAATGCCTGCCTGTCACGCAGGAGGTCACGAGTTCGAGCCTCGTACGCACCGCATGAGTCCATCAAGATGAGAATCTTGGTGGACTCTTTGTATTTATGTCACATTTTTCTTTATTTTTTATGCAAAACGTTTGTGGAATTAGAGAAATTTTGTAATTTTGCAGGCGAAAACGAATAATTAACAACATAAAGTAAAAATAGACTATGTGTGGAATCGTAGGATATATTGGAAATAAAGAGGCTTTTCCTATTCTGATAAAAGGTCTCCGCAGACTGGAATATCGTGGTTATGACAGTGCTGGTGTTGCCCTGATTAACGACAATACCGATCTGAATGTTTATAAGACCAAAGGAAAGGTGGATAATCTTGTAGAATATTGTAACGACAAGAACGTAAGCGGCACCATAGGTATCGCCCATACCCGTTGGGCTACGCACGGAGAGCCTTCGTCGGTGAATGCCCATCCGCATTACTCTGAATCCCATAATCTGGCGATTATCCACAATGGTATTATTGAGAACTATGCCGAACTGAAGTCCAAACTGCAGAGTCATGGCGTGAAGTTTGTATCGGATACGGACACTGAGGTGTTGGTACAGCTGATAGAATATATCAAGGAGCACAAGCAGCTCGATCTGTTGACGGCTGTTCAGGTGGCACTCTATCAGGTGATCGGTGCTTATGCCATTGCTATTCTCGACAAGCGCGATCCGGGTCAGATTATTGCCGCCCGCAAGCAGAGTCCGCTGGTAGTAGGTATTGGCGAAGATGAATTCTTCCTGGGTTCAGATGCCAGCCCGATTGTGGAATATACCGACAAGGTGGTCTATTTGGAGGATGGTAACATTGCTGTTATCCGTCGTGGAGAAGAGTTGAAGGTTGTCAGCATTCTTGGTGAGGAACAGGAGCTGAATGTGAAGACTGTAGACATTGATCTCGGTCAGATAGAAAAAGGCGGATATCCTCACTTCATGCTGAAGGAAATCTTTGAGCAGCCTGAGTGCTTAACGAACTGTATGCGTGGTCGTGTAAACGTAGAAGCAGATCATGTAACACTCTCGGCCTTAATTGATTACCGTCGTCAGTTATTGAACGCCAAGCGCGTTATTATCGTGGCCTGCGGTACTTCATGGCATGCCGGACTGATTGGCAAGCAGATCATTGAAAGTTTGTGTCGTATTCCCGTTGAAGTGGAGTATGCCAGTGAGTTCAGATACAGGAATCCCGTTGTAACGAAAGATGATGTGGTGATAGCCATCTCACAGAGTGGTGAAACAGCCGATACATTGGCTGCTGTACAGCTGGCCAAGTCGAAGGGCGCATTCATCTATGGTATCTGTAATGCCATTGGTAGCAGTATTCCCCGCGCCACTGACACAGGTACATATATCCACGTAGGTCCCGAGATTGGTGTGGCTTCAACAAAGGCATTCACTGGTCAGGTAACAGTGCTCACGATGATTGCTCTGGCATTAGGAGAAGCCAAGGGTACCATTAAGCGCGATGAATATCTACGGATAGTCAAGGGCCTCAGTGAGATTCCCGATAAGATACGTGAAGTGCTGCAGACGAATGAAAAGGTTGCCGATCTGGCCCGTTCATTCACATACGCACATAATTTCCTATATTTAGGTCGTGGCTATTCTTATCCGGTAGCTCTGGAAGGTGCCTTGAAGCTGAAGGAAATCTCCTATATTCATGCAGAAGGCTATCCGGCTGCGGAGATGAAGCACGGTCCGATTGCACTGATCGACTCTGATATGCCCGTTGTGGTTATTGCTACCCATAATGCCATGTATGAGAAGGTGCTCTCGAACATTCAAGAAATCAAAGCCCGTCAGGGTAAAGTCATCGCACTGGTTTCGAAAGGCGACGACACCATTTCAAAGATTGTCGACGAGGTGATAGAGTTGCCTGATGTGCTGGAGTGTCTCGAGCCATTGGTAGCAACAATCCCTTTGCAATTACTTGCTTATCATGTGGCAGTTTGTAAGGGAAAGAACGTTGACCAACCCCGAAATCTGGCAAAATCGGTCACTGTAGAATAAAAATCCGTTAAAAATAGTGTAGTTTTTTGGAGATTCCAATTAATTACACTATTTTTGCAATCTATAATAATGCACTGACCAGAATGGAAACAGAAGAAACTCTTGAATCACAAATCGATCGAAGTGAGTATAAAATACTGATTGTTGATGACGTAGTCAGTAATGTACTACTGCTGAAGATCCTGCTTGCGAACGAAAAGTTTCAGGTTTGTACGGCCAATAACGGTACATCGTGTATCGAACAAGCCCGGAAAGAACTTCCCGATCTGATACTTCTCGACGTCATGATGCCGGATATCAGCGGATTCGATGCTGCGGTTGTTTTGAAGAAAGATCCTCTGACCAAAGAAATACCCATTATCTTCCTCACAGCACTGAATACGCCTCAAGACCTTGTTCATGGTTTTAAGGTGGGTGCAAGCGACTTCCTGACGAAGCCTTTTAATAAGGAAGAGTTGGTGATGCGTGTGATGCAGCAGATTTCACTGGTTGCAGCCAAGCGCATTATTGAGAAACAAAACCAAGAACTTCTGGCTACCCTGAATAACCGTGATAAGATGTACTCCGTGATAGCCCACGACCTGCGTTCGCCTATGGCCAGCATCCGTATGGTGCTTAACCTCGTAGTGGCTTCATGCTCACCAGAGCAGGTAGGACCCGAGCTTTTCGAACTGCTGGATAAAGCCAACAGAGAGTCGGAGGAAGTACACGATCTGCTTGACAATCTGTTGAAATGGACCAAGAGTCAGACAGGTAGACTGAGTGTTGTGATTCAGGATCTTGACCTCAACGACATCATCCCAGGTGTGGTTGATATCTTTGAGATGATTGCAGCCACTAAGCATATCAAACTCGATTTGCAGATGCCTCAGGAGCCAGTGATTGTAACGGCTGATAATGATATGATGAAGACCGTACTGAGGAACTTCCTGTCGAATGCCATCAAGTTCTCGTCCGAGAACTCCAGCATAGAGATTACAACGGTAGTTGAGGGCGATTTCGCTAAGGTCAGTGTACGAGATCATGGCGTGGGTATTGCTGCTGATCGTATAGGCTCCATTTTCCACAAAGGTGAAACCACCTATGGTACGGGTGGTGAGGAAGGTTCCGGACTTGGTTTGCAACTCTGTCAGGACTTCGCCCGCAAGAATGGCGGTGACTGCTTTGTGGAGTCAACGGAAGGCGAGGGGAGTACCTTTAGTTTCACCATCCCGATTAAGAAATAATGGCTACACCTATTTATATTATAGAAGAGAAGAAGCTTCGCCGCAACCTCACACTTATTGCTGAAGTTGCGGCGAAAGCCGATATAGAGATCATACTTGCCTTCAAGGCTTTTGCGTTGTGGAAGACATTTCCCATCTTCCGTGAGTATATCAAAAGTACTACGGCCAGTTCGCTTTCTGAAGCCCGTCTGGCCTTTGAAGAGTTCGGTGCTCCTGCCCATACTTATTCTCCGGCGTATACCGATGAGGAATTTGATGAGATTGTGAAGTGTTCTTCGCACCTGACATTCAACTCGCTCTCGCAATATGAACGTTTCCATCAGCGCGCTTCAGCATGTTCGCTGGGCTTACGCGTAAATCCCGAATACTCAGAAGTAGAAACTCTGCTATATAATCCCTGTGCTCCTGGCACTCGTTTTGGTATATCGGCTGATAAACTGCCCGAGCAATTGCCAGTAGATATCGAAGGCTTTCATTGCCATTGTCATTGTGAGAGTGGATCAGACGTGTTTCAGCGTTCACTTGCACATATTGAAGAAAAATTCTCACGTTGGTTCCCCCAACTGAAATGGATCAACTTTGGCGGTGGACATCTGATGACACGTAAAGACTATGACGTAGAACTGCTCATTTCAATGATGAAGCAGTTTCATGAACGCTATCCTTGGTTGAGGGTGATTCTTGAACCGGGCAGTGCTTTTGCGTGGCAAACGGGACCGTTGGTATCTCATGTGGTTGATTTGGTGGAAGACAAAGGCATTCGTACAGCGATTCTGGATGTCAGTTTCACCTGTCACATGCCTGATTGTCTGGAAATGCCATATTATCCAGATGTGCGAGGAGCTGAACATATCTCTGAAGAAACAGGTGAGCATGTTTACAGACTTGGTGGTAACAGTTGCCTGAGTGGTGATTTCATGAGTTGTTGGAAGTTTGATCATGAACTGCAAGTGGGCGAAGAAGTGATTTTTGAAGATATGATTCATTATACAACTGTTAAAACTAACACTTTTAACGGTATTTCTCACCCCGCAATTGGCATGCTTCACGAAAATGGCGAATTGGAGATGTTGCGCCGTTTTGAGTACGAAGACTACCGGAATCGGATGGATTAAGGCAGAGAAATGGCTTTTTTTCGATAAAATGGCACTTTTTTCGAAAAAAAACCTCTAAAAAGTTTGCCAGTTCCGAAAAATGCGGAAATAGCTCAGTTGGTAGAGCACAACCTTGCCAAGGTTGGGGTCGCGGGTCCGAGTCCCGTTTTCCGCTCACTTGTTGAACAAAAAAGAGGCATTAAGGATTGGCCTTAATGAACAAATGCCCAGGTGGCGGAATTGGTAGACGCGCACGTTTCAGGTGCGTGTGCCGTGAGGCGTGCAGGTTCGAGTCCTGTTCTGGGCACTCTTTTTTATTCAGCTATGTTGGAGAGGTGGCGGAATTGGTAGACGCGCTACTTTGAGGGGGTAGTGTCAATTGCGACGTGGGAGTTCGAGTCTCCTCCTCTTCACATTTTTAAAACTTCTTGCGGAAATAGCTCAGTTGGTAGAGCACAACCTTGCCAAGGTTGGGGTCGCGGGTCCGAGTCCCGTTTTCCGCTCTTTTTAGGAAAACAACAACAATCTTTTTCAGATGAATTTATATTTAAGATATTTTGACCGTGAAACGCTTGTTTCTACAGTTGATGAAGCTATAGAGTTTTTGAGCTCTATCGAGGAGATTGAAATGGATCCGCTATTAGAGGCAGATATCCGTGCATATGTTGCCAGCGACGTATATTATCCCAAGCGTTACAAAATACATCCGAGGGTGTATTTCATTATCATCAAGACTGATGCAGCCACCATGCAGGACTTCAAGGAAAAAAAGGCCGTGCATGTAGGAGAGGAGAACAGACCCAAAACTGTTGCTCCCGCTCTGGTACGCCTTAATGAAGAATGTGAAGGCTGGTATGAGGGTATGCTTGAGTTTAAGCGCGTACTCCTTGTGCCGGGTACTGGAAAGTTCCAATATCGCGACACTCAGTTTGCTGCTCGCGTAAAAGCTATCTCTGGTATGGACTGCTACGAGCGTATCGTAGATCATCTTCGTGAACGCGTAGATGAGCGCAGTCAGTTCCCATCAGCAAAGGGAAAGAATTTCAAGTTCCGTTATTTAGGTAAGGCAAAATAATACTATTATGAATAAGGTCATGCTCATTGGCAATGTAGGCCAGGATCCGGAAGTACGTTATGTAGACCAGGGTGTTGCTGTGGCTCGTATACGTTTGGCTACCACCGAACGTGGTTATACTCTTCAGAATGGTACACAGGTACCCGATCATACAGATTGGCACAATGTGATTTTGTGGCGCCGACTGGCAGAGATTGTGGAGAAGTATGTACATAAGGGCGACAAGCTTTACATTGAGGGACGTATCCGTTATACAACATATGATGACAAACAGGGCCAGCGTCGCTATGCCACTGAGATTTGGGCAGACAATATGGAGATGCTCTCTCCCAAAGCAGCTGCTACTAATCCCAACATGGCTTCAGAACCGATAGAGGCACCTGTACCCGATACGAAGGCTGATGAAAGTCTGCCGTTCTAATCATGGACTATCTACAACAAATACTAAGTGACGTTCACCTGATGGTACCAACTACTGGTGCTATCATTGCAGGTGTTCTTGCATGTGTGTTGCTCATCTTCTCAGGTTATGCCTCTGGCTCTGAGATTGCTTTCTTCTCTCTTTCTCCGAATGACCTCAATGACCTCAATGAGGAGAAAAGTGATGTGGATAGAAAAATACAAGAGCTTAGGGAAGATTCCGAACGTACACTTGCTACGATTCTGATTACCAATAATCTGGTAAACGTTACCATCATCATGCTCTGCAACTATTTCTTTGCACATGTCGTTGATTTCGGCATGGCCTATTGGCTGCAGTTCATTGTGATTACCATTCTGCTCACATTCCTGTTATTGCTCTTTGGTGAGATTATGCCAAAGGTTTATGCAAGTCAGCATGCGCTTGCTTTCTGTCGTATGTCGGCTGGTGGTATCGTTGTTCTGAGAAAGATATTCTATCCCCTTAGTTCTGTGCTTATTCGTTCTGGATTGCTGGCTGAGAAAGTAGTTCAGAAAGAAAATCATGTGCTTAGTGTAGATGATCTGGAACAAGCACTCGAGTTGACCGACGAAGAGGAACTCAAGGAGGAGAAGAATATGCTGGAAGGTATCGTTCGCTTTGGTGACGAAACCGCCAAGGAAGTGATGACATCGCGTCAGGATGTGGTTGATCTCGATTTCCGATTGCCATTCTCTGAGGTACTTAAGTGCATAGTGGAGAATAACTATTCGCGTATTCCCGTTTATCAGGAAACAATAGATAATATTCGCGGAATCCTGTATATTAAGGATCTGCTGCCATATCTCTCGAAACCAGCTAATTTCCGTTGGCAATCGCTGATTCGTCCGCCTTATTTTGTGCCAGAGACAAAGAAGATCGATGACCTTCTGCGTGAATTCCAGGAGAACAAGGTGCACATTGCTATTGTGGTAGACGAGTTTGGTGGTACCAGTGGTATCATTACGCTAGAGGATATCCTTGAAGAGATAGTGGGTGAGATTAATGATGAATACGACGAGGAAGAGAAAAACTATACTCGCATTAACGCAAATACATACGTATTTGAGGGAAAGACGCTTCTTTCAGACTTCTTTAAGATTCTGGATCTCGACGACGAGACCTTTGAGGAGGTGGAAGGTGATGCTGATTCCATAGCAGGATTGCTGCTTGAAATCAAGGGAGACTTCCCAGAACTCCATGAGCGAATAGACTATCAGAACTTTACTTTTGAAGTGACAGAACTCGATGGTCATCGCATTTCAAAAGTCAAAGTAGTCATCCACGAGAAACAAGCATAATTATAAATCCCCATCCAGAGATGTCTGAGTGGGGATTTATATTTTTACCATCCGTATTGTTCCCAATGGATAACGTTATTCCATTGATATTTCTGTATGGCTTTGTTCCATTTGGGACTTGTTGAAGCGTAACTGACGGATGGGAAGAACATGCTAACACATCCACAATTCTCATCGGATACAGGGAAATAGTTCATCTCGTTTGCCAACTGGTTATATTCGGTCATCCATTTGGCAGAATAGCGCTTATAAGGCACTGCCTTTTTAAAAGCAGAAGTCCACGTCTGATAGTCGGATGCACTTGTGTTCACACTCAGTACACTATTCATATCATATGAATATTTATGGCTGGCATACTGAGCATAATGGACTGTGCCATCAAGATCCAAACTACCGATAGAACTGACTTTGTCGGGAATGGTGGCAAGAATCTTCGAAGTGGCCTGTACCAGGTTATCGAGTTCGCTGGTCTTGACAGCAGCAAGGGGAACACTATAACCTTCAAGATCGCCAGGAATACGATTATAATAGATGTTACTTTTAATCTTGTATGCCTCTATGCAAAAATTATAATAGGTGTCGATAATACCGCGACAGAGATTATCGCTTACATCAAACAATTTGGGTACTATCAAATCGTATGGAGCGCCCATATCAGGAATCTCGGAAGGTGAGCCAATGACGTAGTCAGCCACATCCTTCAATTCATAAGCAATCTCAATACATCCAAAGCTACAGCAGTCGCCAAAGACAAAGCTTAATTTGTCGGTGCCCATAGCCGACTGAATGGCCTGCGCCAACTGAGGGATATTCATCCAATATTTACCAGTGCCAGATGATGTGTTGTTACCGGTAGAACCTCCATAGGCTCTACTTGCAGCAACTGAAATAGAATCGTTCTCGGAAATGAGCCATCCTGAGGCGTGACCCCATAATACAACTCCGTAACTCTTGGCAGGATAAACTGTCTTGGCCTGACGCAGAGCGCGTGTTAAAACTGTCGGATCGGCAGCAAGTCCCTCAGGCATAAAGAGGGTGTCAATAAGTTCGCCTTTATAGACACGAGCCAGGTAAGGTGTTGTTGTTGAGCCGGCACGATCCACATATACCACCAGGTTATCGTCATCTGTAAGTTTCAATGAACCTGTTTGCATCTCCGATAGATCGTCGTCGGCAAAGCGAGCCAGGTTATTCTCCGCTGCCATATATACAAATACAGTCCTACGGGCCCTGTTGTCTTCTGGATCATCATCGTGATGACAAGAACAGAGAGCTGCAAGCAGCGATATGCTAATCAGTAATTTCTTCATAAGTCAATAATTTCGGCAAAGGTACGAAATAATTGAGAAATCATCACAGATAATTCACAATTTTTATTATCTTTGCAGCTCAAAAAAGGAAAAGACAATGAAAAGACTATATATATTGCTTGCATTTCTGATTGCCATGATGGCCGCAGGCGACGGATTTGCACAGCGTTCAAGACATCATAAAGGCCGAAAAAGGCCAAAGACTCACAGGGTTGTAAAAAAGAAAGGAGTAAAGTCAAAAAGACACAGACGTACAGCAAGGATTGTGCCCAAGGAACCCAATCCAGAATATGATCCTAATGAACCTGTGATATTATGTGAGGATACCTGTAGCCACGTTCACGGCATTGATCTGTCGCATTATCAAGGAAGAGTGTTCTGGGAGACCGTTGGAGAGAATACCAAGATGGCCTATGCCTATTTGAAAGCAACAGAAGGTGGCGATCGTATTGATGAGCATTTCGAACGCAATATCCAACTGGCACATCGTTATGGGCTGAAAGTGGGATCATACCATTTCTTCCGCCCGAAGACTCCATTAAGAGAACAGCTCATCAATTTCCGTACGCAATGTCGTCCTGCGGAACAGGATTTGATTCCGATGATTGATATAGAAACTACTGGCGGACTTCCTACTGAAGTGTTCTGTGACTCACTCATTACTTTTTTAGGAATGATTGAGAAAGAGTATCGTCAGATGCCACTCCTCTATACCTTCCGTAACTTCTACAACAAACATCTGATAGGCAAGGTGAACGACTACAAACTGATGATTGCCATGTATACGCCAGAAGAACCTGTATTGGCTGACGAACGCGACATAACCATGTGGCAATATACGAGCAAAGGTAGGATCTTGGGTATCAATGGTTTCGTAGACAAGAGTCGTTTTATGGGCAGTCATGGAATACGAGACATACGATTCCAACACGTACATCTGGCTGAGGAAAAGAAAAGGTAACGTTTACTCCTCAATATGCGACAGAGAGTGAGCAAATGAAGCAAAGAAGTTGGTCACACTCTCTGAAGGATAATAGCGGAAATAACGAGCAGAGCGACGCACATGACTAAACATAGCCGATGTGTTACTATTGTGAACGAAGATGCTGTCGCTATCCTGCGAGAAGTACCAGTCTTGCGAACGCGTATTAGTAAACTCTATCAGTTCCAAAGCTATCTTTTCAATGTTCTTGTTGGCTTTTTCTTCAATAAAGAAAAGCTCTTCCTTTGTAAAACCGAGAAGTAGCATGAGGAACTCGCCCTCAAGCTGGCACATAGGCTGAAGTCTTAAGCCATTAATCCACTTCATGAACGTCTGCTGATCAACCTTTGCTCCTTCCTGGCGGATAAACAATCCAAGTTCTACCAGTTGTCTTACGGGCATTCCCTCATTTAAGATATGTCTTACGATGCGGATGATTAGCAGTAAAAGTCTGCGGGAAGTAGTATCCGACTTCTCATCATCGAGAATATCCTGTAATTTATGATTCAACAAAGGATTCGTCAGATGATCTGCCCGTAGGAACTCATCGCTATCCACATCCTGAAGATGACTATTGGTATCATTGACCAGTTTCTGCCAATTGTTCCATTGATTCTCAGTCAGTTTCAAGAAGAACTGTCCCTTACATTGCTGCAATCCGTCATACACATAAAGCACCACATTATGCATGACAGCTAACTGACAGAGTCGATCCCATTTAAACACAGACATGGGTTCTAGCTGCTCAGTGGTCTTAAAGGCACCACATCTGAGGAGTCGGAAGAAATTTCGCTGAATGATATTCATGAGTAACGACGAGGATATCGGAATAAGATAGATAACAGGGCAACAATACCCAATACAAATGGATAATAAAGATAGGGGAGGATGGCTATGGGATTCAGAGCCGTTAGTCCAGCTGCAATCAGCATCTGTGCACCATAGGGAATCAATCCTTGAACCGTACAAGAGAACGTATCAAGGATCGAAGCACATTTCTTATTATCAACCCCATAGCGATCACCTATTTGCTTGGCAATACCACCAACGGTCAGAATGGCCACCGTATTATTGGCAGTACACACATCAACAAGCGACACGAGGGTAGCGATACTAAGTTCTGCACCGCGCTTACTATTAACGCGACGAGTGAGTAATCGAATAATAAAGTCGATACCGCCTTGCTGACGAATCAACTCCAACATACCGCCAGCCATCATCGTTACAATGATCAGTTCGCCCATAGACAAGATGCCTTCACCCATAGCTCCAAACCAGCCGTAAATATCGAACGAGCCAGTGAGTATTCCAATAATGCCTGTGAGAAGAATACCCAGTGTAAGCACTGCCATGACATTCATTCCAAAGATGGCTGTAATCAATACTACAAGGTATGGAATCACCTTGACCCATTCTACACTCTGCAGTTGTTGCGGGGCCTGAGTTTCTTGTCCCATAAAGAGATAGACCACAAGAATGACCATTGCTGCGGGAACTACAATAAAAGCATTCACGCGGAACTTATCGCTGAGTCTGCATCCTTGAGTCTGAGTAGCCATGATCGTGGTATCGGATATGAACGACAGATTGTCGCCAAAGAACGATCCACCAACAATAATAGCTGTCATCAATGCCACATCAGTACCTGTTTCGGTAGCAATACCAGCAGCGATAGGAGTCAATGCCGCAATAGTTCCGACACTCGTTCCGATAGAGAGGGAGATAAAGCAGGCTGCAAGAAACATACCAGCAAAGATCATCTGGGGCGGTAAGAACGCCAGCGTCAGATTAACGGTAGCATCAATACTACCCATCATCTTGGCAGAATGCGCAAAAGCTCCTGCTAAAACAAATATCCAGATCATTAGCATCATCTGCTCCGTAGCGGCTCCACGGCTGTAAGTATCAATACGCTTCATGAGAGGTTTACCTCCACAAATAATGATGGCATAGATACTCGAAACCATAAATGCCACTGTGATGGGAATTTTATAAAAGTCACCAGCGATAATGCTGGTGACTAAATAAAATAAGATAAACACCACAAGTGGTGATAATGCTATCAGACCTTTCTTCATTTAATTATAGGGTTACACCATTTTTAAAGATGGATATCTCGCGATAATCGTTTTCTTCGTTACGCGCCTTTTCGCCACTTGCCACAGCCAGAACTTTGTCAATGAACTCTGGCACAAGTTCCTGCATCGTACGACCTTCGATTAACTGACCTGCCGAGAAGTCGATCCAATTATTCTTTCGACGAGCAAGATCAGGATTCGTAGCAATCTTCATGGTCGGGACAAAAGTACCGAAAGGTGTTCCGCGACCTGTAGTGAAGAGTACCAGATGACATCCACAAGAGGCGAGGGCGGTGGCTGCAACCAGATCATTACCTGGGGCGGACAACAGGTTCAGACCGTCATGCTCCAGACGATCACCATATTCCATAACGCCACTAACAGGAGCCTTACCGCACTTCTGCGTACAGCCAAGAGCTTTATCCTCAAGGGTGGAGATACCACCTGCTTTATTACCTGGGCTTGGATTCTCACCCACAGGTTCTCCGTGCGAAAGGAAATAGTTCTTGAAGTTATTGATCATCGATACTGTCTGATCGAAGAGTTCCTCCGTACGACAGCGATTCATCAAGATGGTCTCAGCACCAAACATTTCTGGAACCTCGGTCAATACAGATGTACCACCTTGTGCCACGAGCCAGTCGGAGAATTCTCCTACCAGAGGATTGGCTGTAATACCAGAGAAGCCATCACTGCCACCGCACTTCAAACCAACACGGAGTTTTGATACGGGTACAGTCTCACGCTTATCCTGACGGGCTACCTCATAAAGTTCACGAAGAATCCGCATACCTGCTTCCATCTCGTCATCAACCTTCTGAGTGACAAGCAACTTGATACGATCCTTATCGTAATCGCCCAACATCTTCATAAAATCATCGGGTTGATTGTTCTCACAACCAAGACTCAACACCAGAACAGCACCAGCATTAGGATGCAGACAAATGTCGCGCAATACCTTACGGGTGTTCTCATGATCACCAGAGAGTTGTGAGCAACCATAGTTATGATGCCAGGCATAGATAGCGTCAATGCCTTCCTCATTGGTTTCTTTTTTCAGTTCCTTTACTAAACGCTCTGCGATGCCATTCACACAACCAACGGTGGGAACGATCCATATTTCATTACGCACACCCACATCGCCGTTCTTACGTACATATCCTTTAAAGGTTCGATTCTCCTTAGCGATGCTAAGTTCCTCGCCAACAGGGTTGTATGTGTATTCGAGTGTGCCAGAGAGATTTGTCTTCAGATTGTTCTCGTTTACCCAGTCACCAGCTTTTAAGTCTTCACGGGCATGACCAATAGGGTAGCCGTATTTAATAATATCGGTACCCATCTTAGCATCCTTGATTAGTACTTTGTGACCAGCGGGAGTATCCTGATTGATGGTAATCTTTTGTCCGTCAACCTCAATGATTTCTCCCTTCTTCTTTGGCTGCAGACATACCACAACGCTGTCAGCCGGATTAATTTTAAGAAATGTAGCTTGTTCCATTTTTCCTTTTTGTATTTGTTTTAGTAATATAATTCAATCAGATGGCTGTTCTGCGGTAGAAATCCACATTCTCCTTCGTCAGTATCTCGATAGGCATGTAGTTAACGGGATTCACCTCACGCTTCATGACGATGGCATTAAATAAAGCATCGACAGAGGCATAACCCTGCTGATAAGCATGCTGTGCGATAAGGAAAGAAATACTGCCGTTTCTAACGCACTCTTCGTTCTTAGGCACCATATCGTAACCCATGATCTGTATGTTACGACGGTTTGTCTTCTGCAGGAACTCACCAACAATATGAGCTTTTGAATTGAAGGTGATGCAGTGGTGAACCAGTGGATGTTCCGCAAAGAACTTCTCAAGAATAACATCATAGTCCTTCTTTTCTTCGTCAAGAGGCAGATCAACTTCGGTAATCTTGATCTGCGGGAAGTGGTCGACCATGTAATGACGGAAGCCAGTCTCACGGTTAGCCTGCTGCTTTGATCCCACCTTACCATCACGTGTCTGCTTCATCAGTGCAATCTCTTTCTCTTTGTTAGCAATCAGCATCAGCATCTTGGCTGCGAAATAACCACTGGCAAAAGAGTCCTGTCCGAAGAAGGATAGGGGTTTTAAATCGGGCATGTAGGAGTCGAGCAATACATAAGGAATATTTCTTTCCGTCAGTTTCTCTGTGAATCGTGCAGTCTGTTCAAGAGTAGCAGGCACAATGATAACACCATCGATCTTTGCGGTAAAGAACTCGCGTACCATTTTAGTATACGCGGGCGCATTAAACCTCTCATAATAAATAAATTTCAGCGTGATGCCGAAGTCGCGTCGGAAGTCGGTACAAGCCTGTGCACCTTCCTCAATCTCATCCCAGTAGGCATCCTGCTCGTGCTTAGGCAATACACAATAAAACGTATATTCCTTATTATATGCAAGAGCTGATGCATACATATTCGGACGATAGTCAAGTTCCTCGAGTGCCTTATTTACCTTTTCCAAAGCGGTCTTCGACACGTTCGGACGGTTATGTAATACACGGTCTACTGTACCTGTTGACACACCGGCATGAGCGGCTATGTCTTTGATGGTGATAATCTCCTTTGCCATTTTCTTCCGATTTTTCGGCAAAGGTACGAATAATTTCTGAAAACGCCAACATCTTTGCCTAAATATTCTAACCGAAATCGTTTCCGTAAGTTTTTTGCCTTAAAACCTCTTAAAAATTTGGTTACCTCGAAAAAAGTGTCTATCTTTGTGCTCGCAAACGAAAAATGATGTTTAATCTATAGTTAAAACAAGGAAAATGGCAAAAATCGTAACATTGGGCGAGATCATGCTCCGCCTGTCGCCTCAGGGCAACGATCGTTTTATTCAGAGTGAATCATTCCGCATCATCCCTGGTGGTGGTGAGGCTAACGTAGCTATCTCTGTAGCAAACTACGGACACGAGGCTTATTTCGTTAGCAAATTGCCTAAGCACGAGATTGGTCAGATTGCCGTTAATGCACTCCGTCGCTATGGTGTTAACACCGAGTTTATTGCCCGTGGTGGAGACCGTGTAGGTCTTTACTATGCTGAGACTGGTGCTTCTATGCGTCCCTCTAAGGTGATTTACGACCGTGCTCACTCTTCAATCGCAGAGGCATCACCTGCCGACTTCGATTTCGACAAGATCATGGAGGGTGCTGCTTGGTTCCACTGGAGTGGTATTACACCTGCCATCTCTGACAAGGCTGCTGAGCTGACTAAGTTGGCTTGTGAGGCTGCTAAGCGTCATGGTGTTACCGTATCGGTCGACCTGAACTTCCGCAAGAAGCTGTGGACTTCTGAGAAAGCCATCTCTATCATGCGTCCTTTGATGAAGTATGTGGATGTATGTATCGGTAACGAGGAAGATGCTGAGCTCTGTCTTGGTTTCAAGCCCGATGCAGACGTTGAGGGTGGTCAGACTGATGCTGCCGGTTATGAGGGCATCTTCAAGCAGATGATGCAGGAGTTCGGCTTTAAGTATGTTGTTTCTACTCTCCGTGAGAGCTACAGCGCCACATTCAACGGTTGGAAGGCTCTTATCTACAATGGTAAGGAGTTCTATCAGTCAAAGCGCTACGAGATCAATCCTATCATCGACCGTGTAGGTGGTGGTGACTCTTTCTCTGGCGGTCTGATTCATGGTCTGCTCACAAAGGCTACTCAGGGCGAGGCTCTTGAGTTTGCTGTAGCAGCCTCAGCATTGAAGCACACCATCAATGGCGACTTCAACCTGGTAAGCGTCGACGAAGTAGAATCATTGGCTGGTGGTAATGCCAACGGTCGTGTACAGCGTTAAGATTATGGCAAAGTTTGATAAGATAGCAGTAATGAAGAAGATTGGCGACACCGGTATGGTGCCTGTCTTCTACAACAAGGACCTTGAGACTTGTAAGAATGTGGTGAAAGCCTGCTACGAGGGCGGCGTTCGTGCATTCGAGTTCACAAACCGCGGTGACTTCGCTCAGGAAGTATTCGGTGAGTTGGTAAAGTGGGCCGATAAGGAATGCCCCGAGTTGGCTCTGGGTATCGGTTCTGTAGTCGATGCTCCCACAGCAGCTCTTTACATTCAGTTGGGTGCCAACTTCGTAGTTGGTCCGTTGTTCAACCCCGACATTGCTCCCGTCTGCAATCGTCGTCTGGTGCCTTATTGCCCAGGCTGCATGACTGTCAGCGAGATTGGTAAGGCTCAGGAGTTGGGTTGCGACCTGACAAAGGTATTCCCCGGCGATGTGGTAGGTCCTAACATGATCAAGGGTCTGAAGGCTCCAATGCCTTGGTCAAAGATCATGGTTACCGGTGGTGTATCTCCCGATGAGGAGAACCTCACCAAGTGGTTCAAGGCTGGCGTATTCTGCGTTGGTATGGGCTCTAAGCTCTTCCCCAGCGATAAGGTAAAGGCTGGCGACTGGCAGT
Source organism: uncultured Prevotella sp. (assembly GCA_902798285.1). Taxonomy (GTDB): domain Bacteria; phylum Bacteroidota; class Bacteroidia; order Bacteroidales; family Bacteroidaceae; genus Prevotella. Next base: position 35,303 of record CADBVZ010000023.1, on the reverse strand, counting down.
ACGTTACCGACAAGTGTCGTGAGGCACTTGGCTACGTTGCCAAGGCCCGCGCTTAATCACATATTCTGATCCCTCTCGTCGAACTATTATGTCCGGCGGGAGGGATTCTAACTAACATGAAATACTGGCTATTCATCATCTCAACCATTATTTTATCAGCCTGTAGCCGTACTGATAGGCAAGCGGTCGACAAGCTGAATGAACAATCTTATGCCTATCACTACCGAAATATCGACTCCACAGAATCCTATGCACGACGGGCAGCTAAACTCGCCGAGGGGTATCATGCGGGTAGGGCAGAGGCTTTAAATAATCTGGCCTTTGTGCATATTGTTCGAATGGAGTACGACGAGGCAGAGCGATTACTCAACGAAGTGGTGGAGACAACCAACCACCAAGTGCAGCAACTCATAGCCTACGTACAGCAGATGCGTCTTTGTCAGCGCCGCTCTCGTAATAGAGAATTCCACGACTATCGTGAGTTGGCTGATAAAACCATCCGTCGTATTAATGAAGAGCGTGCTTCGCTCTCTGAACACGATCAGCGCTGTCTGCTTTATGCTGAGACGGAGTATGCCATTGTCAACTCCACCTATTATTATTATGTAGGTCTTGAGCAGCAGTCGATTGATGCTCTCAATGCCATTAATCCTAATGAGGTACAACGCGATACGGCACAATTTCTCAATTATCTTTATAATATCGGTGCTGGCGGCATCATTACCCAGGGCTCGCAACAGGAAATTAACCAACAGGAGTTCGACCGATTGATGCGTTGTTTCCTGATGGCGCGTCAGGGCGATTATCCCTATTTTGCTGCTAATGCCCTTGAAGCACTGTCAGAACATCTCATGGAGCCGCCTGTCCGCGACCATCTGATGATGGACAATATGCCTGCCATGAAGTTCCTGAACCCCGACCATGTTGACGATAATATGCTGGCAGGTTATCTGGCAGAGAACTCACTCTACATCTTCCGCGAGTTCGGTGATGTTTACCAGATAGCAGGTGCTTATCGTACTTTGGCTTCTTGCTTCCGTCAGATAGGTGATTACGAGTCAGCGCTTTACAATCTGGAACAGGCACTTTCTGATTCTGCCATTTATCAAGCTCCTGACTTGGTGGCTTCTATCCGAGAGCAGCTGAGTGTGGCATATGCCGCTATCGACGACAAACAGCAGAGCGATTATAATCGCAACCTATATCTTGACGTACAGGAGACCACCCGTCAGGACCGTCAGCTCGAAGCTCGCGCTAATCAGTATGAACGCGCCATCTCGCAGCTTAACCTCATGATCATAGCCGTTATAGTAGCTATCATCCTGTTGTTTTTCTCGCTCTGGCTTTTCAATTACCTCAATAAGAAACGTACTAAGACCGAAGGCACCGATGAGTTGTTCGAACAGAAGTCAGAGGATATCCAAGCCCTGCAACTTCGTGTTGAAGCCAGTGAACGTCGCAACTTAGAACAGCGTGCCAAAGTATCGCTTGTAAACAGTGTCACGCCATTCATCGACCGTATACTCCATGAGGTCAAGAATCCAGAGAAGGCCGATGCTGAGTATATTCAGGAACTCACCGATCAGATTAATGACTATAATGATGTGCTGACCTATTGGATTCAGTTGCGCCAGGGCGAGCTCAGTCTTCATATAGAGAGCTTCGCACTTCAGGAACTCTTCGACTTGCTTGCAAAGGGACACGCCTCATTCCAAATGAAAGGCGTTGAATTGAATATTGCTCCGACTGATGCAGTGGTAAAGGCCGACAAGGTACTGACGCTCTTTATGCTTAACACGCTGGCTGATAATGCCCGCAAGTTTACTGATAAAGGTGGTAAGGTGAGTATCTCGGCTAATGACCTAGAGGAATATGTGGAGATAGCTGTGGAAGATACCGGTCAGGGCATGACCGACGAACAGCTACAACATCTATTCGAGTCGAAACCTATTAAAGATGATGGTAAAGCACAGACTTCACATGGTTTCGGTCTGCTCAATTGTAAGGGTATTATTGAGAAATATCGTAAGATATCACAGATATTCTCTGTTTGCCAGATTGCAGCTACGAGTAAACTGGGGCAGGGTAGTCGACTGTTCTTCCGACTTCCCAAAGGCATACTCCGTATGTTGATTCTTGGCATGTTTCTTACTGGCACTGCCCTCACCAGCTATGGTCAACAGCCGAAGCCCACACCTACGGATTCTGATCCGCTAGCACAAGCCTCAGCTTATGCCGATTCAGCCTATTTCTGTAATATCAACGGACAGTATGAACGCACACTGGTCTTTGCCGACTCTTGCATAGATTGCCTGAATCGTCAATATTTAAGCCTACAGCCTCGAGGACGTTACCTAATGCGGTCCATAGGTAATCCATCGCTCATTGCACCAGAGATTAAGTGGCTACACGATGGGCTCGACGTGAACTATCACATCATTCTTGATATCAGAAACGAGAGTGCCGTAGCGGCTTTGGCTCTTCATGAATGGCAGATATACAGTTATAACAATCGTATCTACACCCAACTCTTTAAGGAGATGTCGGCAGACGATACATTGGGCGATTATTGTCGCACGATGCAACAGTCGCAAACCAATAAGACCATCGCCATCATTCTGCTAGTTATTCTGGCCCTCGCCATTCTGCCGGCCTATTATCTGTTGTATTATCGTCACAGACTGTACAGCAGATTCCTCAGCGAACAACAGCGACAGACCGACTTGGAAATGCTTGATGACGAGCAGCGACGTACTGAACTCGAAATAAGCAACCTTCACGTATCGAATGCCGTGCTTGATAATTGCTTATCAACCCTCAAGCACGAGACGATGTATTACCCGTCGCGCATCCGTCAGACCTTAGATTCGGGCGATACGGAGTCGCTTAGCGAGGTAACTAGTTACTATCGTGAACTCTATGGCATGCTATCCCAACAAGCCATGCGGCAGGTGGAGCGAACCCATTTACATCTTCGTCCGTTATCGATGGAAGGCGTTACTATTCTGGGGGATGAGAATCTGATTCGGTATCTCTTTGAGATTCTGCGCAAGCAGTCGGGCGAAAAAAAGCCTGAGATACAGTTCTCGCAGAAGAATGAGAAGTATGTGGAGGTGAGCGTCGCCATGCCTGGCCTTGATTTCTCCAAGGAACAGCCTGAGGATCTCTTCCAGCCCAAGCGCGAACATATTCCATTCCTCATCTGTCGTCAGATTGTAAGAGACCACGGCGAGGCTACCAACCGTCGTGGCTGCGGCATTCGTGCAGAAATTATCAATGGTATTCCTCACATTCTGATAACCCTACCTTCAGCAGTCATAAATAATAAAACGTAAATATATGGATAACTTCAAAGTCATCATCGTCGAGGATGTGCCCCTCGAGCTAAAAGGCACCCTCGGCATCGTCCGCTCAGACATTCCTGAGGCGGAAGTCATTGGAACGGCCGACAGCGAACCCGCTTACTGGCGATTGCTTAAGCAACAGAAGCCCGATCTGGTATTGCTAGACCTCGGCCTGGGTGGTTCTACCACTGTAGGCGTGGAGATTTGTCGCCACACGAAGGAGCTTCACCCAGATGTAAAAGTACTCATCTTTACTGGCGAGATACTTAACGAAAAGCTCTGGGTCGACGTACTCGATGCAGGCGCCGACGGTATTATCCTGAAGACGGGCGAACTCTTAACACGCCGTGATGTATCGGCTGTGATGGATGGCAAACAATTGGTATTCAATGAGCCGATACTCGAAAAGATTGTGGAACGCTTCAAGGCTGCCGTCAGCGGTCAATTGGTAAAGCAGGAAGCCTTGGTGAATTACGAGATCGACGAGTACGACGAGCGATTCCTGCGCCATCTTGCCTTGGGTTATACCAAGGAGCAGATTACAGGTTTGCGCGGCATGCCGTTTGGTGTGAAGAGTCTCGAGAAGCGTCAGAACGAGTTGATACAAAAACTCTTCCCTGAGGCACAGGGCGGTGTGAATGCAACACGCCTCGTGGTTCGTGCCTTAGAACTCCGCATCCTGGACATCGACAATCTTGAGCCCGATGAAGAGTAACCACATGAATGAGGATCACAACATCAAGATTCCCCATTTTTCCAAGGAGTGGCTGGGGGTAGTTGGAGCCGTATTATTGCTGGCCCAGCTGGTCCTTATCATACTCTCCTGGTTGCTCTCCGCTACGCGACTTGAGGGTGTACGTTCGCTACTCTCCAGCGAAGGCATACGCTGGTTTGTAGGCGATTTCTCCACCATCCTCGCGTCGCCATTATTGGCATGGCTGCTCCTGATGCTGATTGCATTGGGGGCGCTCCAGAAGAGTGGGGTGGTATCATTATTCACCACCCGTTATTCACTCTTTACTTATCGCGATAAAGTGGCACTCCGTGTATCTATCGCGTTCCTTATTATATATATCATTATTATCGGATTGCTCACGCTACTACCTCATGCCATACTGCTCTCTGCAACAGGAAGTCTCTTTCCCAGTGCTTTCAGCCGCAGTCTGGTGCCCATCATCGCCTTCGGACTCTGTTTGATTAGCATCACATTCGGCGTGGTGGGGGGCCATCTGCGTTCGCTCTCCGATATAGTGAGCGCCCTTTCATTTGGCATCGTACAAGGTGCCCCAATCATCATCATCTATCTGCTGGCCATTCAGCTTTATGCCTCACTGCGATTTGTATTCGGATAGAACAATTTAAATATCAAATTACAATGAAGAAATTACTTATTTTTCTGATTCTAATAGCTATTCTGGGTGGTGCACTCGTTGCCACCTGTCCTGACAGAGAGAAACACCTCGAAGCCGTTAGTGGTGTCATGTCAGGTGTCATTAACAAGGAAATGGACGATAGTGGTATCGACGGAAAAATCGCTTCCATTGGTACGATGGTGGCCGTAAGTGCTGTGGATAAATATCTGAAGTCGAATCTAATTATTCGCGACCATACCATCTACAGCATTGGAGTCATTAGTTACGAGGACGAATTCCGTATGGTTTCTGTGGGTGTGCTCAATCACGTATTTACTATTAGCGAGGACGATGCACGCCAATTGCTGAAGGATAAACTCACTTTGCCTAAACTCGGTATTAATTAGGCTGTAAAGAAATTATGCCTAAAAAAGTGCCTCTCCGTTTACTCAAACTAGAGTAGCGGAGAGGCACTTTTAGTGCGATTTGGGGTTACAATAGGGCAAAGTTGGAGTTTAAAGCCTTTAAACCATGTGTTTGGACTATCCTTTCGAGGTGTTTAAATAGTCTAAACAACTCATTCGAATATCTCCTATAGGGTGAAAGACTATATCTGAACGAGCGAAAGACTATGTTTCGATGACCAAAAGACTATATTTCGACGACCTAAAAGTGACCCCAAAAATGGTCTAATAACATAACTCTCACGTTATCAGATACTTACCAAAATGGCCCATAATTTGCGAAATTGAAGCCATCTGACCGTTTGCTGACTAAAACGCGAGTATTACGAGGCGAACTGTAGCATATTTTCAAATTCTGCAAAAATAATCTCGCTTAAAATTTGAAATTATCCAGAATTATTCGTATCTTTGCAGTCCAGAAATGGTTTTGATATTTAAGAACTAATAGCTCATAATATGAAACAAACAATTTTGGTAACGGGTGGTACGGGTTTCATTGGAAGCCATACAACCGTGGAACTGCAGGAAGCAGGCTATGAGGTAGTAATCATTGACAATCTCTCGAACTCTAATGCCAACGTAGTTGACGGTATTGAGAAGATTACGGGCATTCGTCCCGCCTTCGAGAAGGTGGACTGCTGCGACATGGAGGCTCTTGAGGGTGTATTCAAGAAGTATCCGAAGATTGAGGGTATTATTCATTTCGCTGCATCGAAAGCTGTGGGTGAGAGCGTAGAGAAGCCTCTGCTTTACTATCGCAACAACTTGACGAGTCTGATCAATCTGCTGGAACTGATGCCCAAGTACAACGTGAAGGGTATCATCTTCTCTTCGAGCTGCACGGTTTACGGTCAGCCCTCGCAGGAGAACCTGCCTGTAACTGAGAATGCGCCTATCCAGAAGGCCATGAGCCCTTATGGTAACACCAAGCAGATCAACGAGGAAATCATTCAGGACTATATCCATTCTGGTGCGCCCATCAAGAGTATTATCCTGAGATACTTTAATCCTATCGGTGCCCATCCTACGGCTCTCATCGGTGAGCTGCCTAACGGTGTGCCAATGAACCTGATTCCGTTTGTTACTCAGACGGCTATGGGAATCCGCGAACAACTGAAGATATTCGGCAACGACTACAATACACCTGATAAGACCTGTATTCGCGACTACATCTATGTAGTTGATCTGGCCAAGGCACACGTAAAGGCTATGGAGCGTGTACTCGACAAGCCCGAGACAGATGCCGTTGAGGTATTCAACATCGGTACTGGTCGTGGTCTTTCTACTCTTGAGGTTGTTGAGGGCTTCGAGAAGGCTACAGGTGTGAAAGTAAACTGGACCTACGCTCCGCGTCGTGAAGGCGACATCGAGCAGGTATGGGGTAATGTGGACAAGGCCAACAAGGTACTTGGCTGGAAAGCCGACACACCAACCGATGAGGTACTGAAGAGTGCCTGGAAGTGGCAGAAGAAACTTCGTGAAGACGGTATTCAGTAAAAGATAAAAGTGAAAAAGAAAGCTCCCGAATCAAACGGGAGCTTTTTTTATTTCAGAGGAATCACAGTCTTGAATGTGCCTTCTGCATTGAAGGCGTCGAGGTTGACGGGCTCTCGGAACAGGCCGTAGAGCGATGAACCAGAACCTGACATAGAGGCATAAACAGCACCCATATCATAGAGTTGCTGCTTAATGGCACCGATAGCGGGATAGAGTGCAAACACACTCTTCTCAAAGTCGTTGGTCAATCGGTCGCGCCATGTCTCCACGGGCTGCATAACGATATCACGGCAATTCAACTCCGGATGATGGGGTGTAATCAATGAAAACGCCTCTTTCGTGGATACGGGAATAGCCGGACGAACCACAGCCAAATACCAGCCGGAAAGGTTCAGATTGATATCCTGCATCTTCTCGCCGATGCCTTCAGCATAGACGGGACGATTGACGACAAAGAAGGCGCAGTCGGCACCAAGTTTTGCTGTATAATCTATCATCTGCTGTTCAGAGAGTCCCAGACGGAACATGTCGTTAAGCAGAGTAATCATAAAGCCGCAATCGCTTGAACCGCCGCCCATACCAGCCTGTGTAGGTATACCTTTATATAAATGGGCGTGAACTCGGGGCAGGGCAGGGAAGTCCTTTTTCAGGAGGTTATAAGCACGAACCACAAGATTCTTCTGCTCGTCGCCATCGATGTGGATGTTGGTAACCTTCAGGTCGCAATCCACTGGCGAAGGGAAATCCTGATCCATAGGGAAGACTTCGAGTGCATCAAAGATAGGCACGGGATAGAATACAGTCTCGAGGTTGTGATAGCCATCGGGCCGACGTTCTACGACATTGAGTCCGAGGTTGATTTTACAGATAGGCTTTGTTATCATATCTTATGATGGGTTTTGATTCTTTGGACGATGATGATGGTGCTTTTTCTTGTTGCCATCCTGACCACCTTTGGGCATGGCTTGGTTATTGGAACCGTTGCCCTTAGAGTGCCAGCGACCATGACGGCGGGTGTTTGAACGCTTCTTAGCACGCTTGGTATATTCCGGTCCTTCGCCGATACCTTCAGGAAGAGGAGTCTTTTCAACCTCTTTACCAAGGAAATGCTCTATCTGATGAAAGCGATCCATATCGGCTTCATTGACGAAAGTGATAGCCACACCGTCGCGATCGGCACGGGCCGTACGACCAATACGATGCACATAATCCTCAGCATCATGGGGAACGTCGTAGTTAATGACAATGCGGATATCATCGATATCAATGCCACGAGCCACAATATCAGTAGCCACCAGCACGTCGGTCATGCCAGCCTTGAAGCGGTACATCACCTCATCGCGCTCTTGCTGACTAAGGTCGCTATGCATCTGGTCGCAGTTAATCTTCATCTTCTTCAGGCTGCGGGTTATCTCCTTCACGCGGTCCTTCTTGCCGGAGAAGATAATGACACGCTTCAAGTCGCCCTGCTTGAAGATGTGATTGATAATGTGCAGCTTCTGCGGATCGTAGCAAACGTAGGCGCTCTGCTGTATCTTCTCTGCCGGACGACTAACGGCAATCTTGATTTCCACAGGATTGTGAAGCAGGTCCACAGCCAGCTCGCGTATCTTTCCCGGCATCGTGGCTGAGAACATGATACGCTGACAATTATCGGGCAGTTCCTGTACCAGCTTCATAATGTCGTCGATGAAGCCCATATCGAGCATACGATCGGCCTCATCGAGAACAAAGAATGAACAACGGGAAAGGTCGAGATTACCAACCTTCAGGTGACTAAGCAGACGACCAGGAGTAGCTATCAGCACATCGGCACCGAGGCGCATGCCACGCAGTTCCTGCTCGTAACGTCCACCGTCATTACCGCCATAGACAGCTACCGACGATACATCGTCGAGATAGTAACCAAATCCCTGCATGGCCTGGTCTATCTGCTGAGCCAGTTCGCGGGTTGGCGACATGATGATGCAGTTGATAGCATCCTTGGGATAATCATCGTCATCAAGCATGGAAAGGATGGGCAGCAGATAAGCGGCGGTCTTTCCCGTACCTGTCTGAGCCACTCCAAGCACATCGTTGCCATCGAGAATCTCAGGGATACAACGTTCCTGAATAGGCGTCATCTCTTCGAAGCGCATATCGTAGAGCGCATCGAGAATATTATCGTTTAGATATGTTTCTTCAAATTTCACTATTTACCTTATTCTAATTAATTAGGTGCTTGTCGATAGCAGAAGTAGGCTATGACAGCATAAAGTACATTCGGTATCCACGCCGCAAGTAATGGTGGCGTATCGGCATTAACGGCAAACGTAGCACTTATGGTCTGCAACAGGATATAGGAGAACGACAGAGCCAGACCAATACCTAAGTAAAGTCCCATTCCGCCCTTTCGCTTTCTACTAGACAGACTGACACCGATAATGGTGAGGATAAACGAGGCAAACGAAGTGGCTATACGTTTGTGGTATTCCACCGCATAAGGCGTTACGTTGCTGGAGCCTCGAGCCTCTTGTTTTGATATATAACGCAATAGCTCGGGCGAGGTAAGTGTCTCCTGTTGTCCGTTAGAATATACCAAGTCCATGGGCTCCATCTGTATCAGCGTGTCAATCGATTCGCCCGACGTGATCTCCTCGCGCAGACCTTTCAGCGTACGGATCTTATAATTCTGTGCCTTCCAGTGATAACGGGTATCACTAATAGAATCGTAGCGGATAATGGATGCCGACATATGACTAACTAGTTTCTTGTTCTCAAACTTATCGAGTGAGAAGCCAAAGCCCGTCTTAGACCGGTCGTCATACTGCTGAATGTAGGCAATAACACCTGGTGCCACCATCAGTTGGACATTATTAGCAGAAAGGTTCTTATCCTTATTTTTATACTTAACCTCAAAGTCCTGACGCACCACATTGCCGTGAGGAATTACGTAAGAGCCGAGGTAGAAGTTGACCACTGCAATGAGCGCTGCCGACACCATATAGGGACGAAGCAGACGCTTAAAACTGACACCTGCCGCCAGCATGGCAATAATCTCGGAATTGCCTGCCAACTTCGACGTAAAGAAGATAACGGCGATGAAGACAAACAACGGCGAGAACAGGTTGGCAAAGTAAGGCACGAAGTTGGCGTAGTAATCGAAGACAATGGCCTTGAGTGGCGCACCATAGGTAGAGAACTTTGCCAGATTCTCATTCACATCAAAGACTATCGAGATAGAGATAATCAGAACGATAGAATAAATATAGGTACCAATGAACTTGGCGATAATATAACGGTCGAGGCGCTTAAGATATCGCCTCGGGTTAATATAGCGCAAAGGTCTTACCGCTTTACGGAGCGGACCTTGCGCCTTCCGCCAGAGGGCTTTCAACTTCCGACCAAAGGTCTTCAGTCGCTCGGCTGTGTTCTTTAGTTTCTCCTTCATCTTCTACGTCCTAATTGATCAATGACTGAACGTTTCCACTCCACGAAGTCGCCTGCCAGAATATGCTGTCGGGCATCGGTCACAAGTCGCAGGTAGAATGCAAGATTGTGGATGGATGCAATCTGCATGGCCAACAGCTCCTGGGCCTTGAACAGATGATGCAGATAAGCCTTTGAATGTATGCGGTCGATATCGCAACCATCGGGATCAATCGGGGAGAAATCGTCCTCCCACTTCTTGTTTCGCATGTTCATCGTACCTTCGTAAGTGAACAGCATGGCATTACGACCATTTCGAGTAGGCATCACGCAATCGAACATATCCACACCACGTTCGATAGACTCAAGGATGTTCTGAGGTGTTCCCACGCCCATTAGGTATCGAGGACGATCCTTCGGCAATATCTCATTAACAACCTCAATCATGTCGTACATCACCTCTGTAGGCTCACCAACGGCCAGACCTCCGATAGAAGCACCGCCGCCATCGTTCAACTTGCCCAACATATCGCATACATGCTTGGCAGCATCCTGACGCAAATCCTTATAAGTACAGCCCTGTACAATAGGGAAAAGCGTCTGCTTATAACCATACAAAGGCTCAGTCTCGTTGAATCGCTTCACACAACGTTCCAGCCATCCCTGTGTCAGTTTAAGGCTCTTTGCTGCATACTGATAATCGCTCTGTCCTGGAGGACACTCATCGAAGGCCATCATGATATCAGCTCCAATGGCTCGCTCAGTATCCATGACGTTCTCTGGAGTAAAGAAATGCTTAGAACCGTCGATGTGGCTGCGGAACTCGCAACCTTTGTCGCTGAGTTTGCGAATACCCGTCAAAGAGAATACCTGGAAGCCACCCGAATCAGTAAGTATCGGACGATCCCATGTGTTGAACTTATGCAATCCACCTGCTTTACGAAGGATATCAAGTCCTGGACGTAAATACAGGTGATAGGTATTGCCCAGAATAATCTGAGCCTTTACCTGCTCACGAAGTTCCGAGAAATGCACACCTTTCACGCTACCCACCGTACCTACAGGCATGAAGATAGGCGTCAGTATCTGACCATGATCGGTAGTGATCACACCAGCACGGGCATCGCTTGCATTGTCGCTATGTTCTACTTTGAACGTCATTTCTTCTCTTCTTTCTCTTCAGGAATAGTAAAATCGAGCGGATGATTAACAATCTCCTTTGTAAGTGCGAACTTCCACACATCCTGCACATTCTCTACGTAATGGAAGTTTACTCCCTTCAGATACATATCGGGAATCTCGAGGATATCCTTCTCGTTCTCACGACACATCACGATATCGGTAATACCAGCACGCTTGGCAGCCAGAATCTTTTCCTTAATACCGCCTACGGGCAAAACCTTTCCACGAAGGGTTATCTCACCGGTCATAGCGGTGTTCTTACGTACCTTGCGCTGGGTAAGTGCAGAGGCGATAGAAGTGGCAATCGTAATACCTGCTGAAGGACCATCCTTAGGTGTTGCTCCCTCAGGAACGTGGATATGGATGTTCCAGTTATCGAAGATACGATAGTCGATATTCAACGTCTCTGCATGGGCCTTCACGTATTCAAGAGCCAGAATAGCGGATTCCTTCATGACGTCGCCAAGATTACCTGTCAACGTGAGTTTCGAGCCCTTGCCCTTTGAAAGCGAAGTCTCGATAAAGAGAATCTCACCACCCACAGAAGTCCAAGCCAGACCGGTTACGACACCAGCATAATCGTTGCCCTGATAGATGTCGCGATAGAAGGGGGGCTTACCCAACAGATCTTCAATCTCTGCGGGTGTTATCTTCTTATAATTGGTGCTGTCTTCAATCTGACGCTTAAAGGCAATCTTACGGAGTGACTTGTTGATCTGTTTCTCCAATTGGCGCACACCGCTCTCACGAGTGTAACGTTCAATGATCATCTCGATAGCTGCCTTATTGAACGTAGGCTTCAGCTCCTTGACTTTCAGTCCAGTATTCTCCAACTCACGTGGAATCAGATGACGCTTTGCAATCTCTATCTTCTCCTCAGTAATATAACCACTTACCTCGATAATCTCCATACGGTCGAGTAGGGGACGAGGAATAGTGCTCAGGTTATTGGCCGTAGCAATGAAGAGCACCTGCGAGAGATCGTAGTCCACATCGAGGTAGTTGTCGTGGAAAGCATTATTCTGCTCAGGATCAAGCACCTCAAGCAATGCTGATGCGGGGTCGCCATTATGGGTCATCTGTGTCACCTTGTCAATCTCGTCGAGAATGAACACGGGATTCGATGAGCCAGCCTTCTGGATAGACTTGATGATACGACCAGGCATAGCACCGATATATGTACGACGATGTCCGCGAATCTCGGCCTCGTCATGCAGACCACCCAGAGACATACGTACATACTTACGCTTCATAGCTGCAGCAATAGACTTACCAAGCGATGTTTTACCAACGCCTGGAGGGCCATATAGACATATAATAGGTGACTTCTGGTCGCCACGCAAAGCCAGAACGGCCATATGCTCAAGGATACGCTCCTTAACCTTCTCCATGCCATAGTGATCATGGTCGAGAATCTTCTGAGCACGTTTCAGATCAAGATCGTCCTCGGTATATTCGCCCCAAGGAAGTCCAACTAAAGTCTGAAGATAAGTAAGTTGGACATTATATTCAGGCGATTGTGGATTCAGGTTGTCGAGTTTATCAGCTTCCTTTCTGAACACCTTATCAATCTCATAGGGCCATTTCTTCTCTTCAGCCTTACGCAGCAAGTCACGCTTCTCCATCGACTCGCCATTACCCATCTCTGCCTGCATATTCTTAATCTGCTGCTGAAGGAAGTAGTTACGCTGCTGCTCGTCAATATCCTCACGTGTCTTGTTTCTGATGTCGGCCTTCAGGTTCTGAAGGTTAATCTCACGATTCAGGATCTTCATCGTACCAAAGAGACGTTCCTTTACCGTCTCAACTGTCAGCAGATGCATCTTCTCCTTCAGTGTGAACGGCATATTGGAGCACACGAAGTTAAGAGCCATAATATCGTTAGAGATATTCTTGATAGCGAATGTTGCCTCATCAGGAATATCCTCGCTGATATTGATGTAATTGTCAACCATCTCACGGAGATCACCCATAGCAGTCTTAAACTCGCGATCGCGCTTCTCGGGCTCTATTTCCTCTACTGGCTCTACAAGTCCTTCAAGATAAGGTTGCGTACTGATAATATCGCGCAAACGCATCTTGCCAAGACCTTGTACGATGGTTGTGATATTGCCATTGGGCAATGTCAGCTGCTTCATCACTTTGGCATATACACCATATTCATAAAGGTCCTCCTTCATGGGGACTTCTACATCAGGATCACGCTGTGCTACCACACAAATAATGGTGCCTTTCTTCTCTGCCTTCTGAACAAGCTGCTTGCTTGAGGCGCGACCAATCAATATCGGAGTTACTACACCAGGAAACAGCACAAGATTACGCACCGGCAGAATAGGTGCTGTGTCTGGGGTCTGATTGCCTATCAGGGAACCGAAATCTCCATCGATATCGGCTATCATCTGAAAGGCTGCATTTTTATTCTGTTTACTCATATTACTAACTTATATTCTCAAAAATTGGCTGCAAAGTTACTAATAAAAATTAAGAATCACGCACGATGAGCCAATAATTAACAAATTATTGCTACTTTTGTGGGCAGAATGTCAAACAGTTACTTCGAATTTAAGCGGTTTACCGTTCATCAGGAGGGTTGTGCCATGAAGGTTGGAACCGATGGCACATTGCTCGGAGCATGGGCTCAAGTTCCAGTTACACCAAGTCCTACGCATATTCTTGATATAGGTACAGGAACAGGGCTTGTTGCCCTTATGATGGCTCAGCGTTTTCCGGATTCTCAAGTTCTAGGTATTGATATCGATGCGGATGCTGTAACACAAGCCAAAAAGAATGTAGAAGCATCGCCTTTTTCTTCAAGAATCACTATCCAGTTAGCGGATATTAGAGAATTACAATCTTCTGAGCCTTTTGATGCCATTGTCAGTAATCCGCCTTATTTTGTGGATTCCCTGACTTGTCCCGATGATCAACGTACAACAGCTCGACATGCTGTAAATCTCTCGTATGCCGAACTGATGAAAGCATCCTTCAGATTACTCTCGGATGATGGATATTTTTCTGTAGTTATTCCAACAGATTGTCGCTCAAGACTGGAGGTCGAAGCTCATCTGGTAGGCTTCTTCCCAAGTCGTCTCTGCATGATAAAAACTACCCCGAATAAAGCACCTAAGCGCTGCTTGATGGAATTCATAAAACATCCTGTTACTGAATATGTTACATCCGAAGGAATTATCGAAGATAACCCCGGGATAAGAAGCAATTGGTATCAACAATTAACAAGCGAATTTTATATCAAATGAAGGTTACAATATTACAGTTAGATATCGAGTGGGGGAGTCCCCAAAAGAATATACAGAGGGCAGAAGCGTTAATGGCTCAAGCCCCAGATAGTGATCTATTTGTTTTGCCAGAAATGTGGAGTACAGGCTTCGCAACTGATCCGCATGGTATTGCTGAAGAAGAATCACAAAATATCGCCCTAAAATGGATGCGAGAAACGGCTCGCAAACGTCATTGTGCTATTAGTGGCACACTCGCCATTCAGACTGATTCTACATTCAAAAACAGACATTATTTTATCAATGGCAGAAATTCTGTCGAATCACATTATGATAAACACCATCTATTTCGTTATGGACATGAAGATCGTTTCTATGAGCCAGGAAACGAACATATAATAGTAGAGTATGAGGGATTCAGAATACTCTTACTTACTTGCTATGATATGCGATTTCCTGTATGGAGCCGTTATTCTGATGCACTACAATTTGACATGATCATTTGTTCTGCCAACTGGCCTGAAAGTCGCCAGAATGCTTGGCAAATCCTGACTCGTGCTCGTGCCATTGAGAATCAAGCTTATCTCATAGCTTGTAATCGTGTTGGTAATGATCCGTATTCTCATTATCGTGGACAGAGCGCTATAATAAGTCCAATTGGCAAGACACTTATATCATGTAAATCAAACGAGCAATCAACGGCTTCATTTTCGTTGAATTTGGAAACACTTAATCATCAGCGCGAGAAATTTCAAGTTTTAAGCGATCGTGACATTAAATAAACGCTCCAGAGGTTTAGTCGGAGTAAACTGGGACTTTACTCCGACTAAAGTCAGGGTTTACTCCGAGTAAAGTTCTACTATATAAAGACTAAAGTAATATTTTACAGGAATCGGCATTATGATAAATAAAAGAAATCGGAATACTCTCCTACACATAAATAATACTTCTCTTATACATAAATAAATGAATAGCCCTCGGGAATAATTTCCCGAAGGCTATAAAACATAATTCTAAAATACTTCCGCTTTTTAGAATGGCAGATCATCAGTTGAATTTTCTGCAGGAGCAGGTTCCTGAGCTGGCGGGAACGGAGCTGTAGCACCAGCTGGTGGGAATGGCGATGCTGAAGGTGCTGCTGCAGGCTGCTGACCACGAATGACATTGTATGCACGAATATCATTAAACCAACGACCATTAAACTCATGAGCATCAATATCAAACTGAACAGTCAGATCCTCGCCCTGCTGAATATTAAACTGCTTAATACGATCTTCACCGAAAATACGGAAAAGACACTTACGGGGATACTGACCAGGAACTTCGATAACGTAATCCTGAGACATCCAGTTGTTTCCCGTGCGGGCCGAAACGCCACTTTGTGCTGCCAATACGGCAATAATTTTACCTGTTAATTCCATGACTTAAATTGTTTTTATTTGTTGATTTTCTTGTTTTCGCGTGGCGAAATTACTAAAAATAGTTTGAATAGCGCAAATTTCTGCCGAAAATTTTGTTCATTACAACGTTTTTTTGTAATTTTGTGCTCAATTATATAATATGTATTTAAGAACAAAAGATCTATAAAACTATGCGATTTACATTATCAAGCACCGCACTAAGTGCAAAGCTCAATGCTCTCTCTAGAGTAATTAACAGTAAGAACGCCCTACCCATCTTGGGCGATTTCGTTTTCGAGATCAAGGACAATGTGTTGTATCTGACTGCTTCAGACAGCGAAAACATGATGAAGACTCAGATGCAGCTGACCGAGAGTGACGGAAACGGACGTTTTGCCATCGGTAACCACGATCTGTTAGAGGCAGTAAAGGGCTTCTCTGAGCAACCCATCACATTCGATGTGAACCTCGATCAGAGAACCGTCAAGATCTCCTATCAGAATGGTCTTTTCTCATTGCCTATCGATAACGCCGATGAGTTCCCCATGGCACAGCCTATCAGCGAATATGCCAAGACGATTACCATTCCCAATGCCATTCTGGCAGAGAATATCAACCGTACCATCTTCGCTACAGCGCAGGATGAACTTCGTCCTGTTATGAATGGTATCTACTTCGACCTGACAGCTGATTGTCTCGCTGTAGTAGCCAGCGATGGCCACAAACTGGTACGCAATAAGATCTTCACGATTAAGAGTGATGAGCCTGCTGCCTTCATTCTGCCAAAGAAGCCCTCTAACCTACTGAAGAACTTGCTGGGTAAAGACGGCGGCGACGTGGTGATCCGCTTCGATGATCGTAATGCTGAGATTAACTATGGCGATGGAACAATCCAGTGCCGTCTGATTGAGGGTCGCTACCCCAATTATAATGGCGTTATCCCCCAGAGCAATCCTAACGAAATACGCGTTGACCGCCTCACCCTATTGGCAGCCCTGCGTCGTGTTCAGCCATTCACAAACGACTCTAGTAACCTCGTTCGTTTCCACGTTGAAGGTAGCACGTTGCAGCTCGATGCTGAGGACTACGACTTCGCTAAGACTGCTACAGAACGCATGACCTGCGAGTATAACGGACAGCCGATGTCTATTGGATTCAAGGGTGCAGCTTTCATTGAGGTTCTGAGCACATTCGATTGTCCTGACGTCGTTATCCAGTTGGCTGATCCTAGTCGTGCAGGTCTTGTTCTGCCTTCTGAGCAGCCCACTAACCAGGATGTACTGATGTTGCTGATGCCAATGCTTATCAACCAATGAGACTGAATCTGACAAAGCCTCTGGTGATCTTCGATCTGGAGACTACCGGATTGGATCTTGTAAAGGATCGCATCATACAGATTTCATACATCAAGGTATATCCTAACGGTCAGGAAGAACGAGGTAACGAACTGGTAAATCCCGAAAAGCCCATTCCGGAGGAGGTAGCTGTTCTGACTGGTATCTCTAACGAGGATGTGAAAGACAAGCCCACCTTTAAACAGCTCGGTCAGATATTGGCCGGGAAGTTTACAGGTTGCGACTTTGCAGGTTTTAACTCTAACCACTTCGATATTCCCCTGCTTGCTGAAGAATTTCTTCGTGCAGGCATCGATTTCGACTTCTCTAAGTGTCGCCTGATTGATGCTCAGACCATCTTCCACAGAATGGAGCGTCGTAATCTGGCTGCTGCCTATAAGTTCTATTGTGGACGCAAAATGGAGGATGATTTTGAGGCTCATCGTGCAGACCAGGATACTGAGGCAACGTATCGAGTACTGATGGGAGAACTCGACATGTATGCGCCCGGTGCCAATGAAGACCCAGAGAAAGTATTGGAGAACAATATGGACCAGCTGGCAGAGTTCTCGAAGATGAACAATAATGTCGACTTTGCTGGCCGTATCGTTTGGGGCGAAGTGAAGGATCGCTACGGCAAACCTGTGCTTGATAAGGACGGAAAACCGCAGATGACTGAGGTATTCAACTTCGGTAAGCACAAGGGACTGCCTGTGGCCGATGTGTTACATATCGATCCCGGCTACTACAGTTGGATTCTCTCTGGCGACTTTACGTACAACACAAAACAAGTGCTTACAAGAATCCGACTGCGCGAGGCACAGAAAATGTGATAAGGTGAACATTATAAAGACTATATTGCTAAACCTGTTTTTGCTTGCAGTTCCTGAAGTTTATGCTCAGGAGCTGCAAGTTAAGGTTAACGTCACTCATAGTCAGATTGAGGGAACTGAGGCGAGTGTATTTGAAAACCTGCAGCATACCATCGAGCAGTTCATGAACGATCGCCGTTGGACTGATCTTCAGTTCCAGCAGAACGAACGCATATCATGCATTATTAATCTGACGGTTACGAAATACGTCAGAGAGGATAATCGTTTTGAGTGTACAGCCCTTATCCAGGCTAACAGGCCTGTATATAATTCGGCTTATACTTCCACCTTATTTAATAATAGAGACGCGAATTTCCAATTTGAGTTCCAGCAGTTTGATCAGCTGAACTTCATTGAAGAGAATGTCGACAACCAGTTGACCGCTCTCCTCGCCTACTATGCCTACCTGATCATAGGTCTTGATCTCGACAGCTTTGCCCCGATGGGTGGAACCGATATTCTCCAGCGCTGTATGTATCTGGTGAATAATGCACAACAGTTGGGATATTCAGGATGGAAGGCATTCGAGGACAGTCGTAACCGCTTTGCCTTCATCAACGACTATCTCGACGAGGCCATGAAACCTTTCCGTCAGTTGCAATACGACTATTATAGAAAAGGACTCGACGAGATGGCCAATAATGCAGAACGCGGTCGTACCGAGATCACGACGGCACTTGAGACCGACCTCTACCAGGCTCATCAAGAGAAGCCGCTTAGTCTGCTTCCACAGATATGGACTGACTATAAGAAGGACGAACTCGCCAGCATCTACAAAGGCAAAGGCACCCAGAAGGAAAAGGAGCGTATCTATGAACTGCTCATGGGCATCAATGCCTCGCTAAGCAACAGTTGGGATACCATCAAGCAATAACTGTCTAATCGTAAATAGTCAAATATAACAATGCTTAAGCATTTATATATCAAGAACTTCACGCTGATCGATGAACTAGACATCGACCTGTATCAGGGCTTCTCCGTGATAACGGGAGAAACCGGCGCAGGTAAGAGCATCATCCTTGGTGCCATCGGTCTGTTGTTAGGCCAGCGTGCTGACACAAAGACCATTAAGACCGGTGCCGATAAATGCGTCATCGAGGCTCAGTTCGACCTTTCTCGCTACGGCATGGAAGACTTCTTCACGGAAAATGATATTGAATACGATGCCGACGAAACGATTATCCGTCGTGAGTTGACAGCCTCTGGCAAGAGTCGGGCCTTTATCAACGATACGCCCGTACAGCTCACGATGCTTAAGGAACTTGGTGAACGCCTGGTTGATGTGCACTCTCAGCATCAGAATCTGCTGCTCAACAAACAGGATTTCCAGTTGAGCGTCGTTGATATTATTGCCGACGATGCGAAGGAACTGGATAAGTACCATCAGACATATCTTCAGTATCACACCACTTTACAGGAACTCGTGTCTTTGAAAGAAAGCATCGAGCGCAGCCGTCAGAATGCCGATTTTCTGCAGTTCCAATACGATGAGTTAACCAACGCCAATCTTCAGGATGGCGAACAAGAGGAACTGGAACAGAAAAGCGATACGATGACCCATTCCGAGGATATCAAGAGCGCCCTCTATATGGCTGATCATGCGTTATCTTCTGAAGGAACAGGTGTTGTGGAATCCCTACGCAATTCTTTGTCGGCACTTAAAGGCATCGAACGCGTATATCCCGATGCTTCAGAATTGGCAGAGCGCATCAATAGCAGTTATATCGAACTGAAGGATCTTGCTCTAGACATCAGCAACCAGCTGGAACGAATCGACTTTGACCCTTCTGAACTTGATGCCGTAAATAACCGCCTCGATCGCTTGTACGATCTTCAGAAGAAGTATCATGTGGATACAGTTGCAGAACTCATAGCCAAGCGTGACGAACTGAAGCAGCAACTATCGAATATCGAAAACAGCGATGAAGCCGTTGCCGAACTTGAAACTAAGTGCCGACAACTCAAAGCTGATTGTCAGAAGCAGGCCGATGCTCTTACTAAGTTGCGCACTAAGGCCGCTCGCCAGATAGAAAAGGAAATGCAATCGAGACTCATCACGCTGGGCATGCCTAACGTTCGATTTAGCATCGATGTGATGTCGGCTGAACTCGGTCATAGTGGGCAGGATAAGATTGCCTTCCTCTTTAGCGCCAACACCTCCACCCCACTCCAACCCGTCTCTCAGGTTGCCTCTGGTGGTGAGATTGCCCGTGTCATGCTCTCACTCAAAGCCATGATCAGCGGAGCCGTCAAACTGCCTACAATTATATTCGACGAGATTGATACTGGTGTCAGCGGAAAGACGGCCGAGAAGATGGCGCAGATCATGCAGGAAATGGGCTGTAACGAGCGTCAGGTTATCAGCATCACCCACCTGCCTCAGATTGCTGCCCTCGGCTCCGTTCATTATAAGGTGGAGAAGGAAGAAACAGCCCAAGGCACTACCAGTCGCATGCGTCAACTCTCTGCCGAAGAACGCATTACCGAGATTGCCCAGATGCTCAGCGGTAGCGACATTAGTGAGGCTGCCATCCAGAATGCAAAAGAACTATTAAAAGTAAAAGATTAAAAGAATAAAAAATCAAGAATAGAAATAGAATGAAAATGAAATGGAATCATAAGATGGTATTAAGGCGAGTATTGGTAATTTTACCCCTTTGCCTTATTTCCTTTTTACCTTTACATGCCCAGCCAGGCTGGGTGAAGAAGGCCACAAAATCAGTATTCACCCTGAAGACCTTTGCCGCCGACGGCTCATTAATAGCCAGCAGCAATGGATTCTTTACTGGAGCTAATGGTGAGGCCGTTAGTAACTTCACACCTTTCAAGGGTGCATCGCGTGCCGTCATCATCGACGCTCAGGGTAAGGAGATGCCCGTTATCAGTATTATCGGAGCTAACGATATGTACGATGTTGTCAAGTTCCGTGTGGCCGGCAAGACACAACCCCTCCTTGTCAGCACCTCTGTAGCAACTGAAGGCAGTATGGCTTGGCTTCTGCCCTATCACGAATTGAAGAACGTCAAGAGTGGACCCGTTCGTAAGGCCGAGACCTTCCAGAATGATTATGCCTACTATACGGTTGCTATGACCATGCCGCAGAATACGGTCAGTTGTCCGTTACTCAATGATAATGGTGAGGTGATCGGTTTGATGCAGCAGCCTGCTTCCGAGAATGATACGTTGAGCTATGCCGTGAGTGCCCGTTTTGCTGACTCTCTGAAGATTACAGGCTTCGGCATGAACGATGCCACGATGAAACTCACCATGATCAAGAAGGAGTTGCCCGACAATATCAAGGATGCTACATTAGCCCTCTTCCTAGCTGCCAGTCAGGTTGATTCTGCAGCCTATGCCACGCTGATAGGCGACTTCATCCAGAAGTTCCCACAGGCTTCTGAAGGATATGTCCAGCGCGCCCAGCTTGCAACCAGTGGTGGTAACTTTGCCGCTGCCGAGAAAGATATGGAAATGGCCCTCAAGGTGGCCGATAAGATTGACGAGGTTCACTATACCTACGCCCGTATGATCTATAATAAGGAGATCTTCCATGGCAATCAGACTTACCCCAATTGGAATCTCGACAAAGCCTTGACGGAGATTCAGGCTGCGATTGCTGCTAATCCGGCGTCTACCTACAAACAACAGAAGGCCAACATCCTGTTCGCCCAGCAGAAGTACGATGATGCCTTTGCCATCTACGACGAGTTGACGAAGACCGACATGCGTAATGCAGAGAACTTCTTTGCTGCCGCCCGTTGTAAGGAGATGTTGAAAGACACTACTACCATGCTGGCCCTCATGGACTCTACCATGAGCACCTTCTCCAAACCCTATCTGAAAGAGGCTGCGCCTTATCTCTGGGCTCGTGCCGAGGCTCGCCGGAATGCCGGTAAGTATCGTGAGGCTGTCAATGATATGAACGACTACGAGGAACTTATGCAGGCCTCCATCAACGACAACTTCTATTACGTACGTCATCAGACAGAAATCCAGGGCCGCCTTTATCAGCAGGCGCTCAACGATATCAATCGTGCCATCAGGATGAATCCTCAAGAGATTCTCTACTATGCCGAGAAGGCTTCGTTGCAAATCCGCGTCGGTCTTTACGATGATGCCATCGAGACGGCCAAGGAGAGTATTGCCATCGATGCTAACGATAGCGACGGCTATATGTTCCTCGGTCTGGCCCAATGCCTGAAGGGTAATAAGAAGGAGGGTATTCCCAATCTTCAGAAAGCCAAGGACATGGGCAACACCCAGGCAGATAGTTTAATAGAGAAATATCAATAAACAATAATCCCCGCCAAGCCAGCGGGGATTTGTTTTATTAGAAAGGCAGTGGTCCGTCGTTCGATGGTGGCGGCAAGGGTGCGCCTCCGGCAAACGGATCGTAGCCATCCATATCAGGTGGTGTGTTATTACCGTTAATCTTCGAACCGATAATCTCGCCGCCACCCACAGGAGCACGATTACCCAGATTCTTGTCCTCAGGATTTTCAAATCGTGTGAACTCTCCACGGAAGGTCAGCAGTACATCACCCGTAGCACCCTTACGATGCTTGGCTATGATAATCTGCGCCATACCATGCAGGTCGCGCCCGTTATCGTCTTGATAAATGTGGTAGTACTCCGGACGATGTACGAAGATCACCATATCGGCATCCTGCTCGATGGCACCCGACTCACGCAGGTCGCTCAACTGTGGGCGCTTGCCTTCCAGTCCCTCACGACTCTCCACACCACGGTTCAACTGACTCAGCGCCAGAATAGGAATATCCAACTCCTTGGCCAGTCCTTTCAGCGATCGAGAGATGGTCGACACCTCCTCCTGTCTCGACGAGAAGCGCATGCCGTTGGCATTCATCAGCTGCAGATAGTCAATCATGATCAGCTTCACTCCATGCTCACGAACCAGTCGGCGAGCCTTGGTACGAAGTTCGAATACCGATAGTCCTGGTGTATCGTCGATAAACAAAGGTGCACCCATCAGATTATTGATGCGCTTGTCCAGTCGGTCCCACTCATCACGTTGCAACTGTCCGTTCAGAATCTTCGAACCTTGAATCTCGCAGACATTCGAAATCAATCGGTTCACCAGCTGCACGTTCGACATTTCAAGCGAGAAGAATGCCATCGGCACCCTCAGGTCGGCAGCAATATTCTTCGCCATCGATAGGGCAAACGATGTCTTACCCATGGCAGGGCGTCCGGCAATAATCACCAGATCGGAAGCCTGCCAACCACTTGTAATGTCGTCGAGCTTATAATAACCCGTCGACACACCCGTTAGTCCGTCGGTATTCTTGGCGGCATTCTGTATCGTCTTCACAGCCTGCGATATCACGGGATCAATGGCTGTGTAGTCCTTCTTCATGTTTCGCTGCGAGAGTTCAAAGAGCGAACCCTCAGCCTCCTGCATCAGGTCCTCCACGTCGATGGTCTCATCGAACGCTTTCGTCTCTATCACACTTGCAAACGATATGAGTTGTCGGGCCAGCGACTTCTGGGCGATGATATTCGCATGATACTCTATGTTAGCCGATGACGCCACGCGCGAACTCAGCTCTGCCACATAACCGGGACCACCTACTTCATCGAGTGTGCCCGATTTAGCCAACTGTTCCGTTACGGTCAGCACGTCAACTGGTTTCTCTTCCATGCTCAGGTCGCGTATGGCGGCATATACCATCTGGTTACGGGGTTCATAGAAACTCTCCGGACGCAATGTCTCACACACGATGGCATAGGCATCCTTGTCTATCATCAGCGCTCCCAGTACGGCCCTCTCCACCTCCAGCGCTTGTGGTTGCAGGTGTCCGTAGGTATTATCCACGGGCTGCTGTTTTCTTGCTCTTCTTCTAATATTCTCTTGTTCGGGCATCTTGTTATTTGACTATTTGACTATTTTACAATTTGACTATTTCTTTTCTTTCAGTACGGGTAATGACAAGTGATAGCGTACGGCCAGGAATCTTATCAGACAAGTCACTACGAAACTGCTGATGGCACTTAACTCTGTCGATAGTCCTAAGGCAGCGAGGGCCCAGTACACCAGTCCGCCCAGCACACAGGCCACGGCGTAAATCTCCTTATGGAATATCACAGGCTCGTTGTTCAGCAGCACATCACGAATCACACCACCGGCACTACCCGTAATACAACCCATGATGATGGCCACCCAGAATGGCTGTCCAAAAGCGAGACTTTTCTGGATTCCCGCAATCGTGAATAACGCCAATCCCAACGTATCGAATACGAACCATGCATTCTTCAGGGGCTCCATCCACTTGCCGAAGAAAGCCACCGTCAACAGAGCCACAGCCGTACATATTAAATAAATAGGTGTGGTCATCCAGAAGGGTGTTGTGCCGAGCATCACGTCGCGAATCGTTCCGCCGCCGATGGCCACCGCCACACCACATACGTAACCGCCAAACCAGTCAAACTGCTTGGCTGCCGCATGTCGGATACCGGATATCGCAAAGGCAAACGTACCCAACAATTCTATGATCTTTATAATCAGTTCCTGCTCCAAATCTCTTAATTCTAAAATCTCAATTCTAATCCTCGAACCGCTTTCCCCAGTAGTTCACCATGCGCTGGTACATCTTCTCCTCCGTGGGGTTATGCTGTCCATGCCATAATCGCTCGTTTACCAGCGCATCAGGCATATATTGCTGTGGGGTAAAGTGCCCCGGGAAATCGTGCGGATATTGATAGCCGTCGTGATAGCCCAGTTCCTTCATCAGTTCCGTCGGCGCATTACGAATGGGTAGCGGCACGGGCTGGTTACCCGTCTGTCTTACCAATCCCAAGGCAGCATCTATGCCCAGATAGGCGCTATTGCTCTTGGGCGATGTGGCCAGATAAACCGCAGCCTCTGCCAAGGGGATTCTGCCTTCAGGCCAGCCTATCTTCATCACGGCATCGAAGGCAGCATTAGCCAGCAACAGGGCGTTGGGATTCGCCAATCCGATGTCCTCAGCCGCACTAATCACCAGTCGGCGGGCGATGAACTGCGGGTCTTCCCCACCCTCAATCATCCTGGCCATCCAGTAGAGAGCTGCATCGGGATCCGACCCGCGAATGCTCTTGATAAAGGCCGATATGATGTCGTAGTGCATCTCGCCGTCCTTATCGTAGGCCAGCGGGTTCTGCTGCAAGCGGTTCACCACTTTTTCATCGGTTACTATGATTTCATCCGATGCTTCAGCATCTACCACTAATTCTAAGATATTCAGCAACTTACGCGCATCGCCTCCGCTGTATCTTAATAGTGCTCCAGTCTCCTTCAGCTGTATGTTCTTCTCCTTCAGGATGGTGTCCTGATGAATGGCTCTGTCGAGCAGTTTCAGCAGATCATCCTTCTCGAGCGATTTCAGCACATACAACTGACATCGCGACAGCAACGGTCTGATCACCTCAAACGAAGGATTCTCCGTCGTGGCACCTATCAGCGTGACGATACCCTTTTCCACGGCGCCCAATAGCGAGTCCTGCTGCGATTTCGAGAATCGATGTATCTCGTCTATAAATAAAATAGGTGAAGCCTCGTTGAAGAATCTGCTCTTCTGGGCCTTCTCTATCACCTCCCTCACATCCTTCACGCCGCTGGTCACAGCCGATAGCGTGTAGAAGGGTGTTTCCAACTTGTTGGCTATGATCTGCGCCAAGGTGGTTTTACCCACTCCCGGCGGTCCCCAGAGTATAAAAGACGGAATACGTCCTGCATCGATCATCTTCCGCAGGACGGCCCCCTCACCTACCAAGTGTTCTTGCCCTATATAGTCGTCAAGAGTGCGAGGTCGAAGTCTTTCAGCCAGTGGTTGTGCCATAAATCAGCGACAAAAGTACACAAAAATGCGAAAATTACAAAAAATATCGTCTAAAAACTTGCTAATAAAAAATAAAGTGGTTACATTTGCAGAAAAATTGAGTGAAATTATGGCAAGAACAAAACAACAACAACCCGAGAGTAACCCGTCATTATCAATTAAGTCAGTCACTAAGAGCAGCGTTTGGGACATACAGGAGAACGATGTTTTCCGTATGTGGGAGGCTGCCGTGAAGGATGCCGAAGTGCGCGAGAGCATCCAGCACTATCTCGATATTTTCAAGAGTGCCTTCCTCATCGAGGAGATCAAGAGCGAGGATGCTCTTGAGAGAAAGAGCTACGAGAAGCGCGGTTATAAGGTCACCACCATCAAGTTCGATGATAACCTGAAGTTTGTGTGGGCCATCAAGAAGCGCCCCGTGGTGCGTGTTACCGATCTGACTTACGAGAACATCCGTCATATCTCGGCAGCCAAGCTGCTCGAGGTTATCGACCGTAACTTCGGCGGTGGCTGGGACTCTCTGTCACAATCCATCCAGGACATCATCCTCAGCGGTTTCGATATTTCCACCACTACCCTTCCTGCCGATCGTCTGCACAAGAAGGGCGGCATGTACGACAAGAAGGTAGAGGATGGTTTCGAGGTGCTCGAGATACCTAAAGGCGGCTGGGTAGAGGCCATCTTTGCCAAGCTGAAGCCCGAGCCCGAGAAGCTCCGCATGCAGTTCTCCAATTCTGATTCCGACGACGATCCCGATAACGACGATGAGGACGTAATCGTAGAGGATAACTACAGTTCTCACGACGAGGTTGACGACGAGGTTGAAGATCCCAACGACGAGGACATCACCGAGGACAACTACTCAACGATGATGGACCTTGGCAGCGAAGATCCCGACGAGGAGGCCAGCGGCCTGATCGACTTTGCGGACGAATAAACCAACTTTATAAACCAATAATTAATTAAACCAACATGATGATTCCCGCAGTATTTTGGCTCGTGCCCGTCGCATCGATCGTGGCATTGGGTATGGCGTACTACTTCTTCACCAAGATGATGAAGGCCGACGAGGGTACGCCGCGTATGAAAGAGATTGCGCTTTATGTGCGCAAAGGTGCTATGGCTTACCTTAAGCAGCAGTACAAGGTAGTCTGTATCGTCTTCGTGGTGCTTTGTGCACTCTTTGCTTTCATGGCTTACGGACTTAACGTTCAGAATCCCTGGGTGCCGTTTGCCTTCCTCACCGGTGGTTTCTTCTCCGGTCTGGCAGGATTCTTTGGCATGAAGACCGCCACATACGCCTCTGCCCGTACAGCCAATGCTGCCCGCCAGAGCATGGATGCCGGTCTGAAGATTGCCTTCCGTAGCGGCGCCGTGATGGGTCTTACCGTGGTAGGTCTCGGCTTGCTCGATATCGCCATCTGGTTCCTCGTGCTCAATCATTTCTATTCTGGCGACGAGATGGCTCTCATCACCATCACCACCACCATGCTTACCTTCGGTATGGGTGCTTCTACTCAGGCCCTGTTTGCCCGTGTGGGCGGCGGTATCTATACCAAGGCTGCCGACGTAGGTGCTGATATCGTGGGTAAGGTTGAGGCCGATATTCCTGAGGACGATCCCCGCAACCCCGCTACCATTGCCGATAACGTAGGCGATAACGTAGGCGACGTGGCTGGTATGGGTGCCGACCTGTATGAGTCATATTGCGGCTCTGTGCTCTCTACCGCAGCCCTCGGTGCTGCCGCCTTTGGTGTGGCTGGTCTCGAGGTTCAGCTCAAGGCTGTTATTGCCCCCATGCTCATTGCCTCTGTGGGTGTATTCCTCTCGCTCTTAGGTATCTTCCTGGTACGCACCAAGGAAGGCGCCACCATGAAGGATCTGCTCCGTTCTCTGTCGCTCGGCACTAACGTCAGCGCCATCCTCATTGCTGTTGCCACCTTCGCTATCCTTTACTTCCTGGGTATCGAGAATTGGCTCGGCCTTTCCTTCTCCGTCATCTCTGGTCTGGCTGCCGGTGTCATCATCGGTCAGGCCACCGAGTATTATACCTCTCACTCTTACAAGCCCACCCAGAAGATCTCTGAGGCCGGACAGACAGGTGCCGCCACCGTTATCATCAAGGGTATCGGTACGGGTATGATCTCCACCTGTATTCCTGTCATTACCATTGGTGTGGCCATCATGCTCAGCTACCTCTGCGCTAATGGCTTCGACCTCTCCATGTCGTCCGAGTCGCTCTCACATGGTCTTTATGGTATTGGTATTGCTGCCGTAGGTATGCTGTCTACGCTGGGCATCACCCTGGCTACCGACGCTTACGGACCTATTGCCGATAATGCCGGCGGTAATGCCGAGATGTGCGGTCTGGGCGAAGAGGTTCGTCATCGTACCGATGCCCTCGATGCTCTGGGCAACACCACAGCTGCTACGGGTAAGGGCTTCGCCATCGGTTCTGCCGCCCTCACGGCGCTCGCTCTCCTGGCTTCCTATATCGAGGAGATCAAGATTGCCATGACCCGTGCCGGACAGACTTTGACCAATGTGGCTGGCGATGTGATTGCCGCTTCCGAGGCCACCATCCCCGACTTCATGAACTACTTCCAGATCAACCTCATGAATCCGCGCGTCATCGTTGGTGCCTTCATCGGCGCCATGGCCGCCTTCCTGTTCTGCGGTATGACCATGGAGGCCGTAGGTCGTGCAGCCGAGAAGATGGTACAGGAGGTACGCCGTCAGTTCCGCGAGATAGCCGGTATCCTCGAAGGTACAGGCACGCCCGACTATGGTCGTTGTGTAGAAATCTCCACCCGTGCCGCCCAGCACGAAATGATCGTTCCCTCTATCCTCGCCATCCTCATCCCCATCCTGGTGGGTATCATCCTTGGCGTGGCTGGTGTGCTCGGTCTGCTCGTAGGCGGACTGGCAGGTGGCTTCACCCTCGCCGTGTTCATGGCTAATGCCGGCGGCGCTTGGGATAACGCCAAGAAGAATATCGAAGAAGGCAACTTCGGCGGTAAGGGCTCGTTTGCCCATAAGGCTTGTATCGTTGGCGATACCGTTGGCGATCCGTTCAAGGATACCTCTGGTCCGTCGCTCAACATCCTCATCAAGCTCATGTCGATGGTCAGCATCGTGATGGCCGGACTCACCGTCGCCTTCTCATAACAATAATTAATAATGAAACAGAAAAGTCTTTTATTTTTCATCTCGTCTATCCTGTGCATGAACCTCCATGCACAGGATATTCCTAATGCAGCCAATTTCCTGCCGGGTCCTCCCAGC
>CADBVZ010000023.1:0-6034 GCA_902798285.1 uncultured Prevotella sp. | reverse complement strand
CGTAATTCCTATTACAACAAGCGCCCCTACGCCCGCTTCGATGAGGAGTCGCTCACGCCCGACACCGACGATAAGTACGCCAACGTCAGCTGCTACCCCTCCGAACAGGCCACCTATGGCTGGTTGCTCAGCATGCTGATGGTCGAGATCTGCCCCGATAAGCAGGACGAGATTCTGAAGCGCGGCTATGAGTTCGGCGAGAGTTCCATTATCGCCGGTTACAGCTGGTATAGCGATACCCAGATAGGTCGCGACCTGGCTAGCGCCCTGATGATCTATATCCATGCCATGGGCGGTTTCAATCAGCTCATCAAGATGGCCCGCGATGAGTATAACACCAAGAGCTCTCGTGCCGGTACGCGCGCTGGCTATCTCACTTACGAGTCGCTGCCCAACCCCGTCAAGTATCTGCCTGCGCCTCCCGAGGACCAGTCAGTACTCTTTGCCTACGATATGAACCAGTATAACGAGGGTCGCAGCAAGCGCACCACCGATCGCGGCAAGCAGGCCAAGAACGATTGCGACGATAGCATGGATTATATCTGCAGCATCTTCTCGACGGCCTTCGGCCGTACCATCTCCGAGAGCAACACCCCCGAGATCTACGAGCTCATCCATCGTGTGCGCGATCTGGCCAACCAGTCGTGTACCGTTGCCAAGGAACACTATAATCGTGTGCGTCCTTATGTGCGCTTCCACGATTCCACCATCTATCCCGATGCCGAGGCCGATCTGGCCGACAACGGTTCTTACCCCTCCGGTCATGCCGCCTTCGGCTGGCTCATCGGTCTGACGCTCTCCGAGATCAATCCCTCAAAGCTGAGCGCCATCATGAACCGCGCTTACGAGTATGGCATGAGCCGCGTCATCGCCGGTTACCATTTCCAGAGCGATGTCGATGCCGGCCGTCTCACCGCCGGTGCCGCCTTTGCCCGCCTGCATATCGAGAGTGAGTTCCTCGATCAGCTCGACAAGGCCATCAAGGAGTTCAAGGGAGGTTCTTCAGGCGTTCGTGGCGTTACTGCCGATGAAGCCGCATCCTCCGCTCCCATCTATACCCTCGGTGGCGTGCGTCTCGATGCCGAGCCCACTCAGCGTGGCGTTTATATCCAGGGAAATCAGAAAAAAGTAAAAAAGTAAAATAGTAAAAGATATGAAGTGGTTGCGTTTTTTACCTTTTTACCTCTTAACCCTCTTACCTTTCTCCGCCTCGGCGCAGGAAGGTTTTTCTTCTCAGCCCGTGCCCGATGCCGTGTGGCAGAAGATGCAAGGCAAGACCTATGTGGCCAATCCCCATATCCAGCGTGCCGACTTGCGCTATCTGCGCGTGCTCCATTGGGATTACGATGAGCAGACCCATCAAGGCGAGTTGGTATGCAATAAGCTCATCGCCGACAAGCTGCTCGCCATCTTCCGCGAGCTCTATCGCGCCCACTACCCCATCCAGCGCATCCGTCTGGCCGATGAGTACGATGCCAACGACGAGCTCCAGATGCGCGACAACAACACCAGTTGCTTCTGTTATCGCACCGTCTCCGGCACCCAGCATCTGTCTTATCATGCCCGTGGCCTCGCCATCGATGTCAATCCCCTTTATAATCCTTACATCCGTTACGCCAAGGACGGCTCGCAGATCATCGAGCCTGCCACGGCCCGTGCCTATGCCGACCGCAGCAAGCAGTATCGTTATAAGATTGTAAAGGGTGATCTTCTCCACCGCCTGTTCCTCAAGCATGGCTTCACTTGGGGCGGTGCCTGGCGCACCATGAAGGATTACCAGCACTTCGAGTATCACGCTAAATAATCCCTCACTTTCGAGGGTGTCACGGCATACTCATCCATTCATCGATTCCAGGAATCTCAGCTCTGCCTCCAGCATCTCCAGTTTCGGCATGCTGTAGCCAGCCTCGCGGGCTATCTCTATGGGGCGCGTGTAGAGGTAGTATATCTCCATCTGGCGATGGAAGTCATAGTCCAGTCTCATCGACGGCGAATAAGGCGTCATGACGTCTGTGGTGGCTATCATCTTGTCTACGAACTTCTCATCAAGATTCTTCACGCCCAGGTGCTGGGCAGCACCTACCACCTCCATCATCTGCTCGCGAATCAGTCGTCGGGTCGATTCGTTCTTCAGCAGCAGGTCAGTCTGCGTGTGCAGCGCCACTGTCATACCGTTAAACGGCATGTTCCATACCGCCTTTTTCCATCTTGCCTCGTTATATTCCACCAGCCCCGTCTCAATGCTGGCCTCGCGGAATTCATCCACCACGGCCTGCATCAGCGCCTCGTCCTTGCATGAGTAGTTGGCCAGGTTAATGCTGCCATAACACTGGTGGTTCACTCTGCCCGGCTCCGTCTTGGCAGAACAGATAAATGCCAGTCCCGCAGCCAGTTGCACGCCGGGAAACATCTTCTCCACATCCGCCTCCACACCGATGCCGTTCTGAATCAGCACCACCAGCGTTTTCTCGTGCAGTAATGGTGGAAGCAACGACTGCAACTTGCTGTTGTTCACCGACTTCAGACATACCAGCACCACGTCGCACTTCGGCATATCCTCCGTATGCTGATAGGCGTTCACATCATCCAGATGAAACGATCCGTCGCAGGAGTCCACCTGCAGTCCGTGCTGTTTCACATACTCATAGTCGCTGTGCAGCAGGAAGTGAACCTCCTGTCCTCCGTGAGCCAGTTTAGCTCCGTAAAATCCGCCAATGGCACCAGTGCCAATAACTCCGTATTTCATATTCGTTACAATATTCTTAATTAATGCGGCCACAAAGTTACGCTTTTTTTTGCTATTACACAATAATCCCCCCCGTTTTTTTTGATCCGTCTGGATCATGGGGACGGTTTTCCGATCCGCAAAGCTGGATCAAAAGAAGCCCCTTCCGTCCCTTTGTCGCAAATCACCTGCCTTGTCGCAACAAACGAATGAGGAAGTTAGAACGAGAACGAGGCCTGCAGGGATGCAAGCCTCGTTCTTTATTTCTCATCTTTGAAAACTGGCACCTCTCATAAAAAAATGCTTGATTTATTTTGTAGTTTCCGATATAATGACTAACTTTGCCACAGAATAACCAAACACCATTAAATTATGAAACGAAACAGATCTATTCTTAACTGGCTCTTCTTGCTGATGATGACAATAGGAATGACGTCGTGCGAGGAGTTGCTCGAGGCTGTCTTCGGCCCTGACGACCGTCCCACGCAAAGTAGTACAACCCCCGACATCCAGATCGACAATGCCACGCTGACACTGTCGGTAGGTCAGACGGCCTCCAGACCGGCGACGATCAACTCGGCTGACGTCCCACTCACCTATGCCTCCAGCACGCCTGCCGTAGCTACGGTGAGTCAGACGGGTAAGGTGACAGCCTTCACTCCTGGCGAGATCACCATCACCGTGAGTGCGCCCCAGATTTCCAAGAGCGTCTCTTATAAAGTCGTTGTTAACGGCATCCCTGCCGAGCAGCTGGCCGCTGTGGATAAAGCCACGCCGCTGACGTTCCTGCCACAGGATGACGGCAAGATCACCGTCACCTTCTACAACGGCATCACGCTGGCTGGCGACATCCACTTCACCATCAACGACGGCCAGGAGCAGACCATTGCCAAGAACACCGCCGGTGCCTACGACATCGAGGTGAAGAAGGGCGACGTGGTGCAGCTCTACAGCATCAACACCTCTCTTGGTGGTGGCGCTGTGGCAGGAACCCGTGGCGGTACAAGAGCTATTGACGAGGGTGCGAAGTACATCAACATCCGTCCTTCGATGAAGACCGAGATCTTCGGTAACGTGACGAGTCTGCTGAAGGGCAAGGACGGTCTGGAGGGTGCTACTGCCATCGAGGCAAAGAACGCCTTCTACGGCCTGTTCGCAGGGGCTGAGAATCTCGTGAACAATGCCGAGCGTCAGCTCGTGTTGCCCGCCACCACACTGACGGAGGGTTGCTATCAGGACATGTTCAACGGCTGTAAGGGTATCGAGAAGGCACCCGTGCTGCCTGCCCCGAAGCTCGAGAAAGGCTGCTATCAAGAGATGTTCTACGACTGTGCCAAACTGAACCACGTGAAGTGCCTGGCTACCGACATCTCGGCTGAGGGCTGCACGAAGGGCTGGCTGACCAATGCCGGCACT
Source organism: uncultured Prevotella sp. (assembly GCA_902798285.1). GTDB lineage: Bacteria > Bacteroidota > Bacteroidia > Bacteroidales > Bacteroidaceae > Prevotella. Next base: position 1,893 of record CADBVZ010000023.1, on the reverse strand, counting down.
GAGGCCACAGGCGAGAAGGTGCTGGAGACGCTGGTGCCGATGACGCCCAACAGCGACGACGGCGTGCCCACAGGCTGGACAGCCCAGATCTCTGGAGCCATCCCCGTCACCGACGTGACGCTCGACAAGACCAAGCTGGTACTGACCGTTGGCAGCGAAGGTCAGCTCACCGCTACCGTGGCTCCTGAGGATGCCACCGACAAGACCGTGACCTGGAGCAGCGACAAGACTTCCGTTGCCACCGTCGACGCCACAGGTAATGTAACCGCCGTAGGCGTTGGCGAGGCCACCATCACCGTGACCACCACCGATGGCGGAAAAACCGCCACCTGCAAGGTGACAGTCAACAAGAAGGCCGGCGCCATCAGCTACGCCACGGCCAGCGTCAACAAGACCTTCGGCGACGCTAACTTCACCAATGAGCTCACGAAGACGGGCGACGGCACGGTGACCTACTCATCCGATAAAGAGTCGGTCGCTAAGGTCAACACCACCACGGGCGAAGTGACCATCAAGGGCAACGGCGAGGCCACCATCACAGCCACCGTCGCCGATGGCCCCACATACACCTACGCCACGAAGACCGCCTCGTATACCATCGGCGTTGGCACAGCCGCGATGACCGTCAGCGCCACTGGCTACAGCGGTACTTACGACAACTCAGCCCACGGCATCACCGTGAACGCTCCAGAGGGCGCCACCATCAAATACGGCACAGCAGCAGGCACTTACACCCTCGAAGCCAGTCCCACTTACACCACTTCAGGCGAATACACCGTCTATTATCAGGTGGCAAAGCCGGGCTACACAACGGTCACTGGCTCAGCCACCGTGACCATCAGCAAGGCTGCAGGCAGCATCAGCTATGCGACCGCATTGATCGAGAAACTGACCACCGACGCTGCGTTTACCAATGCCCTGACGAAGACGGGCGACGGCAAGGTGACCTACTCTTCCGATAAAGAGTCGGTCGCTAAGGTCAACACCACCACGGGCGAAGTGACCATCATGGGCAAAGGCGAGGCCACCATCACGGCCACCGTCACCGACGGCGACAACTACACCTACGCCACGAAGACCGCCTCGTATAAGATAAACGTGTCGTCACAAGGCGGACTGGAGGACTACGACAAAAAAGACGGAACAGAATGGTAAACCCTAAAAACGAAGTGAGCAATGAAAAATAGATGTAAATATACGATGATGGCAGCCCTCGCAGTGGTGGGCGCCATCCTCATGGGCTGCGCCGGCGAGGACATGGCCAACGAGGCACCACAGGCCAAGAGCGGCAACAAGGTGATCCAGACAACGACCATCAGTCTCGGGGGCAGTGCCGGTACCCGAGCACTCGATGCCGACGGCAAGAAAACCTTCGCCGTGGGCGACCAGATAGCCATCTACTATAAGAATACGAGCGGCGAACTGCAACTTGCCAACAGTGCTGCGCTGACCGCTAACGACATCTCCAGCGACGGCAAGACGGCGACGATCACGGTGGAGATGACGGATCCGAAGCCGGAGAGTCAGCTGCGCTATATCTATCCCGCAGCGATGGGGAGAACGGATATTGGACCAGCCGAAGAAATCGAGAAAACCATCAACAAAGAGAAATTATCAGATGACCAGGACGGCACGCTGGCCACCCTCGCCAGCAAATTCGACCTCGCCGTGTATGACGGCAACCTTACCAGCAACGGTGGGCTGCCAGGCTCAGCCACGCTGAAGAACCAGCTGACCATCGCCGAGCTGACCATCAAGGACTACGCTGGCACCGACATCACCGACAAAATCAAGAAGCTCGATATCCAGTTGTGTGGCAACGGCTACGCCCTGACACGCCCTGACAATGCCGCTGGCCCCATCTACGTGGCTTTGTATCCCACCCCTGGGAGC
>CADBVZ010000022.1 GCA_902798285.1 uncultured Prevotella sp. | reverse complement strand
TCAGATAATGAGGAGCTGAATGGTTCCGTAGCTCAACTGAATAGAGCATCTGACTACGGATCAGAAGGTTGTGGGTTTGAATCCCGCCGGAATCACAAAACCGAAATGAGAATCCCGCTGAAAGTTTACTTTCAAGCGGGATTTTTGTTTCGGTTTTGATCCTTAGCCCGTGGCAGGGCTAAGGATCGATGAAATCAATTCCGCCCGTGGCAGGGGGAGGGATCGAGCGAAGCTCAATTCCGCGCCCTTTTTGCCTAAAAAATCCAAATTAAATATATAATCTCTTCGCTTAATCGATAATCTTTTGTATCTTTGCACAAAAGTTAGATATATGGAAGATTCAGTATTAAATCGTTATTTAGACGAGATAGGTAAGGAGGCTTTGCTTTCCGACGAAGTTGAGAAGCAACTGTCAGAGCGGATCCTGAAGGGCGATGCTAAAGCCTTGTCGAAACTTGTTGAGGCCAATCTTAGGTTTGTGGTAGCTATTGCCCGTCAGTATAAAGGCAAGGGCGTTGCGATGGAAGACATCGTGAGCGAGGGAAACATCGGTCTGATGAAAGCCGCCTCGAAGTTTGATGCCAAGAAAGGCGTACGCTTTGTAAACTATGCCGTCGTCTATGTGCGTGAGGCCATCGAGAAGTTTATCGATCAGCAGGCCGGACTCTATCAGGTGCCCAAGGATGTGAAGTCGGATATTGCCCATCAGCAGAGCATGCCCCTTTCCGTCGATGCCCCTCTGGGCCATCGTACCAATATGAGCCTGTTGTCAGTTCTTGTGAATCAAGATGCTCCTTTGGCTGATGAGCGTGTACATTCCGAGGCGATTGAAGATGCTGTGGAGTTTGCCCTCGGCTCGCTCGATAAACGCGAGGCGCAGGTGGTGAATGCTTTCTTTGGCATTGATCAGGAACATGAAACGATGGCTGAGATTGCTGAGGATATGGACTTGAAGCGCGAGCGTGTGCGCCAGATACGCGATAAGGCTGTGCGCAAACTCCGCAAGGCTTATAAGTCCCGCCTTCGTGAATTACATCGGAAATAAAGAAAAAAGCTCCCCAAAACGGGGAGCCTTTTTTTGTGATTAACCCTTGATAAGTTCTACGCTACGCTTCAGGAACTTATCGAGCGCTTCGCCCTTAAGCATACCGTTCTGCAGCAGAGCCAGGTCAATGAGCTGGTGAACAACCGAGTTGCCCTTGGCATAGTCGGCTATCACAGCAGTCTTCTTGTCCTTCTGCTCCTGAACAGCCTTCTCAGCCTCGGCCTTCTGATCCTTCTCCTCCTGAGTAATCTCGTCATACTTCTTCTTATCCTGCTGGGCACGGATGGCAGCCAGACGAGCCTCCTGACCCTTCAGCTCTGCCTCGATGGGCTTCAGAGCCTCGGCAGTAGCAGCCTCGCTCTCCTCGAGCACCTTCTTCACCAGCGCGTGGTCAGAGTTCAGCACAATGTTGAATGAGTCGGGCATCTGTCCGTAGAAGCTCATGCCAGGCTGGAATCGGCTCATCTCCTTCATACGACGCATATACTCGTTCTGGGTGATGATCACCGGACGAGCCTCCTCGCCGAGCGCATCCACCTGAACCATAAACTCAGCATGCTCTATCTTTGGCATCTGTGTGCGGAATACGGCTGACAGATTGTCAGACTGCTCCTCTGTGAGCTGAGACTTTGGCGCATCCTCCTTCACGATGAGTCGCTCAATGATGTCAGAGTCCACACGCGTGAAGTGACTCTTCTCGAACTTCTGCTCCAGCGTCTGGATGGTAGGTACATCCAGCTGGCCGTCGAGCAGCAATACTGAGTAGCCCTTATCCTGAGCAGCCTTGATGTAACTGTACTGCTCCTCCTTATCGGTGGCGTAGAGGTATACCAACTGGTCGTTCTTGTCCTTCTGGTTGGCCTCGATCAGCGTCTTATACTCGTCGAAGGTAAAGAACTTACCCTCAGTGTCCTTCATCAGGGCGAAGTCCTTGGCACGATCGTAGAAGTTCTCCTCAGCCAGAATACCGTAGTTGATAAACAGCTTCAGGTCGTCCCACTTCTCCTCGTACTCCTTGCGGTTCTCCGTGAAGATAGCCTTCAGTCGGTCGGCCACCTTCTTGGTGATGTAGGTAGAAATCTTCTTCACCTCGCGATCGCTCTGCAGATAGCTGCGGCTTACGTTCAGGGGAATATCGGGCGAGTCGATCACACCATGCAGCAGCGTCAGGAACTCAGGCACGATACCCTCCACCTGATCCGTCACGAATACCTGGTTGCAGTACAGCTGAATCTTGTTCTTCTGCAGCTCGATGTTCGACTTGATCTTCGGGAAGTACAGAATACCCGTCAGGTTGAAGGGATAGTCCACGTTCAGGTGAATCCAGAACAGGGGCTCGTCGCTCATGGGGTAGAGTGTGCGATAGAAGTTCTTGTAGTCCTCGTCCTTCAGGGTTGAGGGAGCCTTCGTCCACAGGGGCTCTACATTATTAATAATGTTGTCCTCATCCTTGTCCACCATCTTCTTCTCCTCGCTGCTCCATTCCTGCTTCTTGCCGAATGCCACGGGCACAGCCATGAACTTGCAGTACTTCTGCAGCAGTCCTTCCAGCTTACCCTTGTCGAGGAATTCCTTGCAGTCATCGTCTATGTAGAGGATGATGTCCGATCCGTGCTCCTCGCGCTCGGCATCGTCAATCTCGTAGGCAGGACTTCCGTCGCAGCTCCACTTCACGGCCTTCGAGCCCTCTTTGTAGCTCTTGGTGATGATCTCCACCTTCTTCGATACCATGAACGAAGAGTAGAAACCCAGTCCGAAGTGTCCGATGATGTTGTTGGCGTTGTCCTTGTACTTCTCGAGGAAGTCGGTCACGCCCGAGAAAGCAATCTGGTTGATGTACTTGTCGATCTCCTCCTCGGTCATGCCGATACCATGGTCGCTGATGGTGATGGTACCCTTGTCGGCATCGAAGTTCACGCGAACGGTCAGGTCGCCCAGTTCGCCCTTGAACTCACCCTGCTGAGCGAGTGTCTTCAACTTCTGTGTAGCGTCGACGGCGTTCGACACCATCTCGCGGAGGAAAATCTCATGATCACTGTAGAGAAACTTTTTGATGACGGGGAATATATTCTCGGTTGTAACCCCGATGTTACCTTTTTGCATAACTGTATATACTTATTTATTAATGTTCTGCCCAAGGTAATGCAAATATCGTGCCAAACAAAAAATCCCTCCGGGGGTTCCGGAGGGATTAGTGATTATAGAGTAGGGAAGTGATTACTTCTTCTTCTTCTCACCCTTCTCCATCTGAGCCTTCAGCTGAGCCAGAGCGTCGATGTCGCCCAGGGTTGTGCTGGCAGCTACGTTCTCAATCTTCGGAGTGTCGTTCTTCGGAGCGCGAGCCTTCTTGGCAGCGGCCTTCTTCTCCTCGCGAGCGGGATCCTCGAAGGTACGGCTGTGGCTGAGGATGATGCGCTTGCTGTCCTTGTTGAACTCGATCACCTTGAAGGGCAGAGTCTCACCAGCCTGAGCCTGTGAGCCATCCTCCTTAACGAGGTGCTTAGGAGTAGCGAAGCCCTCAACGTTCTCCTCGAGAGCTACAACGGCGCCCTTCTCGAGCATCTCGCTGATCTTACCCTCGTGGATAGAACCTACGGTGTACTTCTCCTCGAATACATCCCAAGGATTGTCCTCGAGCTGCTTGTGACCGAGAGAGAGACGGCGGTTCTCCTTATCGATATCCAGAACGATTACCTCGATCTGAGCACCTACCTGAGTGAACTCAGAAGGATGCTTAACCTTCTTGGTCCAAGAGAGGTCGCTGATGTGGATCAGACCGTCAACACCCTCCTCGAGCTCTACGAATACGCCGAAGTTGGTGAAGTTGCGAACCTTAGCAGTGTGCTTGCTGCCAACAGGATACTTGGTCTCGATAGCCTCCCAGGGATCCTCGCGGAGCTGCTTGATACCCAGGCTCATCTTGCGCTCGTCGCGGTCGAGAGTCAGGATTACAGCCTCTACATCCTCGCCAACCTTCAGGAACTCCTGAGCTGAGCGCAGGTGCTGGCTCCAAGACATCTCAGAAACGTGGATCAGACCCTCAACACCGGGCTGGATCTCAACGAATGCACCGTAGTCAGCGATAACGACTACCTTACCCTTCACGTGGTCACCCACCTTGAGGTTCTGATCAAGAGCATCCCAAGGATGAGGAGTGAGCTGCTTCAGACCGAGGGCGATGCGGCGCTTCTCGTCGTCGAAGTCGAGGATTACCACATTGATCTTCTGGTCGAGCTCTACTACCTTGTGAGGATCGTCTACGCGGCCCCAAGACAGGTCAGTGATGTGGATGAGTCCGTCAACACCACCGAGGTCAACGAATACACCGTAAGAAGTGATGTTCTTAACGGTACCCTCGAGGATCTGACCCTTCTCCAGGCGACCGATGATCTCCTTCTTCTGAGCCTCGAGCTCCTGCTCAATGAGAGCCTTGTGAGAAACCACAACGTTGCGGAACTCCTGGTTAATCTTAACAACCTTGAACTCCATAGTCTTGCCCACGAACTGGTCGTAGTCGCGTATGGGGTGAACGTCGATCTGTGAGCCGGGCAGGAAGGCCTCGATGCCGAATACGTCGACAATCATACCACCCTTAGTGCGGCACTTGATGTAACCCTGAATAATAGCATCAGCCTCCAGAGCTGCGTTAACCTCGTCCCAAGACTTGCTCAGGCGAGCCTTCTTGTGAGAGAGAATCAGCTGACCCTTCTTGTCCTCTGCGCTCTCCACGTAAACCTCTACAGTGTCGCCGATCTTCAGGTCGGGATTGTAGCGGAATTCTGAAGCGGGGATAATACCGTCGCTCTTGTAGCCGATGTTGACAACAACTTCCTTCTTGTCAACGCTGATCACCTTACCTTCTACTACCTGGTGATCGGCCACCTTGTTAAGGGTTTCATCATACGCCTTGTCGAGTTCTTCCTTGCTGACACCAGCGCTGATACCATTCTCGAACTCATCCCAGTTGAAATCGTCGAGCGGCTTAACGTTCTTTGTTAAATCTGACATAATATAAAATTTCATTTGCCCCTCGTTTGTTTGTCGGGGCGGGGTCTGAACAGACGTTTATCAGACCATCTTTAAAGGGTTAATAATCGATAGGAGCAAGCGCCTGTCCCGGCCCCTATTTCCCCCTATGGGGGATAAAACGGCTGCAAAGGTACAAAGAATATGTGAGAAGTGAGAGGTGAGAGGTGAGGGGTGAGTGATTATTTATGAATTATTAACAAAAACAGAGGCCAACTCTCTCGAGTTAGCCCCCGCTCTTCGTTATTACATTATAATTAATAATTATACAAAATGATTCTCTTCGGTCATCATTTTGTGTAACCTTGGCTTACGCCGAGCTTACACAATGCCTAACAGCATCATTGTGATAACCTTGACTTACGTCTAGCTTACACAATGCCCTGAGCCATCATGGCATTGGCAACCTTCATGAAGCCAGCTACGTTAGCACCCTTTACATAGTTGATGTAACCATCAGCCTGAGTACCATACTTCACGCAGTTCTCATGAATGTCGTTCATAATGCGCTTCAGATAGTCGTCAACCTCCTTAGCAGTCCAGCTCAGACGCTCAGAGTTCTGACTCATCTCAAGTCCAGATACTGATACACCACCAGCGTTACTTGCCTTACCAGGAGCATAGAGGATCTTGGCATCCTGGAAGATCTTGATGGCCTCGGGCAGTGAAGGCATGTTAGCACCCTCAGCTACAGCGATTACACCATTGTCGATCAGAGCCTGAGCCTGCTCGCCGTTGATCTCGTTCTGAGTAGCGCAAGGCAGGGCGATGTCGGCCTTCTCGTGCCAGGGGCGCTCACCAGCGTGGTAAACAGCGTTGGGATACTCCTCAGCATACTCCTTGATACGTCCGCGCTCTACGTTCTTCAGCTCCTTCACATAAGCGAGCTTAGCCTCGTCGATACCATCGGGATCGTAGATGTAACCGTCTGAGTCAGAGAGCGTCAAGGGGATTGCACCAAGCTGGATGCACTTCTCTGTAGCATACTGAGCCACGTTACCAGAACCAGAGATCAGCACCTTCTTACCCTTCAGCTCGATGCCGCGAGTAGCCAGCATAGAAGTCAGGAAGTATACGCAACCGTAACCAGTAGCCTCAGGACGAATCAGTGAACCACCGAAGCTCAGACCCTTACCGGTCAGCACGCCCTGGAACTGATGAGTCAGCTTCTTGTACTGTCCGAACAGGTAACCTACCTCACGTCCACCTACACCGATATCACCAGCGGGAACGTCCTCATCAGGACCGATTACGCGATAAAGCTCGTTCATGAATGCCTGGCAGAAACGCATTACCTCAGCGTCGCTCTTGCCACGGGGTGAGAAGTCAGATCCACCCTTAGCACCACCCATAGGCAGGGTTGTCAGAGAGTTCTTGAAAGTCTGCTCGAAAGCCAGGAACTTCAGGATACCCAGGTTCACACTCTTGTGATAGCGAAGACCACCTTTGTACGGGCCAATGGCGTTATTGTGCTGAATACGATAACCCATGTTAGTCTGTACGTTACCCTTGTCGTCGGTCCATGTGATACGGAACTCACAAACGCGATCGGGGATGCAAAGGCGCTCAATCAGATTTGCCTTCTCAAACTCGGGGTGCTTGTTGTACTCTTCCTCAATCGTAGGAAGTACCTGAGACACTGCCTGGATGTACTCCGGCTCATTCGGGAATCTCTGTTTCAATTCCTCAACAACTTGTGCTGCATTCATAATCTAATACTGTTTTTAAAGTGTTATAATGATTAAATATTCAATTTGATCGATATTGCTTGCTTTGACATTCAATTTGTCTATGCTTTTAACTTTTCGACTGCAAAATTACAGCAAAAATCTGAAATAACAAACAATTTATCAATTTTTTCACGCAAAATCTTTCTTTTTGTCACTTAATTGATTTAAATCAAGCCAAAAGGTCAATTCTTAGTCTTTTTCGTGTGTTCGGGCACAAATCGCCCCTTTCCTCCTTTTCGTTTATGCATTCTTATTCATAACTTTTGCATATATATTAATAATGTATATATTATAATAGGGGGCATAAAAATACCCCCTGTCATTTGCGGCCCCTCAGGCCGCTACGCTCCGACGCAACTTGTGGCGCCCAGTGCAGTGAGAATCGCCGTAGCGATCGATGCAATCAACTGCACGATAAACTTTGCGGTTTCTTTCTTAGACATGATACAAATTTTTAGTTCAACAAAAAATTAGTGAGGAGAGGGGAGAAGCTAGAAGCTAGAGAAATGTACCGAAGGTGCTCTAGTGGCTTTGCTAGCTTTTCTCTCACCTCTCACCTCTCACCTCTTAATCTCCAGAGGCGTTAGCCTCTGTCGCTGTCGCTACAGCGAACGAGCTGATGGGGATCTTCTCCTGATACTTTACCTTCTTGCCGTTAACGGTCTTCTCTTTCGAGCTGACCACGTAGGCGCTCTTGAAGGTGCATTCCTTTTTCAAGGCTCGGCTGGTCAGAGCATCACCCTTCGTGTTTTCTGGGGTAAAACGCAGATGCACACCTGCAATCAGGTTGTCGAGACCTACGTTGAGACTTCCTTCTACCGAGTCCACCACCTTGGTGCCATCGCTCTCGATAACTGGGGTGAACGTTCCGAAGCCGTCCAGCTTCACGGGTTGGCCCTGAATGGCCATTTCCTTCAGACATCCTACGATGTTCTGCAGCACCAGTACTGCCATCGGGTAGTCTACGAGTTTGCCGTGCTCACTCAGGTGACGGGCAAAACCCTTCAGGTTCAGAGGCTCCTTCGTGTCGGCCTCGGGGTAGTACTTGCCGTATGCGGCATTGTACTTGTTCTGGTTTCTACGCAGATTCACAGAAAATGCAATTACTTCACTTGCCATAGTTCTAAAAATTTGATTTAAGGATTAAACAATAATTTAAATTACTTTCAATGTAATTAAGTCGGTACCAATTTCTCAATTACGATGCAAGGGAAGTGCAAGTCGCGCTCGACCTATGGTCGCTTGGCTAGTCCAAGAATGCAGAGCTAAGCTTGCTTAAGCTATGCTGAGACGCAGCCTTCACTCGTACTCGCTAACTTCTTGTTTGCGAGTACAAAGGTACAACATTTTTCTGAAACTACCAAATATTTTCGCAATAATTTTTTAGAATATATGAAAAATATTTTCCGTCTTAGTTCAGGAGGGGTTAGGGGAGGTCTAATCCGCCTAAAATCCCTTTTTAAAATTTTTAAAACCGAGGTTTTCTCCGACCACGCTGAGACACTAGGACGCAGTGACGCAGTGACTTCTGCATTTCTACACTGCGACAAAATACCTTATATTAAATTTATATATTATATATATATTATAATATATATATAATATATAAATTATTAGTCCAATGATTAATAACTATCCATTCATCCATCCGTCACTTTTCTCCACGGTAAAAAACAAAAAGTCACTGCGTCCTAGCGTCACTGCGTCCTAGCGTTAAACAGCAAATATATAAATTGTTTTGTTATTTTAACTGATTTGCTTTATCTTTGCATTTAATATGGAACTACATGATATTTTATTAGCAGCCGATGTGGTTGAATATAGATTCCCTCCAAAAAATCGGGAGGATGTAATGACCCTAGTGGCTTCATTGAATCTACTTAATGCTGCAATTAAAAAGCCTATAGGCAAAGAGGTAACAACTTATCGTTATATCAAGGGGCATGTTGCTATTTTATTCTTATGGCTTTTATATCATCCCATTGATGGGGTTGATATCTATTATGATAAGGAAGAACGGATAGCATATTTCAAAGTGCCAGACTATCAGTTTAGTTTCCATCAGGTGCCATTTATGCGTTTTTATGAAATACAAATAGCTCATTTGCTGCCACAAAAATGGAATGGACTGCAATTGCAACCCATAGCGGTCGAGGTTTTTCACTCAATAAGCAATCAAAAAAGGATGCTCTCTAATTATAGTTGTGATGAACTCGTCAATAAGATGTGTTCTTTTTCGGAAAAATATATACTAAATAAATTATCAGAAATTGGTGATGTTAATCTTTTAAGTATACAGAAAATAATTAATTTGCATATTAATAGAAAATGTAAAATACAAGATAAGATTAAATATCCGTATAAGATTAGTGGTGATAAAGAACGTTGTTTGTATTTGGCTTTAAGATTTAATGGTTTTGACTATATGGAGTATGAACATTATCGAATAGATGATCCATATGGTATCATAGTGATATGCTATGATGGAACTAATTACGAGCGGATGATGCATCTTTTTTATGGAAAGAAATCAAGAAAATTGTTTCCTGAAAACAAATTAGAAGTAGGCCAGCATTATTATTTGGATAGGAGTAATATGCAACTCAAAGCCTTAACCTTCGAGCAACATTGCGTTTTTAGGACTAAATACCCCAATCTCATATTCTATAATCAGTGTTTTACGCTCTGTATCACTTACAATATTGCCGTCTATATATCGAAGTTTTTCCCTGACTTGCGTTTTATTAATTTACTGAATTATAATGATTGTGATGTCGATAAACAGATCTATACCGCAGATTCACTTGCACATGAACCTCAAGACTCGAGAGCGCGGCATGAAAAAGTATGGATTGTGATAGACGAGAACAATAGTTTAAAAAGATGTAATGTTTACGCTATTCCAATAGAATTATTTGAGGAATACAAGAATATGCCTGATTATACTTAATGGATAAAATAACTGACTCCTAATCCTCTTAATTTATCAAAGGCATGAAATGCTAAATGGCACTGAAGGCCCGATCGCATTTGCATCCTTGCTCGCGGGAGCAGAAGCAGGCTCAGATTGCCAAGATTCATCAGCATTAATATGACGTTAAAAATTAAATAACTGCAAATAATTGGCGAAAAGTTTGGAAGGTATTGAATTTCTTATTATCTTTGCACCGTCAGAAGTTCACTTTTGACTATCCGGGTAGAATCCCGCGTGGGGTAAGGCTTTATCGATACTGCCCATTTAAAGTCACCTTCTTGCTTAGGCAAGCGTCCTTGCAGGCCGAGCGCGGGTGGCTTTTTTATTTTGTATACTTCATCATGAAGTACTTAATAAATGAGGCACCCATCACATCCTCACGAATAACGGAAATCATTTTCCCGCCTTTGATAATCATTACTTCTAAAGCCTCGCTGTTCTTCTCGAAATATTGTCTGATGCTAATAGCGAGTTGGCGGGGATTATAGTCAACGGTCATGTTAATCAATACGCGATTCGTTTGTCCTATCGATTCTCTCAATCTGTTACCAACGGAGTTTTTCCCTGATATGGTCTTCAGGTCAAACAACTTATACACGCCTTTACGCTCGAAGATGAAATCAGCCGTTCTGATGCCCTGTGGGTTAGGAAGAATGAAAACGCGATATCCATGTTCTACGGCTTTGCGAGCTGCATTGAGCAGATTCTCATAGTCTTCACCGCTTTCGCCACCAGTGCTGAAAATGTTGGTTTCGTTTTCTACAGGAGAGAAAGAAGGATGGCTTGCAATTACCTTCAATTGCCAGATGAAATGAGAACCGCGACGCATGTGCAGTTCTTCCAACTCAGATAAAATATCCCTAACCTGGGGCTCAGCCACTATCAAGCCCAGCCCCTCTTCAAGTATTTCGGTTTCAGTTTCTATTTCTTCTATCATAAGTCATGGTTGATAACCAAAGTGCAAAGGTACAACATTTCTCGCAGATATTGTTACTTGTCGGCATGTTTTTCACAAATTACAACCCGGAAAGTGAAAAAATGTGGAAAAAGTTTGGATTGTGATCGACGAGAACAATAGTTTAAAAAGATGTAATGTCTACGCTATTCCAATAGAATTATTTGAGGAATACAAGAATATGCCTGATTTTACAGATGCCACTGTCGAAAAATAAAGATTTTAGGCGAATAATTTGGAACTCTAATATCTTTTATATATCTTTGCAATCAGATTAAGAACTTAAAACAATCTTGAAATGGAGAAGTACATATTATTGATTCTGGTTACGCTTTGTATGGTTTCCTGTAATTCCAATAAAAAGACTACTTATGTGAATGGTGAAAAGCAAGAAACCAGAGACACCATCTTTAATGATAAAATACAAGGTGTATTCTTTGATACGCCCTTTGGTGCTAGTAAAGAAGAGGTTATCAAGAATTTTAAAGCTCACGATCTTGTTTTTAACGATGTGACTAGTTCGAATGCTTTATTGCATTTTTATAACAAGCATGGCAGATTTTATACTTTTGGTAATATGCAATGGGAGATGTTGGATGTTTATATGTCAAATGGTAAGTTCTATGGGATTAATTTTATGAATTATAGTGAGGATAAAGCCGCTGCTATAGAAAACTATGATAATATATTGAAAGCGGTTTCTGCTAAATATAATATGATGGAAAGAGAACCACAAGACACCACAACATATAAGTTGTCTTCTGGCTATACAAAGTCTTTCCCTCGCCGTGTAGTTACTGTGGCATGTTATAGATATGAAAGTATTAGCAAGAAAATACTTCAGGGAATCTCATTAACATATTATGATGAAGAATCTGAGTCAGAAGTAAGTGATGAGTTGTAAATCAAATAAGTTTTTTTCGAGAAATATGAGGAAACTATTTTTGCTATTCTTCTTGATGCTTCTTGTCAGAGGTTACGGACAAGATATGATATCTCGTCAGGCTCCTATTGACAGAAAAATGAAATATATAGATTCGATTTCCTTGAAGAAGTCGTATAATGACAAGGAACAGCCAGAAAAGGTCTATAAAAAAGGAAACACCATTATTGTTGATGATAAAAGTGGATGGGAATGGATATATAATGAAGAATATACATTTCACGATGATTCGTATCCCCATAGAATAAGTTACAGAAAATATGTTAATCATCCCCAGTACACAGTTGTAGGAGATAATGTGTATAATAAATCGTATGCCATTGTTAGGGTGGAGGAAAACAATTTTGAGAATGTGGAATTTGAGTTATTACGCTATGTCTATATTAAGGATTATAAAAATAATAAATATAATTTCAGCAAAGAGAACGCCAAGGCCCAGAATTATGTAAAGAAACAACTTAGAATCCTCCCCCAAGATTTTTATGGCTATAGTGAGCCTGGAGCATTATTTCTTGAACAACTTGAAAAAGATCACAAGAACGATTTTGATAATTTATTGAAATGCGAAAGGTTAGGTAACCTTTCCTTCAAGTTGACTTATGGAAACAAATTGAAAGAGCCGACAAAAACTTATAAGGTTACTTATACAAACAAAGGAGCATACACATATGGTATAACGATTGCCGAACTGCCATTGGAGCAAATAGATTGGGCGAAATATGAGAATATGATATCTTCTAATAAAGGAGATAATAAGAATGATGATTCAAGTAATTATCGGAAGAATGAGGGTTTACACCTATATAAAGTGAAAAAAGACGATACGCTTCCTTCTATCGCACGAAAGTGTAATACAACAGTAGAAGAAATATGTAAACTCAATCGTATTGGAAAGAACGTTCGGCTAACGCCAGGCCAAATTTTGAAAGTTAATCAACCAAGGAATTCTTCAAGTGATAAAATTGGGGAAGACATTTCTGAATCATCAAAGATTGAAGAAGCGCCTCGTTTTTCAAACGGAGAAGGCATCAAGGACGTTGATCTAAATAAGATATATGATGTTGTTGAAGAGATGCCACAGTTCCCCGGTGGTCCGTCTGCCTTGTTTGAGTATATTTCTAGAAATGTGCAATATCCTGTTGTCGCAGAAGAAAATGGCGTTCAAGGTAGGGTATTATGTTCTTACGTTGTTGAGCCTGATGGTTCAATATCTGATATAAAAGTAATAAAGAGCGTCGATCCTTCTTTGGATAAAGAGGCTGTCCGTGTTGTTGGCTCTATGCCTAAATGGATTCCTGGCAAACAAAATGGTATACTTGTGAGAGTAAAGTATACAGTACCTGTTACATTTAGGTTGCAATAAGCGATATTAATGCATTTGACTAATGATGATCTGTATTATTATCGCCTCTGTCCTACTTGTTGTTGGATGTGTTATCTTCTTTTCAATGAGAAACCGACTCAAGAAAGTGTCGGTAGACTTTGACGATGATATTGATGACATAGAGACCGCCCTAAATGGGATATATCAAGAATGCTTTGTCTCAGGAACCGATGAAACGGCGTTCGTAGAACGTTTTACTAACGCTTTCAATGAAGCATGTTCGTTGAAACGAAGACTGGAATTATTCCAGATAACACCTTCTGACAAACTAGAGAAGTTGATAACTGATTATGAATCAATACATAATCTGGTAAAACGACATAACGACAATGTCATAAAAGATAGACTCGAAAACAACAAGGTATTCTTTGACACATGCCTAACTTACCCACTTGATGGACAGCAGAGACGGTCTATTGTTTCAGAAGAAAACAACTGCCTTGTAGTTAGCAGTGCTGGTAGTGGTAAAACATCCTCGATTGTAGGAAAGGTTAAATATCTGACAGAGAAACTAAAGGTTAACCCAGAGAAGATATTGCTTATAAGCTACACGAATAAGGCTGCAGCAGAACTAACGGATAGAATGGGTATACCACAGCTTCGGGGATATACTTTTCATAAATTGGCGCTTGATCTTATTGGAAATGTTACAGGACAAAAGCCATCGATATGTGAGAATACTGATTCTATTTTTGTGAACATTTACCGAAAACTCCTGAATGATTCGAATTTCCGTGAGAGTGTCCTTGAATACTTTGTGGATTACCAAATAGACGAAACTGAGTGGGAGAGAAAGAAAAATGAACGTAGGCAAGAACTTCTTGCTCAGAAAGCAACAACAATAAAGGCAATGTTCCCTGATATGGATGGGAATTCCATCTATGTAAGGAGTCAGCAAGAACAAAAGTTATGTTTTGCTTTGTCTTCTTTGGGTATTAAGTTCCGCTATGAGGAACCATATGAACATAAAGTTTCAGATGAAACTCATTCGCAGTATAAGCCCGACTTTTCGATCTATTATGATGATCATGGTATATACAAGAGGGTTTATCTTGAACACTTCGGTGTTGATGAACACGGGTTGGTCCCTGTATGGTTTGCTAAGGAGAAGGGCATCTCTTACGAAGAAGCTAATAAGTTGTATGGCGATGGTATAACGTGGAAGAAGGCTGTGCATGATAAATTTGTTACCAAACTGCTCACTACCACAAGCGCAGATTTCTACTATACAGATATAAAGGAGAGTCTAAAAAGAATGTTTGATGAGAATAGGATACCATATCATGAAATAGATGCCGAAGAACTTTACGATATGATTATTCCCGAAGGAAGTAAAAAGGAGAAAGCTTTTATTCGGTTGGTTGTCACTTTTATCACTTTGCTAAAGTCAAGTTGTAAATCTCTGAATACAATCCTTAATAGGATAGAAGATAAACGTAGCTTATTCATTATCAATAATATTTTTCTGCCAGTATATACTCTCTATATAGACGAGTTAAAGAAAAGAGGTCAGATAGATTTTACTGATGCTATCCTTCAAGCGACAGAACTTTGTAGTACACATCATCCGATGCAATATGAGTATATTATCGTAGATGAGTTCCAAGATATCAGTGTTGATAGATATAAGTTTCTTTTGGCACTGAGGGAGGGCAATCCTCCAGCCAAACTCTATTGCGTAGGTGATGATTGGCAATCTATTTATCGCTTTTCTGGAAGTGATATGGCGTTATTTAATAGCTTCCCGGATTTTTTTGGTCCTACAGAAATAAACAAAATAGAAACAACATATAGGTTTGGTGAGCCACTAGTGGGATTATCTTCAAAGTTTATTCAGAGAAATAAGGCACAGATAACTAAGAACATCCATCCCTTTAAAGCACAGACAAAGACTGAGTTGGCTTTCTGCAGCTACGATAGAAATGATTATTGCAGTGTTATTGGCCAGTTAATTGCTGAAATTCCAGAAGACAAGTCCATTTTCCTCCTAGGAAGATACTCTTTTGATGATTACTATCTTTCATTCATGTATCAGAGTGTAAAGGAGAATGAAAAGTTCTTCTATATTATCAATAATAGGAAGATAGAGTTCCTGACTGTTCATAAGTCAAAAGGTTTGGAAGCTGATTATGTGATAATACTCCAATGTAATAAAGATGTGTATGGTTTCCCCTCACAGATAAGTGATGATCCCGTTCTGGATGTGGTTTTAACTAAGAGCGACAAATTTCCATTTGGAGAAGAACGTAGACTATTTTATGTGGCGATTACAAGGGCAAAAGTCAAGACGATAGTGATGTATGATAAGCGTTTCCCTTCTGTTTTCGTTGATGAATTCCTCAATCCAGAAAAAGTGACAGAGAATAACTATACCCTTCATCCTAATGCCAACAAGACTTGGACGAAAGCTGAAGATCGATTCCTCCTGACTCTTCATCATGAGGGTAAGGATATCAAATATATCTCACGAAAGATGGGAAGAAGTCAGACTTCAATCATTATGCGTCTTGGTAAACTGGAGGCATAGTTATTTAGGATATAAAAAGAGTACGAATATGTTTGGAATAGGGTTTACTGAATGGTTCCTGATTATCTTCGTCGCAGGAATGGTTTTTCTGTTCATCGTTGCGATTAGCAATGGTGGTAAGAACAATCCTACATGGCCTGGGATAATCATCAGCTTTTTGCTGAATATGTTATTACTCTATCTCTTTTTATGTTTTATTGGTGTCATGGGCGAACCACGCTATCAGCGAGAAGATCCTTATGATTAATAAAAAAACGGGCGCTCATCGCTGAGGGCCCGATAGCTAACAATCTGTGAATAACTAAAAATATAGTTTCGCTCTTTGTGATAACAATACCGGTGCATCACTGCGGAGGGTATTCAATCGAGCAATGTTTTCGCCATTTTTATTATTAACATCATAACCTATAAAATGAAGGTGTGCGCATCACTGCGCTTTTCAGAGGTGCAAAGATACTGCTTTTATTTGGATTGCGGAAGACTTTGGTGTAACTTTAACAATATTTGTATCAGAAGAAAATAAATCTTTGGAAATGCTTGGTGGGATCGAAGATTTGTTGTATTTTTGACGCCGTGAAAAACAATCTGTTTGCCGTTTTGATATTGAGAAATAGAACTAAAAGCTTTTTAATATTATTATATTATCTACTTAATTTTACTTTATGGCAAACAAAGAGATTAAGATTCTCCCTTTAATCCTGCATGCGCTGGAGGTGGGGAACAGATGTGTGAAGGAAGTATCGTATTCCGAACACGAGAGAATTGGGAAACAGATGATGATGTATGGCGCTACTTGTACGGCGGCATACGAGTTGGATGTGGTGGAAGCCCGAATGAAGCGCACACTCCTGAATCCGATTCCGGGGGACTTGAATGCGTTGGCATCGGAGACGAAGGCACTCCTGCAAATCTGGAAGGACAAGATGGGCGAAGTGTCGATCTACAGGAACCGAGACTATCAGAAGTATCCCAAGATTGAGGAGGACGAGATTTTGAACGTGAGAAGGAAGTATGAGTGGGTGGAGATGATAACGCCAGGGAAGGCACTGCCCACCAACTTCGACTCGCTGGACTATGCCTACAAGATGTACGACATCATCGAGATGGCGCTCAACACCATCTGGAAGAAGCTGCGTAGCATCATCGACGACCTGAAGCTCATGGTGGAGAACATTCAGTTGCGACTACAGCGATGGTTCGGAATGATAAGGGCGTACACGGAGGAGCACTGGCCGAGCGAAAAGTTGCGGTTCCTCAAGCGGTTGGAACGCTACCTACGGGAGAACGGCGACACGAAACAATCGCTACAGACATTTCTGGAGGAGTTTGAGATGGAGTATACGGATGCCGACCGACTGGGCGAAGTGGCCATCTTAAACGAGCAGATCAAGAATGAAAAGGAGCCGCTGGCCTACCTGCTATCGCAACGCGACAAGCTATCGCAAGCGCAACTGAAGAGTCACATGAAGTTCGTGGTATGCCTGAAACTACTGAGGCAGAGAATAGAGCTGTACGACTTAAGGCAATCGGCCACGGGGGCCTATAAGGACTTATTTACATGCCGAGCCGCCCAAGAACTGGTGACGACGCTGGTACCCACCATCTCGACCTACGTAGACTTCAGACATGGCTATCAGTATGCTGCCTTCGGCATGGCGATGATGGATCTGGGATTGACTGATGCTGAGAAGCGCAATGGCGTACAACTGATGAACTTCGTGAACGAGGCATTTAAGGAGGATATTGAGCAGGCATCGACCTTGACAAGACTGACGGGAAAACTACTTGGAAGCAGATTTGGAGAACTGGATGAGACGACCATCAAGAAAACGGGCTTTACCACGGATGAGTATGAGAAACTAAAGGATTACTACTGGCTGACATTTTCTATTATTAATAAGGTATTAGGGCGAGAAGCAAGCCAGGAGGGATATGCAGCCTATCTGCATGAAGAACACAAGAACACACCCGACATCAATGACTTTGTGAATTATCAGAATGAGGGAGTGAAAGAACGACTCGCTACCCTGAAAAGGGCTTTGGAAAACTAGAAATCAGAAACTACAGATACTAACCAAACCGATATACGGAAGGAATCTCTGCCTAGGCAGGGGTTCCTTTTCGCTTTTTTGCAACTTCGGGCCAAAACGGGGGTGCTGAATATTGCAGAAATGAGGATTCGTGAAAGGGTTGTTAACAATCGGGGGATCGAGAGTGGGCGTTTTTGCAATCTTCGCAGAAAAATGTATTTTGGAAATTGCAGAAATCGGAAAGGCGTTGATAATTGCTGTACCTTTGCATCGTCAAAAACAACAAAACGATGAAAAGAAAACGGTTTAAAAGAAAAGTAACAAAAGAAAAATATATAAGTAATTAAATAAGTAATTAGTAATAATTTAAAAGGTCGTTTAAAAGGAAACGACGTTAAACAAAAAAGAAAAAGTGAGAGCAAGACTTTTATCGATTGCAACAAAAGAGAATCTGAGCAAAGAAATGCTGAAGATTCTGAGATTTCAGAAAAAGAGTGAAGAGGATGTTCTGAACGAAGCCGGTGGAATTATCACCGAAGAGCTGGAAGAACTGAACCGAGGAACCCAGTTCTGCTACACCGCGACAGAAATAGCCAAGACCTACGGCATGAGTGGTAGTGACCTGAACTCATTCTTGAAAGACTGGGATGTGATATTCAAGAAAGACGGTGCCTACCAACTGACCAAGAAGTACCGAGGTTTGGGACTGGCCACCCACCGCTACAGTGTTAGATTCACCTGCGATGGTAAACAGAAACTGAAAGCCAGTCTGGTCTGGACGGAAGAGGGAAGGAGATTTATTAAGGATCTTATTAGAGGTTAGGGGTGAAAGGCTACGGGTAGGCGAGCTTTGCTCGGGAATGAGGTGAGAGGTGAGAGAAAACCTAGCAAGCCCAGATTTTTAAACTATAAAATTATCAATTATGAAAAAGAAATTTTTGATTGCACCGAAGGAAGGTGAGAGAATTTATCGTGGAATGAGAGATGTTTTGCTGACAGCCCATCCGTCGATCGTCGGAGTCGTAGCAATGAACTATGCTATCTCTAAGCTGATGGCTATCTACAAGCTGGTGCTGAAGGAGATGGATATGGATGGCGAGGAATCGCTTGACAGTATGATAGACTGGTGGACTAGGGCGGAAGAGTATGACCATTATGAGGAACTGATGCCGTTTGGCGACCTCATGGATGCCATCGAAGAAAGCCTGATCTAAAAACCGACCCAAACCTTTTGTTAACACACAGACCTTTTTAACCAAGTGAGCGAGGGGAAAAGTATCCGGATATAATTGAGCTCAAACTAAACCTCCGCTTTTCCATATTGTTTCACTAAATCTAATTTGAATGAATATTAAGAAGTATATTGAGTTCGCAGAGGAACTGCTGAACAGCCTCGCTGAGGGCAAGCATGTGCAGGGCGCACTTTATCGTGATGAAATCACAGGTCGTATCACCTTCAAGGCCTACAATTGTAAGCCTCGCATCCGACTGAAGGACCGGATTGTCCGCTATCTGGAGCATGGTTGGGTGAAAGAGTCGCCGCAAAGAATCAAGGTTTACGAGAGTATTCCGAAGGAGATAGGCACAGCCCGCATGATGGGAGTGCTGGACCGGGAAGTGAAAGAGGCGAAGGATGCGCTGATAGAAAGAGAAATCATAGACTTCGTTTAATTAAAGAGTAAACCTATTATGTTTTGTTATCAGAGTAATTTTAGTAATCCGACCATGCCCGTTGACGAAGCGCAATTCTTTGCGCTCGTCAGGGCAACACAATGGAACGAGAGTATTGACAAGTATCGAGAGACGGGCGAGGCTTCGTATAAGCGAAAGCTGCCTGGGTGGATCTTCCCTTCTACCTTCGACGTCACCACCTCGAAGGCGGGTAAGGAAGGCGCATGGCGCAAGCAATCGGCCACAAGGCTCACAGGCTTGGTGGTCATAGATGTGGACCACATTGACGATCCTCACGCCTTGTATCAAGGATGGATCAGCAAGGGTCTTGACTTTAAGGATCTGGGTATCTATTTTATCTACATCACGCCATCGGGCAAGGGTATCAAGCTGGTGTTTAAGGCCAGGATCGATTGGGGGAACCTCATCGATAATCAGCATGCCATGGCGCAAGTGCTTGATATTGAGGTAGATGAGAGCGGAAAGGATTCTTCAAGGCTGAGTTACATTTGTAAAGAATCGGACATACTTTATTTAGACAAGGAATTATTTACGTATGAGAACAAAGAATACGCTGAGAGATATGAATCTCTATATCGCAACGGTCATTCACAGGCTACGAAGAAGGGCGCATCGTCTGACAGGGGACAGGTTCCTGTCAGAGACAAAGAAGCGCAACTGGCTGACAGGAACCTGTCCCCTGTCAGACCCCCAGAACCGACGTGGCGAGGTTATAATCTTCAGTCTATTATTAATGCTCGCTATGGCACTCAATTGCCATGCAAGGAGGACTCCAACCGACATGCTGAATCCCTTAAACTCGCCACAGACCTCATGCTTATGCTCGACGGTGATAAAGCCCTGGTACGGCAGGTCGTCGAAGCCCAGCCGTGGGTGCAGGAGATCATCGATGAGCGCGACGAGAACGTGGAGCAGACCGTGGAGTCAGCAGCGGGGTGCATCGCGGAGAAGGAGAAAAAGTATGCAAGCTCGCTACCCAGTAAGGCCATGCAGGAGGCGGTGAAGGCTGCCACAGGAAGAACTTACCAAGAAGTTCTTAAAGGAGACAAGGAGACAGGGAGACAAGGAGTTCAAGACAATAGTTCGCAAGCCCAAGACATGGACCAGAGATTGGAAGATTGGGGTGAGCGGATTGAGGAACTATTTGATGATTATCCCATTCTGAAGGATGTGTGCAAAGGATTGAAGAAGAATCAGTTTCCGGCGGCTCTGATTGTGGCCGGATGCTTGATGATGACGCTGATGACTCGGTGCTGGTATCGGTTCTACCATCGGCCAGAAGAGAAGCGGAGGCTAAACGGCTCGGCTATTGTGGTGGGTGATCCTGCATGTGGAAAAAGCTTTGCCACACGGCTTTACAAACTGTTGGCTGCGCCTATCATCGAGGCCGACAAGGTAGGCAAGAAGGCCATCAATGCCTATCGAGAGTTGTTGAAGACCAAGGGGGCCAACAAAGAAAAGCCTCCGAAGCCTAAGGTGATAGTGAGGGTACACCCCTCGAGAACATCGAACGCCCAGTTTATCCAAGACATGGTGAATGCCGTGGAGAATGTGGATGGCGAGGACATGCAGCTGCATATGCTCACTTTTGACACCGAGTTGGATAATACCTTGGCTGTTCAGAAGGGTGGTTCTTGGATTGACAAGATGAGCATGGAGCTCAAAGCCTTCCACAATGAGGAAGACGGACAGGCTTATTCGAATGTAGACTCTATCTTTCAAGACTTCAACGTGACATGGAATTATGCCTATACTGGTACGCCCCTGGCGCTGAAGAAGAAAGTGAACGAGCAGAACTTCGGTTCCGGACTAGCCACCCGACTGACTTGTATCCCGCTGCCGGAGACTGATTTCCAGATGCTCTCTCGTGAGAGTACCGTGGATTTCGAAAGTGACAAACGGCTGAAGGAATGGGCCGAGAAGCTGAACAAGATGAAGGGTGAACTCAGTGTGCAGAAGATTGTAGACGAGCTCTACGACTGGACGGCTCGGCGCATGGAGGATGCCAAGGAGAACGACTCCAGGGCCGACGAGATGCTGCTGAAGCGATGTGCCTACCACGGTCTGAATTTCTCGGCACCGTTTATCGTGATGCGCCATTGGGACAAGATGCACCAGGAGGGCAACTTCTTTTGCGGAGCATTCGAGACGGACGAGACCGACTGGAAAATGGCAGAACTGATTGTGAATATGCAATTTGCTTGTCAGCGTTACTTCTTCGGAGCTATGGCCGAAGCCTACTTCGACAACAAGAATCGCGATGCCAGTGTGAATGTACACCGTCAGCAGAAGACCTTCGAAGCCTTCGAACGATTGCCTGAAGAATTCACGGTAGATGATGTAGTGAAATGTTTTACATTGAAAAATATCGGAGCAGCTAGAAAAAGGGTATGCCGTTTGCTGAAAGATCGGTTAATCGAGAAATCGGGCGAATACTGCGAAAATGGAACCACCAAGGCAAGGTATATGAAGACCGGAAAGGTGATGCTATAACGCTGAGACACTAGGACGCTAGGACACAGTGACTTTTTATTAATTTAGAATTTAGAGTATGAGTAATGTAAGCATGAACAAATCAATGCACCTCTCCGAGCACTTTTCGCTCGGGGAGGTATGTAAGACAAGCCACAAGACGGCCGATGGGAACATCCCCAGCCACGTGGCGATAGAGAATCTTCGCAGGATTTGCGAGGACTGGCTGGAAGATCTCCGCTACAGCAATAATGTGCTATATGAAGAGGTGGGGTCTGACGGGGGACAGGTTCCTGTCAGCCCGGAAGCGCAGAGTGTATCTGACAGGAACCTGTCCCCTGTCAGACATGAGGCGCCCATTATCATTACCTCAGGGTATCGATCGCCGGAGGTGAATAAATTGGTGGGAGGATCGCCGAATTCAAACCATTTAACGGGTTGCGCCGTGGATATCCGCTGTGTTGGCGTAGAGCAAGCACTTCGCTATGCGAATATCCTGCTGGATATTGCTGATGGCACGAAGCGGGATTTCGATGAACTATTCATCGAACGAAATAAGCAGGGGCGATATTGGATTCACTTCGCAGTAAGGCCGAGAGAGAATCGACGCAAGATTAGTTTTTTACAGACTTAGGCGGAGGGTTGGGCCCCTGATCCAGATTTACTTGAAGTCCAGTTCGCCGTAGTAGGTGATGCGGTCGCGCTCGCGGGGGATTACGTCGATGTTGGCGCTGCCGTTGGTGAAGATGTCAATGATGTATTGATAGGTGTCTTCATCGTTGGTGAGCGAGATCTCGATATGACGGCGGTCGTCCTTGGGCTGCGACTCGCGATAAGACTCGATGGGAGCTGAGAAGTTGAGACCCTTGCCTCCACCATAGGGCACGTTATAGGCATGACCGAAGTAGGGCAGATAGGACAGCAGGGAGTCGTTGCGCACTTCTACGCCGTAACCATAGGATACGGTCTTGGAGTTGCCTCGGAGGGGGATCATGCGGTTGACACTGACTTTATAGTTTCGCTGATTAAGTGCAGCAGTCACCTTACGGGCTTGCTCGGCGGCTCGGGCGGCGCGCTCTTCGGGCGTGGCGCAGCTGCTGATCAATACGGCGAGCGCACACGCTACAACCAAAATAGAACTGAGTTTCTTCATATCGTAGAAAAGTTTAAAAGCCCCGACGGGAGTGTCGAGGCTTGGAGTATGTTAACGGGCTGAGACGTACTTATGGAGCGTCTGACGAACGGCACCGGGGCCGGCGAAGAGCTCTTTGACGTAGCCCTCGATCTGAGCGCCAAGCCCTGCCTCGTAGAGGTCGAGACCAAACACGTCCTTGCGGCTGTAGAGGGTCTTCAGGCAACTCCAGTCCTGATCGGGCTTGCCAATCTGCAGCGGTGCAACGATGGCCTGCAGTTCCTCGAGCATGGGATCGGGTGAACAATCGAACGTTGTGCCATCGTCCTTGATGCCCTTCAGGTAGCGGGCGTAACCTGCCAGGGTGAGGGGAATCAGAATCAGATTGCTCTTATCGAGTCCGCGGGCGATGTACTTCTTCAGTGTCTCACCGAAACGGATGGGCAGTTTCTGGCTGGTATCCATGGCGATACGCTGTGGGGCATCGGGCATGAACGGATTGGGCAGACGGCGATTGATAACGGCGCCGATGAACTCGTAGGGATTGAGCACGCCTGGATCAACGACTACAGGCATGGCCTCGATATATCCCAGCTTCTGAACGAACGGACGCAGGTCCTCATCGGCCATCTCGGCAGAGATGAGCGTGTAGCCCAGCATGCAGCCATAGATCGACATGGCGGTGTGGAGCGGGTTCAGACAGGTGGTTACCTTCATGGTCTCCACCTTATCCACAGTCTCGCGCGTGGTGTAGAGAGCGCCACCGAGATCGAGTGGGGGACGACCGTTGGTATAGTTGTCCTCGATGACGAGATACTGCACCTCTTCGGCATTCACGAACGGAGCGGTGAAGGTGTGCTTCTCGGTCTCGATGTAGTTGTTGTCGTCGAAACCATCGGCAGCCAGCATCTCCTTGACCTTCTCGTGTGGGCGTGGGGTGATCTTGTCGATCATCGACCAGGGGAAGGTGATTTTCTTTTCATCCTTCAGGTAGTCGAGGAAGGCGGCGGGAACGAGTCCGTCCTTCACCCAGCGCTCGGCATAGGCGAATACACCAGCCTTCACCTTGTCGCCATTGTGCGAGCAGTTGTCCATGCTCTGAACGGTGAGGGGCAGTTGACCGGCCTGCCAGCGCTCGAGCAGCAGGGCGCATACCTTACCCATGGCGAAGAGGGGCTTCAGTCCGCGAGCCAGGTCGGCCTCGTTGTAGGTGTAACCCTTCTCGGTGATGGTGAATGAGATCATCTGCAATGAGGGGTTCTTGAAGATTTCCACCAGACGGTTCCAGTCGGGGAACTGAGGATCGGCCTTGAGGGCCTCGGTAACGCTGGCGATGACCTTCTTCTCGATAGAACCGTCTGAGCAGAGGTTCACGCAGAGCGAGAGGTTGTTGTAAGGGGCGTAGGCCTTGTCGATGACCTCGAAGTCGAATGTCTCGGCTACGATGACACCGCGATCGTACTTACCTGTGTTCAGGGCGTCGTTGAGGATGGCGGCGGGGAAGGCGCGGAAGATGTTTCCACCACCGAAGTGTACCCATGTGGGCTCCTTGGCTGTCTTCTCGCGGACGGCCTTGATGTCAAACTTAGGGAGTTGGTAGCCCTTGGCTTTCCACTCCGCGGCATTATAGTTGCCGGAAAATATGTCATTAAGCTTCATAATCTTCAATTTTCAATCTTCAATCTTCAATTTTCAATCAAAGAATCCGGGTTGTTTGTATTCGATGCCTAACTCTCTATCAACTGTGGCGAGGATGCCCTGTACCTGACCCAGTGCGAACATACGGCCCAGAAGGGTATAGCCGGCATTGTGGCCATGAGACGACTCGTCCATGATGCCACCAGGCTCGTCGGTGAAGGTCATACCATGGTCTACGCGCATCGGAAGAGCGGGATTTTCCTTCTCGAAGATGCGGCAGAGCTCAATCAGGTCGGCACGACCGCCCAGGTGAGAGGCCTCGGTGAAGTCGCCATTGGGGAAGATGTGGCATGAGCGCAGGTGAACGAAGTGGGTGCGAGAGGCAAACTTCTTGGCCAGCTCAACCACATTGTTATAAGCACCTGCTGAGAGCGAACCAGCGCAGAAGGTGAGTCCGTTATGCTTGTTGGGCACTGCATCGAGGAACCACTGGATATCCTCCTCGGTACGTACGATGCGTGGCAGACCCAGGATCTCGATGGGGGGATCGTCGGGGTGCACGCACATGTTCATGTCGCACTCCTCGCAAACGGGCATAATGGCCTCGAGGAAGTACTTCATGTTGGCACGCAGCTTAGCCTTGTCGATGCCCTTGTAGAGATCGAGGAACTCGCGGAACTTCTGTACAGGAGCCTCGTCGTTCTCGCTGAAGTTACCTGATACGAAGCCCTGCGTCTTGATGACGATGTTCTCAACCAGCTTGTGATCCTTCTCGGGAGTCATGGTCTTAGCCAGCTCGTCGCACTCGGCGATGACGCTGCGGCCCTTGCCCCAACCCTCGGGGAACTGGAACTTCTCCCACTCCTCGCGAGCGCCCGGGCGCTTCAGGATATAGATGTCGAAATAAGCAAATTCGGCATAGTTGAAATAGAGGTTGGTGGCACCGTTGGGGTTGTCGTGGAAAAGGTCGGTACGAGCCCAGTCGAGCACAGGCATGAAGTTGTAGCAGATGCAGTGGATGCCCTCGGCAGCCAGATTGCGCAGCGACTCCTTATAAACCTCGATCTGGTGGTCGCGATCGGGACCGCCATATTTGATTGTCTCTACGACGGGGAGCGACTCAACGACGCTCCAGCGCATGCCGTAGCTCTCGATGTATTCGCGCAGGTCGCGAATCTTCTCACGTGTCCAAACTTCCCCCAGAGGCACATCGTGAAGGGCGGTAACGATGCCCTCGACACCGATCTGTCTCAGTTGTGCAAGAGTGATCTTGTCCTTCTTGCCAAACCATCTCCATGTTCTTTCCATATTACTACTAATTTGACTTGTTATTAAGAATGCTGCAAAAGTAGGAAATTTATCGCAAACGTGGTTACTTTTTCAGCTCAAATGTTTGTCTATTTGTACTTTTTTAGCGAATTACCCATGATGAGCTGGCGGAAATCGATGTTCTTAGGCATCTTGCCGTTGGTGCCGATGCTGCCAGTAGGTGTGCTCTCGTTGCCATAGCGATCGGTGGCAGTGACAGCGTAATTCAGACTGCGCCCCTTGTGGGGGATGCTGACTGACAGCTGCTGACAACGGGTAACCACAAGGTTACGGGCATCGGTGACATCGACGGGATACTGCTCGGAGGCATATATATTATATAATAGGTAGTCGCCACCTGAGAGATCGCGGGCCTTATTCCACGACAGGAAATCGTGGTTGATACCTCGGCGCACATTGATGGCACTGACTGCCAGCGGCGCCTGACGACCTACCCACGTCATAGGCGGAATGAGGGCAGGGTAGAGGTTAAAGTCTTGCGTGAAGGTATAGATGCCTTTCGTATTGTCAGTGAGGAACTTAGAGCGGAAGAAAGTGCAACCAAGACCGAGGTCGCGCAGCACGCTCATCTCGCGGGTGACCACCTCGAGGGGCCAGTTCTTCTCGCGCGGATGGAGCATGTAGACAGCAAGGCCTGGGGCCACGATGCGTCCATAGCTATGCTGCTTCCAATCGACCGCAAAAGGATAGAAGTTGTTGCCCTGGAAATACATCATGGGGAAGAGGGCATCCATGAGTCCGCTGCGCAGCCATCCCTGGGCATCCTGACACACGGTGGTGTAGGCATTCCAACCCGAACTGCGATAACGGCTCAGATCGTCGAACTTGCCGATGGGCGAGCAAGAGAGCATCACCCAAGGCTTGACGGATTTCACGGCCCGATTGATCTTGCGGACGATATCGGTGATATACTGTCGGCCCTGATCGCGACTCACCTTCAGCTTCCAAGTCTCGGGGTAGCGGATATAGTCGAGGTGGATGCCATCCACATCGTAGCGGCGCGTTACCTCGGCACAGAAGCGCGCCAAGTAGTCGCCCGTCTGCGGCATCTCGGGATTCATATAGCCCTCGTCGCCAATCTTACGGATGAGGTTGGGAAAGCGCTGGCGAATCTGCTTACAGCCATTGGTGTTCCACTTGCCAACGGGGATGGTGACAATCCAGGCATGGCACTGCATGCCGCGCTTGTGGCACTCGTCGATGCAGAACTGCAGGGGATCGTAGCCGGGCGACTGTCCGGGAGTGCCTGTGATACAAACATCCCAAGGCTCATCGGCACAGGGGAAAACGGTAGAAGCCCTGACTCGGGCCTGAAACATGACGGTATTGATGTTGGCCTGACGGAGCTGGTCGAGAATGGCGGTAAGCTCCTGACGCTGTTGCCAGGAAGAGTGAGAACTGGGCCAGTCGATGCCGCCGATAGTGGTGAGCCACACGGCTCTGACTTCATGCTTCGGCGTCTGTGCCGAAACGTTCAGAGAGAGCCATAATAAGATGAAAATTCTTATAATTGTCTTCAAAATGTTGCTATTTTAGAAAATTTTGCTGCAAAATTACTAAAATAATATGAATTATGAACGATGAATTATGAATTATTTAGTACCTTTGCCGAAAGATTTTAAAATAATAGCATAAATAGACTATGATTTCATTTCTGTTGAGTCTTGTAGCTCTTGTTGTGGGCTATTTGTTCTATGGACGTTTCGTAGAGCGTGTGTTTGGTCCAGATGATCGTGTGACACCAGCCGTTGCTAAGGCCGATGGTCTCGATTACATTGTTCTCCCTTCGTGGAAAATCTTCATGATTCAGTTCCTGAACATTGCCGGTACAGGACCTATCTTCGGTGCCATTATGGGTGCGAAGTTCGGTCCGGTGGCTTATCTGTGGATTGTGTTCGGCTGTATCTTTGCCGGCGCCATGCACGACTATTTCTCGGGCATGCTTTCGATGCGCCATGACGGTGCAGGACTGCCAGAGATGATTGGTCAGTATCTGGGCAATGCCACGAAGAGCGTGATGCTGGTATTCACCGTATTGTTGCTGATTATGGTGGGTACGGTGTTCGTGTATTCTCCGGCTGTGATTCTGCATGAGCTGGGCGGAGAGACGATGATGTGGGTGGCTATCATCTTCTGTTACTATATCATCGCTACGATGCTGCCTATCGACAAGATTATCGGTAAGATATATCCGTTGTTCGCCTTCTCGCTGCTGTTTATGGCAGGCGCACTGATGGTGTGGTTGTTCCTGCATTGGCCTACGGTTCCAGAGATCTGGACGAACTTCTATAATATGGGCGCTGCTACGGAGCCTGAGACGTGGAAGGACAATATCTTCCCGGCTCTCTTCATTACGATTGCCTGTGGTGCCATCTCTGGTTTCCACGGCACACAGAGTCCGCTGATGTCGCGCTGCGTGGGCAATGAGAAGATGGGTCGTCCGGTATTCTATGGAGCCATGATTACTGAGGGTGTGGTTGCTCTTATCTGGGCCACGGTAGCTGCCTGGTTCTTCTATGGCGAGCCTGCTCCAGGCTATACACTGATTGAGAATGCAACGGCCGGATTCCATACATCGGCACCTGCAGTCGTAAACCTCGTGTGCAACGACTGGCTGGGTATCGTTGGTGCTGTGCTGGCCATGCTGGGTGTGGTGGCTGCGCCGATTACCTCGGGTGATACAGCCTTCCGTTCGGGCCGTCTGATTGTGGCTGAATGGCTGAAACTGGATCAGCGCCCCATTCCGAAGCGCCTGTTGATATGTGTGCCCATGTTTGCCGCATCAATCGCTATGCTGGTATGGCAGATTGAGAATCCTGATGGCTTCAATACCATCTGGCAGTACTTCGGCTGGAGCAACCAGACACTTAGCGTGTTCACGCTTTGGGCTGTGACCGTTTATCTGGTACGTCAGAAGAAGTGCTTCTGGATCTCACTGATTCCGGCCTTGTTTATGACAACCGTATGTACCACATATCTCTTTATATCGAAGCAGGCATTCGGACTGCCTGCCGAGGTGGCTTATCCGATGGGTATCGCATGCCTTGTGATTGCCTGCATCTGGTTCGGCCTTTGGTATAAGAAACAAAATTAAAATAACAGAATAATTATGAAAAAACTGATGATGGCAGCCATCGGCCTGATGATGGCAGTAAGCGCAAACGCACAGTATCTTAACGACTCTCAGACTCCGTTCGAGCAGGGTAAGTTCTATGTGGGAGCCTCAGCCTCGAGTGCTACGCTCTCATATAGCAAGAGCACTGACTGGAATTTGGGCGTTAATGCTCAGGTGGGTTATTTCTTCCTCGACAACTGGATGGCATTGGGTCGTCTGAACTATAACGCTTACAATAATTTCGACCTTACTACCACCCAGTTGGGTGCTGGTGCGCGTTATTATTTCGACAGTGTCGGTATCTACGTTGGTGCACTGGCTCAGTATGTACATGCTACAGGTGGCTACGATGATTTCCAGCCGGAGATTCAGGCAGGTTATGCTTTCTTCCTGGGACGCCATGTAACCGTAGAGTCTGAGGTATATTATGCTCACAGCTTCAAGGACAAGGACTATTCAGGACTCGGCCTTCGTATTGGTTTCGGTATCTACTTCTAAAGGGTTGGCTTATGTTAAGTGTAGAAGAATTGGTTGACAGACTGATTGACCTGTCGTTTGCCGAGGATATCGGCGATGGCGATCATACCACCTTGTGCTGTATTCCTGACGACGCGATGGGCAAGAGTCATCTGCTCATCAAGGAAGACGGTATTCTGGCTGGTGTGGAGATAGCCAAGGAGGTTTTCCACCGTTTCGATCCCACCATGCAGGTGGAGGTGCTGATGCAGGATGGTACCCGTGTGAAGAAGGGCGACATCGCCATGATTGTTTCAGGTAAGATCCGCTCGCTGCTTCAGACTGAGCGCCTGATGCTGAACATCATGCAGCGCATGAGTGGTATTGCCACGATGACTGATAAGTACGTGCAGCGCCTGAAGGGCACGAAGACCCGTGTGCTGGATACCCGTAAGACGACTCCAGGTATGCGTATGCTCGAGAAGCAGGCTGTGAAGATAGGTGGTGGTTGTAACCATCGTATCGGACTCTTCGACATGATTCTGCTGAAGGATAACCATGTGGACTTTGCTGGTGGTATCACCAATGCCATCGATCGCTGCCATCAGTATCTCAAGGAAAAGGGTCTCGACCTGAAAATTGAGATTGAGGTGCGCTCGTTTGACGAGTTGCAGCAGGTATTGGATCACGGTGGTGTGGATCGTATCATGCTGGATAACTTCAGTGTGCCCGACACGAAGAAGGCTGTGGATATCATCGCAGGCCGTTACGAGACGGAATCGAGTGGTGGCATCACCTTTGACACCATCCGCGACTATGCCGAGCAGGGTGTTGACTTCGTCAGTGTAGGCGCTCTGACGCACTCTGTAAAGGGATTAGACATGAGTTTCAAAGCATGTGAGTAAATTGATAATTGATAATTGAAAATTGAAAATTGAAATATTAGAAATTATGAAAAGATTGTTTTTGATATTGGCCATTGCTCTTCAATGTTCAATATTCAATATTCAATGGAGTCTAGCATGTACCAATTTTATTGTAGGTAAGAAAGCCAGTGCCGATGGCTCTGTATTTGTGACTTATAATGCCGATTCATATGGTGCTTTTATGCCGCTATATCATTATCCTGCTGCCAAGCATCAGCCGGGTGATATGCGCAAGGTATTTGAGTGGGACACCAATAAATACTTAGGTGAGATAGCAGAAGCTGCTGAGACCTATAATGTGATTGGCAACTCTAACGAGTGGCAGGTAACTATCGGTGAGACGACTTTTGGTGGTCGTGAGGAAATGGCCGACTCAACAGGTGTCATCGACTATGGCTCGCTGATTTATATTGCCCTGCAGCGTTCGAAGACAGCCCGTGAGGCTCTGCAGATCATGACCTCGCTCGTAGAGCAGTATGGCTACTATTCTGAGGGTGAGACCTTCTCGGTAGCCGATAAGGACGAGGCTTGGATGCTGGAGATGATGGGTTGTGGTCCTGACCGTACGAAGGAAGCCGGACGCACCGTTTGGGTGGCTGTACGTATTCCTGACGATGCTGTTGCTGCGCATGCTAATCAGAGCAGAATTACCAAGTTCCTCGATGGACGTTATGTGCAGGTGAAGATGAAGGATCTGTTTGGTAAGAAGTACGCCGTAAACGGCAAGAAACCCGTTCCCAATCTTGTGGTATATAGTGACAATGTGGTAAGCTATGCCCGCAACATGGGTTGGTTTGAGGGTAAGGATGCCGACTTCAGTTATAACGCAGCCTATGCAGAGCCCGACTTCTCTGGTCGTCGCTATTGTGAGGCTCGTGTATGGAGCTTCTTCAATCGTTTCAGCAATGATTTCTCAGAGTATGTGCCCTATGCTGCAGGTATTGAGAAGAACACCAAAGAGATGCCCTTGTGGATCATCCCCAATAAGAAGGTGACGCTGCAGGATCTGCGCGATGCTATGCGTGATCATTATGAGGGAACTCCCTTTGCACTCGATACGAACATCGGTGGTGGTATCTTCCAGATGCCTTATCGTCCGTCACCTCTTTCTTATAAGGTAGACGATATCGAGGTGTTCAATGAGCGTCCTATCTCTACCCAGCAGACGGCGTGGAGCTTTATCTCGCAGATGCGTAGTTCGCTGCCTCGCGAGGTAGGTGCTTGCTTCTGGTTTGGTAATGATGATGGCAACATGGTGGCTTACACGCCGATGTACTCTTGCATCACACGCAGACCGAAGTGCTTCTCGGGTGAGGGTGCCGATGATGTGACATTCTCGATGGATAATGCATTCTGGGTATGCAACTGGGTAAGCAATATGGTTTATCCCCGTTACTCGCAGATGTTCCCAACGCTGAAGGAGGTTCGCGATTCGCTCGACGCATCGTACGACAAACTTCAGCCCGAGATTGAGGCAAAGGCATTGGCTCTTCCTTCTGCAGAGGAGCGCATCAAGTTCCTGACTGACTACAGCTGCAAGAAGGGCGACGAGATGATCAGTCGCTGGCAGCAATTGGCTTTCTTCCTGATCGTGAAGTATAATGATATGGTTGTGAAGCCAACGGATGCCAATGGCAACTTTGAGCGTAGTAAGTATGGACATGGTGCACGCGTGAAGCGTCCCGGATACCCCGAGTACTATGCTAAGGAACTGCTGAAACAGACAGGCGACAAATACAAGGTTCCTGCTAAGGAAAAGAAGTAAGTTCGCTGGTCAGGGATATGAGATATTTCATCACATTCAGTTACGACGGAACCCGCTATCACGGTTGGCAGATACAGCCTAACGGTGATTCAGTACAAGAGCGCCTGGAATGGGCGCTCTCTACGCTGTTAAGGCGTGAAGTCAACGTGACGGGGGCTGGTCGTACTGATGCTGGTGTTCATGCTCGGGTGATGGTAGCCCACTTTGATTTCGAGGAAGCAATCGATTGTCAGCAACTATGTTATAAACTGAATCGACTGCTTCCCTTTGATATCGCTGTGCAGGAGGTGAAGCAGGTGAGTGATGATATGCATGCGCGCTTCTCGGCTACCTCGCGCACGTACCATTATTATATACATATAAAGAAAGATCCCTTCAGAAGGGCTTATTCATGTGAGATTCATTATCCGTTGGACTTTGCACTGATGAACGAGGCAGGAAAGATACTAACTACATACGAGGACTTCGGAGCATTTTGCAAGTCGCATACGGATGTAAAGACAACCATTTGTCATGTGACGGAAGCACGATGGGTGCAGACGTCGGAAACGGCATGGTATTTCAGGATTACAGCCAACCGATTCTTGAGGAACATGGTGAGAGCTGTTGTTGGAACGCTAATCGACGTAGGACGCGGAAAGCTGTCGATAGAAGAGTTCCGTAAGGTGATAGAAGGAAAAAGGCGCACAGAGGCAGGCGAGAGTATGCCTGGTAATGCGCTGTTCTTAGAAGATGTGAGATATTAATTATGTGGCTGATATTGGCTTTTATGTCGGCAGCGATGCTGGGCTGTTACGACTCATTTAAGAAACATGCACTGAAGGATAACGCAGTCATACCGGTATTGTTTCTGAATACACTCTTTTCGAGTTTGATATTTCTGCCGTTTATCGTACTGAGCGGTACGACGACGGTGCTTGATGATACCATCTTCCATACAGCCAGCGGTGGTTGGGAGATGCATAAATATATTCTGCTGAAGGCGCTGATTGTATTATCAAGTTGGATTCTGGGTTACTTCGGTATGAAGCATCTGCCTCTGACGATTGTGGGTCCTATCAACGCCACACGTCCTGTGATGGTGCTGGTAGGTGCATTGCTGTTCTTTGGTGAACGGTTGAACGTTTGGCAATGGATAGGTGTGATGCTGGCTGTCGTTTCATTCCTGATGTTGAGTCGTAGTGGCAAGAAGGAAGGTATTGACTTTAAGCATGACCACTGGATATACATGATAGTTGGTGCTGCCATGTTGGGAGCCATCAGCGGATTGTATGACAAATACCTGATGGCACCAGTAGAGAATGGTGGCGTAGGGTTGGACCGTATGATGGTACAATCATGGTATAACATTTATCAGTGTGGCATGATGGGTGTGATGTTGTGGCTGCTCTGGTGGCCTAAGCATGAGCAGACGACACCATTCCATTGGTCGTGGTCGATTCTCGGTGTGAGTGTGTTCCTGTCGACAGCCGACTTTATGTATTTCTATTCACTGAGTCTGCCAGCAGCAATGATTAGTATCGTGTCGATGATTCGTAGGGGCAGCGTGATTGTGAGTTTCCTGTTTGGTGCATGGTTCTTCCATGAGCGCAACCTGAAAGCCAAAGCTGTAGATCTGGCACTTGTATTACTGGGAATGGTATTCTTGTATATAGGAAGTAAATAAGTTTTTAGGCGCGAATTACGCGAATTAACACGAACTTTTAATTTTTCCAATTAAGAATATAATAATTCGTGAAATTCGTGAAATTCGTGCCTATTTCTTATCTTTGCGTTTGCGCTTTTTTGAAGAGAAAAGGTCGCTGAGTCCATTGAAGTCTTTCTTCATAATCAGACCAATGCCCTGGGTATTCAGACTCGATTTTGTGAAGTATCGGTCGTTGGTCTGGTTATATACCTTCAAAGCAAGATTGCCGTTGGGGTAGAGCAAGTATTGTACATCGAAGTCACCGATGAAAGATGGATTAGTCTGTGTGGCGTTATCGCGATAACCGAACTGTCCGTTGAATAGCAATCGGTTGTTCAGCATGCGTCCGTTGATAATACCCTCGTATTCTGCATTATGCCATCCTTCGTTACCTGTAGAGATATTAGCACCGAAGTTCCAATTGTCGTTCTTGATAAACTGACTCAGCAGGGTGTTGATTTGTGTGGAGAGTGTACCAGAGAGGAAACTCTGCATGGCAAGTGAAGTCTGATCGGGACGTTCGCCACTGGTGCTATTATTTGCACCCTGATTATAGAATCGTCCGATACCAAGCAGATAGACTACCTGCTGGTTCATCTCCTGCTGGCCGTTGATGACGGAGCGAACCATCTGTTGTTCTTCAGCATTCACGGTAGGCATCTCGAGGTCGAAATCAACCTGTGGGGCATTAGGCTGTCCACCAATGTTCATCAGACAGTTGACGCGGATGGTGTTGTTGGTAAACGAGTTACCGATATTAAGGTCGGAGAGGCTGACGCCGTTAACGGTATAGACTGCCTGAAGGTTGAGTGCTGCATCATACGGATCGCCTCCAAAGACAATCGTACCTCCGCGATTGAAGGTAAAGTTCTTCTTAATGATGTTTTGGATAGTAATGCCGTAGGTGCCGTGATCGACTGTATAGGTTCCGAACATATTGAAAGCCCCCTTGTTATGGAAAGAGGCTCGAATGGCTCCATCGCCATAAAGGGTGATATAATCCTTTGATTTCTCGTCCATCAGCAGACGAACAGCAGCATCGGGTGTCGCATTAATAATGAAGTTAATGTAGATATCTGTATCGGATATTCTTGTGGGACTTGCCACTTTGGCTTGATTCGCAGTAACAGTACTTGTCATGATCTCATGATCAGAATCCCATTCAATAAACTCCTGTTTCGATATGGCATCAGGACTGGCCGCATTATACACGAAGACGGAACCGGGTTGAGGAGTCACATTGCAATTAATGATGACATCGTTCTCATGTCCGTGGATGTCAACATTGCCTGCGGCATAAACGGTGCCATAGAATGAATTATCGCCAAAGTCGCCAAAGTCGTAGCCTAGAAGGTTTTCGGTTTCAACGAAGAGATCGAATGAAAGACTAGTGAGATGTTCATGATGGATGCCTCCAGAGAGGAATGCCTCATGACCGTCGCGATCGTAGAGTGCCATATGGCGCAGCTGGATATCGTCGGGAATCATGACTACAGTATCATTGCGCAGCGTATACGTAGTATTAAGAGGTGTAACTGTTGCTTCTCCCTCGGTGACAATTACTTCACCTGTAAGATTGATGTTGTCCAAAGGACCTGCTACACGGGCGTGTCCTTGAGCATGTCCGTCAATGCTGGTGAGGAAACTACGTGTGAAGTTGTGCATAAACGCAATAGGTGTTCCTTTTGCTTCGATAGCAAGGTCGATATTCTCATGCACAGGCGATACATGTCCGTTGACATAGGTCTTTGCATCGGGACCATCGTCGGCAATGGCGTGAATATCGATTTGCTCCAGTTCCTGGTTCCAGTCAGCTTGAGCATGTAATACACCCATGTGTCCTTCCTCGAATTTGAAGTCGTCAACGCGGATGTCAGCATTGGCAGCAAACTTCCCGAAGAGCGATGATCCATGTGCACGTCCTGTAACCTTGCCACTGAATTCTACACTATGGAAATTGACAAGATCGAGAATATAACCTACTTCCACCTCGTTGAGATCAACTGTCAGTGAGTCGTTCTCGTGTTTTGAGGCGATACCATCAATGATGATGTGTTCCTGATTATGATGCACGGAGAAATGGTCGACGAGCAAATAATTCTCGTGGTAAATAATATCGGAAGGTTCTACATTCCATGTGCTGTTATTCAGAATAACGTGTGAGGGCAGAACACGAACGTGGGCCTCGGATACATCACCAAGATTCTGGTAGAGTTGCATGATGGTATTCAGCTCGCCACTCATTTTCTTTTCAGGGAAATGATTATCCCAACGCAGTGAAGTTGTGAGGTTATTATTGCTGGCATTAGCAAGAACTCTCATGTCGAGATTGTGGCCATTCTCCATTAATTTTGTGATGCTAGCATCACATTTCATAGTGTCGGCGGGTGAAATGATACGAATATTGCCATTGGAATAACTATCTCCATTATACGTAAACCTTGGGAACTCGCCATCCAGATATAGCTCGCGGGTATTGTCGTTGACACGTGCCTGGAGCGACAAGGGTTGCTGCAAACTCAAATTTACCCCAAGAAAGCGTTTGAGCCAGTCGGTCTTAAATAGATTAAGTCGCAATGAGAAGTTGTTGTCAGCCTGACGATTGTATTTAGGCAAGCCAGGTAGAGTGGGGAGTTTAGATCCTATAGCACTGGTAATGCTTTGTGTCAGGGTGGAGGAATCGAACTGCCCACGTAGTTCGGCTTCTGCAAAGTCGCTCTTCAGGGTGACGAAATGGATACCTTCATCGTAACCAGAAGTGAGGATAAGTTCATCGAGGTGATAGACAGGAGCATCCTCTGTAGTGCTGAAGTTAAAATGGCTGATGTGTAGGTCACCTAGCGCATCGTTGATATTGCTGGCTGTGAAATTAGCATCAATATCACCACTCATAACGGCTTCTCCCCATTGATCCGTAAGATGGATGGCAGCAGGTGCCAGATGGTTTATACTGCCCTGTAACTTAATGCTTGCGGGTTTCTTGGTGTTTTTAGTAAAAATACCATCGGTTAATTCGCCTTGCAGTTGGGCATCCACGTGTGGATCGTCAATGCCGATTGCACCAGTGATGGTATTATTAGCATAATTTCCATTCAGCGAAATCTGACTATAAGAATAACCGTTGTAGTCGAACTGTTTGACGATGCCGTCGATGGCAATATCTGGTTTTTGTTGTTTCTTCAATTGCCCGCTGACAGCAATATTTGTAGCGACAGTACCGAACTTTGTGTCGTTAAGCAATTGGCGAAGGTTGATTCCATCCGTATTAATGTGTCCACTAAACTGCTGATTGGCATTCATGTCTATCTGGACATCGATATCGCCAACTCCTGAACGGATATTAGTCTTCAGTTCTCCTGCACCTTGAGGAGAACGATTACACAGACCGTTCATTTGAATGCTACCCAGTCTTGTGATTTCTGATGGTATTTGGGGAATAACCTTGGTCAGGAAGTCAAGACTGGTATCTGCAAAAGTGAGATTGTCGAGTTGCAAATGCCAAGATGGCTGTTTGTTATAACCCTGAATCCATCCGTTTGCTCGGATGTCGATATCCTTCTCTTTTGTGTTGACAACGAACTCTTTTAAACTGAGACCTGAATCTGAACCACTAAATGTTGTTGTGAGCGAAATTGACCTTTGGAAATTCTTGAGTAAAGGATCGAAACACCTTAGATCTGAGGGAGTTATGCTCGTATTTCTAATATTTCCATTAAAGGATATGGAGCCTGGTTTAATACCCTTGTCGTCAAGCATATAGGAGGCTCTCAGCGTATCAATCTGAATTTGACTGCTAGGCATTTCGAGACACAGTTGAGACAGAAAAGCTTGTTGGCGACCTGCCTCCAGATGAAAGGCAAGGCGTGAAAGCGTAAGGCCAGACTGCTCGCTGCATCCGAATCGTTTTACACTGACATTCAGAGAGTCATCGGTAAGGACTTTCAGGTTAATATTCGCATTGAGATTACTCACATTCAGATGAGCAGGATTGAATATACCCTCAGTTTTTGGTGCATCGAGTTGGTTATAACTGAAGTTTGTATGTCGGATTATAAGGGTATTTATGCGCAAATCGAGTGGGGTGTGGCTTGTGGTATCTTTCGAAGCCAACGAGTCAAGTGCAAACTGGAAGTTTGGTGCCGTTTGTGCATTCTGACGATATAAAGTGAGATATGCACCAAAGAGCTGAGCCGAGGAAATAGAGATTTTGCCATCTGTTATCAGTGGAGTGAGATCGATCTTTGCGGAGAGTCGGGCTACACGCACCATTTCCTTCTTTTGCTGATCCCAGATAGATAGGTCTTCAATAATAATACGGTTAAGGAATCCCGGATCCACACGTCCAATGGTGATATGTGTACCCAATTTCTGAGAAACCATATTGGCCACAAAGGATCCAATATGGTGCTGAGCTATGGGTATGTGAGAGATTCCCATGAGCATCAGGTTTAAACCAATGATGCCCCAAATCGTCCAACTGATGAACCTTTTGATTAACTTCACGAGGCAAAAATACGACAATTTATCGGGATTTTGGCATTTTTTTTTCAATATTTGGTTTTATCTACGTTTTTTTTAGTAATTTTGCCCTCGATCCGTGCAACTATTCAATCAAATTTGATATAAATGGCAAATGTAATTAAGTTACGCAAAGGCTTAGACATTACCCTTGATGGCAAGGCCGAGGAGAAGAAAATCCAGCTGAAATCGAACGGGAAGTTTGCACTTGTTCCCGACGATTTCGAGGGTGTGACTCCCAAGGTCGTTGTCAAGGAGGGCGATCATGTCAAGGCTGGGGATGCTTTGTTCATCAACAAACAGTATCCCGAGGTAAAGTTTGCCTCACCAGTTAGCGGAACAGTTCGCGAAGTGGTGCGTGGTGAACGAAGGAAAGTGCTCAGCGTGAGAGTTGAAGCCGACGCCCAGCAGGAGTTTACAGACTTCGGCAAAAAGGATGTCAGCAAGATGACGGGCGAGCAAGTGATTAATGCGCTGTTGGAAGCAGGTATTTTTGGTTACATCAACCAGTTGCCTTATGCTGTGTCCACCAATCCGAGTGTTCAGCCTAAGGCAATTTTTGTATCTGCCCTGCGCGACAAACCGCTGGCTTGTAACTTCGAATATGAAGTGGAAGGTCAGGAGCAGGATTTCCAGACAGGTATTACAGCCCTCTCGAAAATCACTCATGTTTATCTGGGTGTAGGCGTTGGCTCGAAACTGGAAAGCATGAAGGATGCAGAGGTAACTGTATTCGAGGGAAAGTGTCCTGCAGGTAATGTAGGCGTACAGGTAAATCACATTGATCCAGTTAACAAAGGTGAGGTGGTATGGACTATTGGTGATCCTACCGTAATGCTCTTTATCGGTCGACTCTTCAATACAGGTAAGGTAGACCTGAAGCGTACTGTTGCCCTCTGTGGTAGCGAGATTAAGAGTCCTGCACATGTAGATATGTTGGTAGGTGAGGAACTCTCAACTCTACTTTCTAATAGCTACGATGCAGCTAAGAGTGTTCGTATCATCAATGGTAATGTGCTGACGGGTAAACCAACCACAAAGGAAGGTTTCCTAGGTGCTCATACTTCTGAAATTACCGTTATTCCTGAAGGCAACGATGCTGACGAAATGCTGGGCTGGATACTGCCTCGTTTCAAGCAGTTCTCTGTAAATCGCAGCTACTTCTCTTGGCTTTGTGGCAAGAAGAAATATGCACTTGATGCTCGTGTAAAAGGTGGTGAGCGCCACATGATTATGAGCGGAGAGTACGACAAGGTGCAGCCGATGGACATCTATGGTGAATACCTGATTAAAGCTATCATCGCTGGCGATATCGATCGTCAGGAGGCACTGGGTATCTATGAGGTTGCGCCTGAGGACTTTGCTCTGGCAGAATTCGTCGACTCTTCTAAACTTGAGTTGCAACGTATTGTGAGGGAAGGACTAAATATCTTACGTAAGGAGAACAGTTAAGTAATATGAGTGCATTAAGAAATTATCTCAATAAGATTAAGCCGAACTTTGAGGAGGGTGGCAAGCTTCATGCCTTCCGCTCTGTGTTCGACGGCTTTGAGACCTTCCTCTATGTGCCTAATGACACAGCGAAGGCTGGTGGCGTGAATATTCACGATGCCATCGACTCGAAGCGCATTATGAGTATGGTGGTAATCGCCCTGATGCCCGCCATGCTGTTTGGTATGTATAACATCGGCTACCAGAACTACTTAGCTGCCGGCACTCTCGCCACAGCTTCGTTCTGCGAGATCTTTGCTTACGGCTTCCTGGCTGTTCTGCCAAAGATCTTGGTTAGCTACATCGTAGGTCTGGGTATCGAGTTTGCTTGGGCTCAGTGGAAGGGTGAGGAGATCCAGGAGGGTTACCTCGTTTCGGGTATCATCATTCCTCTGATTATTCCTATCGGGTGTCCGCTGTGGATGCTGGCTCTGGCCTGCGCATTCTCTGTGATCTTCTGTAAGGAGATATTTGGTGGAACGGGTATGAACATCTTCAACCCTGCTATTGCAGCACGTATGTTCCTGTTCTTCGCTTATCCTTCGAAGATGACTGGTGATACCGTTTGGGTGGCTCAGAACTCTTTCTTCGGACTGGGTAACGATCTGCCTGATGGCTTTACTGCTGCTACACCGCTTGGTCAGTTGGCACAGAACATTACTCCCGATTCTTCTGTCCTCGATATGGCCCTCGGATTTATTCCTGGTTCTATCGGTGAGACCTCGCTCGTAGCTATCGCAATCGGTGCTGTTATCCTATTGTGGTCGGGCATCGCCTCTTGGCGCACTATGCTCAGCGTGTTTGTAGGTGGTATAGCATTCGCAGTACTGTTCGAGCAGACTGGTCAGGGCATGACTTGGTGGCACCATTTCGTAATGGGTGGCTTTGCTTTCGGTGCTGTGTTTATGGCTACCGACCCTGTTACATCGTGTCGCACCACTACTGGTCAGTATATCTACGGCTTCCTGATTGGTGCTATGGCTATCATTATCCGTGTGATGAATGCCGGTTAAGCGCAATATCTCGAAACGTTTAAAGAGAGGAGGTACCAAATGAAACTGAATACAAACTCTAACGCGTACATTATTATATATAGCGCGATACTCGTGGTTATCGTAGCTTTCTTGCTGGCTTTCGTCTATCAGGCCTTGAAGCCCCTGCAGGATGCTAACGTGGCTCTCGATGTGAAGAAACAGATTCTCTATTCGCTTAACATCCGTGACCTCGATGGTGCTGAGGCTGAGGCCAAATATGCAGAGGTTGTATTGGAGGAAGGTGATATTGATGGACAGAAGATTTATCGCTGCCGTCTTGACTCACTGGGTCTCTATGTGATCTCCATGAAGGGTATGGGCCTTTGGGGTGGTATCAGTGGTTATGTATCTGTTTACGAGAACGATGGCCCCACCGTTTATGGTGCCTATTTCAACCATGAGAGTGAGACAGCCGGTCTGGGTGCTGAGATCAAGGACTCACAGGCCTGGCAGGAGAAGTTCATCGGCAAGAAGGTGTTCAAGGGTGACCTGGATCATGTGGCCTTGTCAGTTGTTAAGAAGGTAGAAGACCCTGAAACTCAGGTTGACTGCGTTACAGGTGCTACACTCACTTCTAATGGCGTGAACGACATGCTTCACGATGGATTAAAATGGTTGATTCAGCCTGTCAAGGAGTATTTCGAAAAGGAAGGAAAACAACCTAAAGCAGAGGAGGATTAAACTATGGCATTATTCAGTAAACAAAATAAGGAGGTTTTTACCAATCCGTTGAACCTCGATCATCCTATTCTGGGTCAGGTACTTGGTATCTGCTCGGCGCTGGCTGTGACTTCGCAGTTGAAGCCGGCCATCGTGATGGGACTTGCTGTGACGGTGATCACCGCCTTTGCGAATGTGATTATCTCAATTATCCGCAACACCATTCCTAACCGTATCCGTATTGTGGTGCAACTGGTAGTTGTGGCTGCTCTTGTAACTATCGTTTCTCAGATTCTGAAGGCTTTCGCCTACGACGTGAGCGTTCAGCTGAGCGTGTATGTCGGTCTGATTATCACCAACTGTATTCTGATGGGTCGTCTTGAGGCATTCGCTATGCAGAACAAGCCTTGGCCATCGTTCCTCGATGGTGTGGGTAATGGTCTTGGATACGCCATGATTCTCGTGATTGTGGGTGCCCTGCGTGAGTTGCTCGGAAGAGGTTCACTCTTAGGCTTCCAGGTTATTCCTGACGCTTGCTACGACTTCGGATACGTGAACAACGGTATGATGACGATGCCTGCTATGGCACTGATTCTCGTGGGATGTGTGATTTGGGTTCATCGTGCTTACTTTTATAAAGAGAAATAAGATATGGAACACGCAATATCATTACTTTTCAGGTCGATCTTTGTCGACAATATGATCTTCGCCTTCTTCCTCGGCATGTGCTCTTATTTGGCTGTGTCGAAGACTGTGAAGACTTCGCTGGGACTTGGTCTTGCTGTGACATTTGTGCTCACGGTGACTGTTCCCGTCAATTATCTGTTGCAGACTAAGGTACTGGGCCCCGATTGCCTCGCAGAAGGTGTCGACCTCAGTTATCTGTCGTTTATTCTTTTCATCGCCGTGATTGCTGGTATGGTGCAGTTGGTAGAGATGACGGTCGAGAAGTACTCTCCTTCGCTCTATGCTGCCCTTGGTATCTTCTTGCCGCTGATTGCTGTAAACTGCGCTATCATGGGTGCCTCGCTGTTTATGCAGCAGCGCATCCTGATGGATCCCTCTAATTCGCAGGCCATCACCAGCATCTGGGATGCTGTGGTATACGGCTTTGGCTCTGGTATCGGTTGGACGCTTGCTATTGTAGCATTAGGCGCCATTCGAGAGAAGATGCAGTATAGCGACGTTCCCAAACCCCTTCAGGGTCTTGGCATTGTGTTTATCACCGTTGGTCTTATGGCCATGGCGATGATGTGTTTCTCTGGTTTAAATATTTGATAAGGTATGGCACAGTTTATAGCATATAGTATCGGAGTATTCCTCATTGTAATACTCTTGCTCGTAATTATCTTGCTGGTTGCAAAGAAATATCTTTCGCCTTCAGGAAATGTGAATATTGTGATTAACGGCGACCGTACCATCTCAG
This sequence comes from uncultured Prevotella sp., assembly GCA_902798285.1. Taxonomy (GTDB): domain Bacteria; phylum Bacteroidota; class Bacteroidia; order Bacteroidales; family Bacteroidaceae; genus Prevotella. The sequence continues at coordinate 26,750 of CADBVZ010000022.1, read as the reverse complement.
TAGCTCAGGGAAACTCACTGATGGCAACGCTGAATGAGAATGGTGTTTTCTTGCCAAGCGCCTGTGGTGGAAAAGCCAGTTGCGGACAATGTAAAGTACAGGTTCTTGAAGGTGGTGGCGAGATACTTGACTCGGAAAAACCACACTTTAGTCGTAAGGAGATTAAGGCTGGCTGGCGACTTGGTTGTCAGTGTAAAGTGAAGGGCGATCTGAAGATTCATGTCGATGAGTCGATCCTTGGCGTGAAGGAGTATGAGTGTACTGTCATCTCTAACAAGAACGTGGCTACCTTCATCAAGGAGTTCAAGGTGCAGCTGCCTGCTGGTGAGCATATGGACTTCTTGCCAGGCTCTTATGCTCAGATCAAGATTCCTGCTTTCGACTGCATCGACTATGATAAGGATTTCGATAAGTCTCTTATTGGTGACGAGTATCTGCCTTCGTGGGAGAAGTTCGGACTGTTCCCACTTAAGTGTAAGAACCCTGAGCCCACGATTCGTGCTTACTCGATGGCTAACTATCCTGCTGAGGGTGATGTGTTCATGCTCACCGTTCGTATTGCTACTCCGCCATTCAAGCCCGATCGCAGTGGCTTCATGGATGTGAACCCTGGTATTGCTTCATCATATATCTTCTCGCTGAAACCAGGCGACAAGGTAATTATGAGTGGTCCTTTCGGCGACTTCCACCCACACTTCGACTCGAAGAAGGAGATGATTTGGGTTGGTGGTGGTGCCGGTATGGCTCCGTTGCGTGCTCAGATCATGCATATGACAAAGACACTGCACACCACCGATCGCGAGATGCATTACTTCTATGGTGCTCGTGCCCTGAACGAGGTGTTCTATCTCGAGGACTTCCTGGGCTTGGAGAAGGAATACCCCAACTTCCATTTCCACTTGGCTCTCGATCGTCCAGATCCCGCTGCCGATGCTGCAGGCGTGAAGTATACTCCAGGTTTCGTACACCAGGTGATGCTGAACACCTACCTGAAGGATCACGAGGCTCCAGAGGATGTGGAGTACTACATGTGTGGTCCTGGCCCGATGTCAGCAGCTGTCGTCTCGATGCTGGACCGCCTCGGCGTCGATCCAGAGTCGATCATGTACGACAATTTCGGAGGTTAATATGTAATATAATTCATAATAATCCCTGCTTCAATTCAAGTAGGGATTATTATTTTAAACCATCTCCTCAGGCAAAGGTTGTATATTTTTGCTAAAAAGATTTGGAGGTTTCAGGATTATTTTGTATCTTTGTCGCCAAAAGGAATCAACCTAAAATGAAGTTGAGACTACTATATATTGCCTTTCTGCTAGTTTCCCTTACTTCTGAGACAAAAGCAGATAACCTTGGATACACTAAGGAGAATCCTTTAATATTTGGTATTGATATAGATTATCCACCGCTTCAGTATGTGGATGAGGTAGGTTTGCCAAAAGGCTTTGATGTAGTATTCACAAACAAATTGATGAAACGTCTTGATATTCCTTATACATATGCTCCAAATAGTTGGGGAGAGATAGCTGGCGATGTAATCAGTGGAAAGGTTGATCTTGGAATGATGGTCTATTCGCCTTATCGTAAGGATTCTACAAACTATTCTCGTGCGGTGTTCCGTCTTTATTACCAGATACTTTCACGTAAGGGAGAAAAACAAGAATTTGGTTTGAGGGACATTGAGGGAAGAGATATTGCCTTAATGAGTTCGCGCCCAATCGTTGATACGTTGTCTAAGGGAGGTGCGAAAATTCATGTTATTACAGATCTGAAGAAAGCTGTTGTAGACCTGTCGCATGGCAAGTATGATGGTGTAATTTGTTTCCGTTATCAGTCACGTTACTTAATAGAGGATAATCATATTACGAATCTGGAGGCTGAAGATTTAACGCTGATGCCTAGAGAATATTGTTTTGTTAGTCACGACAAGACCCTTATTGACGTTATCAATAAGGAACTTGACAAGATGGAAAATGAAGGTATCATTGAAGAAACCTATGCCGATGTTAAAACTTCTTTTGATGGTTTTAGGATTCCAATCTGGGTTTGGTTTCTTTTGTTTGCTGTAATCATAGTTGCTTTGATTGTAAACCTTTTCCTTCAGCGTCGTTCAAAACAATTGTTGCGTGAAGAGATGCTTAGAGCTCAGGAGAATGAGGAACGAGCCAAGAAGAGTGAACAGTTGAAGGATATATTCTTGAGTAATATCAGTCATTCCCTGCGTACTCCTTTGAATGCGATTATTGGTTTTTCAGATTTGCTGATGAACGAAGAAAGAACAATGACGCGTGATGAACAACAGAATCTTCTTGGCCTAATCAATAACAATGGCCTTCAATTGCTACATTTGATTAACGAATTACTTTCTTTGAGTGATATAGAAGGAAAACAGCAGTTGTTTGAGCGTCAGGTAACGGATATTGATTACGAGATGAGTCAGTATGCTGGAGAGATACGCCTACAACTTTTTGATGGTGTGGAATTGGAGGTAATTGAACCTGTGGGTGGTATGCGAGCCATGCTTGATCCGAAGTTATTGCGAGTAGTAACCATGCATCTTTTAGAGAATGCCCAACAGCATACGAAAGAAGGAAAGATAACTTTGAGTTATTATGTGAAAGAGGGTGGTATCTATGTTGAGGTGAAAGATACTGGTAGTGGACTCCCAGAGAATCTGAAAGAAAATATATTCTCTTTGTTGTCAGATAAGAATACTTATTTACAAGATGAAACACCTGGACTCGGACTGAGCATATGTAAGGCAATCGTCGATCGTACAGGCGGGAAAATGGGAGCAAGAGATAATACAGAGGATGGAAGGGGTTCTGTCATATGGTTCTGGGCTCCGACAGAGATTCTAACATAGTAAATAAAGCATTTAGAGGAAAGATAGAAAATGACACTGATTATCGTCATATTGTTGCTTTTAGGATATGTGGTCATTGCTACTGGTCACATGTCGGGTGTTAATAAAGCTGCCATCGCAGTATTCATCGGTACTGTTGGATGGGTGGTTTATATTTGCTATGGCACAGATTTTGTGATGGCTCGTCATGCGTCAGAGTATTTGGAATTCTTGAATGGAAATCAGCCATCGAGTGAAGAAGTCAAATACTTTATACATAATAATGTATTCCTATATTATGTGGGTCGGGCTGCCAGTATTGTTATGTTTCTGTTGGCAACAATGAGTATTGTGGAAATATTACACAATAATGGCTGTTTCGATTTCGTGACTAAATGGATACGTACCCGCAATTCTAAGCGCCTATTGTGGACGATAACATTGGCTACATTTATTCTATCTGCTAATCTTGACAACTTGACTACAGCTACAATGATGCTGGTTATCATGCATACTATATTGCAGAATCGACGTCAGCGTATGCTTATTGGTAGTGCAATTGTGATTGCGGCAAACTGCGGAGGTTGCTTCACTGTGATAGGTGATCCTATTGGTTTGATCATGTGGGGTGATGGTGCTGTTACAGCCACAAACTTCTCATCTTATATGGCATTACCCGCCATCTTAGCATGGGTTGTTCCTACAATTCTTATTAACAGGGAATTGCCAGAGCATCTGGATATTCAATGGTCTCCTATGCCTTATCGTGGAGATGATACAAACCTGAATTACTGGCAGCGTCTGGTGATGTTAATTGTAGGTATTGGTGGCTTGTGGTTTATCCCGACATTCCATACGATAACAAAATTGTCCCCGTTCTTGGGTGCACTTTGTGTACTGAGTATTTTATGGGTAGTCAATGAATTGTTTAACAGAAAACTCATGGCCTCTGACCAAATGTCTGAGAGGCGTTTCTTCCCTCGTGCCCTTCAGTATGGATCCATCCAGCAGATTCTTTTTGTGATGGGTATTATGTTGGCCATGGGTGTAGTGACAGAAACGGGCGTTTTTGGAGATGTTGCTTCATGGATAGATGAGAATATCCATAGTGTGTGGGTATTGGGTATTTTCTCTGGTATCCTCTCTGGTTTAGTGGATACCTTTACAATTGCTATTAGTAACTTGTCACTTTATCCAGTTGTTGATAGTGCTATAGAAGGAGAGTATGCAGCAAACTTCCTGACTAATGGTGCATATTGGAAAATCATTGCTTATACAACGACTGTTGGAGGTTGCCTGTTAAGTGTAAGTTCTGTTAGTGGTCTGGCCCTTATGAAGATGGAACATATTCATTTGGGTTGGTATCTGAAGAACCTAACACCAAAGATACTGGCAGGCGGACTATTAGGTTTGGCTGTTTTATGGTTGGAGTTGAATTTAATATAACTATAAATAATTTTAGGTATTATGACGAAGATTAAGACTATTGGTATCCTGACGTCGGGAGGTGATGCACCTGGTATGAATGCAGCTATACGTGCCGTGACACGTGCTGGTATTTACAACGGTTTTAAAATTAAGGGAATCTATCGTGGTTACGAAGGATTGATCCACGATGAGGTGAAGGAGTTCTCCACTGAGAATGTAAGTGGTATTATTACACGTGGTGGAACTATCCTGAAGACTGCTCGCTCGAAGGACTTTATGACTCCTGAGGGTATGCAGAAGGCATACGAGACTGTTCAGAAAGAGGAAATCGATGCCCTCGTAGTGATTGGTGGTAACGGTTCGCTGACTGGTGCAAGGAATTTTGGTATGGAGTTTGATTTCCCATGTATTGGTTTGCCTGGTACTATCGACAATGACCTCTATGGTACTGACAATACCATCGGCTACGACACAACGATGAATACCATCATGGAGTGTGTGGACCGTATTCGTGATACGGCTAACTCCCACGAGCGTATCTTCTTTGTAGAAGTAATGGGACGTGATGCAGGATTCTTGGCTCAAAACTGTGCTATCGCCTGTGGTGCAGAAGCTGCCATTGTCCCTGAGGAAGTAACTGACGAAGACCAGTTGACACAGTTTATGAGTCGTGGTATCCGTAAGTCGAAGAAATCGTGTATCGTCATCGTATCAGAGAGTCCTAAGTGTGGTGCTCTCTTCTATGCAGATCGTGTTAAAAATGAGTTCCCCGAATTCGATGTACGTGTGTCGATTCTTGGCCATTTGCAGCGTGGTGGTACTCCTTCGGCTCGTGATCGTATCCTTGCATCTATAACTGGTGTTGGCGCCATCGAGGCCATCAAGCAAGGACAGCGTAACATCATGGTTGGTGTTCGTAATAACGAGGTGGTTTATGTTCCATTTAGCGAGTGTATCCGTACGGACAAACGTTTTGATAAGCGACTTATTAAGGTTCTTGATGAGTTAAGCATCTAAGTTATGCCTGAAATAAAAAAGATTGTTCTAACAGGTGGGCCGTGTGCTGGTAAGACAACTGCGCTGGTCAAGATAACCGAGTACTTTTCGGGATTCGGCTATAAGGTGTTTAATGTGCCTGAAGTACCCACAATTTATAGTACAGCAGGCTGGAACTACCTGACGCCTAATCGCGATTTGTACTATCAAGGCGAGCGTGCAATCCTTGAAACTCAATTGGCCCTCGAAAACCAGTTCATGAAACTGGCAGAAGTGTGTTCAAAACCAGTATTGATAGTGTGTGATCGAGGTGCGATGGATATATCGGCCTATATCAAACCCGAAGAGTGGGAGGAGATTACACGCATGGCTGGTACTAATAGTAACGCCCTTCGTGAGAGCTATGATGCAGTGCTTCATCTGGTGAGTGCTGCCGATGGCGCAGAACAGTATTATACTACAGCTACAAACGCCACCCGTTACGAACAAGCTAACGAAGAAGGTTTGCGCATAGCACGTGAACTTGATAAGAAGGTAATTAAAGCTTGGACAGGACATCCACATCTGAGAGTAATCAACAATCATGATGATTTCGAGAATAAGCTAAATCGTGTGATTACGGAAATATCGAAAGTGGTAGGATTGCCGCAGCCCGTACAGGAAGAGCGTATCTTCCGTGTAGAGTTGATAGGTGATATACCTGAGTGTTCAGAGAGTCTGATTACCCAGACCTATTTGGTAGCAGAACCAGGTTGTGAGGTTCGTCTTCGTCGTCGCGAATGGAGTGGGGGTAAGGTGGTGAATGTACACCGCTCAAAGAAACGTATCTCGGATACAGAAATCATTGAAACTGAGCGTCAGATTGACAACAATCTTTATGAACAGATGCTTCAGCAGGCTGACCCCTATCGTGCAACAATCCGTAAGAAACGTCAGAGCTTTATCTGGAAAGGTCAGTTCTTTGAGATCGACACCTTCTTGGAGCCATTAGATAATCTGGTAATGATGGAGACCAAGGGTGTGACGGAGAAAGAAACTGTGAATTTCCCGCCGTTTGTGAAAGTCCTTGAAGACGTTACAGGTAACACCAGGTATCTGAATTATAATTTAGCACTGAAACGGTAAAAAACAACAAAATTGCAACAATTTGGAAATTATTTCCCGAAAAGTTCGTTTGTTCCGATTTAAAACCGTATCTTTGCAAACATGTATCAAAACTGTAAAACGAATAGTAACTTTAAATATTAACAGCGTATGTCACAAATTACTGGACACATTTCGCAGATTATCGGTCCTGTTATCGACGTATATTTCGATACAGAGGGCCAGGACGCTGAAAAGGTGTTGCCAAAAATTTACGATGCTCTTAGGATTGATCGTGGCGACGGGCGCGACCTGATTGTCGAGGTGCAGCAGCACATCGGCGAGGATACGGTTCGCTGTGTGGCTATGGACAATACCGACGGACTGCATCGTGGACTGGAGGCTATCCCGTTAGGTTCACCCATCGTGATGCCTGCCGGCGATCAGATTAAAGGTCGAATGCTGAACGTAATCGGTCAGCCTATCGACGGTATGAAACAGCTTGATATGGATGGAGCATATCCTATCCATCGCGAAGCCCCTACTTTTGAGGAACTTTCTACTAAGAAGGAGATCCTTGCTACAGGTATCAAGGTGATTGACCTGCTGGAACCCTACATGAAGGGTGGTAAGATTGGACTCTTTGGTGGTGCTGGTGTAGGTAAGACTGTGCTCATCATGGAGCTTATCAACAACATTGCCAAGGGACACAACGGATTCTCAGTATTCGCAGGAGTAGGAGAGCGTACTCGTGAGGGTAACGACCTGATTCGTGAGATGATTGAGAGTGGTGTAATTCGCTATGGCGAAAAGTTCCGCGAAGCAATGGATGAAGGAAAATGGGATTTGAGTCTCGTTGATCCTGAAGAGCTGAAGAAGAGTCAGGCTACACTTGTGTATGGACAGATGAATGAGCCTCCTGGCGCTCGTGCTTCAGTGGCCCTTTCTGGACTGACTGTTGCCGAGGGCTTCCGTGATGGTGGTGGTAAAGATGGTGGCGCTGCTGATATTCTTTTCTTCATCGACAACATCTTCCGTTTCACTCAGGCCGGTTCTGAGGTATCAGCCCTTCTAGGACGAATGCCATCAGCTGTAGGTTATCAGCCCACGCTGGCATCAGAGATGGGATCCATGCAGGAGCGAATCACTTCTACAAAGAAAGGATCTATTACGTCAGTACAGGCTGTATATGTGCCTGCCGATGACTTGACCGACCCTGCACCTGCTACTACCTTTACTCACTTGGATGCTACAACCGTATTGGATCGTAAGATTGCTGAGTTGGGTATTTATCCTGCTGTGGATCCTCTGGGTTCAACATCACGTATCCTTGATCCGCTGATTGTGGGTAAGGCTCATTATGATTGTGCCCAGCGTGTGAAGGAGATCCTGCAGCGTTACAAGGAATTGCAGGACATCATCGCCATTCTTGGTATGGACGAATTGAGCGACGAAGACAAGCTGACTGTGAATCGTGCACGTCGTGTACAGCGATTCCTCTCTCAGCCGTTCTCTGTAGCTTCTCAGTTCACAGGCCTTCCTGGTGTGATGGTGCCTATCGAAGAGACTATCAAGGGATTCAACGCTATTCTCGATGGCGAGGTAGACGATCTGCCTGAGCAGGCATTCTTGAATGTTGGTACAATCGAGGACGCTAAGGAGAAAGCCAAGAAACTTCTGGAAGCAGCTAAAGCGTAACATTAAACATTAAACATTAAACATTAAATAGTTTATGTTGCAGCTTAGAATAGTTTCTCCCGAAAAGATCGAGTTCGATGGCGCTGTTGAGAGCGTCCTCGTGCCTGGCACAATGGGACAGTTTGAGATCCTTAATGATCATGCTCCTATTATCTCTACGCTTCAAAAGGGTACAGTGGAGTATACCACTTCCGAAGGAAAAGTTCAGTTAGAGATACAAGGAGGTTTCGTTGAGGTTCAGAAGAATGTGGTAAGCCTTTGTGTTGAAATGGCTTAGGCTTTTTTACACAAATGGAAATGAAGTAAGGAATATGATAGATAATATTGATAAGTTGAGTAAGAACTACATGAGGCAGGGGTTGTATTTAACCGTTGCTCTGTCATTGCTCACTCTTTTAGTGATGCGTGTGTGGTTTCTCGACTTATTAACAGCTGTTTTAGTCAGTGCAGCTTTTACGCTCGTCGTATGTGGAGCCATTGGGCTGATCTGGCGTTATGTGGCTAAGCATTCACCAGATAGTTTGCCCACTTTTTTTACAGCAGTTTCAGGCTTCCGCCTGTTGTTGGCATTAGCTGTCATGTTTGTCTATTATTTGGCTGATGGTCAGAATTCTATGCTTCGTTTCTTCTTGGTGTTTATGGTGTTTTATTTTGCATCATTGGCCCATCACACCATCTTCTTTGCCAGAGTGTCGAACCGCTCTTAATGAGAACGTAATAGTTAGCTAATACAATAGTAGATAATGAAACAATTAAAAACGATAATCCTCCTGATGATGGTAGCATTGCTGCCGATGCCTGCTTTGGCTGAAGAAGGTGGTGAGTCCGAGAAGATCAACATTCCGGAGATTGTTCTCGAACATCTGGCCGACTCATATGAGTGGCACATCGCTTCTTACCAGGGTAAGCATCTGAGCATTCCATTGCCTATTATCATCCGTAGTGAGAATACCGGAGAATGGCATTTCTGTACGGCTCATAGTCTGCCTGATGGCTTCTTCTTCAGTGAAGAGCATCATGGAAAAATCTATGAGCGTATGGCCGACGGCAGTGAGGTGCGCCCCATCGACTTGAGTATTACGAAGAGTGTACTCCAGATTTGGATAGTGGTGGCCATCCTGATCATTGTCTTCCTCTCATGTGCCCGCTGGTATAAGACACACGACGTGAAGGACAAGGCACCTGGAGGTTTCGTCGGAGCTATGGAGATGATTGTAATGATGATCCACGACGATCTGATTAAGTCGTCGATTGGTGAGAAGCATTACAAGCCGTATGCGCCTTATCTGCTTACGGTGTTCTTCTTTATTCTGACATGTAACCTCATCGGCCTGATACCAGTATTCCCTGGTGGCGCTAATGTCACAGGTAATATCAATATCACCTTCTTCCTGGCTCTGTGTACGATGCTTGCCATCAACATCTTTGCCAACAAGGAGTATTGGAAGGAGATATTCTGGCCAGAAGTTCCTTTGTTCCTGAAGGCTTATCCTGCACCAGTGATGCCGCTTATTGAGCTATTTGGTGTGTTTACTAAGCCTTTTGCTCTGATGATCCGTCTCTTTGCCAACATGATGGCAGGCCATGCTGTGATGCTTAGCTTCACTTGTGTGATCTTCCTCGGTTGGTCTATGGGTGTCGGATTTGGTCTTGGTCTGAATGCATTCAGTATTCTGATGCTTCTCTTCATGAACTTGTTGGAGTTGCTGGTTGCTTTCGTTCAGGCTTACGTCTTCACAATGCTGAGTGCTGTGTTCATTGGGCTTGCCCATAAGGAACATCATGCTGAGTAATTGTTCAAAAGAAAATAGAATAAACATTATTAATAACTTAAAATTAAAAAAATTATGATTTCAGCTTTATTATTGGCCGCAGAAGGTCTGGCTCAGCTGGGCTGCGGTATCGGTGCAGGTATTGCAACAATTGGTGCAGGTTTGGGTATTGGTAAGATTGGTGGTAGCGCTATGGACGCTATTGCTCGTCAGCCCGAGGCTACTGGTAAGATCCAGACGAACATGATTCTGACATCTGCATTCGTTGAGGGTTGTGCCCTCTTCGCCATCGCAGCTTGTGCATTCTTGATCTAATAAGCAACGATTCATTCACATTAAGTAAGACTAAAAATTACAGCGAATGGATTTCAGTAAACTGCCAGCAATCCTCACTCCTGATCTGGGACTTCTGTTCTGGATGCTTCTGGCGTTTGCCGTTGTCTTCTTCGTGCTTGCGAAGTTCGGTTTCCCTGCAATCACCAATATGGTTGAAGAGCGGAAAAAGTACATCGACGAAAGTCTGCTGAAAGCCCATGAGGCTTCAGAGCGACTGGAGAATATCAAGCAGGAAGGCGAGGCCATTCTCCAGGAGGCACGTGATCGTCAGGCACAGATTCTGAAAGAAGCTGCCGAAACGCGTGATGCTATCGTGGAACAGGCACAACAGAAGGCTCGTGAGGAGGGCGCCCGTCTTTTAGGCGATGCGAAAATCGCTATCGAACAAGAGAAGAGGGCAGCTATCGCCGACATCCGTCAGCAGGTCGCAACGCTCAGTGTGGAGATTGCCGAGAAGGTGCTCCGTCAGAATCTGAAGGACGACAAGGCTCAGATGGATTTGATTGAACGTATGCTGGATGAGGTTTCTACTGACAAATAAGTAAGTAACGTATGGATATAGGAGTCATATCGGTAAGATACGCCCGTGCGCTCTTGAAGAGTGCTACTGACGCGAAAATCGAGGATGCTGTCTATGCTGAGATGCAGCAGCTCACTAAGAGCTACGTCGAGGTACCACAGCTGCGGTTTACGATAGACAATCCGATGCTCTCAAAGGACAAGAAGGAAGCTTTGTTGCTGGCGGCTGTCGGCAAGAAGCCTTCTGATTTGACCAAGACTTTCGTTCAGCTGGTGCTGAAGGAGGATCGTGAGAGTGTGATGCAGTTCATTGCCAATTCGTACGTCACGCTTTACCGCCAACAGAAGAATGTCATCCGTGGACGTCTCATCACCGCTGCTGCAGTTTCTGCTGCTACAGAGCAGAAGATGCGCAAGATGGTGGAGAGTAAGACTAATGGAACAGTGGAGTTCGAGACCGAGGTTAATCCCGATATCATCGGAGGCTTTATCCTTGAATACGATACCTATCGTATGGATGCCAGCGTCAAGGCTCAACTCAACTCTATTCTCAACACGTTGAGAAAATGAAAGAATGTAAAAATGTAAAATGAATATGTCAGATAAGATTAAACCAAGCGAAGTATCCCAGGTCCTGCTTGACCAGCTCAAGGGTATCTCCAATGCCGAAAAGTTCGATGAGGTAGGTACCGTATTGACTGTCAGCGATGGTGTGGCCCGTATCTATGGACTGCGCAATGCCGAGGCCAACGAGCTGCTTGAGTTCGAGAACGGCACGATGGCCATCGTGATGAACCTCGAGGAGGACAACGTGGGTTGTGTGCTTTTGGGTACTACCTCGGGCATCAAGGAGGGCATGGTGGTGAAGCGTACACATCGCATCGCCTCTATCCGTGTCAACGACAACATGCTGGGCCGTGTTATCAATCCGCTGGGACAGGCTATCGACGGTAAGGGAGATATCGACCTGAGCGACTCATTCGAGATGCCGCTCGATCGTAAAGCTCCTGGTGTTATCTATCGTCAGCCCGTAAAGGAGCCGCTGCAGACAGGTCTGAAGGCTATCGACTCAATGATCCCCATTGGTCGTGGACAGCGTGAGCTCATTATTGGTGACCGTCAGACGGGTAAGACCGCTATTGCTGTTGATACCATCATCAACCAGAAGAGTTTCTATGAGGCAGGCAAGCCTGTCTATTGTATCTATGTTGCCATCGGTCAGAAGGCCAGTACCGTTGCAGCCCTTGTGTCTACACTTCAGGAGCATGGTGCTATGCCATATACCATCGTGGTATCTGCTACTGCTGCCGATCCTGCAGCTATGCAGTATTATGCACCATTTGCTGGTGCTGCCATCGGTGAGTACTTCCGCGATCGTGGTCTGCCTGCACTCGTAGTTTACGACGACCTTTCTAAGCAGGCTGTTGCCTATCGTGAGGTATCGCTGATTCTGCGTCGTCCTTCTGGTCGTGAGGCCTATCCGGGTGATGTGTTCTATCTCCACTCTCGTCTGCTTGAGCGTGCAGCCAAGATGAACGAGCAGCAGGAGGTGGCCGAGCAGATGAACGACCTGCCCGAGTGCATGAAGGGGTACGTAAAGGGTGGTGGTTCTCTCACCGCTCTGCCTATCATCGAGACTCAGGCTGGCGACGTATCGGCTTACATCCCGACCAATGTGATCTCAATTACTGATGGTCAGATCTTCTTGGAGAGCGACCTCTTCAACCAGGGCTTTCGTCCTGCCATCAACGTAGGTATCTCAGTATCTCGTGTGGGTGGTTCGGCACAGATTAAGTCTATGAAGAAGGTGGCTGGTACGCTGAAGATCGACCAGGCGCAGTATCGTGAGCTTGAGGCCTTCTCAAAGTTCTCGAGCGATATGGATGCTGTGACAGCGATGACTCTGGATCGTGGACGTAAGAACAATCAGCTGCTCATCCAGCCACAGTACAGCCCAATGCCTGTAGGCGAGCAGATTGCTATTCTGTATTGTGGTGTACATGGACTGATGCGTGACGTGCCCATTGTCAAGGTGCGCGAGTGCCAGACTCAGTTCCTCTGATAGCCTATGCCCAGCCTGAAAGAAATTAAAGGCCGCATAGCCTCAGTCAACTCCACGCGAAAGATCACGTCGGCTATGAAGATGGTGGCCTCCAGTAAACTCCATCACGCACAGGTGGCTATTCAGAATATGCTGCCTTACGAGGAGTTGCTGGAACACATCCTCAAGTCGTTCCTCGCTGCCGAAGCTGAGGCACAGACTGTCTTCGATCAGCCACGCCCTGTTAAAAGGGCAGCCCTCGTGGTGTTCTCATCCAACTCCTCGCTTTGTGGTGGTTTCAATGGTAATGCCATCAAACTGATGACTCATGCCGTTGATGACTATGCACGCGAGATTGGTCGTGAGAATGTGGAGATTTACCCCATAGGTCGAAAGGTCTATGAGAAGGCGAAGAAGTTAGGACTCAACGTTCAGGGCGAATTCTCTGCCTTGGCCGATAAGCCTAATGCCCACGATTGTATCGACATCGCGATGGAGTTAGGTAAGAAGTTCTATGAGGGTGAGATCGACAAGGTGGAACTCATCTATCACCACTTCAAGAGCGCTGGCTCTCAGATTCTCACGCGCAAGACCTTCCTGCCCATTGATTTGGAGTCGGAGCTGAAAGCAGATCACGATCGCGACCTGACGAGCGTCATTGCTACGAAGGAGTCGCAGGAGTATCTCAAGAAGCGTGGTGAGCGTGAGGTTGAGAGGAAAGAGGAAGAGGTGAAGCCGCTCAACGATAACTTCATCGTAGAGCCCGACATGAACACGGTCCTCACTGAGCTCATGCCTAAGATGGCGCATCTGATGCTCTATACGGCCCTGCTCGATTCGAATGCCTCAGAGCATGCAGCCCGAATGGTGGCCATGCAGACAGCTACGGATAATGCCGACGAGTTGTTGCGCCAGTTGAACCTGCAGTACAACAAGAGTCGTCAGCAGGCCATTACCAACGAACTGCTTGATATCGTTGGAGGTTCCGTCAATAATTAGAACATTTCTAATTCAAATAAGGGAAAGCGGATGTGTATCTTCAGGATATCACATCCGTTTTCTTATGGTCCTGAAATGAAAATAAATCGCGTTTTATTTTGCATTTCTCTCACTTATTCGTACCTTTGTCCCCAAAAAGAGAATAAAAGAGATGAAAATAGGAGATAAAGTCAGATTCCTTAGTGAGATTGGTGGCGGACGTGTGGCCGGTTTCCAAGGGAAGAATATCGTGCTTGTTGAGGATGAGGACGGCTTCCAGATGCCTATGCTTATCAATGAGGTGGTGGTTGTTGGCGATGAAGACTACGACACCAAACATGTGATTGAGGCAAAGGCCAATTCCGTAAAGGCAGCACTCAATGCCGAGCGCGAGGAAGTGGAAACCGAACCAGCCGATAAACCTATCACATTCAAGGCCAAGCCCGAAGAGCGCAAAGGTGGCGATAAGCTGAGTGCCTATCTCGCCTTTGTACCGATGGATGTGAAGGAACTTTCGCAGACACGCTTCGAGACTTATCTGGTTAACGACTCTAACTACTATATGCGCTATGTCTATATGATTGCCGAAGGCGCTGCGTGGACAGTAAGAGGCGAGGGCGAGATTGAGCCTAACACCAAGGAGTTTATCGAGGAGTTTGGTCGCGAGGATCTGAATGCCTTAGAGCATAGTTGTATTCAGCTCATAGCCTATAAGCGCGATAAGCATTTCCTGCTGAAGCCCACGGTTAATGCCCAGGTAAGGATCGATCCTGTGAAGTTCTATAAGTTGCATGCTTTCCGCGAGAACATGTTCTTTGAGCAACCGGCTCTGATTTATACGATTATCGAAAACGACGTTCAAAAAGTAAAGTTATGAAATACGGATTTGTGAATGTGGCTGCTGCCGTTCCTGTAGTGAAGGTAGCCGATGTTGACTACAATGTTCAGCAGATTGAGAGTCTGATAGCTCAGGCCGAAGGTCGTGCTGTTGAGGTCATTGTGTTTCCTGAACTCTGCATCACAGGCTATACCTGCCAGGATCTCTTCAAGGAGCAGCTTCTGCTCGATCGTGCAGAGCAGGGCATCATGATGCTGCTCGATTTTACACGTAAGCTCGACATCATTTCCATTGTCGGCGTCCCAGTCGTAATTAATGGCTTGCTATATAACTGTGCCGTTGTCATTCAGGGAGGCACTATCCTCGGCATTGTGCCCAAGACCTATCTGCCCAACTATGGCGAGTTCTACGAGAAACGTTGGTTTGCTTCAGCTCAGGATCTGAATCCTACCGATATCTATTTTGCCGGCACCTCCATTCACGTAAGTGCTGAGCCGTTGCTCTTTGTTACGAGCGATGGTATGAAGTTTGGTATTGAGATCTGCGAGGATGTATGGGCCCCCATTCCACCAAGCAATAATCTGGCTTTGGCTGGTGCCGATATCATTTTCAACCTCTCCGCCAGCGATGAGCTGATAGGTAAGCATCAGTATCTCAAGTCGCTTCTCGCTCAGCAGAGTGCTCGCACCGTTAGTGGTTATGTATATGCCAGCAGCGGTTTTGGTGAGTCCACCCAGGATGTGGTCTATGGTGGCAACGCTATGCTCTTCGAGAATGGTAAGATGCTGGTTGAGGGTAACCGATTCTCCTTCCAGCCTCAGATACAGACCTGTCAGATTGATATCGAGAAGCTGCGTGTCGAGCGTCGTCAGAACACCACCTTCATCAATGCTCAGCGTGGAGCCCATGCCCGTGAGATTCAGGCCCGTCTGGTTACTCCTCGCGAATTCGAACTCCTGCGCGATATCGATCCCCATCCTTTCATTCCGAAGGAGGAGAACATGCAGACTTCTTGCGAGGAGATTCTGAACATTCAGGTGGCTGGCCTCGCCAAACGCCTCTATCATATCAACGGCACTAAAGCCGTGATTGGTATCAGTGGCGGACTCGATTCTACATTAGCCCTGCTCGTTACAGTTAAGGCATTCGATAAGTTAGCCCTCGATCGTAAGGGCATCATTGGTATTACGATGCCAGGTTTCGGCACCACCGATCGCACCTATAATAACGCCATGAAACTCATGGAAACACTGGGTGTCACCATTCGTGAAATCAGCATCGCCAAGGCTGTTACCCAGCATTTCGAGGATATCGGTCAGAATCCCCAGGTTCATGATATTACCTATGAGAACTCTCAGGCGCGCGAGCGTACTCAGATCCTGATGGATGTGGCCAATAAGGAGAACGCTATCGTCGTTGGTACAGGCGATCTGTCGGAGCTGGCTCTCGGATGGGCCACCTATAATGGCGACCACATGTCGATGTATGGTGTCAATGCTGGTGTGCCCAAGACGTTGATCCGTTATCTGGTCAGCTATGTGGCTGGCGAGATGGCTACCGAAACGCTGCTCGACATCATCGATACACCTATATCGCCCGAGTTGATTCCTGCCGATGAACAAGGCCGAATCAAGCAAAAGACCGAAGATCTCGTAGGTCCTTACGAACTTCACGATTTCTTTATTTATTATTTCCTGCGTTATGGCTTCAGCCCCAAGAAGATCTACCTCTTGGCCAAGCGAGCCTTCTGCACATCTTCTCCTGTTGAGGGTCGCGCAGAGTATTATGACGAGGAGACAGTGAAGAAATGGTTGCAGACTTTCTGTCGTCGCTTCTTCAATCAGCAGTTCAAGCGTTCTTGCTTGCCCGATGGTCCTAAGGTGGGTAGTGTTAGTCTTTCGCCTCGTGGCGACTGGCGCATGCCGAGCGATGCCTCGTCCGCCTTATGGCTTAAGGAGTGCGACACCCTCGAATAATCGAGGGTGTTGACGCTTAGCATTATTGTCTTAAACTAAAAATGAGTTAGCTAAACGCTAACTCATTTTCTTTCAGTGTGATATGTATCGTGGCTCCAGGTTCCAGATTACCATTCACTATCAAGTCGCTGATACCATCCTCTATGTAGTTCTGAATGGCTCGCTTCAGCGGTCGTGCGCCAAACTGCACATCATAACCCTTCGTAGCCACAAACTCCTTCGCATCTTCAGCCAGGTCAATGTGATAACCTATCTGCTCTATGCGGTTGTAGAGTCCCTTCAGTTCTATGTCGATGATCTTCTTGATCGCATCCAGATCCAGCTGGTCGAAGGTGATGATCTCGTCCAGACGGTTCAGGAACTCAGGCGAGAACTGCTTCGACAGTGCCTTCTGCACAATGTCGCGTGCGTGCTGCTTATCCTTCTCGTTCAGGGCCAATCCTGTATTGCCCGAAGCACTGAAACCTACGCCACGACCAAAGTCCTTCAATTGCTTGGTACCAGCGTTCGATGTCATGATGATCACAGTGTTACGGAAATCCACGAATCTGCCGTTACCATCTGTCAGTCGTCCTTCGTCCAGCACCTGCAGCAACAGGTTGAACACGTTGCCATGAGCCTTCTCAATCTCGTCGAGCAGTACGATGGAGTAGGGGTGGCGCCTTACCCTTTCGGTCAGCTGTCCGCCTTCCTCGTAACCCACGTATCCCGGAGGCGCACCAATCAGTCTCGAGGTGTTGAAACTCTCCGTGTATTCACTCATGTCTATACGTATCAGGGCATCGCTGCTGCCAAACATAAACTCTGCCAGTTTCTTGGCCAGATATGTTTTACCCACACCCGTAGGACCTAAGAACATAAACACACCGATGGGGTGATTCGGATCCTTCAATCCTACACGATTCCTCTGAATGGCTTTCACCATCTTGTCGATGGCAGCATCCTGGGCTATCACGGCGTTTTTCAGTTCAGTAGCCATACCCTTCAGTCGGATGCCTTCCTGCTCAGCCATACGCTGCATAGGCACACCTGTCATCATCGATACTACCTCAGCCACCTGTTCAGCATCCACCACCTGGCGCTCTTCGCCTTCGCCCTTGCTCCAGCGCTCATTCAGCGTCTTCAGCGTGGCTTCCAACTGTGTCTGACGATCACGATAACCAGCAGCCAGTTCAAAGTTCTGATTCTTTACGGCCAACTGCTTCTTGTCCTTCACGTGGGCTATCTCTTTCTCTATCTCCGCAATCTCAGGCGGAATCTGAGTATTACCAAGATGTACGCGCGATCCTGTCTCGTCGAGTGCATCGATAGCCTTATCGGGCATGAATCGGTCTGTCACATAGCGGTCTGACAATTTGACACAAGCCATCAGGGCCTCGTCAGTATAGGTCACGTGGTGATGCTGCTCGTAGCGGTCCTTGATGTTATGGAGTATCTGCAGTGTCTCCTCATTGGTGGTAGGCTCCACCTGCACCTTTTGGAATCTGCGCTCCAGTGCACCATCCTTCTCTATGGAGTTACGATATTCGTCGAGCGTGGTAGCACCGATGCACTGTATGGTGCCACGAGCCAGCGCAGGCTTCATGATGTTGGCAGCATCCATACTGCCCGGCGTACTTCCAGCACCGATGATGGTGTGAATCTCGTCGATAAACACAATCACGTCGGGGTTGGCCTCCAGTTCCTTCATCAGGGCTTTCAGGCGCTCCTCAAACTGTCCGCGATACTTGGTTCCGGCCACTACGCCCGTCATGTCGAGGGTGTAGATTTTCTTGCCGAAGAGCATCGGACTCGTGTGGTGCTCGGCTATCAGCTGCGCCAGTCCTTCCACGATGGCACTCTTACCCACACCAGGTTCTCCTATCAGTATGGGATTGTTCTTCTTTCTGCGACCCAGAATCTCGATGATGCGCTGTATCTCCTTCTCGCGACCCACGCAGGGATCCAGCTTGCCTTCTACGGCAGCCTGAGTCAGATCCGTGCCGAAGGTGTCGAGCACAGGCGTCTTCGTATTCTCTTTCTTCTGGGCAGTTGTTGTGGTCGAACCCGAGTGGCTGGAAGCGTTCTGCTTACCAGTCTCCTCGAATTCCTCCTCTTCCTCATCGGGCAGACCGATGCCGTTTGTAATACCATTATTATGCGGGGCGAAAAGCATCGCCATCGCGTCTTCGTAATTCATGTTGTTCAGTTCCAGTACTTGTTTGGCCCCGTTGTTCACCGCATCATGCAGAATGGCGAGCAACAGGTGCTGTTCGTCTACTTTGTTGGTTCTCTGGATACGGGCCTCCAGTACGGCCAGTTTCAGTATGTTGCTAGCCTTCTCGTTCAGTACGAGGTCGGTCGTGTGTATGGGCGTGTCTAGTTCATCTTCTCTTACACGCTGTTCCAGTTCCGTCTTCACGTTGATTAAGTTCAGGTTCAGACGTTTGAAAAGGTCAATCACGGGTCCGTCCTTACTTCTGAGTATACCCAAAAGCAAGTGCTCGGGGCCTACGCTCCGGCTAGCCAGTCTGGCAGCTTCTTCTCTTGAGAAAGCCAGTATTTCTGAAACCTTTGGCGAAAATTGACTCGTCATATACTTTCTTTTTCCTTTCTATTTTGCAAAGTTACAAATAATTCTGCAAACATCGTGCCATAAAAACCGAAAACTTTCCGCTAAAATAGCTTAAAAGGTTTGGTTGGTAGCAAAAAAATGTCTACCTTTGCACGGTTAAAAACGCGTCAGCGGGCTTAAAAATGCCCTTAAACGCGAAATTATTAAAAATGTGACGAGTTAAATTGTAAAATTGTAAGATAGTAAAATAGTAGAATTAAGTAATGGATCAAACACTCGACAACGACAGAATTATTAAGATTAACATCGAGGAAGAGATGAAATCCAGCTACATTGACTACTCTATGTCAGTCATTGTGGCACGTGCCCTTCCCGATGTTCGCGACGGCTTTAAGCCCGTTCATCGCCGTATTCTTTACGGTATGATGAACATTAACAATGTAAGCACACAGCCTTATAAGAAATGCGCCCGCGTAGTAGGTGAGGTGCTTGGTAAGTACCACCCCCACGGCGACTCTTCAGTATATGGTGCCCTCGTACGTATGGCCCAGGACTGGAATATGCGCTATACGCTGGTTGATGGTCAGGGTAACTTTGGATCTGTGGATGGCGACTCTCCAGCTGCCATGCGTTACACAGAGTGCCGCCTCTCAAAGATGGGTGAGCACATCATGGACGACCTCGAGAAGGAGACCGTTGATATGGCACCCAACTTCGACGACTCGCTCGAAGAGCCTACCGTTATGCCTACCAAGGTGCCCAATCTGCTGGTGAATGGTGGTAATGGTATCGCCGTAGGTATGGCTACCAATATGCCTACCCACAACCTGAGCGAAGTGATCGATGGCTGCTGCGCCTATATCGACAATCCCGATATTGATACCGATGGCCTGATGCAGTATATCCCAGGTCCCGATTTCCCAACGGGTGCCTATATCTATGGTCTGCAGGGCGTACGCGATGCTTACGAGACAGGTCGTGGCCGTATCGTGATGCGTGCCAAGGCTGAGATCGAGAGTGGCGACACTCACGACAAGATTGTTGTAACAGAAATTCCTTATGGTGTGAATAAGGCCGACCTCGTGGCTTACATCGCCGATCTGGCTAACCAGCACAAGATCGAAGGTGTGGCTAATGTCAACGATGAGTCAGGCCGTCAGGGCATGCGTATCGTGGTCGATGTAAAGCGCGATGCCAATGCCAATGTACTGCTTAACAAGCTCTTTAAGATGACAGCCTTACAGAGCTCATTCTCAGTCAATAACATCGCTCTGGTTAAGGGTCGTCCCCGCCTGCTTACGCTCAAGGAGTGTGTCAAGTACTTCGTTGAGCATCGCCACGATGTTACCATCCGTCGTACCAAGTACGATCTGCGCAAGGCTCAGGAGCGTGCCCACATCCTCGAGGGCTTGATCATCGCCGTAAATAATATCGACGAGGTTGTACACATTATTCGTAACTCTAAGACTCCTACTGATGCTCAGCGCAACTTGGAGGCTCGCTTCAATCTCGATGAGCTTCAGTCTAAGGCTATCGTCGATATGCGTCTGGCTCAGCTCACAGGTCTGCGTGTGGATCAGCTCCATCAGGAGTACGACGATCTGCAGAAACTCATCGCCGACTTACAGGAGATTCTCGACAATCCCGAGCGTTGTAAGGAAGTCATGAAGCAGGATCTGCTCGAGGTGAAGGAGAAGTATGGCGACGAGCGTCGTACTGAGATCATTCCCTTCGACCATGAGTTCAATGCTGAGGACTTCTATCCCGATGATCCCGTTGTTATCACCATTTCTCACATGGGTTACATCAAGCGCACCAACCTCGATGAGTTCCATGAGCAGGGTCGTGGTGGTGTTGGTGCCAAGGCTGCCCGTCATCGCGATAACGACTTCACAGAGTATATCTATCCTGCCACCATGCACAACACGCTGCTCTTCTTCACCCAGAAGGGTCGCTGCTACTGGCAGAAGTGTTATGAGATACCTGAGGGCGACAAGAACTCGAAGGGTCGCGCCATCCAGAACATGCTGAACATCGATCCCGATGACTCAATCAATGCCGTTCTGCGTATCAAGAACTTCAACGACGAGGAGTTCCTCAAGTCCCACTATGTGGTATTCGCCACCAAGCAGGGTATCATCAAGAAGACTCGCCTCGATGCTTATAAGAATGTACGCGCAGCTGGTGTTATCGCCATCAATGTGAACGAGGGCGATGAGGTAGTAGGCGTTCGCCTCACCAATGGCCACAACGAGCTGCTGCTCGCCAACCGCAATGGTCGTGCCGTACGCTTCGATGAGAACGATGTTCGCACCATGGGTCGTGTGTCTACCGGTGTGATCGGTATGCGCCTCGATGGTGGCGACGATGAGGTAGTAGGTATGGTTTGCGTCAACGATCCTAACACTGAGACCATCATGGTGGTTTCTGAGAACGGCTATGGTAAGCGCTCTGAGGTTGAGGACTATCGTAAGACCGCTCGTGGTGCCAAGGGTGTGAAGACCCTCGCCATTACCGAGAAGACAGGCCGCCTGGTAGCCATCAAGGTAGTTACCGACGAGAACGACCTCATGATCATCAACAAGTCGGGCGTACTCATTCGCCTGAAGGTAGCCGATGTTCGTGTTATGGGTCGCGCCACTCAGGGCGTTCGTCTCATCAACCTCGCCAAGAAGAACGATGTCATTGCCTCTGTATGTAAGGTGATGTACTCTCAGGCCGAGGAAGAGGATATCGAGACAGCCGAGGTTGTCGACGAGGAAATCAACGATGCTCCCCTGATCGAGACTCCCGATAACAATGAGAACAATTAAACCATTGTGAGTTTAAAACGTCAATTAAGTAAAATCAGTTAATAATAACATTTTCAACCAAATTTAAAGGCTTATGAAAAAATTAATGATGATGGCAATGATGCTGGTGGCCAGCGCTACCGCTTTTGCCGGTGACAGCGACGCTTTGAAGGCTATCCTCAAGGCAAAGACTTATGCCGAGGCTGATGCTCTGATGAAGAGCAGCCTTGCTAACCTTGCTAACGATGCTGAGAAGGCTAAGGCTTACAACAAGCTTGTCGACCTTGCTCACGATGCTTTCATGGTTCAGAGCACCATCCAGACTGAGAATCAGCTCAACAAGCAGATGGGTAAGGAAGAGAAGCCCGTCGATGAGAACCTCATGTCAGAGATGGCTTTCAATGCCATTAGTGCAGCTATCGAGTGCGACAACTACGATAAGAAGCCCAACGAGAAGGGAAAGGTAGCTCCTAAGTTCGATAAGAAGAACGCCGAGCGCCTGTGGTCAACACTTCGTAATCAGCTTGTAAACGCCGGTCAGACTGCCGCTCAGGCTCGCGACGACGAGGCCACACTGAAATACTGGGGTCTGTTCATGGATTCAGAGCTCGCTCCTCTGTTTGCAGCTTGCGATCGTACCGCTGAGTCAGAGTTCATCGGTCAGGTAGCTTACTTCGCTGGCGACTATGCCCACAAGGCTGGTCTCAAGGACAAGGCTAAGCAGTACTTCACCGTTTGCGCCAACGATGCCAAGGCCGAGGCTCAGTTCAAGGATGCCGCCCACCTCAATGTGCTCAATATGATGAAGGAAGGACTCACCACGAAGGACGACTCTCTGCGCGTGCTCGAGGAGTACAAGCAGATGCTCACCCAGAAGCCCGACGACGAGCTGCTGCTCGACGTGATGTACAACTACTATGGCGACCTGAAGGATAAGGCTGCTCAGACCGCTCTGCTCGACGATGCACTGGCTCGCAATCCTCAGAGCTTCATCGCCCTGGCCGATAAGGGTTTCTCACTCCTCGAGGAGAATCCTGGCGAGGCTAGCAAGTTCCTGAAGCGCGCCTTCGAGGTGAAGCCCGACAACCCCATGATCGCCATGTACGTTGGTACTTCACTCAGCCTCCAGGCTCAGAACACTGAGGATCCCGCTCAGAAGAAGGCTTTCTATAAGGATGCCATCACCTTCTACGACAAGGCTAAGGAGCTCGATCCCGATATGCTGCAGGCCAAGTGGGGTTACAACCGTTACAACGCATACTACAACTACTACGGTGAGGATGCTCCCGAGACCAAGCAGGCCGAGGCTGAGAGCCACTAATTAGTTAAATTGCGTCAAATAGTTTGCGGGTGCAAGGGGAAATCATTACCTTTGCATCCGTAAATTCGTTTTTAGGAGGCAGTGGAATATTTTAAACTGGACATATTGAAGAAATCTTTCTTGGCTATTTGCCTGATGTTGCTGGTTGTGCCGGGTTATGCCCAGCGCAAGCAGATCGGCGAGGCTCGTACCATCCTGCTTCGCGGCAAGGACTTTGCTAAGGCCGAGAAGATGATGACCGACCTCCTGAAGGATTCCGTTCATCGCGACAACAAGCGCATCTACGACGTCTGGCTGCAGGCCGTCGAGAAGCAGTATGCCCAGCTCAATGAGAAGATGTATATCAAGCAGAAGGTGGATACTGCCCAGCTCTTCACGCTTACCCAGCGCCTCTTTACCGTTGGCCAGCGCCTCGACTCGCTCGATATGCAGCCCGATAAGAAAGGCAAGGTCAATCTGGAGTATCGCAAGGACAATGCCCAGCGCCTGTCGGGCTATCGGCCCAACCTCTTCTTTGGTGGCGCCTACTATATCCGCAAGCAGGACTTCCGCAAGGCCTTCAATTTCTTCGAGTCTTATATCGACTGCGATCGCCAGCCCCTGTTCGAGGGCTACGACCTGCTCAATACCGATCCCCGCATGGGCGAGGCAGCCTATTGGGCCACTTACTGCGGCTATCGCATGAACGATCCGCTGCTCTCTCTGCGCTATGTCGATCTGGCACGTCGCGATACAGCCCGCCTCGAGAACACCCTGCAGTATATCGCCGAAGCTGGTCAGCGCCTGGGCAACGACTCCCTTTATCGAGCCGCTCTTTGGGAAGGCTTCTGCCGCGATGTCAAGTCGCCCTATTTCTTCCCCCGACTCATGGACAGTTACACCTCGCAGGGCAATTACAAGATGGCCGACAAGGTTGTCGACGAAGCCCTGCAGGCCGATTCACTCAATGAACTGTTCCTCTTTGCCAAGAGCACCGTTCTGCTCAATCTGCAGCGTTATGCCGATTGTCTGCGCTATAGCGAGCGCCTCCTGGCCCTCAATCCCGATGCCAGCGATGCCTATTACAATGCCGGACTCGCTTGTGTCAACATCGCCCAGAACATCGATCATCGCAAGTATAAGAAACAGGTTAAGCGCATGTATCAGCGCGCTCTGCCTTATATGGAGGCCTATCGTCGCCTCGTGCCTGATGCCAAGGACAAATGGGGCCCCGCCCTCTATCGCATCTACTTCAATCTCAACATGGGTAAGCAGTTTGATGAGGTGGATAAAATTCTCAAGAAATGAGAATTTTCCTCCCTTCTAATGGTTTCACTAACATTCCTCTCACCTCTCACCTCTCACCTCTCACCACAAAATAGTTAACGTTTAATAAATAATCAACGCCAATATACCATATATCCCAAGATTTTTCTAACTTTGTAAATTGTAAATGTATAACAATCTAAAACAATAAAAATTGTAAGATTATGGCAGACAATACACAGTTGATTGCTCAGTGCGAGGCACGGGCTAAAGAATGGCTTTCTCCCGCCTTTGATGAGGAGACCCGTAAGGAAGTACAGGCTATGTTGGATGCAGAGGATAAGAGCGCTCTTATCGATGCATTCTATCAGAACCTCGAGTTTGGAACAGGTGGTTTGCGTGGCATTATGGGCGCAGGTACCAACCGCATGAATAAGTACATCGTAGGTATGGCTACCCAGGGCTTTGCTAACTATATCCTGAAGGCATTCCCTGGCAAGCAGTGCTCAGTGGTAGTAGGTCACGACTGCCGTAACAACGGCCGTATGTTCGCCGAGACCGTAGCCGACATTTTCTCAGCCAATGGCATCAAGGTTTATCTCTTCGAGAGCCTTCGTCCTACACCAGAGATTTCGTTCGCCATCCGTCAGCTCGGCTGTCAGGCAGGTGTCAATGTTACCGCTTCTCACAACCCTCGTGAGTATAATGGATACAAGGCTTACTGGGACGATGGTGCTCAGGTGCTTGCGCCACACGATAAGGGTATCATCGACGAGGTTAACAAGGTAACCATCAACGACGTGAAGTTCGAGGGCAACAAGGAACTCATCGACATCATCGGCGGTGAGATGGACTGGGACTACCTGCAGGCAGTCAAGGAGGCTATGGTCGATCAGGATGTCATCCTGCGCCAGAAGGACCTCAACATCGTTTACTCACCCATGCACGGCACAGGTCGCGTTATCATTCCTGAGGCTCTGCGCTCATGGGGCTTCCAGAACATCCACGTGGTGCCCGAGCAGATGGTCATCGATGGTAACTTCCCCACAGTGGTAAGTCCTAACCCCGAGAATGCCGAGGCTATGACACTTGGTATGAAGCTGGGTACCCGCCTGAATGCCGACCTCGTCATCGCTTCCGACCCCGATGCCGACCGTCTGGCCATCGTATGCCGCAATGCCAAGGGAGAGTGGGAGATCCTCAATGGTAACCAGACCTGCATGATGTTCTCATGGTACATCATCGCCAATAAGAAGAAGCTCGGCCAGCTCAAGGGCAACGAGTTCCTCGTAAAGACCATCGTGACTACCGAGGTCATCGCCGAGATCGCCAAGAAGAACAATGTAGAGTATCGCGACTGCTATACAGGCTTCAAGTGGATTGCCAATGAGATCCGTATCTCTGAGGGCAAGCAGAAGTACATCGGTGGTGGTGAGGAGTCGTTCGGCTTCCTGCCGTTCGATAAGGTACGCGATAAGGACTCTCCAGCCTCTATCTGCTTGATCTGTGAGATTGCAGCCTGGGCACGCGACAACGGCATGACCCTCTACGATCTGCTCATGAATATCTATAAGGAGTACGGCTTCTCTAAGGAAGTAACTATCAATGTGGTTCGTCCTGGAAAGACCGGTGCCGATGAGATTAAGCAGATGATGACCGACTTCCGCGCTAACCCGCCGAAGGAGTTGGGAGGCTCAAAGGTATGCCTGTGGAAGGACTACAAGACCCTCGAGGCTAAGAAGGCAGATGGCAGCGTTGAGAAGCTCAACATGCCCGACACCTCTAACGTACTGCAGTGGTTCTGCGAGGATGGCACCAAGGTTTCAGTTCGTCCTTCAGGCACCGAGCCCAAGATTAAGTTCTACACCGAGGTGAAGGATCCCAGCTTCAAGGAAGCCGCCGACTACGAGCGCTGCATCAAAGCCGCCGAGTCGAAGATCGAAGCCATCAAGAAGAGCCTCAATCTCTAAAACAACAGCAAATCCCCAGCCGCTTGGCTGGGGATTTCTTTCTTTATGCTCCTACGCATGATGTGGCGCCCAGTGCAGTGAGAATAGCGGTTGCTATAGATGCAATCAACTGCACGATAAACTTTGCGGTTTCTTTCTTAGACATGATACAAATTTTTAAAGGTTTAAAAATTTAGTGAGGAGAGGGGAGAAGCTAGAAGCTAGAGAAATGTACCGTAGGTGCTCTAGTGGCTTTGCTAGCTTTTCTCTCACCTCTCATCTCTCACCTCTTAATCTCCAGAGGGGTTACCCTCTGTCGCCGTGGCAACGGCGAACGAAGAAATCGGAATCTTCTCCTGGTACGTACGCTTCTTGCCAT
>CADBVZ010000021.1 GCA_902798285.1 uncultured Prevotella sp. | reverse complement strand
ATGCCATACGACGGGTATATCACTGCCAGATGGGAAGACATAGTAAGTTTTAAAGATGCTCATTTACACAAATACCGTGATGGCATCTATCCGATATACAAGGATGACAGTCTGAATCATTCTCCCCTGATTCGAATATACATAGGTGCCATCCTAACTGGCCATCTCACGATGAACAAAGAAGACTTGCTGGCCGAGTTGAACAGCCATCTCAAGTAATAAACCATAAACAAATCGAATTTACAAAGGAAGAAAGGTGTGGTTTGTAATGGAATCTGTAAATATTATTCATGATTTTGCCAAAGAATTGTATGTGATTGGTAATCAGAAGGTTACAAGGGGTTAAAGAGAGGATAGTCCAAAGGGGGAGTTTGGACGGAGCAAAGGGGAGGTTTGCTCCGAGGAAAGTCCGGGTTTGGACGGAGGAAAGTCCGAGTAAGCGATGTTGGCGTTGATAGTGTAATAAAAAATCGTTTTTATAAATATCGATTTTGTTGCAATCGTTGCAGTTCAAAATAGGATGTATGCAAGGTCGATATTATATCTATATATTTATATATAAATATATAGATTACTATTTGAAGTTTGTGTAATGCTTAAAAGAATTGCAACAACTGCAACAGCTGCAACAGAGAGATTTCTTAAATGATGTTAAAGTTTAGAGGGGTGTACCGAGTTCTGGTACAGCCCTCTTTTAGTTTTGCACGCAGTATTTCATTAATAACTTAAAATTTTATAGGATTATGGCTAGTTTATTTGTATTGTTCGTGATGATGATTGCCTTGGGCAACATGGTGAAGGGTTACGTTGCAGCAACAGAAAAATGATTGAACGTCTGCTAGCATCCCTGTTTCGTCTGGCGGAATATGTTACCAGCGTGTGCCCTCTCACGTCGAGAGAGTCGGCTGGTAATGAGCCGGAGCATCGCGTCATCAGGTTCTCGGAAGAGGATTTTGTGACGGATTGATGGGGCGGGCTGCCCTCGCGGAAATGAAAATAGTTCGCGATTTGTTTTGCTTTTCGCACGTTTTCCACTAACTTTGCACCCCGAAATGAAAAAGTGGAGATTATTGTTCGTATGTCATGGAAACATCTGCCGCAGTCCGATGGCGGAGTTCGTGATGAAGGATCTCGTGAAGAAAGCGGGACGCGAGGATGAGTTTTATATCGAATCGGCCGCCACATCGACTGAGGAGATAGGCAACGAGGTGTATCCGCCAGCCAAGCGTAAGTTGGCCGAGCACGGCATAGGATGCAAGGGTAAGACGGCCCGTCAGATGACGAGGGGCGACTATGATCGCTTCGACCTGCTGATAGGAATGGACTCCTGGAACTTCCGCAATATGAACCGCATCTGCGGGGGCGACCCTGAAGAGAAGATTCACTTGCTGATGGACTATACTGATGAGCCTCGCGATGTGGCCGACCCTTGGTATACAGGGAATTTTGAGGCTACATGGCGCGATGTGCTCGAAGGTTGCCAGCGATTGCTGGAGCTGCTAAAATGATGAATCCCTCGGCAAAGGCCGGGGGATTCTTGTTTTATTTCACATCGATGTTGATGGTCTCGGAGAGTTGTCGCTGGGGGGAGGTGACCTTTAGTGTAAGAGTGCCTGGGCTCTTGGCGGCACGAACGATGACTACGAGTTGGCCATTGAAGAGTTTCATGGTGGGTTGCTTGAAGCTCTCCAGACTGGTGGCATCGCCATTGCAAACGGCCTCGAAGGTACCTGCGCCTGTAACCTCGAACGTCAGTTGATCGCTGGCATTGGGGATGAGGGTTCCTTCGGCATCGGTGAGCGAGACGGTGATGAAGGCGAGGTCGTTGCCATCGGCAACGAGGGGTGAGAGGCTAGAGGTGAGAGGTGAGAGATCGGACTGATGCGTCCAAGCGTCGAGTTGGAGCTTGGCGGGCTTGCCGGCAGTCTTGATAATCTGCTCGCCAGCGGCGTTGCCATCGGCATCGTAAACCACTACTTTCAGCTCGCCCGGCTCATACTTTACGTTGTTCCAACGCAGGCGATAACGATCCAGTCGGCTGTCGCTATTTTTGGTGATACGTCCCTGGCTCTTTCCGTTGACGAAAAGCTCAGCGCTTGGGTAGTCGGTATAGCAATACACGGGTGTGATTTTGCCGATGCGATTACCTCGATCTTTCTTTGAAAGTCCCCAACTCCAATGGGGTAGGAGATGGATGGTGTGAGCGTCTTTGTTCCAATGCGAGCGATAGAGGAAATAGCGATCCTTGGGGAGTCCGGCCAGATCGCAAATGCCGAAATAGCTGGAGCGCGAGGGCCAGTATTCATCGTAAGGCGAGGGCTCGCCAAGATAGTCGTAACCCGTCCACACAAACTCGCCAATCACCCAGGGATAATCGTCCTGCATTACCCAGTCGTCATCAGGCAGATTGCTCCACGGACAATACTCCAAATCGTAGCTGGAACATTGGCCGTCGGCCTTGAGAATGGCCTTGGGATCGTAGCCCGGCGCCCATGAGGCATAGCGGGCATTATCGTCGGGCTCGGCAGGGAACTTATACACACCACGCGAGCTGACAGTGGAGGCCGTCTCGGAGCCCAGGAGGAAGCCCTGAGGCAACTCGCGGATGCTATTCTCGTACTTATGAACACGATAGTTGAAACCTGGTACATCCATCGCCTTGGCCACACCACTCTGGATGGACTTTTCGGCATGATCGAGGCCCTGGGTAACGGGGCGAGTAGGATCTATCTGATGGCACAGATCCTGCAACTGCTGGCTGATTCTGAGTCCCTCAGCATTGCCCTGTTCGGGAATCTCATTACCTATCGACCACATGATGATCGAGGGGTGATTACGGTTGGCAAGAATGAGGTTGGTGATGTCAAGTTTATTCCAATCATTAAAGAAGCGCGAGTAGCCGTTCTTGCACTTGGGATACACCCACATATCGAAGCTCTCGGCCATAACCATCATACCCAGCGAATCGCAGATATCCATCTGCATCTGCGAGGGCATGTTGTGCGAGGTACGGATGGCATCGCAACCCATATCCTTCATCATCTTGATCTGACGGATGAGAGCAGCCTTGTTGACGGCAGCTCCCAAGGGACCGAGATCGTGGTGCAGACAAACACCCTTGATTTTTCGCGTAACGCCGTTGAGCTGGAAACCACCTTCCTTCGACACGCTGATGGTACGGATGCCAAACTTTTGTGTCAACTCGTCCACCAGTCGGCCATTCTTCATGTATTTGATGTGGGCAGTATAGAGATAAGGCGTCTCAGGGGTCCACGGCTGAGGATTCAGGATCGTCATCGTCATGTCTGCCTGAGCGTAATCGTCGAGATCTGACACATGCTCATGACCCACCAGCTTGCCTTTGCTATCGCGCAGCTCCACCTCGAAGGCCAACTGGTCGTCTTGTTTGCCATCGGCTCCAACAATCACTTGTACAGTGGCCTGATCGGCGCTGAGTTGGGTGGTATAAATAAAGGTCTTCCACGGATCGATATATGACTCGCCAGTGGTGATGAGCTTCACAGGACGATAGATGCCAGCGCCAGGATACCAGCGCGAGCTTTCCTCCACATTCTTCAGATGCACTTCGAGCTGATTAGGGCCAGCCTTCATATAGGGCGTGATATCCACGCGGAAGGCATTATAGCCATAGGCCCAATAGCCTGCTTTCTCACCATTCAGGTAGATGGTGGGCTCGGCCATGGCACCATCGAAGAGGAGTTCGGCATGGGCGCAACCCTCGGGAATTTGGATGGTGCGACGATAGAAGCCTTCGCCAATCCAGGGTAGGGCACCAGAGCGACCGCTCTTCTCGGTGGCCTCAGTCTCGCCATTCTGTTCGATGGCAACACGCTGCAGATCCCACTTCTTATCGAAGGGTCCGGCGATGGCCCAGTCGTGGGGAACGCTGACGTTCTGCCATGAAGTTTTATCCTGCGAGAAGTCCCAGCCCTCGCTCAGCGTGGTTTCGTGTCGCTGCTGGGCTGAAACCGTTGTAGCGGCCATCAGAAGCAGCGTAAGTAGTGAAGTTTTCATTTCAATTTGTAATTAGTGGTCATTATTTTGCTGCAAATATACGAAAAAATGTGGAAATAGTTGGCTAATTGATAGATTTAATGTATTTTTGCAGCTAAATTTCGGAAAATAAATACTTTAAGGATATGCGACATCAGTTAAGAAGTGCTGTTTGCACAGAAGGCCGAAGGATGGCTGGCGCCCGTGCCCTTTGGGTGGCTACGGGTATGAAACGTGAGCAGTTTGGCAAACCCATTATCGCCATTGTGAACTCGTTTACCCAGTTTGTGCCTGGTCATACACATCTGCACGAGATAGGTCAGATAGTACGTGAGGAAATCGAGAAGATGGGCTGTTATGCAGCAGAATTCAACACCATCGCCATCGACGATGGTATCGCTATGGGTCACGATGGTATGCTGTATTCGCTGCCCAGTCGCGACATCATTGCCGACAGCGTAGAATATATGGTGAATGCCCACAAGGCCGATGCCATGATCTGCATCTCGAACTGCGACAAGGTGACACCTGGTATGCTGATGGCTTCGATGCGACTGAACATTCCCACGGTGTTCTGCTCGGGTGGTCCCATGGAGGCAGGAAAATGGCGTGGCGAGAATGCCGACCTCATCACTGCGATGGTGAAGGGTGCTGACCCCTCGGTAACCGACAAGGAGATGGAGGAGATTGAGAACTGTGCCTGTCCGGGTTGCGGAAGTTGCTCGGGTATGTTTACAGCCAACTCGATGAACTCGCTCACAGAGGCTATCGGACTCTCACTCCCTGGAAACGGCACCATTCTGGCTACACACACCAATCGCGTAGAACTGTTTAAGGCAGCAGCCCGACAGGTGGTGAAGAATGCCTTTGCCTATTACGAGGATGGCGACGAGAGCGTATTGCCCAAGAGCATCGCTACCCGCAAGGCCTTCATGAATGCGATGGCTCTGGATATCGCCATGGGTGGATCTACCAATACCGTGCTGCATCTGCTGGCTGTGGCTCAGGAGGCTGGTGCCGACTTCACGATGAAGGATATCGATGAACTCTCACGTCGCGTGCCGTGTCTGTGTAAGCTGGCTCCGAACACGCAGAAATACAGCGTTCAGGAGTGTGGCCGAGCTGGTGGTATCTTAGGTATTTTGAACGAACTGAACAAGGGCGGACTCATTGACGGAAGTGCCAATCGTGTGGATGGTATGACGCTGACGGAAGCCCTGAAGAAATACTCGATTGTGGATGGCGCTGTGGATGCCGAGGCTAATCGCATCTATCAGACAGCTCCTGGCAACCGTTTCTCAACGAAGATGGGTTCGCAATCGGAAGAGTGGGGCACACTCGACACTGATCGTGCCAATGGATGTATTCGCGACTTGGAACATGCCTATACGAAGGATGGCGGACTCGCTGTGCTCTTTGGCAACATCGCTCAGGATGGTTGTGTGGTAAAGACCGCTGGTGTGGATGAATCGCTGTGGCACTTCGAAGGTCCGGCTGTGGTGTTCGATTCGCAGGAAGATGCTTGCGAGGGTATCCTCGGCGGTAAGGTGAAGAGTGGCGACTGCGTGGTGATTACCCACGAGGGTCCGAAGGGTGGACCTGGTATGCAGGAGATGCTATATCCCACCTCATATATCAAGAGTATGCACCTGGGTAAGGAGTGCGCCCTGATTACCGATGGACGTTTCTCGGGTGGTACCAGCGGACTTTCGATAGGCCACATTTCGCCTGAGGCTGCCAACGGTGGAAACATCGGCAAGATCAAGGATGGCGATATCATCGTCATCGATATCCCCAGTCGCTCGATCAGCGTGAAGCTCTCTGACGAGGAACTGGCCCAGCGCCCACAACAGCTGCTGAAGCGTAACCGTGTGGTATCGAAGGCCCTGAGAGCCTACGCCCAGAGTGTATCGAGTGCCGATAAGGGAGGAGTAAGAATCATCGATTAAGAATTATGGAGAAAGAAAAGATAACAGGTAGTGAGGCGTTGATGCTGGCACTGAAGGCCGAGGGGGTGAAGACCATCTTCGGATACCCAGGCGGTTCGATTATGCCCGTTTACGATGCCCTCTACGACTACACGCGAGGAAACAAGAAAGCGTTCGACCATATACTGGTGCGCCACGAACAGGCTGCTACCCATGCGGCAGAGGGCTTTGCCCGAGTAAGTGGCGAGGTTGGTGTGGCACTGGTAACAAGTGGTCCTGGTGCCACGAACACGCTGACGGGTGTGGCCGATGCCATGCTGGATTCTACGCCGATTGTGGTGATAGCTGGTCAGGTGCCCATCGCTGCTCTGGGAACAGATGCTTTTCAGGAGGTAGACCTCGTGGGTGTGGCCCAGCCTATCTCGAAGTGGAGTTATCAGATTCGTCATGCTGAGGATATCGCCTGGGCTGTGAGTCGTGCGTTCTATATCGCCCGTAGCGGACGTCCAGGTCCTGTGGTGCTCGACTTCCCCAAGAATGCCCAGACGGAGATGGTGGAGTTTGAGCCAGAGCATGTGAACTTTATCCGTTCGTATGTGGCTCAGCCCAAGCTTGATATGAAGGCTGTGAAAGAGGCTGCCGAACTCATCAATAACGCCAAGAAGCCTTTGGCACTGGTAGGTCAGGGTGTGGAACTGGGTAATGCCCAGCAGGAGCTGTTACGTTTCCTCGAGAAGGCTGATATCCCTGCTGGCAGAACGATGCTGGGACTTTCGGCTCTGCCCTCTACCCATCCGCTGAATGTGGGTATGCTGGGTATGCATGGTAACTATGCACCCAACCTGAAGGAGCAGGAGTGTGATGTGCTCATCGCCATCGGTATGCGCTTCTCGGATCGCGTGACGGGTAATCTGAAGACCTATGCCAAGCAGGCGAAGGTGATTCATCTGGATATCGACCATAGTGAGATAGACAAGAACGTGAAGACGACTGTGGCTGTGATTGCCGATTGTAAGGAGTCGTTGCCAGCACTCACCGAACTCATCAATAAAGCGAGTCATACGGGTTGGCGCGAGTCGTTCATCCCTCTGCAGAAGAAGGAGTACGAGAAGGTGATAGAACCTGCTATCCATCCAAAAGATGGTCCGCTGTTGATGGGTGAGGTGGTGAATGCTGTGGCAGAGGCTACTGAGGGCGATGCCGTATTGGTAACTGACGTAGGTCAGAACCAGCTCTTCGCCACTCGCTATTTTAAGTATCCCAAGAAGCGCAGCATCTGCACCAGCGGAGGTCTTGGAACCATGGGTTATGGCATGCCTGCAGCTATCGGAGCCACCTTTGGTGCCCCAGGTCGTACAGTGGTAAGTTTCTCGGGCGATGGTGGTTTCCAGATGTGTATCGAGGAACTTGGCACCATTATGGAACAGCAGTGTCCCGTAAAGATGGTGATGATGAACAACCACTACTTGGGCAATGTGCGCCAGTGGCAGGATATGTTCTGGAAACGTCGAAAGTCGTTTACCAAGATGCTCAACCCCAATTACGAGCTCATCGCCAAGGGCTATGGTATTCCTTATGAGGCTGTTGTGGATCGCAAGGATCTGAAGGCAGCTGTTGAGAAGATGTTGAAGACGGAAGGTCCGTATCTTTTGGAGTGTGCTATCCTTGAGGATGACGATGTATTACCCATGACGCCTCCAGGTATGAGTGTGGACGATATGATGTTGGAGATAAACGTGTAGATTATGGAAGAGAAGAAACTATATACCCTTTTGGTTTATTCTGAGAACGTGGCTGGTATCCTGAATCAGGTGACGGCTGTGTTTACGCGCCGTCAGGTGAATATTGAGAGTCTGAACGTATCGGCCTCCAGCATTCCTGGTGTACACAAATACACCATCACAGCTTGGAGCGATGAGGATCAGATTATCAAGATCACCCGTCAGATTGAGAAGCGTATAGATGTGGTAAAGGCCAACTATTTCACTGACGATCAGCTGTTTATCCGTGAGTCGGGGCTTTACAAGCTTGCCACGCCGATGGTGCTCGAGAATCCTGAGATCTCGCGAACCATCCGCCGATTCCAGGCCAGCATCATCGAGGTGAACCCCACCTACACCATTGTCATGATGCATGGTGTGACTGAGGATATCATCTCCCTGTTCCGTGCCCTCGACACCTTCGGATGTGTACTTCAGTACACTCGCTCCGGTCGCATCGCCGTCACCCGCGGCATGCAGGAACAAGTCAGCGAATTCTTGGAACAACGCGAAAAAGAACTTTAAGCAAATAATTAACCCCGCTGATTAGGCGGGGTTAATTATTTAAAATACTTTGCCTTCAATAGGATATTTATACCAATCGGTACCGTTGATGAGGCTCTGTCCCCAATAGTTGAAATCCTTGTAGGCATCCTTGATACAAATCTTTTCATACGGATACCTGAAGTCATATGGTATCATGATACCATGAGGATCCTCGCCAAGCTTTGACATATAGACCGTTCTTTTTCTCGTAGCATCATAGATGTATGGCTGTGTTTTTGGATCAAGCAAACTGAAGTTGGTATCTACAGTCCTTTTTACCTTGTAAGGAGTTAATTGTTCGTCACTGGCTCTTGTATTAATAAAAGTATTTGGCTGCAAGCCGAAGAGACTGTGAACCTCCTTGTCGTCTATGCCGATGTTCTTAATATACAGCTCATCATACGCGCCACAAGCTACCACAGAGTACTCTACAGTAGTATTGTTGATTCTATTGGCCTTAATAACCACATCGTTTAAGTCGTAATCACCCAGTTCCTGATCCTCAAAGCAATACGTATAGAAATTTAAGTTCTCCTCAGGTACAACTGTCATTTCCTCAACACCGCCTTCAATATCGAGAATGATGTCATTGAAGTCGGTATCAGTACCAGACTCCAGACACAGGAGCTGCCTGCCGTTCAAGGTCAACCAGGCACCACGTGGGCCGTCCTCGCCAAGTTTCTTTCCTCTATTTGCGAAATTTTTATATTTATTAATCTCATTGTTCAGGCGACCGTCCACATAAAGCTCTCCCTGTTTTTTCTTATCCTCGGCAGTCGTCTTGGCGCGAACCATAAACCCGATCTTATAGCCTGCGGGGAATGTATAGGAGGGTGTTCCGTCTGGTCCCCAATAGATCAGCGCATAAGTTCCTCGCTTACCCAATATGTCATCTTCCTTCTCAATATAGCAATCCTTGAATGGGAACGCTTTATATTTTGGCAGACTCTTGAGGTAAGTTACCGGATCGTCGATATAACCTTGGTCAGATTCCTTGAAATAGTAATAATATAGGTCTGAATTGTAAATTTCATAGCCGTAGCCATTAGTGGTCTTCAAACTACCATCAGCCTTATAAACAGACGAAACAATGATAGGAGCATTGCCTGTCGTAATAGGATAGCCGGTATCATTGTATAAACCGCTAGCCTTCACCAATGGCAGATTGTTTCTTTCCTTATCATTATTTGGAAAATACGAGAATACCATTGCTCTGAAAATGGTTTTTAGCTCATCATCGTAGTCTGCAGCTGCTATCTTCCGTCCTTCGTAATTATCGTCTTTCAGTTGATAGAGTTTCTCATTAGGACTCCAATTCCTTTCTTTTGCGAAAGATGTCACCTCTTCAAGTTCCAAACCTTCTAAAGATGGGTAGATGTAGTTCTCTGTCAGTCCTTTTTCGGCGCGTGTACTTGCTTTGGTATCCAATGAAACCGTACTGCCTTCAACTTTCTTCAGCTGATAGTCGTTGCCAGAGATGAATGCCACGAAGATACCCAGATTATCTTTGGGCGCATCGTATGTCAGCTTCACGGTGGTAGCACCATTCAACTCAGCCTGATTTAATACGGTCAGTTGGGTGTATTCGGGTTCTTCGGCTGCTTGATCATAGGCAGCCGTATAAGCCAAAACCTGCACCTTTTTAATGCTGGAGTTGGCCTTGATTGTCACTTCCTTTGTAGTGGTAGTACACCAGTCTTGATTAGGATCGAAGTTCACACCGAAAACATTATGAACATTGTTGGTGATATCCTCAGACTTAACAGAATCATCTTCGGGCTGATACAGATCTGTTGTTTTTGAGCAGCTGGCCAATACGAATGCACCAATGGCTGCAATAATAGCAATCTTTTTCATGACTTTCATTGGCTAATATTTGTTTTATATTTCGGCAAATATATGAAAAAAGGAGATAGGTAGGTTGTAATTTGTCTTCTATTTAAACATTATTAACTAAAACACAGGGTTTTCTGATTGTTTTGTGGTATCAAAGTCGTAACTTTGCAGCCGAAAATGGAAATTACAAATATGGATAAAGTAGGAATATATGAGTTTATGGCGGAGCCGTTTCATTGCGATTTCTCGCAGCGGCTCTTTATGGGACATCTGGGTAACCATATGCTGAATGCAGCCGATTTCCACTCTTCGGCACGTGGTTTCGGTATGAATTATCTGCTGACGATCCACCGTTCGTGGGTGCTCTCGCGCCTGGCTATCGAGATGGACGAGATGCCCCAGATGTACACCAAGTTTAATGTGGAGACGTGGGTGGAGAGTGCCATGCGCTATTTCACCTCGCGTAATTTCCGTGTGGTAGATAACGACGGAAAGGTATATGGCTACGGACGTAGTATCTGGGCCATGATTGATACTGAGAGTCGTCAGCCTACGGATATTTTCTCCATCGATAATGGCGCCATCAACAACTGGATTGTCGACGATAAAGCGTGTCCCATCGATAAGGGCGGACGTGTAAAAATGGGTGATGGGGCAGAACTTATCCGTACCATCGAGACGCAATATAACGATGTGGATATCAATGGCCACATCAACTCCGTGAAGTATATCGAACATGTGCTCGATCTTTGGAACCTCGACTGGTATCGTGAGCATCAGATCAAGCGTTTCGAGATAGCCTATGTGGCTGAGGCCCATCAGGGCGATAAACTCAGTTTCTATCGTGAGCAGACGGGCGAGAGTGAGTTCTGCATCCGCATCTGCAAGGATGGCGACGTGGAGTGTTGCCGTAGTAAAGTGGTGTTTAAGTAAACGCTCGATTGATAGAAAAAAGAAATCCCCGCCAAAATTGGTGGGGATTCTTCTTTGGTGATCTGGTTGGGACTCGAACCCAAGACCTACTGCTTAGAAGGCAGTTGCTCTATCCAGCTGAGCTACCAGACCGACCTTGTAAAGCTGCAATGATGGTGCAAACCGAGTGCAGAAAGCTGGCTTTTGCCGAGGTGCCGCCCATCTTCGCATGTGATTTCTTCCGAAATCGGCTGCAAAGGTAGAAAATTTTTCGGAAACTTCCAAATTTTCGAGCCTCTAATGCATTTTTCAGACCGTAAATCTTATATACGACCGATCATCGAAGGAGTTATTTCCCTTCACGAAGGCCTTTGTAGCCTTGAATTCGCCAACGTTCAACGGATCATTCTGACGCTGTTTATCAAGCAAGGCTTCCGTCTCCTCAAGGGTAGGAGCCAACCAGGGATAGCCGTCGCTGGCCAATACAATCTCCCAAGGCTGGAAGTCGAGCAGAATGATGGGTACCTTCGTCTCAGGAATGGGGAATCCGTCGATCACGGCGTAAGTTACATTCTGATTCTGCATCAGTTCCAGCATCGAGGGAATCATCACATCGCGAGCCGGATCCTTCTCCTGAAGCAAGTCTTCTTGCGACATACCCTCAGCCATCAGTTCATACACCTTCATGGCACGCATCTTGGCCAGCGGAATCTCGTAAGGCTTGGGATTATCGTGATATCTGCCATTTAGCAGACAATGACAATCGCCCACCATCCATATCTCACGACGCATCCGACTATAGATGATCGCCGAGGCACAGAGTCGCTCCTCAGGATGCTCTTTCATGCGCTGCTCAGGGAAACGGAAACGATAATGGCTGTTGATGAGTTTGGTGGCACCCACGCAAAACTGATGACACGACGTGTTAGCCGGCATCTTTCGTATGTATTTCGATATCAGACGCATGGCATATCGCCCATTGCTCATCAGAGGGTGATGGCGACGGGGTGTCTTCGATGTGGAACCATCGATCACGGCAATAAAATCATTTGTAACGACGATTCCGTCCTCGCTTTTCCTCGCGGGGCTCTTCGGAATGACGCTTTGCTCTATTATTTTCATTCTTAAAATTGGGATTAAATGATTTAGGTTTCGGCCCGTATGCGGGCTGCGGTTTATGGCCACCCATAGCTGTTGGCATGCCGTTGTAGAGCTTCTGTATCAGGTCAGGGCGCCCAATGCGACGCAGACTCTGCTCAATGTTCCTTCGCTCCTCGGGTTTGTACCAGAAGAAGAACTGTCGCTGAGCCAGCTTTTCGCGAGGGGTCTTAGCGCTGAATACCGGTTCGAGTGTGTACGGGTCATAGCCCGTATACCACGTCTCCGTGGCGTTAGTCATGGGTGTAGGCGTAAAGTCCTGCACCTGTTCCAAATGAAAATCCAGTTGTTTGGTAATGACAGCCAGTTCTGCCATATCCTCCTCATGACATCCGGGGTGGGATGAGATGAAGTAGGGGATGATCTGCTCCTTCAGATTCTCCTCGCGATTAATGCGATCGAAGATGCGCTTAAACTCGTAGAACTGTTGGAACGAGGGCTTGCGCATCAGATAGAGCACCCTGTCGCTGGTATGCTCTGGGGCCACCTTCAGTCGTCCTGACACGTGGCGAGTGATGAGTTCGCGCGTATATTCCTGGGCAGCCCGGTTCGAAGCCTCGTCCTTACTGCGATGCAGCAACAGATCGTAGCGCACACCACTGCCTATGAAACTGCGCTTGATGCCAGGCAGCGCATCCACAGCGTGGTAAACGTCCAGCAGTTTAGAGTGGTCCGTATTCAGGTTCGGACAAATCTGCGGATGGATACAGCTGGGTCGGCGACATTTCTCGCAGGCGTTTTTGTTCTTTCCGCTCATGCCGTACATGTTAGCCGATGGACCACCCAAGTCCGAGAGATAGCCCTTGAAATCGGGCATCTCGATCACTTGCTTCACCTCCCTCAGAATACTCTCCTTCGAGCGGCAGGAAATGAACTTTCCCTGATGGGCCGAGATGGTGCAGAAAGCACAGCCTCCGAAACATCCGCGATGGATGTTCACAGAGAATTTAATCATATCGTAGGCAGGTATGCGCTTGCCCTTGTATTTCGGATGTGGCAATCGGGTGTAAGGCAGATCGAACGAGGCATCCAGCTCCTCCGTCGTCATAGGAGGGTAGGGAGGATTCAATACGACGTAACGTCCGTCTACACCCTGAATTAACCTCTGTGCATGCATCATGTTCGACTGCTCCTCCACCTGACGGAAGTTCTCAGCTTCAGCACGCTTGTTACGCAAGCATTCCTCGTGCGAGTGGAGCACAATGTCGTTGTCGGTGATGCCTCCGGGGATATCCTCTTTCCGAGCCAGAAACACTGTCTGAGGCAGATCGCGTATGTCGCTGATGCGCTGGCCAGCGGCCAGGCGCTTAGCCAGTTCGATGGTCACCTTTTCGCCCATGCCGTAGGTAATCATATCGGCTGGCGAGTAGCAGAGCAGACACTTCTTCAACTCATCGCTCCAGTAGTCGTAGTGGGTCACTCTTCGTAGCGACGCCTCGATACCCCCCAGCACCACAGGCACATCGGGATACAACTCCTTCAGAATCTTGGCGTAAACAATGGTGGGATATTCCGGACGCATGTCGTGTCGCCCGTCAGGACTATAGGCATCCTCCGAACGCAGACGGCGAGCAGCCGTATATTTGTTCACCATCGAGTCCATGCACCCAGGGGCGATGCCGAAGAAGAGGCGTGGACGTCCCAGCTTCTTAAAGTCGCGATAGTCGCCGTGCCAGTCAGGCTGTGGAACAATGGCCACACGGAAGCCAGCTGCCTCGAGTGTACGTCCGATGACGGCTGCACCAAACGAAGGATGGTCTACATACGCATCACCTGAGAATAGGATTACATCTACGTAATTCCATCCCCTCAGCTCCAACTCCTTCTTCGTCGTTGGCAGAAAGTCCGTCAGCCTATATTCTCTCACCTCTTACCTCTAACCTCTCACCTCTAATTAAATGGCGTGCCCTGTATTGATCTTGTGGTCATTCCCAGGTTGTCATTCCCCTGGTTTTTCCAGTTGATGTAGAGCAACACCAGTTGCTGCAGTCCGAAAGCCTTCATGTTGGCGTGATAAATCACGTCGAGACAGAGGTCTAACAGATTTTTGTCCTTACCCGCATCGCCCGACAGCAGCGAACGGATGTTCAGTTTCAGTTTGTCAAGTACCTGCTCATCTACGTAGCCGTTGCTGTCAATGAGGTCACGAAACAGTTGATACTTCTCAATGGTCTGCAAGTGCTGTTCACTTACTTCGATACTTCTAGTACCCGATGAATTACTCTGGATTTTCATAATGGTTTGCTTTATTTAGTTCGTAATAAGAAGCTTAGGATGCCACGCATCAGTGAGAGCCTTTTCTGCTCGTCCTTGATACACTCGAAGGGGAATCCCATCGTCATGGCCTTATAGTCCTTGCCGTCGTAGGCCACACAGGCGCTGTATCCGTCTTTATACGCCATAGCGGGGAAGGCAGGAGCCACAGGTTGTAATATCTCAGGATGCGTTGCCGCATAGTGGGTTTCGTTCAGCTGTCGGTAGAACTCAAACGTGGTGCCGAGTCCCTGAATGGTGTCACGCTGCAGGCTGTCGCTGTTCACACCCTCGTAAGTCAGTTTCAGTACATCCTCCAGATATCTGCGCTCAGCCGGCATCGCCATGTCGCTTCCGATGTACGATCCGCTTACCAGCAAGGCACCTCCACGCTTGGTGAACAGCTGCAGATGCTGACGTATCATGGGGGTGAAGGCCTGATACTCACGCAGCGACCATCCGTCGTTCTTCTCCAATCCCAGTATCAGGTCCATCATCTGGTATTCCGTCGGACGTATGTCGTTGGTTTCCAGTGCCTCACTCGAGCAACTGGCTATGCTGTAACGCTGTGCCGAGGCGATGGCCTCCGCATGGGTGCGAATGTAGTTGAAGTCGTTGCCGGCGATGAACTGTCCCATCAGCGAGTCGTTGGTATAGCCCAGTCCGTCGCGACGTTCGCTACCCATCTTCGTCTTGTCGAAGCTCACCTGATAGCCCAGCCATCCAGCCGTTCTGCCGTAGGTCACACCCGGATCCATCTCCATGTCGAAACCCTGCTCGGCAGCATTGTTTCTTACCGCAGGCGAGGCCAGTCTGTGGAATCCGTTCACGATGAGTACCCGCTTCTGCGCCTCAGGCACGTCGTAGCACGATACCACCTCCGATGGGAAGCTCTCGCCACCCTCGTTCACGGCAGTCACGTAGAATGAGTACAGCTGCTCGGGCTCTATGTCTATCACCACACTGGTGTTCTTGCCCTTCACGTAGATGCCGTTGTCGAATCCGTTCTTGCCGATGGCCGTATATACGATGTAGCCTGTGGGCTCTGCCGTAGGCTCGTCGTTATCCTTCACGGGGTTCCAGCTTACCTTGGCGCCACCCTTGCCTGTGAGTTCCACTCTCAGTCGGTTAGGCGTCAGTGGCGATACCACGTATTTCGTGTGGTGCATACGGCTCACGTATCTCAGAATAGCCTTGTACACGCTGCGAGCAAAGTCGAAGCGGAAGTTTGGATCCTGTCCGTAGCGCATGTCCCAGAAGTTCTGGTGCGACATCGTCTCCAGAATGGCACTGGGCACTCCCGGGCAACGGCTCTCCGAGTAGTTTCTGTCGTAGAGCTCGCGAGTGGGCCAACTGCCGTATTTCCTTGCCAAATCGCCCGATACCGATGTCAGCAGCTCGTCGGCAAAGTCGCGCGATGAGAGTCGCGACCTTCCAGTACGGAAGATGCTGTCGTTCAAGTAAGTGGTACATATTGATAATGTACCCGTATGCGTACGCCCGTCGCGCGTATAGCCGGCATCGCTGTGAATGGCCAGCGACAGCTCCAGGGGCACACCCCTTCCGATGGTGTCGGGTATGTATACCGATCCGCCAGCCAGCAGGTTGGCCATATAGCTTCGCGCATTGATATCATCGCCATAATCGTCCTCGCCGTTCTTGGTGCTATACACCTCGTAAGGCATACCAGCCCACTGGGCATAGTAGCGCGAACCCTCCAGACATCGGGGCAGTCCGCTGGTAGAGTAGCCTCTGCGGATGTTACCCATGCCGCCTCCGAACCTTACGGCATCCGCTGTCACCACGCCGTGATGGTGCTTGCTCAGGTTCGAGAGCGTCACGCAGTTTCTGTCGCTCTGTCCGGCA
The DNA here is from genome assembly GCA_902798285.1 of uncultured Prevotella sp. Lineage (GTDB taxonomy): Bacteria > Bacteroidota > Bacteroidia > Bacteroidales > Bacteroidaceae > Prevotella. The sequence goes on along the minus strand of CADBVZ010000021.1, from coordinate 25,439 downwards.
TCGAAGTCAAACGAGCCCAGATACACCCATGTCCTTCCGCCCATCTGCTGGTTCACTCGGAACTCCGTGGGCACACCCTGATGCCATACGGTGTAGTGGGCATCGTCAATGCTCTTCTCCAGCGTCTGGTAACTCACGTAAACGGCGTAGCGCCCAGCCTCGGGTATGGCCGGTCTCCATATCACGGTGCTCTGATGATTCTGATTGTCGGTGGTCTCCGTCTGTCGCGACGTGCCCTGTTCAAAGGGGTTCTCCATGTCTACATACACCCCAGGGTGGAATCCGAAACCCGTTGAGTCGCAGTGGTTCCAGCGATGGTTCACGTACGATTCCCGATAGCCGCTCTCAGGCGTGTCATTGTCTACGATCACCTCGTTCCTTTGCCAGTCGCGCTCACGTGGCGAGAACACCACTGCGCCAGCCCTTTCCAGCATGGGTATCAGGTAAGGTGTCACGATGGTCTGCGTAAACAGGTCCTCGCGCGTGCCGAATAGGGGAGGGCGCTGCCATTTCCACACGCTGTCCTTGATGTGGAAGTAACGTCCGTGACTGGCCCATACGCAGAGGTGTCGGTTCCAGAGTCCATGGGTAATCTCGAAGGGCCTCGAGGCATTGTTCACCCAGGGTTTTCCCTTGTAGTTGATGTCGCCCCACGAACGGGTCTTGTCCTCCACCAGTTTCAGCCTGTTGGGCACCAGTTGCTCCAGCGACCATCCGCCCGTCTTAATCGTCAGCTGGTAGGTCTGTATGCTGTCGGGCATCAGGGCCCTCACGTCGTCGTATATGCTGCCCACGGTCTCAGGGGTAAACACCTGTTCGCCAAAGTGCGTGTCGGCGCTCACCTCTATGGTGCGTAGCGAGTCGTTGATGTTGAGCACCGTCAGTTTGCTGCGATTGCGCAGTTTCTGGGTGCTCACGGTGTATCCGTTAAAGTAACGGTTCAACTTGTCCTTTAGTTCTTTTTGTGGGTCTATTGGCTTAATCACCTTTTTCCTGGCACCCTCGGCCGAGCCTACTACTAGCAGCAAGAGTAGTGTCAGGAGTATGGTCTGTGTTTTTCTCATGGTTATACTTCTCCGATCGTAAAGTTTTCGGGCTTCTTGCCTTTGAAGTCCTTGAAATATAGTTTAATGTCGCGCATGTCTGTCTCCACATCGCCTATGGGTATCACGGTTTTCTTACAGCTGATGAGCTTCTTCTCGTAGTCCACGCCGTAGAGCAGGATAGGCAGTCCTGCCTTCAGGGCGATAAAGTAGAATCCTTTCTTCCATTCGGCCGTCTTCGAGCGGGTACCCTCGGGGGTGATGCACAGGCGGAATTGGTCAGCCTTCTTCGCAGTCTCGGCCATCGCGTCGGTCATGCTGGTCTTCTTCTGCCGATACACGGGTATGCCTCCCAGACTCTTGAATATGGGTCCCAGCGGCCAGAAGAACCACTCTTTTTTCATCAGGAAATTAATCTTCATACCAATCGATCGGCTGTACAGCAGTCCCAGTATGAAGTCCCAGTTGCTCGTATGCGGAGCCAGGCATATAATAAATTTGTCGGGGTGGTCTTCCGTTACGTCAGCAGTCCACCCCATGCGCTTATATAGCAGCCAGTTACATAATTTTTTCCACATAGTTATGAGTTTATTTGATCCAGGATCTCCGTCACCTGCTTGCCGAACTTCTCCCTCAGGTCCTTATAGTAAGCCTTCGGCGTCATGCCCGGCTCTGGGTGCGACACTCTGCTCAGGTAGTGCATCTGCATCTTTACCATCGCAGCCGTCTGGTCTTCTGCGTTCCTCTTGTTTTCCTCGGTACCGTAGAGCGATACAGCCATGATTTCAGCAAATAGCGTCTCGCAAATCACGTTGATTCCTTTCTTCAGTGTTCTTTTGTTTGCCATAAAAAATTCCTCCTTTTTGGTCCATTTTGTTATATTCAGTAAGCAAAGATAGAAAAAAAATCTGAGATAACAAGTCTTTCTGTCCCAAAAAATATTAAAATGTGGATTTTACCCCCTATTTCTTTCGTATTTATTACAAAAATTCACTAATTTTGCGGCTCAGAAACGTAATTATCAAATTTCAAAGTAACAATAAAGATTATGGAAAAAAGTGCATTGCAGATGGCAAGAGCCGCTTACCAGCCTAAGCTGCCTAAGGCTCTTCAGGGTGCTGTGAAGATCAAGGAGGGTGCTGCTACCCAGAGTGTTGGTGATCAGGAAGAGATCAAGAAGCTGTTCCCTAACACCTACGGTATGCCTATCGTAGAGTTCGAGCCCGCTACCGAGGCTAACAACAAGAAGATGAACGTAGGTATCATCCTTTCTGGTGGTCAGGCTCCTGGCGGTCACAACGTGATTACCGGTCTGTTCGATCAGATCAAGAAGCTCAACCCCGAGAACCGCCTGTTCGGTTTCATCCTGGGTCCTGGCGGTCTGGTAGACCATAACTACATGGAGCTCACCAAGGATATCATCGACGAGTATCGTAACACTGGTGGTTTCGATATGATCGGTTCAGGTCGTACCAAGCTCGAGAAGGTCGATCAGTTCGAGAAGGGTCTCGAGATCATCCGCGAGCTCGATATCAAGGCTATCGTTATCATCGGTGGCGACGACTCTAATACCAACGCCTGCGTACTCGCTGAGTACTATGCCGCTAAGAACTACGGCGTACAGGTTATCGGTTGTCCTAAGACCATCGATGGCGACCTGAAGAACTCTCAGATTGAGACCTCTTTCGGTTTCGATACCGCTTGTAAGACCTACTCAGAGCTCATTGGTAACATTGAGCGCGACTGTAACTCAGCCCGTAAGTACTGGCATTTCATCAAGGTGATGGGTCGCTCAGCTTCTCACATCGCCCTCGAGTGCGCTCTGCAGACACAGCCCAACATCTGCCTCATTTCTGAGGAGATCGAGCAGAAGGCCATGAGCCTCGACGATATCGTAGAGTACATCGCCGATGCCGTAGCCGCTCGTGCTGCCGATGGCAACAACTTCGGTACCGTTATCATCCCCGAGGGTGTTATCGAGTTCATCCCCGCTATCAAGAAGCTCATTGCTCAGCTCAACGACGTGCTCGCTCTGCCTGAGGTTAAGGATATGGGCCGTTCAGAGACCATCGACTTCGCTAAGAGCCACCTCACTGAGGAGAACCTCGCTGTGTTCAACAGCCTGCCCACTGGTGTAGCCCGTCAGCTCGCCCTCGATCGCGATCCTCACGGCAACGTACAGGTATCACTCATCGAGACCGAGAAGCTGCTCTCTACCATGGTAGCCCAGAAGCTCGAGAAGATGAAGAAGGAAGGCAAGTACACAGGCAAGTTCGGCACTCAGCACCACTTCTTCGGTTACGAGGGTCGTTGCGCTGCTCCTTCTAACTTCGATGCCGATTACTGCTACGCTCTCGGTACCAGTGCCGCTCAGCTCATTGCCAACGGCAAGACCGGTTACATGGCCATCGTTAAGAACACCACCGCTCCTGCCGAGCAGTGGATCGCCGGTGGTGTGCCCATCACCATGATGATGAACATGGAGCGTCGTGCAGGTGAGATGAAGCCCGTTATCCGCAAGGCTCTTGTTGAGCTCGACGGTGCGCCCTTCAAGGAGTTTGCCGCTAACCGCGACCGCTGGGCCCGCGAGACAGCCTACGTATATCCCGGCCCAATCCAGTATTGGGGACCCACCGAGGTTTGCGACCAGCCCACACGCACCCTCGCTCTCGAGCAGGCAAAGTAATTAAATAATTTGGCGCGAATTACGCGAATTATCACGAATTGTTTTTATTATTCGCGTAAATTCGTGTAATTCGTGCCCTTTTTTTCCTTTTGATGCCTAAACGTCGCGTAGTTCGCAGGAAGGGAGTTGGTACTACCCATACTTACCATGGCCCCCGAGGCCGTCGTAAGGCCAATGTCATTGTGCGTATGTTGCGACGTCTGCCCCGCTGGGGCTGGTGGATCGGTGGCGCAGCCATCGTTGCCGGCTACGTCTGGTTCTTCTATTATTTCTTCGTTGGCCCCTTCGGCTTCCGCTGGCGCGCCCTCTATGGCGACGTGAGCTATCCCGAAGGCTACGAGATCCACGGCATCGACATCTCCCACCATCAAGGCCGCATCGACTGGGACGAACTCAAGGACAATGGCTCCATCAACGACTGCCCCATCCGTTTCGTTATGATCAAGGCCACCGAGGGTGCCACCCAGACCGACGAGAACTTCCGCGATAACTTCTATCAGGCCCGTGAGAACGGCTTCACCCGTGGTGCTTACCATTTCTATAGTGTCCACAGCCCAGCCGAGCAGCAAGCCTGGCACTTCATCAATACCGTGAAACTCGAGAATGGCGACCTGCCCCCTGTGCTCGATGTGGAGCATAAGCCCAAGAATCAATCCGACGAGCAGTTTCGTTCGTCCGTCATCGAGTGGCTCGACATCGTGGAGCATTACTATCGTGTCAAGCCCATTATCTATACCTATTTTAAATTTAAGACCCGCTATCTCAACGATACCATTTTCGATAAGTATCCCTACTGGATAGCCCATTACTACGTCGATTCGCTCGAATACCAAGGTCCCTGGAAGTTCTGGCAGCACACCGATGTAGGCCGTCTGCCCGGCATCAAGGGCAATGTCGACTTCAACATCTACAACGGCTCCTATTACGACCTCCGCCAGATGACCATCGGCTCCCAGGAAACCATCGGCGAAAAAGCCTACAGCGAATAACCCCTCGTATAATTATTGTTTGTATCTCGTGTGTGATGTAAATAATATTCATCAGAGTTTAGAGTAGCCTTAGGAACCCCTTTTTGGGGCTTTTTTCGACCTCCGACTTTCCTCGGAGTAAAGTCTAACTTTCATCAGTGGAAACCTCCACTTTCCTCCGATCAAACTCCAGCTTTGCTACGCCTCTCTGTTTGGAACTCTTTTTAAGATACCTATTCTGTAATAATATATTACCCAATGTGCTGCGGTGCTGCAGTGCTGCAGTTCTCGAAAGGCTTTTCGCACCCCTAAAATTAACTCTATATTTATATATATATTTATATATATATAAATATAGAATATAATTCAGACATTTCACAATCCGATTTATAACTGCAGCACTGCAGCAACTGCAGCACTTTTCCCTTACTTGTCGAAAGGCGGAGTGAAAGTATAAAGAAAGAAAAAGCCCCAGCGGGGGCTGGGGCTCTGAGTGGAATCCTTGGGATTATTTCAATCCCGGCCAGGTGCCGCGGATGGGTTTGCATTGGGTGTAGAGCGAGGGGCAGTTGAAGACTTGGTGCAGGTCGGAGTCGGGCTGCTTGATGATCTCTACGCTGCGCTGGTTGGTGTCCCAGCCCTTGCCCATGATATAGATGTAGAGCACTGTGCCCTGACCCATGAACGTGAGTTCCTGATGCTTGTTGACGCTGGCCTTCATCTCAACGGTGTAGGGCGACTGGGGCGTATAGCCATTCTCAGGGGTGGCGCCCTTGAGTACGGCGGCAGGGAGATAGCGCTGATGGTAACCATCGTTGGCTGGCGCATACTTCGATGTGCCAAACTTCTGGTTCAACTGCGACACGACGCTGTTCACGTTAGAGGGGTAGCATATCAGTTCGATGCAGCGCTTGCCCTCGTCGCGATCGCGACCGTAGATCTCCATCGCCATGGGCATCATGGCGGCTGTGCCATGAGGGGTCTTGCCGAGGAATTGGGTATAGAGTGCCTCGAACTCCTCATAGTTCTGGGGCACATTGGTAAACGTTACCACGCCTGTAGCCTTCTGGCTATACGACTGGGCAGTGAAATTGCCTTTCATCGTAAACTGATGGCTGCCGTAACTCCATGTGGACTGTGCCTTGGCGCTCATGGCGAGCATCATGCACACGGCTAATAGTATCTGCTTCATCTCTGAACGGATGGCTTATTTGCGGATGAGGGTGGAGCCGAGCTTGCCGAGCTGGATGGCGTAAACGCCCTTCTGCAATCCGGCTGTGCTGAACGAACCGCCCTGAACGGTGGTCTCGCGAACCGTTACGCCCTGCAGATTGTAGACAGTGACGGGGGTGCCATTCTCAGCACCATCGGCGTAAACCACATCGCCTGCCACGCGGAAGGTGACGTTCTCAGGCTGATTCTTGCTCAGTGTGGGGATGTTGGTCTCCGCATCGAGCACGTAGAGCAGACCCTTATAGGCATTGATCTTACCAGCGCCGAAACGCTCCGGAGTTGCCTCGGTATAGCTGTCGGTATCGCAGGCGTGGGCCACGATGTCCTTGATGTCGCGACTGGTGAGCACCTTGCCCTTGTCGAGAGCGGCCTGAGCCCAGAGGGCCATGATGCCTGCTGCAGCTGGTGTGGACATCGAAGTGCCACTCATGGTGCCAAAGAAGTAATCGCGCTTATCCTTCTGGCCTACGAACTGATCCTTATAACCCTTGCGCTCGTAGATGGACATGGCCTCGAGAGAGGGATCGAAGCTGTTGAGGGCTGCGATGATGTTGCAGCCGGGGGTGCAGCCATCGGGGTGCTTATGACCAGCGAGGTCGGTGCCATAGCTGCTGAAAGAGGCGATGCGGCCTTTCTTCATAGAGGAAGATGAAGTGGATTGGCCTTCCTCCTTAACCTTATCGTTGGCGCACCATGCACCGATGCTGACGGGCTCGCCCGAGCAGTTGAAATCGCCCACGGAAACGCTGCCGTCGCCATCAACCCATGTGCCATCGGAGCGTACGGCTGCAACGTTGAATCCCTGATCGGCCCAAGCGTGGAGGTCGGTAGCCTCGTCAGGAATGAGGTAGAGGTTGAAGCCCCAGTTGCCCTTTTGAGCCCATTCGGTGCCTCTCAAAGATACATACACATTCGAGAAGACGAAGGAGGCTTTCTCGTTTTTCATAGCCTCGTTCTGATAGCAGAATATCTGCACAGCGCCGCTCTTGATATAATTCTTGAATTCAGCCTTGGCAGCAGTCTCTTCCTCGTTTTCGAATTTCTGAGTGTCGTCGTCGAAGTCGAAGTAGAGGCCATTGCCGAATTTGGTGCTGCCATCGCTATTGAAGGTGATGGGGACGCGATAGTACTCCTTCTTGTCGTCGAGGTTGATGATACCCACCTCCATCTTCACGTTCTTATCGGTCTTCAGTCCGCCCCAACAGTAGTTGTCGGTGTAGCCTGTGTAGGGTATGAGGCGCAGGGTGTCCTTGGCAGCGGCCTTCTCATGGAGATAGGTCTTGAAACCACCCTCGTTACTGGTGCAGAGCGAGAGTGCCACTCCGTCGTCCTTGCAGAATGATCCCAGATAATAGGCTGTGGGGCTCCAGCCATCGTGCCATCCCATGTGTGAGTTCATACTGAGGCTTACCACGAGGGGCTTGCCGGCCAGATAAGCCTCCCATTCCAGGAAGTAGAGGGCTTCTACGAAATCCCAACCTTCGTACTCGCTATCGGAGTGATTAATGTTGCAGAGCAGGAGATCGGCTTCGGGGGCGATACCACCGAGGGGTGCATCGCTGAGGCCCTTGACATCGCTGATGTGGCTACCAGCGGCGATGCTGGCGCAATGCACGCCATGAGAGCCGTCGACATCCTTCACCTTCAGCGTGTCGAGGATATCCTCTGCCTTTGTATAGGCCGAACCGGAGAGTTCCATGGTTTCGCCGCTGTCGAAGGTGAGGGTGATCTTCTCGCCACCAAACTTGCTGTCGCCTACCTGATAGAAGCCCTTGATGCGCAGGTTGCCGTCCTTGTCCTTAAACATGGGGTGGGTCACATCGAAGCCAGCGTCGATGACACCTACCATGACGCCCTTACCTGTATAGGCCTGAGGCAGTTTGGCGCCAGAGCCGTCGATGACCTCGTCGGCCTGAGTGACCTTACGGGTGGTGTCGGTCTTCTTAGAAATCTTCGGGGGCATGCTGACGATGGCAACACCCTCTACATTGGCAAGTGATTCGAGCTTGGAGTAGGGCACTTCGATAGCCATGAACTGGCCCTTCTTCACTCTCACCAGAGCACCGGCAGCCTTCAGGCCTTCGGCCACCTCGCTAGTGTTAGCGTCGTTCTGGCAGGTTACGAACAGTTTCATGCGAGCATTCTCGTTGACTACCTCGCCACGCGTACGGGCCAGAGCCATTTTGCGTTCATGCTGATGCTTGGCTATCTTAGCCAGCGGATCGATGAATCCCTGCGCACTGACTGAGAGGGCGCAAGATGCGAATAATGCAAGTAAAAGTTTTCTCATATGCAATAGTTTTAATTGATTAATATATGCGTTATTGACGTCGGCGGAACTCAGAACAGGTGATGGCTGTAGCGATGGCTACGTTCAGACTGTCGGCTGTGTCGCCGTTGTGGAAATCAGGTATGAGCAGACGGCGATTCACTCGCTGGCGCACAGCATCGGAGATGCCATTGCCCTCATTGCCCATGATGATGAGTCCATGAGGCGTGAGCTCTTGGGTGTAGATGTTCTCGCCATCGAGCAGGGTGCCATAAACGGGGAAATCCGCAGGCATGCCATCGAGCAGCTCGAGGAGATTAGTATATATAATGTTTACGCGCGCGATGCTGCCCATCGTGGCCTGAACCACCTTGGGATTGTAAGCGTCGACGGTATCTTCGGAGCAAATGATATTGGAAATGCCAAACCAGTCGGCTATGCGGATAATGGTGCCGAGGTTGCCGGGGTCTTGGACGCCATCCAAGAGAAGTGAGAGATGAGAGGTGAGAGGTGAGAGATCAGCAGGCTCAGGGATGGGGAAGAGGGCGAGGACTTGCTGGGGGTGCTGCTGGAAGCTGAGGCGAGTCAGTTCGTCGTCAGTCACCTCGGTGGCTTCCGCCACCGAGTGACTGGCTATCCAGTCGGGGGTAGCATAGAGGGAGTGGGGGATATAGCCGGCTTTGAGGAGGTCGCCCACCACTTTGGTGCCCTCGGCTACGAAGAGTCCCTCGCGATGGCGGAACTTCTTCTGCTCCAATTGGCGTATGAATTTTATCTGGTTTTTGCTGATCATTTTCAAAAAAGACGTTAATTCCGTGCAAATTTACGAATTATTTCGTAATTTTGCAAATCAAATAAGATTTTTTGAGGATTATAAAAAGATTTATATGAAGATAAGGGGAGAAAAAAGACAATGGCTTTGCCACAGACAGAGGGCAAAAGGGGTGTTGTCGTATATCTTCTTCTATCTTTTCTTAACCTCTGCTATCTCCCTATTTACAGGCTGTTCGGCTACTCGCGACCTGGGCGACGACGAGCTGATGCTCGACAAGGTGAAGGTGGTGGCCGATGGAAAATACAAGGACATCAGCACTTCGCAACTGAAGAGCTACGTGCGCCAGAAGGGAAATGCCCGCTGGTTCTCAACCGTGAAGATTCCCCTGGGTGTGTACGCGATGGCTGGCAAGGACAGCTCGTGGATCAATCGCACGCTGAGGCAGATGGGCGAGGCGCCTGTGGTGCACGACACGCTGCTGGCCCGTCAGACGTGTGAGGACTTGCAGATGGCCCTGCAGAACAAGGGTTATCTGGATGCGGAGGTGGAGCTGTATGTGGACTATAAGAAGAAAAAGAAGATGGATGCCATCTACGTGCTCCATCCTGGGCAGCCTTATTTCGTGACGCCTTACTCCACGCAGATTCAAGACTCTGTGATTGCTGGATTGCTGGCCGGCAGACAGTCGCTATTGAAGGAGGGCATGCAGTTTAATGCCGAGACGATGGCCTCGGAGCGCTCGCAGATTTCTTCGTATCTGCAGGATCGTGGCTACTTCCGTTTCCATAAGGAATACGTGACCTATCGCGCCTGGAAGGATGCTCAGAAGCACACTGTGGCACTGACGCAGATGCTGCACCCCTTCCAGACGAAGGAGAATGGCGACACGCTGCACAGCCAGTACTATATACGAAACATTACCTACGGCAGTGGTGCTGCCGACGACTCCGTGATTCATCTGCGCCAGCATGTGCTCGAAGAGAATACCTTCCTGAGGGCAGGCGAACTCTACTCGGCCAGCGATCTGCAGAACACGTATAATCGATTCGGCCGACTGAGTGCCGTGAGGTATACCAACATCAGTTTCAATCAGGTGCCCGACACCACGCTGCTCGATGCCCACATACAGATTCAGACGAACAAACCCTCGACCATCAGTTTCCAGCCTGAGGGAACGAATACGGCTGGCGACTTCGGAGCTGCTGCTTCGCTGACTTATCAGAACCGCAATCTGTTTAAGGGTTCGGAAACATTCAGCATTCAGTTGCGTGGTGCCTACGAGGCTATCAGGGGACTGGAGGGCTATAAGAATCAGGACTACTTCGAATACAGCGTGGAGAGCCGATTGTCGTTCCCACGATTCATCTTCCCCTTCCTGAGTAGCGACATCAGGCGCAGGATTACTGCCACCAGTGAGGTGTCGTTGCTTTACGACTCGCAGGATCGTCCGGAGTTCCATCGCCGAGTGCTCTCTGCCGGATGGCACTATAAGTGGAGGCCCGAGAACCGCCATGATAACTACACCTTCGACCTGGTGGACCTGAACTATGTGTTCATGCCCTGGGTGAGTGAGACGTTCAAGCGCGAGTATCTCGACAATACCACAGGCTCGAACGCCATTCTGCGTTATAACTACGAGAATCTCTTCATTATGCGCATGGGTCTGGGCTATAACTACAACAATGGCAAACTGGCACTGAGAACGCATCTGGAGACGGCTGGAAACCTGTTGGACTTCTATGCTCGCACACTTGGTGGTGGCTATAGCAATGCGCTCGGACAGTATAAGGTGTTCGATATAGCCTATGCCCAATACGTGAAGGCCGACTTCGACATCGTGAAGCAGATAGCTGGCGGAAAGAACGATCAGCTGGTGGTGCACCTGGGCTTCGGCATCGCCTATCCCTATGGCAACAGTCAGGTGCTGCCTTTCGAGAAGCGCTACTTCTCGGGTGGTGCCAACAGCGTGAGAGGCTGGAGCGTGAGAAGTCTGGGCCCTGGCCGCTATAAGGACCAAGACGGCAAGATAAACTTCATCACCCAGACGGGCGACATGAAGCTGGACCTGAATCTGGAGTATCGTCCGCATCTGTTCTGGAAGTTTAATGGAGCGCTGTTCATCGATGCCGGAAACATCTGGACCCTGCGCAACTACGAGGAACAGGCTGGCGGCAGATTCACGTTTAGTGGTCTGCTCGACGATATGGCCGTGAGCTATGGCATGGGCCTGCGCCTGAACTTCGACTACTTCATCCTGCGTTTCGATCTGGGTATGAAGGCCATCAACCCTGCCTACGAGACGGAAGATGAGGCACATTATCCGCTGATTCACCCCCGATTGAGTCGCGACCTCGCCTTCCACTTTGCAGTAGGTCTTCCGTTCTAAAAGGTAAAAAGGTAAAAGGGTAAGAAGGTAAAAAGGGTTAAATAAGCAGAAAAGCTTTACTTTTTTACTTTTTTACTTTTTTACCTTTAAATTTTTATGTACCTTTGCACGAAAATTACAAATTGAAATGCTGAAATTTATATCGTTTGGAAGCGGAAGCAGTGGAAACTGCTATTACCTCGGTACCGCCACAGACGCACTACTCATAGATATCGGCGTAGGCATACGCACCCTGAAAAAACACTGCAGGGACTATGGCATTAGCCTTAGCACAGTGAAGCGTGTGCTTATCACCCACGATCATGCCGACCACATCAAGTCGGTAGGTTCGTTTAGCTATGACTACTCAGTGCCTGTCTATGCTACCGGCAAGGTGCACGACGGCATTGATCATAACTACTGCATCACCCGTAAGGTGAGCAGCGAGATGAGGAAGGTGCTGACGGTGGGCGAAACACTGCAGTTGGGCGACTTCACAGTGCGCCCCTTTGCTGTGCCCCACGATGCGAGCGAGAATGTGGGCTACGAGATACAGGTGGAGGGCATGACCTTCGTCATTATCACCGATGTGGGTAGTATTACCGACGTCATCAAGGAGGCCATCTCGCATGCCGACTACTTAGTGATTGAGGCCAACCACGACGTGGAGATGTTGCAGAATGGTCCCTATCCGGAGTATCTGAAAAAGCGTATTCTCAGTGGTAGCGGACACCTGTCGAACGACTCGTGTGGCAAGGCGCTGGCCGAGAATATGACGGAGCGCTTGAAGCACGTGTGGCTCTGTCATCTCAGCGAGGAGAACAACCATCCTGAGTTGGCCCGTAAAACGGTAGAGACAGTGCTCCGCAGCTATGGCATCATTCCTGGAAAGGATATGGAGCTGGAGGTGCTACGTCGTACCATGCCAACAGGAGTGTACGAATTAGAGGTTAGAAGTTAGTGATATGAAAGAGGTGATTGTAAAGGATGCGGATTTGCAGCAGGCAGCCATGGAAGGTATGGATGCCTTTATCGGTGTGTTTACCCAAGCCATTCACGATGCCATCGGTGGCGAACTGACGGCTGAGAACATGGGCGAGTTGAACAGCGACCAGATCACACTGCTCTCGTGGGAGATTCTGCACGAGGAGCTGATGGATGGTGGATTCGTACAACTGATACACAACGGTTACGGACCCTTCATCTTCAAGAATCCGTTTGCCAAAGCCCTGCGCCAGTGGGAGATGCGTGGTCCGTCAAAGATGATTTACGATGCCCACACGCTCTGGCTGAAGTATCGCGACGAGATAGAGAAGGATTGCTCTGACGAGGAGTTTATGGCGCTCTTCGAGAAGTATCCGGAGTTCGACGATCTCGACGACCTCTTTATCGAGAACGAGGAGGAGTGGACCGATGACATCGCACACTATATTGATGACCATCTCGAGAAATTCGCAAAAATTATATAACTCAACTTCGCAGGCTCTGCCTTGCTCAGTCTCGTTAGAGGTGAGTGGTTAGGGGTTAGGGGTTAGAGAATAGTTGGATAAACGTAGATATTAATAATATAAATGGGTGTATGGGACTAAGAGAAGGAGAGAAGAGAGTAATCTCTAACCCCTAACCTCTAACCCCTAACCACCAAATGATATGAACAAGACAGAGGAACAGCTCAGGAAAAAGAGCCCGATACAGATTAAGAACAAGAAGGCCTCGTTTGAGTACTTCTTCATCGAAACCTACACGGCAGGCATTGTGCTCACGGGTACAGAGATTAAGAGTATCCGATTGGGTAAGGCCAGTCTGGTAGACACCTACTGCACTGTGATCAATGGTGAGCTGTGGGTGAAGGGCATGAGTGTGAGTCCTTACTTCTACGGATCGTACAACAACCACGAGATGAAGCGTGATCGCAAACTGTTGTTGACGAAGAAAGAGATTCGCGCCCTCGAGAGTGCCACCAAGCAGACGGGTTACACCATCGTGCCCACGCTGGTATTCATCGACGACAAAGGTCGCGCCAAGATGGATATCGCTCTCTGCAAGGGTAAGAAGGAGTACGACAAGCGTCAGACGCTGAAGGAGAAGGAGGATCGTAGGGAGATGGATCGTGCGATCAAAGTGTATAGATAGTGGTTAGTGGTTAGAGGTTAGTGGTTGGAGAATTGTGAAAGGGCTTAACGATATAATCAAGGAACGGATACTCATCCTCGATGGGGCGATGGGTACTAAGATACAGACATACGGTCTTACGGAGGAAGACTTCCGTGGAGACCGTTTTGCGCATTTTACGGGTCAGATGAAGGGCAATAACGATGTACTCTCACTCACTCGCCCTGATGTCATTGCCGATATCCATCGCCAGTATCTTGAGGCTGGTGCCGATATCATTGCCACCAACACGTTCAGCAGTCAGCGCATCTCGCAGGCCGATTATCACTTGGAGGAAGAATCTTACGAGATAGCCCTCGAGGGCGCCAGAATAGCCCGAAAGGAGGCCGATAAGTTCTCTACCGAAGAAAAACCCCGTTTTGTGGCAGGCTCGATGGGACCTACGAACAAGACCTGCTCGATGTCGCCCGATGTGAGCGATCCTGCCAAGCGCGAACTCACTTACGATGAACTCCTGGCAGCTTACGAGGAACAGGCCGATGCCTTGATAGAGGGTGGGGTAGATGCCCTGCTGATAGAGACCATTTTCGATACCCTGAACGCGAAGGTGGCCATCGATGCCGTGAGCAGAGTGATGGCTCGCAGAGGCATCGAACTGCCCATTATGCTCTCAGTCACTGTGAGCGATCTGGCTGGTCGCACGCTGAGTGGACAAACGCTCGACGCCTTCCTCGCCAGCATCAGTACTTACAACATTTTTTCCGTTGGACTGAACTGCTCGTTTGGTGCCACGCAGATGAAACCATTCCTGCGTGAACTGGCCAAGCGTGCACCTTATTATATCAGTGCCTATCCCAATGCCGGATTGCCCAACTCAATGGGTCTCTACGACGAGACGGCTGAGAGTATGGCCCCCAAGATGGGTGAACTCGTGGACGAGGGCCTGGTGAACATCATCGGCGGCTGCTGCGGAACGGACGAAACGTTTATAGCGGCTTATCAGCCGCTTATTAGAGGTGAGTGGTTAGAGGTGAGTGGTGAGAGAATACCTGGAGTGTGGAAAAAGCCTCACATACCTGCGCCAAAGCCTCAAGCTATGTGGCTCTCAGGCCTCGAGTTGCTCGAGGTAACGCCTGAGGTGCAGTTCGTAAATGTGGGCGAAAGATGTAATGTGGCTGGCTCGCGAAAGTTCCTCCGACTGATTAAGGAAAAGAGTTACGACGAGGCCATTGGTATTGCTCGCAAGCAAGTAACCGATGGCGCCCTCGTGATAGATATTAACATGGATGATGGCCTGCTCGACGCCAAAGCCGAGATGGTGAACTTCCTCAATATGATTGCTGCCGAGCCCGATATCGCCAAGGTTCCTGTGATGATCGACTCCTCCGACTGGGAGGTGATTCGTGCAGGACTGAAGTGTGTGCAGGGCAAGAGCATCGTTAACTCCATCTCGCTGAAAGAGGGCGAGGAGAAGTTCCTGGAACACGCACGCGACGTGAAGCGCTATGGTGCTGCTGTGGTGGTGATGTGCTTCGACGAAGAAGGTCAGGCCACCAGCTACGAACGTCGTATCGAGATAGCCCAGCGAGCCTACAAACTGCTTACGGAGAAGGTGGGCATGAATCCCCTGGACATCATCTTCGACCCCAACGTGCTGGCTGTGGCCACAGGTATGGAGGAGCACGATGCCTATGCGCTCGATTTCATCCGTGCTACGGGTTGGATCAAGGAAAATCTGCCTGGTGCCCACATCAGTGGTGGTGTGAGCAACCTGAGCTTCTCTTTCCGAGGCAACAACTACATCCGTGAGGCCATGCATGCCGTCTTCCTCTATCATGCCATTCAGAAGGGTATGGACTTCGGCATCGTGAACCCAGCCACGAAGGTGACTTATGCCGATATTCCGCAGGATCAGCTCGAGGTGATCGAGGATGTGATTCTGAATCGTAAGAAGGGTGCTGCCGAGGCGCTTACAGAGCTCGCAGGCAAACTGCTCGAGGAGCAAGAGAAGGCGAAGGCACTGGGCCCTACTAATGCCCCCAGCACTGGGGGAGAGAAAGAGAGTCTGCCTCTTGAGCAGCGACTCGAAAAGGCTTTGGTGAAAGGCATTGCCGACGGACTGGAAGCCGACTTGAAGGAGGCACTTGAAAAATATCCTCACGCTGTGGATATCATCGAAGGTCCGCTGATGGCTGGCATGAATACCGTTGGCACGCTGTTTGGCGAGGGCAAGATGTTCCTGCCCCAGGTGGTGAAAACCGCTCGCACCATGAAGCAGGCCGTAGAGATTCTGCAACCCTACATCGAGGCCGAGAAGACCGAAGGCGGCAAGAGTGCCGGAAAGGTGCTGCTGGCCACTGTGAAGGGCGATGTACACGATATCGGCAAGAACATCGTGGGTGTGGTGATGGCGTGCAACAATTACGAGATCATCGACATGGGTGTGATGGTGCCTGCTGAGCAGATCGTGCGCAAGGCGAAGGAGGAGCAGGTGGATATCATCGGCCTGAGCGGACTGATTACACCCAGTCTCGAGGAGATGGTGAATGTGGCTAAGGAACTGCAGCGTGCTGGGATGAATATCCCCATCATGATAGGTGGTGCCACCACGAGCGAACTCCATGTGGCGCTGAAGATAGCGCCTGTGTATTCGGCCCCTGTGGTGTGGTTGAAGGATGCCTCGCAGAATGCCCTCGTAGCAGCCCGACTGATGAACGATGAGCAGAGCGTAGAGCAGGAGTTGGAAGCCAAATACCAGCATCTGCGCGAGGAATACCATCAGGAGCAGGAAAAGCTCTCCTCGCTCGAAGAAGCCAGAAAGAACAAGCTGGAGCTTTTTTAATTGAAAATTGAAGATTGAAAATTGAAGATTGAAAATTGAAGATTGAAAAATGAAGATTGAAAAATGAAGATTGAAAATTAAAATGATGATGATAAAGAAGACTATAATGTTGGTTATGGCAGTGCTGCTGGCTCTGCCAGCAGTGTGCCAGAAGCGCGAAATGCGTGGGGCATGGATTCAGTGTGTGAACGGACAGTTCCAAGGTATGGGTACAGAGAAGATGCAGCAGACGCTGACCTATCAGCTCAACGAGTTGCAGAAGGATGGTGTCAATCTGATTATCTTCCAGGTGCGCCCAGAGTGTGATGCGCTCTACGAGAGCAAGATCGAGCCCTGGAGCCGATTCCTCACAGGTGTTCAGGGCAAGGCGCCATCGCCTTATTGGGATCCCCTGCAGTGGATGATTACTGAGTGCCACAAGCGTGGTATGGAACTGCATGCGTGGATCAATCCCTATCGTGCTCGCACCAAGACCACCAAGGCGCTGGCTACCAGCCATATCGTCAATCGTGCACCTCATTTCTGTTTCGAGTACGACGGACTGCTGATTCTGAATCCAGGTATTCCTGAGACTCGCGACTATATCTGCGAGGTGGCCAAGGATATCGTTTCTCGCTACGATGTCGATGGCATCCACATGGACGATTATTTCTATCCCTATCCTGTGAAGGGTGTGGCCATCCCCGATGCGCTTCAGTTCAGTCGCTACTCCAATGGTATCAAGGATATCAACGACTGGCGTCGTTATAATGTGAACCTCTTCGTGGAGCAGTTCTATAAGACCGTTCATAGCGTCAAGCCTTGGGTCAAGGTGGGTATCTCGCCCTTCGGCATCTATCGCAACAAGCGTAGCTCCGAGATTGGCAGCAACACCAACGGCACCCAGAATTACGACGATCTCTATGCCGACATCCTGCTGTGGGTGAACAATGGCTGGCTCGACTACTGCGTGCCCCAGATTTATTGGGAAATAGGTCATAAGGCTGCCGATTACGAGACCCTCATCAAGTGGTGGAACCAGTATGCTGGCGCACGTCCGCTGGTGATTGGCGAGGATGTGGAGCGAACCGTTAAGAATGCCGATCTGAAGAATCCTGGTCAGAACCAGCAGGCTGCCAAGATGGCCCTCCATCGCCAGATGCCTTATGTAAAGGGCACTGTGCTGTGGTATGCCAAGGCCGCTGTGGATAATATCGGCAACTATGGCACCAACCTGCGCCAGAACTATTGGCGTTATCCTGCCCTCCAGCCTTCGATGGAGTTTATCAGCAACAAGGCGCCTAAGAAGGTGCGCAAGGTGAAGCCCGTATGGACCAGCGATGGCTACGTGCTCTTCTGGACGGCTCCCAAGAGTAAGGACTGGCAGGATGAGGCTGTGAAATATGTGGTGTATCGCTTTGGCCAGAAGGAGCCACAGGATCTCAACGACCCCTCAAAGATCTGCGCCATTACCGATCAGCCCTTCTACAAGTTGCCTTACGATAATGGTAAGGAGAAGTTCGTGTATGTGGTAACAGCCCTCAATCGTGTGCAGAACGAGAGCAAGTCAGTAGCAAAGAAAGTAAAATTGTAATCGCCATATGAAAAGGAGGAAGAGTTTTAGATTAAACATTGTTCATTGTTCATTGTTCATTGTTCTTTGTTCATTGTTCATTGTTCATTGTTCATTGTTTGTTTCCTGCGGAAACAAGAACCTCTCGCCGGAGGTGCTGCAACAGAAGCTCGACAGTGTGAAGGCGATAGAGATTCGCGAGAAGCTCGAGGCCCAGGGCATCAATCTGCAGAGTTCGGATAATCCTGTGAAGCAGTTCTTCGACAGCCTCGATATCCAGCCGTTGCCCATCAGCTATACAGAGGATTACGTGCAGTTCCTCCCCATGTACAAGCCTGTGCCCGAGGATATCGTGAAGTATCTCAATTTCGAGGGCAATCATCCCAAGGCTGTGGCTTTGCCTGAGAGTCTGGGAGCCCGTATGATACTCCTGGCTGCCGATGAGACCAGCGATAAGACTCGCTATTCCATTTATCTCTATTCGCTCGACGATGAGTATCTGCCTGTGGACAAACTCTGCCTCTATGCCATCGAGGACGAGGAGGATGTCTTCGATATCGATCCTGAGGAGTTTATCCAGTATTTCTCCATCACCAGCGATTACGAGATCCACCTACTCGACTTCTCGAAGGAAGCCAACAAAACACGTACGGAAGAGGTCTATTGTCTTGACCCCGCCCGACATTTCATTTTGCAGAATAGTGTAGAAGAATAATTTCTTGAAAATTTACTCCTTGAGTAAATTTTCAAGGAAGCTATTCAAATCATCCTCGAGTCCTTCCATCAGGTCGGGATCGATGATCACTGTCTCGTCATCCACGAGATAGAGCTCTGCCACCGATTCCTTGTCGTCGTCCTCGAGCACCAGCGAGAAAGGCTTCAGGATCGACATGCCCTCCACTGTATCCTTCAATTTCTCGATACACTTTCTGAGAATAGGGGGAATCTCCTGATAGAAGTTCTCATCGGGATTGTTAATCCATTCCTCCACCACACAGCGATCCAGTTCCTCCTCGTCATCGTTGTAGGCCCTGATCTCACCCGTATCCTGCGACACGCGGATATGGATATCGGTCATGATTTCGGCCTCCTTTTCGGGAGGGAACTTAGCGGCTATCTTTCTGAGGGCACGCTCAATCTGCTGGATGGTTTGTTCGCTGGGTTTCATTATTCATTTATTATAAATCCGCTGCAAAGATATAAAAAACCTATGTAACTGCAAACGATTACGACCTTTTTTTGAAATATTTCTTAATTCTTAATCCTAAATTCCCATTTTTATTGTACCTTTGCATTTGTAAAGCAGAGATTACAATTCAGGCAACTACTATATTGAGCTCATGGGTACTAAAATAAGTCATTCAGGAATTATCGATTCGATAGCAGAGGGATGCGTCAAGGTTCGCATTCTCCAGACATCGGCTTGTGCAGCCTGCAAGGTGGCTTCCCATTGCAACGCATCCGAGGCTAAGGAGAAGATTGTCGAGGTGTTTTGCAACAATGCTCATGCTTACAAAATAGGTCAGGAGGTGATGGTTTCGGCCTCCAAGCAGGTAGCCAACAAAGCCCTGCTTTTAGGTTTCGGCGTACCCTTCCTGCTCTTAATCCTTGTCTTAATCGTTACGTTGAAACTCTCTGGGAATGAGGGAGTTGCTGCGCTCTCGGCTCTAGCCTCGCTAGTGCCTTACTATCTGTTGCTTTGGTGCTTTCGTGGTAGTGTGCGCCAGCAGTTGGCCTTCACATTAGAATAGAACAAATAACAAATAAAAACAAAGCATTTATGAATTTCATCTTGATTGCAGTAATTGTCTTAGGAGCCATCGGACTGATAGCAGCCGTCGTGCTGTTTGTTGCCTCCAAGAAGTTTGCTGTCTACGAGGATCCCCGTATTGCTCAGGTGGCCGAGGTGCTGCCAGGAGCCAATTGTGGTGGATGCGGATTCCCAGGCTGTAGTGGTATGGCCGATGCCCTGGTGAAGGGTGCCGATGCCGGCAGTCTCGACGGACTCTCTTGTCCTGTAGGTGGCTCAGAGGTAATGACGAAGGTGGCCGATCTGCTTGGTATGGCGATAGCCAATTCCGAGCCGATGGTAGCTGTGGTGCGTTGCAATGGTACTTGCGAGCATCGCGCAAAGATTGCCGAGTATGCTGGTCTTCGCACTTGTGCAGCCATGCATGCCTGTGGTGCTGGTGAGACGGCTTGCGGCTTCGGCTGCCTGGGTTGTGGCGATTGTGTAGCAGCCTGTCAGTTTGGCGCCATCAGTATTGATCCTGCCACTGGTATTCCCGTTGTCGACGAGGAGAAGTGTACCTCTTGTGGCGCTTGTGTCAAGGCTTGTCCGCGTAACATCATCGAACTCCGCAAGAAGGGTCCGAAGGGTAGGAGAGTGTTTGTCTCTTGTGTCAATAAGGACAAGGGTCCTGTGGCCATGAAGGCTTGTGCCGTTAGCTGTATCGGCTGTGGCAAGTGCGAGAAGGAGTGTCCGTTTGGCGCCATCACGGTCGAGAACAATCTGGCTTACATCGATTTCGAGAAGTGCCGTCTGTGTCGCAAGTGTGTCACTGTTTGTCCTAAGAAGGCCATTCTCGATGTGAACTTCCCCACGCCTCCGCCAACTCCCAAGCCCAAAGAGGCTCCGAAGCCAGTAGAGAAACCTGCAGAAGCCCCCAAGCCTGCAGAGAAGCCCGTTGAGGCTCCAAAGCCTGAGGAGAAGCCCGTTGAGAAGCCAGTCGAGGCCCCCAAGCCCGTTGAGGCTCCCAAGCCTGAGGAGAAGCCCGTTGAGGCCCCCAAGCCCAAGAAGCCTGCTCCCAAGCGTGGTGCTATGCTTGATACAGATTCTAGTATTTCCATCAAATAATGTAAGGAGGATATCACAATGAATGCAAGAACATTTAGAATTGGTGGAATCCACCCCGAAGAGAATAAATTGACCCACGAGGCCAAGACCCAGGTGGCAGCCCTGCCCAAGCAGGCCATCTTCCCCCTGAGCCAGCACATTGGTGCTCCTGCCAAACCCGTTGTCAAGAAGGGCGACTGTGTAAAGGTGGGCACCCTGATTGCCGAGGCTGGTGGATTTGTTTCAGCCCCCATCTTCTCGTCAGTCAGTGGTACAGTGGCCAAGATCGATACCGCTATCGATGCCACAGGCTATCGCAAGCCCGCTATCTATATTACGGTGAATGGCGATGAGTGGGAAGATAAGATTGATCGCTCTGATAAGCTCGAGCTCGTTGAGAATCATCCTGAGCTCACCCCCGAGGAAATCGTCAATCGTATCAAGGACGCAGGTGTCGTTGGTATGGGTGGCGCCTGTTTCCCCACGTTTATCAAACTCACCCCTCCACCCACGGCTAAGGCCGAGTGTGTCATCATCAACGCCGTAGAGTGCGAGCCCTATATCACAGCCGACTATCGCCTGATGATGGAGCATGCCGACGAGATCCTCGTAGGCCTCGAGCTCCTGATGAAGGGCGCCAAGGTCACTAAGGGTTATATCGGCATCGAGACCAACAAGCCTGCTGCCATTGAGCTGCTCACCAAGAAGTGCGCTGAGAAATTCAATGGTCAATCTTCAATGGTCAATGGTCAATGTTCAATGTTCAATGTTGAAGTAGTTCCCCTTCAGCAGCGTTATCCGCAGGGAGGTGAGAAACAGCTCGTCGATGCTGTGATCCGTCGCCAGGTGCCTGCGCCACCCGCTATCCCTGTGAATGTGGGTGCCATCGTGCAGAACGTAGGTACAGCCTTCGCCGTTTATGAGGCCGTGATGAAGCGCAAGCCCCTCTTCCAGCGCTATACCACAGTTACTGGTAAGCGCCTGGCTAATCCGGGCAACTTCCTCGTGCGCATGGGTACACCTATGCAGGATCTCATTGACGCCTGTGGTGGCATGCCCGAGGGCGACAATAAACTGTTGGCTGGTGGACCTATGATGGGTAAGGCCCTCACCTCTACTGAGGTGCCTATCTGCAAGGGAACCAACTCTGTGACGATTATCTCCGATGATGAGGCTCGTCGCAAGGAGCCCCAGGAGTGCATCCGTTGCGCCAAGTGCGTATCGGCTTGTCCCATGGGCCTGGAGCCTTATCTGCTGGCCAAACTCTCTGAGTTGAAGAATTGGGAGCGTTGCGAAGGCGAGGAGATTGTGAGCTGTATCGAGTGTGGCTCGTGCCAGTTCACGTGTCCTGCCCATCGTCCCCTGCTCGACAACATCCGCCAGGGCAAATCCACCGTCATGGGAATTATTCGCAGCAGAGCTGCTAAGAAATAATGTTCAATGTTCAATGTTCAATGATCAATGAGTAAATTAATTGTTTCACTTTCGCCCCACGCCCACGGCACTGACACTGTGGAGCGCAACATGTACGGCGTCATTATCGCCCTTATGCCAGCGCTGCTCACGTCGTTCTATTTCTTCGGCCTGGGTTCCGTCATCGTATGCTTGACGAGTGTGGCAGCCTGCGTCTTCTTCGAGTGGGCCATCAATAAATACATGCTTAAGAACGAGCGCAATACCATTCTCGACGGCTCAGCCGCCCTCACTGGTCTGCTGCTCGGCATGAACCTGCCGTCCAATCTCCCCATCTGGATCATCCTCATCGGTGCGCTTTTCGCCATCGGTGTGGCCAAGATGACGTTCGGCGGTCTGGGTCATAACATCTTCAATCCTGCGCTCGTAGGCCGTTGCGCTCTGCTCGTGGCCTTCCCTGCTCAGATGACCACATGGCCCAAGGTAGGCCAGTGGGCCAGCTATGTCGATGCCGAGACAGGCGCCACGCCGCTTTCCATCATGAAGGAGGCCATTAAGACAGGCGATGCCTCAGTGCTCGATAGTCTGCCCTCATCGCTCGACCTCTTCCTGGGCAATCATCCCGACGGCGCTGGTGCGCTGGGCGAGATCTGTGCCATCGCCCTGCTCCTTGGCCTTGCTTATATGCTGTGGCGCAAGATTATCACCTGGCACATCCCTGTCAGCATCATCGGCACTGTGTTCGTCTTTGCCGGACTGATGCATCTGGCTGATCCTGCCTATGCCGATCCCCTTTCGGTCATCCTCTCCGGTGGTCTGATGCTGGGTGCCATCTTCATGGCTACCGATTACGTCACCTCGCCCATGACGCCCAAGGGTCAGATCATCTATGGTGTTGCTATCGGATTGCTCACCATCATCATCCGTAACTGGGGCTCTTATCCTGAGGGCATGTCGTTCGCCATTCTCATCATGAATGCGTTCACGCCGCTCATCAATAATTATGTGAAACCCAAGCGCTTCGGTGAAGTGCCTGCTAAGAATTAATGGAGGAACCATACATATGAAGAAGCTTGAATCTACATTACTGAATATGGTGCTGGTGCTCACATCAGTAGCCGTTATCATGGGTGGTATCCTCGCTTATGTGAACCACCTCACCGAAGGACCTATCGCTGCTCAGAAATCCAAGGCCCTGGCCGATGGTATCAAGACCGTGATGTGTGTGGCCGACCTCAAGGTGGCCAAGACCGACACCGTTAAGCAGAACGATGCCAAGGGCAAGGAAATGACCTATGTGATTTATCAGACACAGGATGCCCAGGGCCACGACCTCGGAGCAGCCGTTGAGAGCACCACGGGTGGTTTCGGTGGCGATCTGAAAGTGCTCGTAGGCTTCGATGCCGAGGGCAATATCTTGGGTTACACGCTGCTGGAACATGCTGAGACACCAGGACTTGGTGCCAAGGCCGACAAGTGGTTCCAGAAGGGCGAGAAGGGCGACATCATCGGTAAGTCGCCAGCAGAACCTCTCACCGTTTCGAAGGATGGCGGCCAGGTGGATGCCATTACGGCCTCTACCATCACCAGCCGTGCCTTCCTCCTCGCAGTCAACAACGCTTACACCGCCTACAAGGCCACGCCCACCGATGGCGAAACCGGTGCAACTACCAAAAATAATGGAGACAAGTAGACAATAAAGAATTATGAGTTATATTGGAATCATTAAGAACGGCATCATCAAGGAGAACCCCACGTTCGTCCTGATGCTCGGTATGTGTCCCACGCTGGCCACAACCACCAGTGCCCTCAACGGCATGTCGATGGGCCTTGCCACGATGGCTGTGCTCATCTGCACCAATGTCGTTATCTCGTGTCTTAAGAGCGTTACGCCCGATAAGGTGCGCATCCCCGTGTTCATCGTGGTGATTGCCGCCTTCGTTACCATCCTGCAGATGGTCATCAAGGCCTATCTGCCCGATGTCGACGCCTCGCTGGGCCTGTTTATCCCCCTGATTGTGGTCAACTGTATCATCCTGGGTCGTGCTGAAGGCTTTGCCTCCAAGAACTCGCCCGTAGCCTCGCTGTTCGATGGCATCGGTATCGGTCTTGGCTTCACGCTCGGATTGACGCTCCTCGGCATCTGTCGCGAGCTGTTGGGCTCAGGCTCCATCTTCGGCTTCACGCTGCTGCCCGAGACTTACAACATCCTGCTCTTCGTGCTGCCTCCAGGAGCCTTCATCACCCTGGGCTTCCTCATCGCCATCGTGAACAAAATTAGGAATTAATGTTCAATGTTCAATAAAATGAATATATGGAATACATTTTAATTTTCATCAGCGCCATTTTCGTGAACAACATCGTGTTGTCACAGTTCCTCGGCATTTGTCCGTTCCTTGGCGTATCCAAGAAGATCGATACCTCGCTCGGTATGTCGGCCGCAGTAGCCTTTGTGCTCACCCTCGCCACCATCGTTACCTGGCTGGTACAGAAATATGTGCTCGATGCCTTCGGCCTGCAGTATCTGCAGACCATCGCGTTCATCCTCGTCATCGCCTCACTGGTGCAGCTCGTCGAGATTGTGCTCAAGAAGGTGTCGCCTGCGCTCTATCAGGCCCTGGGCATTTTCCTGCCCTTGATCACCACCAACTGTGCTGTGCTTGGTGTGGCCATCCTCTGCATTCAGAAGGATTTTAATCTGCTGCAGTCCGTGGTCTATGCCTTCTCCACCGCCATTGGTTTCGGCCTCGCCCTCACCGTGTTTGCCGGCATGCGCGAGCAGCTCGAGCTCGTCAAGATCCCCAAGGGCATGCAGGGCATGGCTATCGTGATGCTCTCTGCCGGCCTCCTCAGCCTCGCCTTCATGGGCTTCTCCGGCGTCGATGGCGGCCTCAAAATCCTCTTCGGCCTCGATTAATTTAAATGACATCGGGGCCAGGTCCCTATGTCATGGTTATCGCTCTGACTGGGCCCTGTCCCCTGTCATTTGCGGCCCTTCAGGCCGCTACGCTCCGACGCATGATGTGGCGCCCAGTGCAGTGAGTATCGCCGTAGCGATGGATGCAATCAACTGCACGATAAACTTTGCGGTTTCTTTCTTAGACATGATAATAATTTTTAAAAGGTTAAAAATTTAGTGGTTAGTGGTTAGAGGTTAGTGGTTAGAGAATACCGTGCATGCCCTTCATGTTGGGGTTGTTCTTGCACCTACGGTACATATCTCTAACCCCTAACTTCTAACCCCTAGCTTATTCGCCTGTGCCAGGCTGCTCTGCAGCCGTAGCTACAGCGAATGAGCTAATCGGAATCTTCTCCTGGTACGTACGCTTCTTGCCATCGATGGTC
>CADBVZ010000020.1 GCA_902798285.1 uncultured Prevotella sp. | reverse complement strand
ATTGCTA
This sequence comes from uncultured Prevotella sp., assembly GCA_902798285.1. GTDB lineage: Bacteria > Bacteroidota > Bacteroidia > Bacteroidales > Bacteroidaceae > Prevotella. Next base: position 88,228 of record CADBVZ010000020.1, on the reverse strand, counting down.
CTACTTCATAACCTTCAGCCTCGAACATCTGACGGAAAGCGAGGCGACCGATACGGCCAAAACCGTTAATTGCTACTTTTGTCATTTTACTTAAAATTAAATGGGTTTATACCTAATATTACTAACTTTTTTCTTGTTTTCGAGAAGTTTTTTTCTTTTTCGGATGCAAAGTTACAAAAAAATATCTATATTTGCACACAGAAACTTTCTAAAAGAAAGTGAAAAGTGAAAAGAAGATGGCAAAAAGTCACAAAATCGAAGATGATAAGTCGGAGATTGCAAAATGTAGATGACAAATTTGTGGTGAGAGGTGAGAAGTGAGAGGTAAGAGATTACATTTTAAACTATATACGTCAAACAATAACCAATTAAAAAGTTAGGATTATGGGATTTATTAAAGAATTCAAAGAGTTTGCCGTTAAGGGCAATGTGATGGACATGGCAGTCGGTGTCATCATCGGCGGTGCGTTTGGTAAGATCGTAACCTCGTTGGTAGGCGATGTGCTGATGCCACTCATCGGCGTAGCTACAGGCGGTATCAGTTTCGTTGACCTGTTCATTAACTTGAGTGGCGGAACAGCCAAGACGCTGGCTGAGGCCAAGGAGGCTGGCGATGCTGTGTTCGCCTATGGACAATTTATCCAGAACATCATCGACTTTATCATCATCGCATTCTGTATTTTCCTGATGATTAAGGGTATGAACAAACTGAAGAAGAAGGAAGAGCCCGCTCCCGAGGCTCCTGCAGGACCTACTCAGGAAGAATTGCTCGCTGAGATCAGAGATCTTCTTAAAAACAAATAAATAAAAACCCCGCCGGTTGGCGGGGTTTTTATTTACTTAAACTTATACGGTAGATCGCCCTTGGCCCAGTTGGTGCCATCGCCCCAGCCTGGGTTCTGCTCAAGCACACCTTCAGAGAGGGTTACCTGATCCTCTGGAATCTTAAAGAATCCACCACCCGTTTCGCTATAACGCTTCATGAAATCGTTAGTAAAGGCATACTCACCAGGAATACCCTGGTTGGTAATCTTATTGCCCACTTGATTCTTCACCTTCTGCTCTACATCGCCCCAACGGCGCAAGTCGTTCCAGCGCAGCGCCTCGAAGCAGAGCTCATAGCGGCGTTCCTTCTTCAGATTGTCCAAGCTATAAGCAATATCATTCAGACCGGCACGTGCACGAACGGCATTCAGTCCACTCTTGCCGTTATAGATAGTCTTGCCATCGGTGAGTTCAGAGTGCATCAGCAGCACATCGGCAAAGCGCAACCATACCAGAGACTGGGTCAAACCCGTCTGACGGTTGTTCTCTGAACCATAGAAGTAACCATAGCTCAACATGCGCTGACCCGTCTCAGGATCGTAAGCCTCACAACCAATATACTTCTTTGCCAGCAGATTGGTATTCTCAACCTCCTTGGCAGGATCGCCCTTATAGTTAGGAATCTCAACAGCACGATCGCAGATAGAACCTACACGGCGATAGTCGCCCTGATAGTCAGGATCGGCAGCCCAGTCGGTCCACAGTTTCTCGCACACAGGACCATTGGAGTAACCCTGTACAGAGAACGGGAAGGCGTCAGCGGTAGTCTTACGCAGACCGTAGAACTCAACGATACGATTGTGGCGCAGCTGAGCATCGGCGCTCCAACCCGGCTTGTTCGACATCTTCACGGCAAACATATTTTCCTTGTTTTCATCGGTTTCCCAGTTCAAACCATTTTCAATGTCGTACTTATAGTCCTTACCAGTATAAGGATTGGTATAAGGCCAGAGGTTACGCTGATCGGAAACGAGACCATAGCCACTATTCTGGATACAATCCTCGAGCCAGGAAGCCACCTGAGACTTAGAGATGCTGCCACCCTCGGCCAAAGGCAATTCGCTCTTACCATAAAAACCGGTATAGAACAACCATACACGGGCCATCATACCCTCGGCGGTCCACTTACTGACACGCCCCTCACCAAAGGTGGGATACTTCATAGAAGGACCAGCCTCGATAGAAGCCTTGAGGTCAGAAGCTATCTGTGCATACACTTCATCGGCAGAAGCACGTGGCAAGTTCTGCGGATCGGTAGAGAGCACCAGAGGCACACCATTGAACACCTGAGCCAGGTTGAAGTAATACCAAGCACGGAGGAAATAGATTTCGCAAAGCAGCTGATTCTTCTTTTCAGATGAACTCCACTCAGTAACATTATCGATGGTCTCAAGGGCGTTGTTGGCGCGGTTGATACCAGCATAACGCTGCTGCCAAAGAGGTTTCATCCAGTCAACATAGGCGTTCATGAGGCGATCGACACCCTGAGCACCAATATTACTCTGAGAGCCACCGCCGAGGCGGTCGTCGGATGCAATATCGAAAATAAAGAAGGGATCTTCCTCTGGATCTGCCAGATTGCGGTTCATGGCAGAATAGATACCATTCACCATCTGCACGGCATCGGTCTCATTAACGGGGAAGTTTGAAGTATCCTTCATCGTGAGGTTCTCAGTGTCGAGAAAATCGTCACAGGCAGCAAAAAGCATCACACACAATGCAGATGCAACAAGATATTTTATTTTAGTTTTCATAACCATTCAGGGATTAGAAGTTGATGTTTAAGCCCACCTGCCATGCACGGGAAGAGGGATAGTAGCCACAGTCGATACCAGAAGCCCAGCTAGCGCCATTGCCAAAGCCTACCTCAGGATCCATACCTGAGTAGCTTGTGAAGCAGAAGTAATTGCTGAGTGAAACATAGAGGCGACACTTCTCTAATGGAAGTTTCTTATAGAGCTTCTTGAAATCGTAACCAAACGAGATGCGAGAGATTTTGAAGAAGTCGGCATCCTCAATCCATACGCGTGAGATTTCAGACATATTGACGTTCTTACCATCAGAGAAGCGCGGATACTGGTTGGTACTGCCCTCGCCTGTCCAATACTTGGTATATACATCGGTACAGTAGTTATCATCAGGATGATCAGAGAACTGGCGATAGCTCTTTGCCACCTGCTGTCCGAATGATCCATAGCCGTTCAGACCTAAGTCAAATCCCTTATAGCTGATATTGATGTTCAGGCCTACGGTATAGTCGGGGTTAGGATCACCGATCATAGTCTTATCGGCATCACCAGTATCAATCTTACCATTACCATTCACATCCTTGAACTTCACATCACCAGGCTGTAGTGACTCACCCTGCAGAGAGTTCTTCTTGTCGCCACCGCAGTTGCGGTTGATGTAGTCCTGCAGATCGGCCTCGTTCTGGATGATACCTTCCATGGCATAGCCCCAGAAGTAACCGATAGGATAACCTACCTCCAGGCGATAGAGCTCCGCAGTATTCTGGGCGATGGCGTTAGAGCCACCATGGATGATACCTTCGGAGTTAGCCAGACGGGTAACTTCATTCTTATTGTGTGAGAAGTTGAAGCTGACGCTGTAGATAAAGTCCTTACCAATCTTATCGTTCCATGAGAGCTGTACCTCATAACCCTTGTTCTGGATATCACCACCGTTTACATAAGGTGCACCAGTACCATATGAAAGCAGCATCGGGGCACGAACCAGCCAGTCCTTGGTCTTCTTGTTATACCAATCGAAGGCTACGCCCAGACGATTTCTGAGGAAACGGGCATCGAAACCGAGGTCGAGCTGTTCAGAGGTCTCCCACTTCACATCCTTGTTAGGCAGAATGTTTGGATAAGCGCCAATGCCAGGATTGTCCTTGCTCTCGAAATAGTAAGGATCGTCGAAGGCAATGGTACCTACATACTGGAAGTTAGAGATATTACAGTTACCATTCTGGCCCCAGCTAGCACGAATCTTGAAGAAGTCGAGCCAATTCTGAGTCTTCTCCATGAATTTCTCGTTGGTGATGACCCAACCTGCACTGACTGAGGGGAAATAACCCCAGCGCTTGCCACGTGCAAAGTTAGAAGAACCATCGGCACGAAGAACGAGCGAAAGCAGATAAGTCTCGTTATAGTTGTAATTGATACGGCCAAAGAACGAAGAAAGGGCACCCTGGTCCTCAGGGCTACCTCCGATGGATGTATAAGCTGGATCAACTACGTTGGCATTCGTGATATAGGCATGTTCGAATGAACCTGGGAAGAGCGAGTTGGAGTTGGTAACACTGACGCTGTTGCCATAGCCCCACTTCTCGATACTCTGACCCAGAAGAGCATCAACATTATGAAGACCGAACGACTTCACAAAGTTCAGGGTATTCTCGAGAGACCAACGGATGTTGTACGACTGGTTTTGCGATACGTCGTCGTTAGGATTCGACTTCTTTGTGCTCAGCTCATAAACGGGCTTATAGCTGCGGCCCTCACGATGACGATACTGCCAACCTGCACTTGCACGATAGGTCAGTTCCTTGATAGGCATGAACTCAAGGAAGAAGTTTGACTGCAGACGCCAGCCCTTGGTGTAGCTATAACCCTCGTCGTACTTCATCTGTGCCAGCGGGTTGGCCACCTCAGCACTGAAGTCCCACTCGTCGGCTACAATATCCTTATACTCATAGAAACCACCCTGCTCGTTATAGGCAGGCAGCAGTGGAGTCATGGCCAACAGGTTACGGATGCTGTTACCATATATACCACCAATGGATACACCTTTTTTATTAGTAGAAGAGAAAGTAACGTTCTCACCCACCTTCAGGATGTCACGACCCTTCTTCTTGATGAGGGTATAATCTGAGTTAAGACGAACGGTATAACGATCGAACTTAGGATCGGCAGGATAACCGATGGTACCTGTCTGATGATACTTACTGAAACCAAGCGAGAAGCGCGACACATCGCTACCACCTGTAATGTTGATAGAGGCATTGTGCATAGGCGCATCGTGGATGGTTGTCTCCTCGAGCCAGTTGGTACCATTCCAAGTGCCATTCATAATCTGAGCATACTGCTTCGGAATCAGTTTCTGCCAGTCATAAGTAGCTACACCCTGAATCTCATAAGCCTTATCGTTGATCTCCATGTATTGTTTAGCGTTCAGAGGGGTAACACCATTGGTATTAGGATTTTGCCAACCCATATAACCATCAAACGTTACCTGTACACGGCCTGCCTTACCCTTCTTGGTAGTTACCAGGATAACACCGTTAGAAGCACGGGCACCATAGATGGCGCTCGAAGCGGCATCCTTCAGTACATCAATACTCTCAATATCATTTGGAGAGATATCGGTCAGAGAGCCACCAGGCACGCCGTCGATGACATACAGCGGGGTGTTGGAACCAGCCGTACCCATACCACGAATTACCACCTTGTAACTCTCACCTGGCTGACCTGAATTCATCACGATGTTCATACCAGCAGCCTGACTCTGCAGAGCACCAAAGGCATCGACTGCATTCAGTTCTGCAATCTTCTCTGAAGTCACATGCACAGTAGCACCGGTAACCAGTTTCTTTCGCTGAGTACCATAACCCACTACAACGACATCGTTAAGAACTTCGGAGTCTTCTTCCAAGGTCACGTTAACAGTTTTGCCAGCTGACGGTTTCACAGTAACGGTCTTGTAGCCTACATAAGAGATTTTCAGACTTGCACCTTTGGCAACGGAAATAGTGAAGGAACCGTCGGCTCCTGTCAGTGTACCATTGTTCTGAGTGCCTACTTCAATGACGCTTGCCCCGATAATAGGTTCACTATTAGTGTCGAGGACAACGCCTTTCACCTGTACGGTAGCCTTAGCCTGGGTAACAGCTTCACTTGCTCTGGCAGAAGCCACGGGCATAGTTGAACCCAAAACCAACATTCCCGCACAGACAATGGAAAGGAATTTAGAATAGTTGTACATAAAATTAATTAATTAGATAGTAATATAACCTTATTGGTTTATGTTCGGTTAGTAAATTCAACCCTCGTTTAGGGTTGATTAATTTAGCTTCCTTTTTATCGGCAACAAATTTACAATTAAATAATGGTATAGCCAAATGACTTCCCCATAATTATGGACGAAATGGCTTTTTTACTCGACGAAAAGAAAAATTTAACCTTAATTAAACAAATAATCAGCCGAAAGAATGAACTTTCGGCTGATTATCTTTATGAGGGTACCACCATTTACTCCCACTCAATCGTTGCAGGTGGCTTCGATGAAATGTCATAGCATACGCGATTAACTCCGCGTACCTTATTTATAATCTCATTAGACACTTTTGCCATGAAGTCGTAAGGCAAATGAGCCCAGTCGGCTGTCATAGCATCAGTAGAAGTCACAGCGCGAAGAGCTACGGGATGCTCGTAAGTACGCTCATCGCCCATCACACCTACACTACGTACAGTGCTCAACAAGATGGCACCAGCCTGCCATATCTGATCGTACAGAGAGACTTCGATCTCACCATCTTTCATATCGGCAGGGATTCCGGCAGCCAGCACTTTGCGAGCCTCCTCGCCAGAGAGTTTTACCTTATACTCGCGCAAACCTCTTATATATATATCATCGGCATCCTGCAAGATACGAACCTTCTCAGGCGTAATGTCGCCCAAAATGCGTACAGCCAGACCTGGACCGGGGAAGGGATGACGAGTAATCAAGTGTTCCGGCATACCCAACTGACGACCTACGCGACGAACCTCGTCCTTAAACAACCACTTCAGTGGCTCACAAAGTTGCAGATGCATTTCCTTTGGCAGTCCACCTACGTTATGATGACTCTTTATCACCTTACCAGTAATGTTCAGACTCTCGATTCGATCGGGATAAATAGTGCCTTGAGCAAGCCACTTGGCATCGGTAATCTTCTTGGCCTCGGCATTAAATACCTCAACGAAGTCGCGACCTATAATCTTACGCTTCTGTTCAGGATCGGTCACACCTGCCAAATCGGAGAAGAATTTCTCGCTGGCATCCACACCAATCACGTTCAAACCAAGCACCTTGTAGTCGTCCATCACCTGCTTGAACTCGTCCTTGCGCAGCATACCGTGATCTACGAAGATACAAGTGAGATTCTTGCCAATAGCACGATTCAGCAATACAGCTGCCACTGAGGAATCAACACCGCCTGAAAGACCTAAAATCACGCGATCCTGACCCAGTTGTTGTTTCAGTTCTGCAACCGTAGAATCCACAAATGATGCTGCACTCCACTCCTGTTTTGAACCACAAATGTCTACCACGAAATTCTGGAGTAACTGCTTACCCTGAAGAGTATGGAACACTTCAGGATGGAACTGCACTGCCCATACATCCTTCTGATTCCAGAATGCTGCGTTAATAACATCCTTAGTTGAACCGATTACTTTAAAGTTTTCTGGAATAGCTGTAATGGTGTCACCATGACTCATCCATACCTGTGAGTGCTGTTCAAAACCTTTAAACAAGGGATTGGTTGTGTCTACTGTCTGGAGATTGGCACGTCCGTACTCACGACTGTCAGCTTTCTCCACCTTACCGCCAAGGGTATGTGAAATAAACTGGGCACCATAGCAGATACCTAGCACAGGAATCTTACCAACAAACTGCTCCAGATCGACTTTAAATGCCTCAGGATCGTGCACTGAATAAGGCGATCCGCTCAGGATGACACCAATCACAGAGGGGTCGTCCTTAGGGAACTTGTTGTAAGGCATAATCTCGCAGAAGGTGTCCAATTCACGTACACGACGGCCAATGAGCTGCGTGGTCTGCGAACCGAAATCCAAAATAATAATCTTCTGTGTCATACTTATATAATTTAGAATTCAGATTTTTGAATTTAAAGAAGAGGCAAAAGACTCAGCCTGATCCAAGGTGTCGAGCTTGCCTACATCCATCAGGCGCAAATCTTTCTTCTCGTAGCCCAAAAACGCACACTGATGACAGTATTTAAGGTAGAAATCAATAATACCAAAGTGCTCAGGCATATCCTGGAAGAGTGGGAACAGACGAGGCCATATCATATGGATACCGCTGAAAGCCAAACGCTTCAGATCTGTAGGATCGAGTGCAGGATAGGGACTTCTCACTTCGCCTGTCTCAATATTGGTCCACCCATCGAGAATCATCTCGTCGTCGAAAAGAAGATAACGTTTCGTGTTACGCTGACTTACCACCAACAAAGCATCAGGGGGTGCAACCATTGATAGGGAATTAAAGTCCAAATTACTCAAGATGTCGACATTATGAATGAGGATAGGCTCTGAGGGATCAAAAAGTGGCATAGCCTTCTTGATACCACCACCCGTTTCTAATAATCCACTGGTCTCATCAGAGATGCGGATATCAAGACCAAAGTTGTCGTTCGCCTGAAGATAGTCAATGATTTGCTGTGCAAAATGATGTACATTTACCACAATACGCTCATAACCGGCAGCCTTCAATTTCATAATGACATGCCAAATAAGGGGCTGCCCACCTACCCTCACGAGTGCTTTTGGCATCGTGTCTGTCAAGGGTTTCAACCTTGTTCCGAGCCCTGCGGCAAAAATCATCGCCTGTTTCATCATTTCACGAGAAATGTGTCGACAGTTGGATTCGGACCAACGACCCCCACCATGTCAAGGTGATACTCTAACCAGCTGAGCTATGCCGACAATTTTTGGGTGCAAAGGTACTGAAAAGTTTTCAACTCTGCAAATAAAAGCCCCAAAAATTCTTCAGTTTTCAATCTTCAATCTTCTCCAACGTCTGACTGATATTTTGTTCGCGGTGGATGATGCGGACCTCGATGCCGAATTTCTCGTGAATATGCTCTGCCAGATGCTGGGCTGAGTACACACTGCGGTGTTGTCCGCCTGTACAGCCGAAGGAGAACATCAGCGAGGTAAAACCACGCTGGATATAGCGGCGCACATGGGCATCGGCAAGTTTATACACAGAATCCAGGAATGTCAGAATCTCACCATCATCCTCTAAGAATCGGATGACTGGTTCATCAAGACCCGTGAGTTGCTTATAAGGCTCATAGCGTCCAGGGTTATGAGTGCTTCGACAATCGAAAACATAACCGCCCCCATTACCACTCTCGTCCTCAGGAATACCTTTGCGATAGGAAAAGCTGTAAACCTTCACTACCAAGGGGCCCTGGGCATCGTATTTGGAGAATGTAGCCGGACCATCTTGTGGATGGGCTTTGTAGGGGTTCAAGTCTGTCGTTTTATAGCCATCGGCACGACTCGCCACTGTTTCAATTTGTTGGAACTGGGGTAATTCCGTAAGCCGCTTCAGCACATCCATCAAACAGGGATAGTGGAAGGGTGTTGAACTGCTCAGCAATTCCCGCAAGTTATGGATAGCAGGTGGAATGCTCTCGATGAAGTGCTTCTTTTGCTCAAAATACCCTCTGAAACCATAGGCGCCCAAGACCTGCAAAGTGCGGAAAAGAACGAAGAGCGACAGTCGGTTCACAAAATGGCGAACAGGCGGCACTTCCATATAATTCTTTAGCGAGTTGTAGTACTCATATACCAATTCGCGACGCAACTTATGGGGATAGCGGGCTGATGCCTGCCAGAGGAACGAAGCCAGGTCATAGTAATACGGTCCCTTACGTCCACCCTGATAGTCGATAAACCAGGGATTACCATCACGATCAAGCATCACATTACGAGCCTGGAAATCGCGATAGAGGAAACAATCACCCATAGCATAGGTATCGTTGGTAAGATCCTTTGCCAACAATCTGAAATCGGCCTCTAACTTCAGTTCATGGAAATCAAGTTCGGTAGCCTTGAGAAAACAGTATTTAAAGTAGTTCAGGTCGAACAATACACTGTCTACATCAAACTCTGCCTGAGGATAGCAGTTGGAGAAGTCGAGACCACGAGCACCACGAATCTGGATATTCGGCAATTCGCGGATAGTACGTTTCAGAAGTTCCTGCTCTTTCAAGGTATAACGTCCACCTGCCTCTCGTCCACCACGGATGGTATCGAAGAGCGACACACTGCCCAAATCAGTCTGAAGATAGCGCAACTGATCGTCGGTAGCTGCCAGGACCTTGGGAACAGGTAGTTTCCTACGGTTAAAGTGCTCCGTCAGGTAGATAAAAGCGTGATCCTCGTCACGACTAGTTCCTATTACACCTACCACGGTCTGTCCGTCCTGATCAGTCAGTCGGAAATAGGTTCGGTTACTGCCTCCACCAGGAATCTGCTGAATATTCGCGGGTTCTGCACCCTTCCACTGCTTATAGAGTTCTATGAGTTTCTGCATATCGTCTGCAAAGGTAGTTCTTTTAATTGAAAATTGATAATTGGAAATTGAAAATTAACAATTATTGAAGGGTAACAGCCATCAAACCAATGACGACATCGTTAGAGAGTGTCCTAAGTGTGAGCTTTTTCAGTTTCTTATTCGGGTTGAGTGGCATACGGAGCATCTGAGCGGCCCCACCAGGGATCTCACGACCATACACGCTCTGAATACCCAACGTTCTGCCAAGGTCGCGACTCACATCGCCTGTACCCAAACAGACGCGATAAGGGCGAGGTGAAGAAGTCTGAAACGCCCTGCCATCCACATAGTAGTCCTGTTCGATTGGACACCAATTTTCTGGATTCCTTAGAGCCAGTGTGTCGGTGCTACCATCGGCATAGGCAACTACTACCAACGCATTATCTATGCGACTCTGCATGTGGTTGGTAGAGCCCGCCATTAACAGATAGGCACTCTCTGCCTTACCCTTCAAAGGAATAACAACGGAGTCGGGATAGTTATCCCACAGGGAGGTGTAAACGATATTGGCCCCTTTTGCCGGTGTAAGGAAGGGCACACCCGCCATAGTGAACATGTCGTCTTTGATCATCGTACGGAACACAGAGTCGTTGATCTCCGCCGTCAACTGTGGGTGGCACCATTCGCCTATGCCCTGTTTGGGAATCTGCAGGGTGGTTGTCTGCGGTCTCGGACTCAGATATTCATTCTTAAAGATATCATCCACCTCAGAATTAAAGTACTTATCTATCTTTTGCGGAATGAAAGGACGAGAGAGATCGGGGTCTGATGTGCCTAGTTTTCCCCCAGAATAGATGGGGGAGCTCGAACATAAGGAGGAAGATGGAGTCTGATCTCCGGAAGTACCACATTCAGGCTTCCACGTTTCAACACTGATAATCTGATGTTCATCAGCATTGCCTTCTATATCCTTATAGTTCCCATTTCCGAGATTCTGCCTCAAGATAATCTTCAGAGGCCGACGGAAATGCTGGGTTATTTCATAGATATCCCTCCCATCTTTACGCGTGTACTTATATTCTATATAGGGTGTTTTAACACTAGCTGTCTCCCACTCCGAAGGAAAACCTGGACGGATAATGCACTTGCCATCCAAGGCTTGAGGAATAATACCAAAGAGCCCCTGCAGCAAGGTGCGGGAAGAAATGCCGATACAGTCGCCAAAGTCACGATAGCACTCGCCTCGTGCTGCATCATAGTAACTAATCTGTCCGAAGTTGCCAGGGCTGGCGCCATAATACATCTGATCGAGTATGTTTCCTTTCATCAACCGATAGCCTTCCTCAGCTCGTCCTGCCTCGAAATAGGCCAATGCCATATGCATCACCTCTGCTGCAGCCACGTTGTTAATGCTCCACGAATACGGCATCCAATCGCTCGTTGCGATAGTCTGATAGCCAGTCTTCTCCACATCAATATGCGGAATATACTTATCCACATACCGCGTGGCCTCGTAGGCCTGTTTCGGTGTACAAGTCCCACAGTCAATCGGAGTATATATGCTCCACACTGCAGGATGGTCGTGTAAGCGCTTTAGTCCCATCTTGTCCTGATATTCTGCCCACGTCCCCTTTAGGAGAATCCACAATCGTTCATTCATTGCCTTTAGAATAGCATCGGCCTCTTGTGCGTACTGTCTAGGATCCTCACCTATGATCTCAGCTATCCTAGCTGCAAGTTTGTTACCACGATAGTTATAGGCAGAACTATGCGTCACTGCTCCACCACTATAATACAAAGCATCACTGGCCCAGATGCAACAGTAGGCATCGTAGAGATGATCGCCATCTGGGTCGTAGTTGCGCTTTTCCCATGCCAGATGACTCTTAATGACGGGCCACATCTTTTGCATATAAGCGGTATCAGCATCATACTGGAAATGCCAGAGCAACTCATCAATATAGTTCAGGTTCATATCGTAGTGATGCATTTGATCGTTACGCTCAGGGTTGCGACAGATATAGCCATTCGAATACATCTGCGTACCCCACTTCTTCTCAGCTCTGGCGAGATTAAGATTCATATCCTGCGAGGGATGGGGAATCACAGGTTCCACATCTATTACCTGACTCTTGGCATAGGCATCAAAGTGAGAGACAGCCCTATCGTTCCATCCTAACACATCGCCTAAATAGCCTGCTCTCCAACCTGCTAAGGGCATGCGCCAACCGATACAACCATGCAGCCAAGTCTGTCCATCCCAATCGCCATCAGCCGCCAACACCAAGGCACTGCCAAGTGAATTAATATAAGGATCGGGAGTATCAAACTGAATACGCGAAGATAGCGAGAAATAATATTGAAGCGTTTCCTTCACCTCTGCATAGCCTTCATCCATTCTCAGGGCCTTGATCTCATCCAAATCCATAGCCAGATAGCAAACCCCATTCTGCATCTGCACACTGAACTCCTGCAGAATCGTATCAGCCGGTTCCAAGCAACCAGGTTTATCAGCACCAATATCACCATTTCGATGGAGTTTGGGCTGGACTATTGGAGACACGATAACACGAATAGAGGCTTTATCCTTCATAGCAGGAGAGAAAAACATCCAGATAGCCCTTTCTCTATCAGGACTTGCCAGCGCCACCACTCCCAAAGAGTCAATCCAATCTTGTTCAAACAACGCATAGAATCTTGCTCCCCCTGTGTCACCAGCATAATGGGCTTTACAAAAAGAAACCTTTTCTAATGGAATGCTTTTTCCTTGATAGTCCAACTCAAAACGGATATTGCGATGATGATCTTTCTTCACAACAGCAAATATCGGACGATCACTGGTTTCTAAGCGCCAATCAGTATGTGAGCCATAGAGCGCACGAGTATAACGGTTCTCCCCATTAATACTCACAAAGCCTTTTTGTTCCGGGAAATACTGCTGACGTCGCTCCACCCCAATCTTATCAAGATTATAGGATGTAGACTCTATAAAGTCACCTATCTTCTGCTTTTGGGCAGAAGCAGACAGACATATCAGACTGGTTATAAGTAGGATCAGTTTTCTCATTTGCTCATTTTGTTGGCAAAAGTACAAAAAGTTTATGATATCAGCAAACAAACACGCATAAAAAAACCGGCTGTCTCACGACAACCGGTTCCAAAAAACAAACTACTTAAAAACTAATCTACTAAAACAAATCAAAAAATATCTTTTACTAAAAAGTGTCTAATACAATCTTGAAAAAGGAATATTATCCCTTCCACGGCTGCAAAGGTACAATGTTTCAGATTTACCACCAAGAAATTGGGCACAAAAAAAGTAACGCGTTATCGAAAAATACCAAGAAAGGGGGATGAATTTCAAAATCCATCCCCCAATTTGTTATGTTCGCTTAGCAAAAATATATTATTTTACCTCGTTTAAAACATTCTTAATATTACATCATACCACCCATGCCTGGGGCACCGCCCATTGGCATTGCAGGCTCCTTCTCAGGCTTGTCAACGATCAGACACTCCGTGGTCAGGAACATACCGGCGATAGAAGCAGCGTTCTCCAGAGCTACACGAGCCACCTTGGCGGGATCGATCACACCAGCCTCACGCAGATCCTCATATACATCAGTACGTGCATTGTAACCGAAGTCGCCCTTACCCTCGCGAACCTTCTGAACTACAACTGCACCTTCGCCACCAGCGTTGGTAACAATCTGACGCAGAGGCTCCTCGATGGCACGACGGATAATGTTTACACCTGTCTGCTCATCGGCATTATCGCCCTTAACATTCTCCAGAGCCTCCTGGGCACGGATGTAAGTGGTACCACCACCTGCTACTACACCCTCTTCGATGGCAGCACGGGTAGCACACAGAGCATCGTCTACACGATCCTTCTTCTCCTTCATCTCAACCTCAGAGTTAGCACCTACGTAGAGTACTGCAACACCACCAGCCAGCTTAGCCAGACGCTCCTGCAGCTTCTCCTTATCGTAAGAAGAGGTAGTAACTTCGATCTCCTTCTTGATCTGAGCAATACGATCCTGGATGGCCTGCTTGTCACCAGCACCGTTTACGATGGTAGTGTTATCCTTGCTTACAGTTACCTTATCGCAAGTACCCAGCATCTCAAGTGTAGCCTGCTCAAGCTTCAGGCCCTTCTCCTCGCTGATAACTACGCCACCAGTCAGTGTTGCGATATCCTCGAGCATAGCCTTACGACGATCGCCGAAGCCAGGAGCCTTCACAGCGCAGATCTTCAATCCACCGCGCAGACGGTTTACAACCAATGTGGTCAGAGCCTCAGAATCAACATCCTCAGCAATCACCAGCAAGGGGCGGCCGCTCTCAGCAGCAGGCTGCAGGATGGGAAGGAAGTCCTTGATGTTAGAAATCTTCTTGTCGTAGATGAGGATATAAGGATTCTCCATCACACATTCCATCTTCTCGCTATCAGTAATGAAGTAAGCTGACAGATAACCACGATCGAACTGCATACCCTCTACTACACCAATGTGTGTGTCACGGCTCTTGCTCTCCTCGATAGTGATAACACCATCCTTAGAAACCTTACGCATAGCCTCAGCGAGCAGTTCACCAATCTCCTTATCATTGTTGGCAGATACTGTAGCTACCTGCTCAATCTTGTCGTAGTTATCGCCTACCTGCTCAGCGCTCTTGGCGATGTGGTCAGTCACGGCCTTCACAGCCTTATCAATACCACGCTTCAGATCCATGGGGTTAGCACCAGCTGTCACGTTCTTCAGGCCTTCTGAAACAATGGCCTGTGCCAGGATGGTAGCTGTTGTTGTACCGTCACCAGCATCGTCACCAGTCTTAGAGGCTACGCTCTTAACAAGCTGTGCACCTGTATTCTCAAACTTGTCCTCGAGTTCGATCTCCTTAGCAACGGTCACACCGTCCTTCGTGATTTGGGGAGCACCGAACTTCTTCTCGATAACGACGTTACGACCCTTCGGACCGAGGGTTACCTTGACTGCATTTGCCAACTGGTCAACGCCCTGCTTCATCGCATCGCGGGCGTCAATATTGAATTTAATATCCTTTGCCATAATTCTCTAAATTCTAAAATCCAAATTCTATATTATTTCTCGATTACTGCGAGCACGTCGCTCTGGCGCATCATCAGATACTTAGTACCCTCAAATTCGAGCTCTGTGCCACTATACTTGCCATAGAGAACTTCGTCACCCTCTTTCAGAATCATAGCCTCATCCTTAGTACCCTGACCAACGGCCTTGATGGTGCCATGAAGGGGTTTCTCCTTTGCGGTATCAGGAATGATAATACCGCCAATCTTCTCTTCTGCAGGTGCTGGCAATACCAACACACGGTCTGCTAACGGTTTAATGTTCATAATGCTAAATATTTTAATGTTATACCTTATTAATATATATAGGCGGACAGTCTTTCAGACCATCCGCCTTTTGTTCAGCCAAAACCGTGCCAAATGTCGAAATGAAAGTTAAGAATTAAGAATTGAGAGTTGATTGTGACAAATTGTCAGCGACTTATGCCGTTAATCGTGACATTCTTGACCGTCGTATTCTCAATTATCGTCTTATCGAAAGCATCCTTTTCGTCAGTCACGTTAACATTCTCAAACGAGAAATCCACCAAACGATACTTATCCGACGTGCCTACATCAAAGAAGTTCTTGCACTTCATATCGATATTTCGGATATAGATGTTGTTACACTGCGACAAAGGCATATCCTTACGATCCTCCGGTTTGAAGAATTGTGTCCAAGGGCGTACCACAAGGAAAGAACCACACTGGCCCTTAATATCCTCGACACTAACATACTCGTAATGCTGAGGGGTGTCAGGACGCATCTTCAACCAAAGCACACGCGAGGCTGCCTTCACATCAATACGACGGAGAATGACATTATGATCGTCGAGACTCTCGGAGCCCAGTGTGAGACAGCCATGCACCTTACCATAGGTACAATCTTCGATGATGATATTCGAACAAGGACCATTGTCAGGGTTCTTGTCAGCCCAGGTGCCCTTGCCTCCTTTCAGTACCACTGCATCGTCATTCACATGCATATAACAACCATGAATCAGCACATTCTTGCAGACATCAAGATCGATGGCATCCGTACTGGGACCGCCACGACGAGGATCCACTGGGGTAATATTCTCCGTAGGAGCAAAGATGAAACAGCCTAAGTAACGTACATTCTCACAACGATAGAGATGGTTGGTCCAGAAAGGAGAGTTTATAATTTTCACATCCTGAACCGTAACATTCTTACTATTAGATATGTAGACATTCCTGGGGCGCATAGCCTCAAGGTTAGTACACTGCGGATTATACTTACGACGGATCCAGAACTCCTCCCAGTATTTCTGTCCATTACCATTAATGGTACCAGGACCCGTAATCGTAAAGCCATCCACGCCATCAACATTCACCAAGGCTGCGAAATAGTCGAGGGTCTGTCCCTCCATACGAGTCTTGACTATCTGAAAATCACGAATACGATCAGAGCCTTTCAGTTCACCCCCCTCTTCTATTTTGAGATGAGTGCCAGGCTTGAAGAACAAAGAACCGCTGAGGAACGTACCTCTGGGAATCACAATCACGCCACCACCCTCAGCAGCACAACGGTCTATGACCGCCTGAAGTTCTTTCGTCTGTACGCCATCAGCCCAACGGTCGACTCCATAGGCTGTAACATCATAGTGTTTCAACCCTGAAAGATCAACACGGGAAGTATCCTGAAACCAGGCTGATATCTCCGTCCCGTCGGGCCAAAAATCAACTGTCTTTACTTTCTTCTTGCCAACGGCAACTGTTATCACAGCCATCATCAGCAATGTCATCAAAAATCTATTTTTCATTGCTCGTGAGATTAGTTTTGTTGGTGCAAAGGTACATAATAAATCTTAAACTGCCAAATTTTGTCGATAAGTTATGCACTTTTCAGAAAAAAGTTGTATCTTTGCCGTCAGTTTACGTAAACCAACAATAACTTATTATGAAACAGTTCTTCAAAATGACGCTTGCCACCATCTGTGGTATCGCAATCTTTCTAGTGATAACGGGACTTTTCTTCGTTATCTCACTCGTGGGCATGATAGCTAGCGACTCTGCATCGACTAAAGTCAAGGACAATTCCGTATTCGTTATCAAACTTAATGGTACCATCAGCGAACGTGCAGAAGAAGGCACGCCATTCGATGCCCTCTTGGGTTTGGGTGATATGAGCGCCATGGGTCTCGACGAGCTGATAGCCAGCATCCGCAAGGCCAAGGACAACGACGATATCAAAGGTATCTACTTGGAGGGTGGTGTTCTCTCATTCGATGCACCAGCTACTGCACAGCAGCTACGCGATGCTCTGAAAGACTTCAAGAAGAGTGGTAAGTGGATTGTTGCCTATGCTGACCAATACTTCCAGGCTTCATATTATGTAGCCTCGGTGGCCGACAATATTTATCTGAATGATCACGGTGCCATCGATTTCAAGGGTCTTGGCGGCAAGGGTGAATACTATAAGGGTCTCTACGACAAGCTTGGCATTAAATACATGGTAGCCAAAGTTGGTAAATACAAAAGCTACGTAGAAAGAAACACCCTGACAGGTATGAGCGACTACGACCGTGAGCAGCGCTCTGCCTACCTGAATGGTATTTGGAACTACTGGTTGAAGGAAATGGCTGAGGGACGTAAGGTCAAGGCTGAAGACCTGAACCAGTTAGCTAACGATAGCATCATGGCTTTCGCTGATACCAAGGATTATGTGAAAGCTAAGCTCGTTGACAAGATTCTTTTCCCTGAGGAGATCAAAGCAGAGATCAAGAAACGTCTGAAGATTGACGAGGACAACGATATCAATCAGTTGTCGCTCTCTGACATGCTTAATGTGAAATCGAAGGAGAAGAAAGACGGCGAGAAGATTGCTGTTTATTATGCCTATGGTAGCATTGTCGACAGTGAGACAATGAACCTTTTGGACGGCGGTGGTCATTGTATCGTAGGTAAAAGTACTGCAGAGGATCTGCGTAAACTGGCCGACGATGACGATGTAAAGGCAGTGGTATTCCGTGTAAACTCCGGTGGCGGTAGTGCCGTGGCTTCTGAGCAAATCCGTCATGCCATCAAGCTGCTGAAGGAGAAGAAGCCTGTGGTGGTATCCATGGGTGGTGTGGCTGCCTCAGGAGGTTACTGGATCAGTTCTCCTGCCAACTACATTTTCGCTGAGCCAACAACGATTACAGGTAGCATCGGTATCTTCGGATTGATTCCTAACTTCAGCGGACTCGTTACCGACAAACTCGGTGTAACTTTCGACGGTGTGACCACCAACAAGTTTACCGACTATGAGACCGACCTTATTCTGGGCAAGGATCCCAATGAGATCATGCAGCACATGCAGACCTATATCAACCAAGGCTATCAGAACTTCCTCGACATCGTATCGGAAGGTCGTGGCATAAAGCCTGCCATGGTTGACTCTATCGGACAGGGACGTGTATGGTTGGCTACAGATGCTTTGAATATCAAGTTGGTAGACAAACTTGGTAGTCTGGACGACGCAGTAAAGAAGGCCGCAGAACTAGCAAAGCTCGACGAATACCACACAACAGCTT
Organism: uncultured Prevotella sp.; assembly: GCA_902798285.1. GTDB lineage: Bacteria > Bacteroidota > Bacteroidia > Bacteroidales > Bacteroidaceae > Prevotella. The sequence continues at coordinate 69,490 of CADBVZ010000020.1, read as the reverse complement.
ACCCCAACAAGGGTAGTTGGATGGATCAATTCATGCCGAAGGAGGATAAAGGTACCTATCTTGATAGTAAATTACAGGCAGAGATTAAGGCCTTGTTAGGTGACCTTTATGAACCTCTGATGCAGATACGCAATGATATCAAGAACAACAGTCGTATTCAGGCTCGTATGCTTGATGATGTTCGTGTGAAATAAACAATGAGAGTAGAAGGCGATTTCATCAAGCTTAATAGGAAACTGTTACCGCTCAGTTGGTTCTATGGACTGGGAGTAGGCTTCAGGAATACACTCTTTGAGATGGGAGTCTTGAAGAGTCGTTCCTTCTCGACTCCTGTCATCTCCGTAGGTAACATCACGGTAGGTGGTACAGGAAAGACGCCACATGTTGAATATCTGATCCGACTGCTCAAGGACAAGTTGAACGTGGCTGTACTCAGCAGAGGCTATAAGCGGAAGAGTCACGGATTTGTTCTGGCGGATAAGGACACCCCTATGCGCAACATCGGGGATGAGCCCTACCAGATTAAACAGAAATTTCCTGAGGTTACAGTAGCTGTTGACGCCAAACGTACCCGTGGCATCGAGAAACTAACCAGCGATAAGACAGAAAAAGGTGTCGATGTCATTCTGCTCGACGATGCCTTTCAGCATCGCTATGTGAAGCCTGGCATCAATATCCTGCTTGTCGACTATCATCGCCTTGTTATCTACGATAAGCTATTGCCTGCAGGAAGACTTCGCGAACCAATCAGAAGCAAGGACAGGGCCGACATCGTGATCATTACCAAGTGTCCGAAAGACCTTAAGCCGATGGAGTTCCGCGTCATCACCAAGGCCATGAAACTCTATCCCTATCAGCAGCTCTACTTCTCTACACTTGAATACGATACCCTCAAACCCGTATTCACTGAGCAGACAGAGAGTACAGAGCAGATTCAGACAGGCAAGTTGGATTCCCTCTCTGACAAGAACGTGCTGCTACTGACGGGTATTGCCTCACCCAAACAGATGATACACGATCTCACCCCGAAAGTTGCGGGACTCACACCATTGTCATTCGGCGACCATCACCAGTTTAAGAAGAAGGATGTAGAGCGAATCAACGAAGTGTTCAGTTCACTTCCATCACCTAAACTCATTATCACCACGGAGAAGGATGCCACCCGACTGATACAGGTAGAAGGCCTTAACGACGAGGTGCGACAAAATATGTATGAACTTCCCATCCGCATCATTATGATGCTAGATCAGGAAGAAGAGTTTAAAAAGAACATTTTAAGTTATGTATACAAGAATTCAAGAAACGGCATCCTGGCTAAAAGAAAGGATGACCACAAGCCCAAAGACAGCTATAATACTGGGGACAGGCCTCGGACAATTAGCTTCAGAAATAACTGACAAGACTGAGTATCCATACTCAGAAATTCCCAACTTCCCCATATCTACGGTAGAAGGACACTCTGGCAAACTCATCTTCGGAAAGTTGGGCGGTGTCGATATTCTGGCCATGCAAGGGCGTTTCCACTTTTATGAGGGCTACTCTATGAAGGAGGTAACATTTCCTGTCCGTGTAATGTACGAACTGGGCATCAAGACCCTTTTCGTTTCAAATGCAGCAGGCGGCATGAACCCTGAATTCAAGATCGGCGATCTGATGATCATCACAGATCATATCAATTTCTTCCCCGAGCATCCGTTGCGTGGCAAGAACCTGCCTACAGGTCCACGTTTCCCAGATATGCATGAGCCTTACGACCTCAGTTTGGTGGCCGAGGCTGACAAAATAGCAGAGGAAAAAGGCATCCGTGTGATGCATGGCGTATATGTCGGTGTACAGGGTCCCACCTTCGAGACACCTGCAGAATATAAAATGTATCGCATCCTTGGCGGCGATGCCGTAGGCATGTCTACAGTCCCAGAGGTGATTGTAGCCCATCACTGCGGCATCCGCACCTTTGGCATATCCGTCATCACCGATTTGGGTGGTTTCGATGTTCCTGTGGAAGTAAGCCACGAAGAAGTACAGGAGGCTGCCAATATGGCTCAACCCCTGATGACAGAGATTATGCGAGAAATGATTAGAAGAAGTAATTAGCCAATGGAGATAGCAAAACTCGGCGAGTTCGGACTGATTGACCGTCTCACTAAAGACATAGAAATAAAGAATGAGAGTACCTTGAAAGGTGTGGGTGATGATTGTGCCGTACTCTCCTACCCCGACAAGGAAGTTCTTGTCACAACCGACCTGCTGATGGAAGGTGTACATTTTGACCTGACATACATCGACCTGAAGCATCTTGGTTACAAATCGGCCATGGTAAATATCAGTGACGTGTTTGCCATGAACGGTACTCCCCGCCAGATAACGGTATCATTGGCCCTCAGCAAGCGTTTCACTGTTGAAGACATGGAAGAGTTTTATAGCGGACTCCGTCTGGCCTGCGACAAATGGAACGTTGACATCGTGGGTGGTGATACTACCTCTTCCTATACAGGACTGGCCGTCAGCATCACCTGTATCGGCGAGGCAAAAAAAGAGGATATCGTCTATCGTAATGGTGCGAAAGACACCGACCTCGTTTGCGTAAGTGGTGATCTTGGTGCAGCCTATATGGGACTGCAGTTACTGGAACGCGAGAAGAGTGTCTATTATGGACAGATCAACGATCTCCAGAAAAAGATAGCAGAGGCAAAAGCTGCTGGCGACGAAAAGAAACTCTCAATTCTCAACTCTCAATTCTCAACTCTCAAGGACTTCCAACCCGATTTCAGCGGTAAAGAATACCTATTACAGCGCCAACTACAGACCGAGGCCCGTGGCGACATTATCGAAAAACTCCGTGAGGCAGGCATTAAACCCACAGCCATGATGGATATCAGCGATGGATTGTCATCCGAATTGATGCATATCTGCAAACAATCGGGTGTAGGATGTCGTATTTATGAGAAGAATATTCCTATCGACTACCAGACAGCAGTGATGGCTGAGGAGATGAATATGAACGTCACCACTTGTGCTCTTAACGGAGGCGAAGACTATGAGTTGCTTTTCACAGTTCCTATCGGCGATCATGAGAAAATCGAGCAAATTGACGGAATCAAGCTGATTGGACACATTACAGAAGAGAAATTCGGAAAAGTGCTCGTAACCCGTGATAATCAGGAGTTTGAGCTCAAAGCACAGGGATGGAACCCACTCTCTTGAGAAACTTTTTTCGAAAAAAGTTCCTGAAATATTTGGCCAGTTCAAAAAAAGTTAGAGCATCGGACTGAAAATCCGTGTGTCCCCGGTTCGATTCCTGGAGGTACCACTCCTCCTTTCATTAGCCCGGTTTCGCGTTATGGCGGCCGGGTTTTTTCATAACCTAAACAAACAAGCACAATGGGAATAGTCATTGGTATTGACGTGGGTATTTCAACCACAAAAATCGTAGGAATCAAGAATGGAAAGGTATCGGCACCTATCCGCATTACAGCCGCCGACCCTATCACATCACTTTATGGTGCATTTGGTAAGTATCTTCACGATAACGATATCGACCTGAAAGATGTTGAGCAGGTGATGCTCACTGGTGTGGGTGCCGCCTATATCGACCAGCCTATCTACGGTCTTCCTACTGCAAAGTCAGAAGAGTTTGTGGCCGATGGTCTTGGTGCCCGTTTCGAGTCGAAACTCGATCACACTATTGTTGTTTCGATGGGTACAGGTACATCATTCGTTAAGTGTGACGGCAATGAGATGAAACATATTGGTGGTATTGGCGTCGGAGGTGGTACCTTGCAAGGCCTGGCCCGCATCATGCTTAACACCAGCGATATTAAACAGGTAGCAGAGATGGCTCGTCATGGTAATATCCGCAATATCGACCTAACGATCGGTGACATCAGTGCCATTCCCGTGCCAGGTCTGACCATGGACACCACAGCCTCCAACTTTGCCAATGCCAAGAGCGACGCCTCTAAAGAGGATATTGCAGCAGGTCTCATCCACATGGTGCTTCAGTCGATAGGTTCTGCCGCCTGGCTGGCCTCTTTAGGTAGCGACATCCACGACTTCGTGCTCATCGGCAACCTGTCGCTTCTACCTCAGTGTAAAGAGGTGTTCCCTGCTTTGGAAACACTCTATCACATTCGTTTCCACATTCCGAAGTATTCGCAATATTGCACTGCCATCGGTGCAGCTCTCGATTACACAATCAACGGAAAGAAATAATAATTATCACCATATATCATAAAACCCCGCCTGTTGGCGGGGCTTTATGATAGAATTTAGTGGATTAGAAAGGGAAGCCTTGAGGTTGTGGGGCTTTCTCTGGATCGCCAAAGAATGAAGCCTCTTCATCTTTGTCGTTCAACTTGAAGACCATGAACTTCGTGTTCTGCTCTGTACATGGAGCCCAAACACCACCTTGAGGTCCATTAGGATCGCTATACTTCACGAAGTTACTCCAAGCGGTGAGCATCTTCTCAGAGAGATCCCAGTCGCCCTTGGTCCAAGGGCGCCAGCAGTGCTTCAGACTCTTGAAGATAAACCAAAGGTCGCTTGAGTGGAAGGCACCCTTCAGACGCTGGGTAACCTCAGGATGAGAACCATCATCGGGCAACGGACGTGCAAACTCGTAAGCCCAGGCCTTGCCACCCTTCTGCTGACGGACCTTACAGAACTCAGCAATGTTGGGAGCCATATTGCCCATGTCGTTGAGTGTGTAACCAATCATATAAGGTACATCAGCTAGGGTTCCCTCACGAGTAGCATCATCGAAACTCTTGACGCATACATAACCATCAATCATGGGCATGAAGGGCAGACCACGACGCATGAATGCCATAGGGCCAGAAGGCTGCTGACCATCGTCGTTCACCTGATAATAGAGGGTATTGAGAGCAAAAATGGTCTCAGTGCTAGCCTGACGCATCTTCTGAAGATCAGTCAGTCCGGCCCAGTCGAATACCTTCTTTGCATTGGCTTCGGCTTCAGCAAAAGTACCACCACTGTAACGGGCACCAATCTGACCACCCTTACCATCGGGGAGGGCAAGTCCCTGGGCACTCATAATCACTGCCTTGTGGAACAGACCTCGAGCCAGCGGACTCTCGCAGAGCGTACGAACACTACCACCACCAGCACTCTGTCCGAAGATGGTCACGTTGTCTGGATCACCACCAAACTGGGCGATATTCTTCTTGATCCACTTCAGGGCCTCAATCTGATCGAGGATACCATAGTTGCCAGATACCTTGTGAGGATTCTCGGCTGAGAGAGCAGGGTGAACGAGGAATCCAAACACACCCAGACGATAGTTGATCGATACGAGCACTACGTCCTTAGCACCCCATTCCTGTCCGTCGAACTCAGGCTCTGAGCCAAAGCCCTCACGGAAGCCACCACCATGAATCCACAAGGCCACAGGGAGTTTCTTGTTGACCTGACCTGGAGCCTTGGTCCATACATTCAGATACAGACAATCCTCACTGAAAGCGGCCTCCTTACCATAACCCCATTCAGTGTAGTAACCACCAGGATACTGGATGGCCTGATAGCTGGGACGTCCAAAGGTATCACAGATCTTCACGCCTTTCCAAGGTATGATGGGCTGAGGAGCCTTCCAACGGTTCTCCTTGATGGGAGGAGCAGCATAAGGAATGCCACGATACACAAACACATCAGGATGATCATCGGCCAAGACACCTTGTACCTGACCACCTTCAATTGTTAACACAGGGTTTTCAGCTGCATTTGCAGACACTGCTACCATGAGCAGGAGAGTTGATAATAGTTTTTTCATCTTTTATTGTTGTTTAGTAACTAGGTTTTTAAACGAGGTTCCAAAGATGATGTACTGGGTATTACCAGCGATGGTGCCTTCGTTCTGTCCCCAGAGGAAGGGCCAGTCGTCGAAGTTCTCAAAATGATCGGGCTGACGGAACAACAATCCTGGGGCTACATTGCCAGGAATAGCTGAGAAGTCAGCACGGTTGTTGCCATAGAATACCTGCTTAGGACGGGCTGCACCAACAACGGCCACAAACGAGTAATTATGGTAAGGATGACAACCATAGAGCCAGTTGGTTACACGATAGATCTCGTCCTTGCTCACAATGTCGGGATAGTAGAGATGGGCATAATTCACTGCTATACCGAAATTGAGCACCATGTTTACACCAGCCCAGTTGCCCAGTCCGATGGGTACACCATAGGGATTGTTCTTGTCGAAGCCTTTGACATAGTCGGCGAATTCCTTAACAAGCGGGCGAAGGCTCTGCTTATAGGCCTCATCCTTCATCGGGATGCTGTCGAGGGCTGTCTGTAGTTTATTTGTAATATTGCCACCAATCAGCCAAGTGAAGTCTGCATCGGCTTGTCTGTCACGACGTACTTTTTGCTCTTTCAGTAGTTGTTCTGCCTCAGAGCGCAGACGATCAGCCTGTCGTTGAGCACGCTCTGCCAAATCGTCGTTATAGCCACGAAGCACACGGGCAGCAGAAGTAAAGACACCAGCTGCCTGAAGGTCAAGACGAGGATTACGAGTAGTGAAAGCCCACATATCATCGGGTGTTCCACTACGTTTGCCATCTGCTGATACCTCGTAAGGCTTCAGCGATGGATCATAGTGCAAACCATCGGTAATAGAGGCTGCATCGCCCAGGTGATGATAGTTGTCGAGCACAGAGTTCGAGAGTGTTGAAGACATATGCCCAATCTGCTCTGCCTGAGCCACGAGGTTTAGGATGCCATGCTCGATAAACTGCAGAATATCGGGTATACCATCTGGACGATGAAGATCCACATAGCGTTGCTTCTGACTCACGAAAGTCTCATCGCGCTGGGGTTTGAAGAGCTCCCAGGCACGGATCAGGTTCTGTACCACATTGATGTTCGAGCCCGTTTCGATATCGAAATCGCCAGCATCGAAGAATCCGCCAATGTTCAGACCAGGAATCAGTTCCAACGGCTTATACTTCGTATCAGTGGTTGGACCTTGTCTGTGTAGGTCGAAGTGATCGCTCTCAGGTGCCTGGAGATAGCCTTCCTTGAAAGGCTCACCATGCCATGTGCGATAACCCTCGTTCACATACATGTGGTTCATATGGATGGGTACCCAGACATCGGTAGTGGCATCAGTGATCTTATCGTATACATGCTCGTCGATCAGGAAGTTGTTGGTCTTCGTGTTGCCATATTGGATATAGTAGATGCCAGGCTGCTTGACTGAAGAGAAATCGAACTTCACATAATTATATTTATAATAGGCTCCCCAAGTCTTGATGTCGCCTTTAAAGGCCTCTTCCGTTGTGCCATCATCCTTAATGCGAATAAGTGAGGCCGTGGGTTGCACCTTGTCCAGTTTGTCTAGTTCGATCACAGCCACCTTGGGTTGCTTTGGGATATAACCTACCTGACTGAACCCGATGTTGGGCTCACGAATCCAACCTGGGATAGCGTGGGGCTCTACTGTCCAGGTAACCACCTTGCCAGTCTTGCCTTTTGGCAGAACACTACGCAATACAAACCAACCATTTTGGGCCAGCATACGTCCATCGAAAAGCTGAAGTTCTGCATCCTCACTGCTGATACGGATCATACGCTCTGGGGCATCAGAAGCGATGAGGATATGATGACCTTTCTCGAGAGGTATGGGATCGACAAAGCGATCGGTTCCACGATCATCATACGTCTTGAAGCCTTTGAACTGACAAGGCTTCTCGCTATTCGGACGAGTAATCGTCTGACTCGTAGCATAACGTGGAAAACGATTCAAACGACCATCCATCGTAAAGGTTTTGAGCCAATACTGCGAGGGCAGAAACTCAAGGTTGAATCCAGCCTCACCAGCCAACTTCTCAGGCACAGGTTTGTCGAGCCAAACTGCTATCTCCACAGCTTTGCCCTTGGCTGTAACCACAACACGACTGTCGAAGTCATAATCGTCATAACGTATGGCAACCTCTATACTCTGGTTGTCCTTGTCTACCTTACGACTCGTCATCTTGGGCACCAAGTCCCATTGCTCCGGGGTATTGTTCAATCGAACAGCACCACCCTGAATGGTGCGAACACCATGATGAATAATCTCGATGCCAGAATTCTTCTCGTCGTTGAATCCACCATTAAAGCTGTTGCTGAATACGAGAATGTTAACACCCTGACGCTCGAAATACTCACGATCGTTAAGTCTCAGATCCTGTGCTCGACACACTGTGGTGGCGAGCAAGGTCAGTGATAATAGAAATAGTTTTTGCATATTACTTTAATGTTTAGTTATTGTGTAAGATTTCTTTAACTTTCTTGGCTATCTCTTCTGCGGATGTTGCCTTGCATGGCTGGAGATACCAACGCACAGTCCAGCTCAGTTCCTCCTTGGGCTTCAGTGTAGTATAGGCGCCTTGACTCTCCAACTCGATATAGGTCTTGCCACGATTTACATACACCTGTATCTCTGCCTCGCCTGGAGCAGGCTGCTGGGCATCGAGATCCTGGAATTTCTTAACAAGCAACAGTCCCTTTTCTTTGCTGCAATAGGCCAGCCAACCCTTACCATCGGTATTTACCTTACGATTCTCATTAGCCTCATCGGGCTGATACCAGGCCATACCATGCTCGTCCTTGAAACTCATCAGTCCTGCAGGCCAGATGCTATCACAGACTTCAAAGAAGATAAGACCATCCTCGTTGGGCACACGGGTAATCTCCCATGGAGCCACCTTTCGCACCTCGTCGCTCTCATTAATAATAGAATAGGTGATGACGAAAGCCTCTTCTTTTTCGTCGATGGCGAACTGCTTACGGATGCGATACTTCAGCTTCTCTGACACGCCACTGGTCATGGTGAGTACATTGCCGTCCTGCTTCATCTCGTAAGGTTTCTTGTCATATTCAGGTACAGGGGGCCAGTACCATTCCTTCTGCGGACTGGTCCAGAAAGTACTACCAAAGGTCTCAGGCCATCTCGACTGAGAGATGATTTCCTGATCGTCGTACTTGAAGGAAAGGATCTTTCCGCCTTTGGCGCCATCGATGGCCATTGTGAGATGACCATTCTTCAGACACTGCAAACCTTCATGATTATCCTGTGCATCAGCGGGCTGTGCTGATGCTGTTCCACATCCCATGGTCACTGCCAACAGGAGTGATGTGATTAATTGCTTCATAATGAATACTTTTCGTTGATAATATTACCTATTTATAATACGTAGATAAAGGGCAAAAGTCAAAAGCAACGGCTGATATTTATAGAACATTAACGTTGTGGCGTTGGTTTTTCGACCACTTATTAGTACTTTTGCAAGTCGTATGGAGAAACTTTGGAATAAAAACTACTGTAAGGTAATGACAGCCAACTTTACGCTGTTCTTTGCTTTTTACGTGCTGACACCCCTGTTGCCACTCTACCTGAGCGAGCATTTTGGGGCGACAAAGGACGTGATAGGTCTTGTGCTCTCTGGCTATACCATCACAGCCTTACTCATCCGTCCGTTCAGTGGTTATGTAGTTGATTCGTTTCCTCGCAAAACGGTGCTGATGATTGCCTTCGGAGGCTTTGCCATTTTCTTTGCTGGCTATCTGGCTGCTTCCACCTTGTTGCTGTTTATGATAGTGAGAACACTCCATGGCGGACCCTTTGGTATGTTGACAACTGCCAATGCCACAGCTGCTATTGATGTTTTGCCTTCGAGTCGCAGAACGGAGGGCATAGGCTACTACGGACTGAGTAATAACCTCGGTATGGCTCTGGCTCCCACCATCGGTATCTTTATATACCAACTCACCAACAGTTTCGAGCTCCTGTTCTGGTTGGCGCTGATTGTGGCTTGTGTGGGATGGCTGGTGGATTCAACGGTTACTTTCTCAGAAAAGGAAATTGTGCGCAATAAGTCGAAACTCTCGTGGGACCGTTTCTTCCTGATACGAGGCTGGCTCATTGGCATAAATATGATAGCCTTCGGATTCAGCTTTGGCGTGCTGAGCAACTATCTGGCCATTTATGGCAAGGAGGCGATGGGCATCATGGGAGGTACGGGTACTTACTTTATGCTCTGTTCTGTAGGACTGATGATCTCTCGTCTGCAAGGCAGCAAGGGATTGCGAAACGGACGTGTGACTCATAATGCTGGCGAGGGAATGGTCATTTCGCTTATTGGCTACACCTTATTTATATTAATGCCCACTTGCTTCCCTCAGAATCATTCCGCCATCATGGTGGGTTATTACGGTTCGGCTTTGCTGATAGGCTTGGGCAACGGACACATGTGGCCAGCTTTCCAGAATATGACCATCAACGTGGCCAAGAACAACCAGCGAGGCACTGCCAACTCTACAATCCTCATCTCATGGGACATCGGCATGGGACTTGGCATTCTCATTGGTGGTATCGTCGCTGAGCTTATCAGCTATGGGGCTGCCTTCTGGACTGTGGTACTCATCAATGCCTCAGGTGTCGCCTGCTATTTCCTGGCCACAAAGTCCTTCTTCCTCCGCAGGAATCTGAATCCGACAGTGAGATAAATAAGCCCTAGCAATCATAAAGCCCCGCCATGAGCGGGGCTTTATGATATATGGTGCTGTTTTATACCTTATACTTTTAATTTCTTTTCTCGCATTTTTGCGATTTTACCTACATGCCTACATAAAATCATTCGGAAGACCTTTAGATAAAGGGACTCGCAAATGTTTTTACCTACATAAAGCCTACATAAAACTACATGCAAACTACATGATTTTGGCTATTTTACCTAATTTCACCCACCAAAATGGCCTTTGTAGGTCATTTTTAGGTTCTTATAAACCGGCTAAATTGCGCTGAAATGTCTGTAAAAGACTATCTTTTACCCCTCAAAAGACTATCTTTCGTCTCCTAATCCTTGGAGTTTAAACATGCAAAAGATAGTCTTTCGAAAGTCGATAGATAGTCTAAAGTCCAAGAATTAATAAGGCAAACATTGAGGGAGTAACTTACTCTCTTTTAAATTCTCTAGAGAATTTGGAGGTTTAGACGGAGTAAACCCAGACTTTAGACGGAGTAAAGTCCTAAATTCTCTAGAGAATTTATCAGATTATAACGACCAAAACAACCCTTTAAAGGCAGATGCATAAGACTTTCAACGGTCTAAAGAGCCCATTTCCGCCTCTATTTTTGCCAATTTGGACCAATTTTATGTAGTTTTAATGTAGTTTTATGTAGGCTTTATGTAGGTAAAAACATTTGCGAGTCCCTTTATCTAAAGGTCTTCCGAACAATTTTATGTAGGCATGTAGGCTACTTTGAGAATTTCACAAACGATTATTATAGCATGATAATCACTTTCGTACACAAAGAAAAGCAGCTCCCCAGCACAATGGTTGGGGAGCTGAAGTATTTGAAAAAGAGAAATCTTTTAAATCACATGCAATCCGAGGAAGACCATAAGGCCGTTCATGAGGATCCAGAAGATGGCGAATGGCATCGTCTTACGCATGATGTCACCATCCTGACCTTCCATATCACAAGCGGCTGTAGCGATGGCTATCGACTGAGGCGAAAGCAGCTTACCACCTTCAGAACCAGCACAGTTAGCAGCAGCAAGCCAGTTGGTTTCGCTACCTGTTACTCCGAAGAACGTACCCTGATTTACCAATCCCAGATCGCTGGCAGCTGTAGCCTGCAACTTTCCGAATAGAATATTGGCATTGGTGGCCGATCCTGTTACAAAGGTTCCGATAGAACCAATAAGTGGTGCAAAGAACGGGAAGGCTGCTCCTGTGAGAAGAACGAGTCCCTTGGCGATATCGTTGGTCATACCTGTATTGTTCATCAGCATAGCCATAGCCACAAGGCAGCAGATGGTTACAACCGTCTTCTGCAGATTGAGTGTGGTCTTAGCCAACAGCTTCAACAGTTTGCCAATGCTCATGCCCTGAATCAAGCCACCAATCACAGCACCCAGAAAAATCATCAGACCTGCATTCGACAGCCAGCCAAACTTAAAGGTGTTACCAATCACTGGCAGATCGAACTTGGTTACCAGCGTCTGGTTCAGAACCTCATTGATGGGGGGAACGATCTTACTCGAAATAAGAATGAAGAAGATAATCAGTCCATAAACGCTCCAAGCCTTGAGGGTCTTTGCGAGTCCAAACTTCTTTTTCTCCACAATCACCTCGTCAGCAGGATTCTCATCGCGGATGAAGAGTTTGTTGTATATCAGCATGGCGATGATGGCAGCTACAGAGCCCAGGATGGCTGGCGTCTCAGGGCCAATGAAGTGGGCGCAGCAGAACTGCACGATGATAGAGCAGGTTCCCACGAAGAGGGCGATGGTGATATTCTTCAGAATCTTTGTCTTATCCGTCATCATTAGGATGAGGAATGGGGTGATGTAGAACATCAGCGAGAGCTGCAGAATAATAAATGTGGCCACCTCGCAGAGTTCCTCTGGTGTTGCCACACCACTTGCAGCCACCTGATTAGCCAGCGTGGTTGCAGGCAATCCCACAGCACCAAAGCCTACGGCTACCGTATTGGCTACCAGACAGATAACAGCCGAGAACATGGGTTTGAATCCCAAACCTATCAGGATGGCAGCAGGGATAGCCACAGCTGTTCCGAAGCCAGCCATACCCTCGAGCACACCACCAAGACCCCAAGTCAGCAACAATACCAACAAGCCCTTGTCGGATGTCATCTGTATGAACTGCGTCTTGATGGTCTCAATCTCCTTCGTCTCGCAGAGAATATTGTAACTGAAGATGGCGCAGATAATGATCAGGATAATGGGGAAACATGCCTTCAGGAATCCCTCCACGACAGACCAAAGGGTGATGCCAAAGATAGAAGCCTCTGCATACTTCTCAGGGATAATACCCATAGCTGGAACGGCAAACAGGGCCAACAGGATTGTTACTATCAGCGTGATAATAGCACTCTTGTAGCCAGACACTTTAAAGCCCATCATCAAGACAATGAGCAATAGAATTGGAATTACAGATACTAATGCTGTCATAGGAGTTCAGTTATTCGGTGAATATTATACAAGTTTGGCCACAAATATACAAAGATTATTGCATAAATCCATATTATTTTAGTGAAAAAATCAAAAACGGCGAAAAACAATACATCATTCATCATACATAATTCATAATTATTTCGTATATTTGCGCCATAATAATACACTAAATAATAACAAAAACCAACAACTGCCTATGATCAATCAGTTTTTATCAGACCTCAAGCAGTTTCTGCCGTCTGACCGTATTTATACCGATGAGCTCCGTACGCTCGGATGGGGTACCGATGCCAGTTTCTATCGTCAGATTCCAAAGGTTGTCATCCGCAGTGATGGCGAGGAAGAGATATCCAGAATCATCAAGACTTGTAAGAAGTATAACCTGCCTTTTACCTTCCGTGCAGCAGGTACTTCGCTCTCAGGACAGAGTTGTACTGACAGCGTTCTGATTGTGGCAGGTAAGCATTGGGAGAAGTATGAGATTGGCGAGAATCAGGATACCATTAAGCTCCAGCCAGGTATCGTGGGTGCAAAGGTGAACGAGATTCTGAAACCTTATGGACGTGTGTTCCCACCTGATCCAGCCTCGATAGGTTCAGCGATGGTGGGAGGTATTGTGATAAATAATGCCTCAGGCATGAACTGTGGCGTACATGCCAATAGCGATCGCATGATGGTTTCTGCTCGCATCATCCTGACCGATGGAACTATTCTCGACACAGGCGACGAAGCCAGCAAGGAAGCATTCCGCAAGAGTCACCCTGAGTTTATCGCTAAGATAGAAGCCCTACGCGACAAGGTTCGTGCTGACGAGCAACTGGCCTCGCGCATACGTACCAAATATTCTATTAAGAATGTGACGGGACTGAACCTCCGTCCGCTGGTGGCTTACGACGATCCTTTCGACATCATCGCTCACTCGATGGTAGGTTCCGAAGGTACACTGGCCTTCCTCTCTGAGGTAACCATGAAGACGCTTTACGACTATAAGTACAAGGCCTCGGCCATGGTTTACTTCCTCACCATGAAGGAGAGTTGTGAGGCTGTGGTAGCCATGAAGAAACTGAAGTCTGGCGATGATGACCTGAAGATGAGCGCAGAGAATCTGATGGTGAAGAGTGCTGAGATGCTCGATTATATGTCGCTGAACTCTGTGGATGATCCAGTATTCCTGCAATACAAGCAGGATGTGGATGCAGGAAAGATAGAGGGTGTGGAACCAGGCGACTATCACAACCTCACAGCTATCCTTACAGAGACGAAGGGCATCACCCACGAACAACTGTTGGAGAAGATTGAGAAGATTAAAGCGTGTCTGGGTCAGTTTAAGCTCTACATCCCTGCTGAGTTTACAGAGGATCCTGCCGTCTATGGCAAGTACTGGGCCATTCGTTCAGGCATATTCCCCAGCGTGGGAGGCACACGCCCAATCGGCACCTCGTGTCTCATTGAAGATGTGGCATTCCCCATCGAGTCGTTGCCTGAGGCTACAGTAAAACTGCAGAAACTCATAGCTGATCATGGTTACGACGATGCCTGTATCTATGGTCATGCCTTCGAGGGTAACTACCACTTCATCCTGAATCAGAGCTTTGCTGACGAGCATGAGGTAGCACGTTATGCAGAGATGATGCGCGACGTGGCCAAACTCGTGGTTGAGGGCTACGATGGTTCGCTGAAGGCTGAACACGGAACGGGTAGGAATATGGCTCCGTTTGTAAAGTATGAGTGGGGCGAAAAAGCTTACGAGGCCATGAAGGAGCTCAAGGCTATCTTCGACCCCGATGGATTACTGAATCAGGGTGTCATCTTCAACGACGATCCCGACTGCTTCATCAAGTGTCTGAAGCCACTGCCCGTACTCGACTACGACTTCAAGAAAGTGCCCGATGGTGGACACTACCTGATGGATCCGAAACTATCCACTGCCAAGGAAACCATCGAACAGGTGAAGCGTGCCAACAAATGTATCGAGTGTGGTTTCTGCGAGGTAAACTGCATGTCGTGTGGACTCACACTTTCATCGAGAATGCGTATTGCTGTTCAGCGAGAGATACGCGATTTGGAAGCTACAGGTCGCAATCCGCAACGACTGGCTACGTTGAAGAAACAGTATAAGTACTATGGCGATCAGACTTGTGCTACTGATGGACTCTGCTCTACCTCATGTCCGATGAAGATCAACACTGGCGAACTGACCCACATCATCCGTCAGATGGATATGCTTAACAATGATCTGGGTTATCAGGTAGGCGAATTCGCTGCTAACCACATGGCGGGTATCAAGAGTGGTCTGCGCTTAGTACTTGATGTAGCCCATACAGCCCACATTACACTGGGTCCGAAACTCATGACCAATGTTTGTCGCACGATGAACAAGATGGGCTTGCCCCTCTGGACCACTGCTATGCCAAAGAAAAAACGACAGCCCAAGAAGAGCGATCTCACGCAGTTCATCATCGAGAAGTCAATTCCAAAGAAAGAAGAGGAGCACTCCGACCTAAAGGTGGTTTACTTCCCCAGTTGTATCAATCAGACCATGGGTCAGTCTGAACAAGGCAATATGAAGCATGCCCTTGTCGACGAGGTAATCCAACTGATGGCGAAGGCTGGCTACGAGGTTATCTTCCCTGAAGGCATGGAACGTATGTGTTGTGGACAGATCTGGGAGTCGAAGGGTATGCTCGATATAGCCGACCGTAAGAGTGCCGAGCTCGAGAAAGCGCTTTGGATCGCCTCTGAAGAGGGCAAGTATCCTGTACTCTGCGCCCAAAGTCCTTGTCTGCATCGCATGAAGAAGGTGATGAAGAAGATGAAGCTTTACGAGCCTGCTGAGTTTATCATGAAATATCTCGTGGATCGACTTGATTTCCACCAGACGGATAAGCGCATCGCCCTGCATTTGACATGTTCTACCCGTCAAATGGGTGTCGACAAAGACATGATAGCTCTCGCCAAGCTTTGCTCCACCAATGTATTCCTGCCTGAGGGTGTGGGTTGTTGTGGATTCGCAGGCGATCGTGGTTTCACCTTCCCCGAGTTGAACAAGTATGGACTAAGAAAGCTCCGTCCACAGATCGAGGCCAACAAGATCGAGGTTGGCTATTCGAACTCACGTACCTGCGAAATCGGACTCGAAACCAATACGGGTATACCTTATATGAGCATCATCTATCTGGTGAACCTCTGTACGACGCCCAAGAAGCAAGAATAGTTTCACTTTATAACATTTCGTCGCATTTTTGTGACAATCTAAAATAAATAGGCCGAGTTTTCGGCCTATTTTGTTACTTTTAGGCAAAATAAATCATTAGTTGCATATCATCTTGGAAAAACTCAGCCAAAAATTTGGTATTCTGCCCTTTTTGCAGTATCTTTGCGCCCAAAATTAAGCAGAACAACATTATTTATACTAAAAAATGGCGAATAACAACTCATTCGTAGGTTCCAAAATCAAGGGACTTCGTGAAACCAAAAATCTCAGCATCGAGGAGATTGCAGAGCGTAGCGGCTTGACCGTAGAGCAGATAAACAGTATTGAAAACGACGTGAACCTTCCTTCATTAGGTCCGCTGATTAAGATAGCCCGTGCACTGGGTGTGCGCCTAGGAACGTTTATGGACGATAACGATGCTTTGGGCCCTGTTGTCACTCGCGCCAAGGATCGCGAAAAGGATAGCAGCATCAGCTTCTCTAACGGAGCCACCGATGCTCGCAAGCATATGGAGTATCATCCACTGGCCCAGCAGAAGGCTGGTCGCCACATGGAGCCGTTCGTCATCGACATCAATCCCGAGGAGAATCCCAATTTCCAGCTCTCAGCCCACGAGGGTGAGGAGTTCATCTACGTGATGCAGGGTGAGGTCGAGATAGAGTATGGCAAGGATAAATACCTGCTCACAGAGGGTGATTCCATTTTCTACGATAGTATTGTGAAGCACCACGTTCATGGTGCCCCTGGAAAGAGCGCCAAGATCCTCGCAGTAGTATATATTCCATTCTGATACATTAAACATTAAAGATAAAATATTAAATTTCAGAATGAGCAACATAAAATTAGATATGGCAGGAAGGCCGCTTCCTGATCGCACCTACCCTGCTGAGACGGGTTCCGAGGGTTATAAGCTGTGGGAACGAACATTAGGAGAATGGCTCGAATACTGGGCTGAGACTACCCCCGATAAAGAATACATCGTTTACTCTGATAGAGATTTAAGATTCACATGGAGTAAGTTCAACGAGCGTGTGGACAATCTCGCCAAGGGTTTGATCAGCATAGGTGTAAAAAAAGGTTCTAACGTGGGTATCTGGGCCACAAACGTGCCCGACTGGCTTACTTTCCTCTATGCTACTGCCAAGATCGGTGCCGTGCTGGTAACGGTAAACACCAACTACAAGCAGAACGAGCTGGAGTATCTGTGTAAGGACTCTGATATGGAGGTACTTTGTATCACCGATGGTACATGGGACTGTAACTATGTGGACATGACCTACACCATGCTGCCCGAGCTGAAGACCTGCGAGCGCGGTCATCTGAACAGCGAACGATTCCCATACTTAAAGAATGTGGTTTACATTGGTATGGAGAAGTATCGTGGTATGTACAACACCGCCGAGCTGTTGCTGCTGGGTCAGAACGTAGAGGACGAGACGCTGAACGAGATGAAGAAACAGGTAAGCTGCTACGATGTGTGCAATATGCAGTACACCAGCGGTACCACAGGTTTCCCTAAGGGTGTGATGCTTACCCATTATGGCATCTCGAACGATGGATACTTTACAGGTGAGAATATGGGCTTTACACAGGACGACAAACTCTGTGTCTGTGTACCCCTGTTCCACTGCTTCGGTGTAGTGCTTGCCACGATGAACTGCCTGACTCACGGTTGTACTGAGGTGATGGTTGAAAAGTTCGATCCCCTTGTAGTGCTGGCGTCTATCCATAAGGAGCGTTGTACGGCTGTCTATGGTGTACCCACCATGTTTATTGCAGAACTCAACCATCCCATGTTCGATATGTTTGACCTCACTTGTCTGCGTACAGGTATCATGGCTGGTTCGCTCTGTCCTATCGAACTCATGAAGCAGGTATCTGAAAAGATGTATATGACCATCACCAGCGTTTACGGACTCACCGAGTCTTCGCCTGGTATGACGCAGACCTGTCTGAACGATACCTTCGAGCAGCGTTGCACCACCGTAGGTCGCGACTTCCCATTCGTCGACGTAAAAGTGCTTGATCCTGAGACAGGCGAAGAGTGTCCTGTAGGAGTTCAGGGCGAAATGTGCTGTAAGGGCTTCAATGTCATGAAGGGTTATTATAAGAATCCCGAGGCTACTGACGAGGTCATCGACAAGAACGGTTATCTGCATTCTGGAGATCTGGGGGTAAAGGACGAGGAAGGTTTCTATAAGATTACAGGTCGTATCAAAGATATGATTATCCGTGGTGGTGAGAATATCTATCCACGTGAGATTGAAGAGTTCCTCTATCACATGCCTGGCATTCGTGACGTCCAGGTGGCAGCTGTCCCCTCTAAGAAATATGGCGAGGCCGTTGGTGCCTTCATCATCCTCGAAGAGGGTGCCAAGATGACTGCCGAGGACGTGCAGTTGTTCTGCCGTGGCAAGATAGCACGCTATAAGATACCTAAGTACGTATTCTTCATCGACCAGTTCCCGCTGACAGGTTCAGGCAAGATCCAGAAGTTCAAACTCAAGGAGATGAGTCTGAAACTCTGCGAAGAACAAGGCATCGAAGTGGTATAAACCAAAGAAAAAGAGCTTAGCGTTTTGCTAAGCTCTTTTCTTATTCTTTTAAACGTGCGCCAAATGGAATCATAGTCAGTCATAATATTCTATTTGCAGTTCCTGACTGACATCAAACTCACGGTCATCATCATAGAAGTAAACTAATCGCAGGCCGCGATACACCGATGGAACCTTCAGGACTTCCAACAGGTGCCATTTAGGCTTACCGAAGTCATACGATGAGCGTTCTAGGATGATTCGGTTCGAGGTATAATCGAAGTGATAGTAGCCACCACCAAGGCATGAATCGCCTGGTTTTAACAGGTCTTTATGTAAATTGACCATGCCAAGGCGAAAGAAACCTTCCATTGTTATTATAAACTTAGGATGATTCATCTGACTATCCTATATAATGGTCTCATTATTCAAGGACTGTTATTCTCATTTCAATATCATCTACTGGCCGGTCGGCGCGTCCGGTTGCGGTGCCTTGTATCATTTCAACCACATCAAGACCTTCCTCAACTTCACCGAATACAGTATATTGACCGTCAAGATGGGGAGTTCCACCGACTGATGAATAGACCTTCAACTGTTCATCAGACAGTCCTGATTTACCTACCCTACTTTCTGCTTCCGCTGCAAGTTTGTCTTGAAGTTCCTGAAGCCCTTCACGATTCCTGTCACGACGCATCTGCATAATCTCAGCTCGATGTTCTGATGCAAGCGAATTAAACACATTCTGTACTTTCTGCATTCGAAGCTGTTTGGAGAACTGGCGTAACTGTCCTTCATTGTAGACTTGTCCCCAGACGATGTAGAACTGCGAACCGCTGCTACGACGTTCAGGATTCACTTCATCACCTTGTCTTGCAGCAGCCAATGCTCCACGCTTGTGGAAAAGTCCGTCTTTAATTTCCGCCTCAAGTGTATAGTCCGGACCGCCAACACCAAGCATCTTTCCAGCAGGGGCACCCTTTGAGTCTGGGTCGCCTCCCTGAATCATAAAGTCCTTAATTACCCTATGGAATAGTGTTCCATCATAATACCCATCCTTTACCAGTTTTACAAAATTGTCACGATGGATAGGAGTCTCGTCGTAAAGGCGAACAACAATGTCGCCAAGCATGGTTTGAATCTTTACTTTCATAAACTATCCTAATTATTTGTGCAAAGGTACAAATAATCATGGAATTATGAGTACCTTTGCCCTCTGATTTAATAAGATTTGTGATATGGACTACCTGCCGAAAGATCCTGCCATACTGGTTTCGAGCGTGAACATGCTCCTAAGAGACAAGGAGTTTGACACGCTTGAATCTTTGTGCTATAACTTTGGGACGGAGCCTAAAGAGATGAAGAACTACCTATACGAGCACGGATTTGTGTATAGTGAGAAACAGAAGCAATTTCGCCCGATAGGTTATGACTCAGTAACAAGATGATAACAAAAGACAGTATCGAGACCGCCTACAGTTTCCTGCATCAGAAGCAGCGCATCTATGTTCATTCCACGCTCGACTGGCAGAAGGATGACATAGAACTGGCCATTTCTGACTATGCCAATGACATGAGCCAGGAACTATATGACGCCATCAGTGGCGGCAGGGCAGACTTCCTCCGTGATCACAAGCGGTTTAAGGAGGATATCACCAAGGCCGTCGAGATACTTGAAAAGATGCTATAACGATTATGGAGAATTTTGATAACGGAGATGATGTCTCTTGAACCCTTCCTTTTTCCGAAAATCACGAAATCCGAAGTTAAACTTTCATAAAAGTAAAACGGAACCTCTAAAGAGGACAAAACAAAAACCCGCTGATTTCCAGCGGGTTTCAAAATTTGAACCCGGTGCCTCTCAGCACGGTAGTTTTCAAGACTACTGTAATCGACCACTCTACCATCTCTCCAGTGCTCTGATGTCTCGAAAGCGGGTGCAAAGGTACGGAGTTTTTTCGAAATGAACAAATTTTTAAGCAACTTTTTTATTTTTATTTGGAAAAACGCTCGAATTAAGTACTTTGAGCTGCGCTCGAAGGTACTCACGTTCGAAAAATCTCAAATAAATTTGGATTTTTGCTCACTAAATCGTACCTTTGCAGCGTGATTTACCCAAATAACTTCGAGCATAAGCTTGGTTTTGACGAAATACGGAGGTTGCTGAAGGAACGTTGCTTGAGCACCTTAGGTAAGGAGAAGGTTGACGAAATAACCTTCTCAACAAATGCTGATGCCATTAACGAACAGCTGGCACAGGTAAGGGAGTTCCGACGCCTAAAGGATGAGAAGGACAACTTTCCTATGCAGTATTTCTTCGATGTTAGGGAGAGTATCATGCGCATACGCCTTGAGAACACGCATCTGGAAGAAGATGAGGTGTGGGATTTGAGACGATCACTCGAAACTATAGCCAACATCGTTCGCTATCTGGAGCATGGTACTGAGGAGACAGCCAGCGGTGAAACCAAATACCCCTATCCTGCCCTACACAGACTAACGGAAGGTGTGGTAACATTCCCTGCCATGATTCGCAGGATTGACTCGATACTCGACAAGTTTGGCAAAATCAAGGATTCAGCATCTATGACGCTGGCTACGATACGTCACGATCTTGAGAAGACACAAAGTGGTATCTCTCGTACATTATATACTATATTGCATACAGCCCAAAAGGATGGGCTGGTTGATAAGGACGCAGCACCCACCATGCGCGACGGACGATTAGTAATACCTGTTGCCCCACAAATCAAGCGTAGAATCAGCGGCATTGTGCACGACGAGAGCGCCACTGGAAAAACTGTATTCATAGAACCGACTGAAGTGGTAGAGGCCAACAACAAGGTTCGCCAGTTAGAGGCTGAAGAACG
The DNA here is from genome assembly GCA_902798285.1 of uncultured Prevotella sp. GTDB lineage: Bacteria > Bacteroidota > Bacteroidia > Bacteroidales > Bacteroidaceae > Prevotella. The sequence continues at coordinate 47,892 of CADBVZ010000020.1, read as the reverse complement.
TCGCGAGGTAATACGAATTCTGACCGTGTTTACCGATGAAGTGCGCCCACATGTCAATGAGATACTTGATTCATACCAGCTGCTGGCACAGATAGATCTGATACAGGCAAAAACCAACTGGGCCGAACTGACAAAAGCTTTTGAACCAGTAGTGGGTTACAAACCCCACATTGACTGGATCCACGCTGTACATCCATTGTTGCAGCTATCACTGGAGAAACAAGGCAAGAAGGTAGTACCCTTAGACATATCTCTCACCTCTCAGTCCTCACCACTCACCTCTAAAGCTGGAAGGCTTTTAATTATCAGTGGTCCGAATGCGGGTGGTAAATCTGTATGTTTGAAGACCGTAGGACTACTGCAATATATGCTACAATGCGGACTACCCATCCCCATCGGTGACCATTCAACAGTAGGCATCTTTCATCACATACTCATTGACATCGGTGACGAGCAGAGCATTGAAAACGATCTCTCGACCTACTCAAGTCATCTGATGAACATGAAGCAGATGATGAAGCAGGCCAACGAAAAGAGTCTGATATTGATTGACGAGTTTGGTAGCGGTACGGAGCCCACCATTGGTGGTGCCATCGCAGAGGCCATGCTAAATCAGTTCTGGAAGAAACAGACTTTTGGTGTGATTACCACCCACTACCAGAACCTAAAACACTTTGCCGAAGATCATCCTGGCGTGGTGAATGGTGCCATGCTTTACGATCGCCATGAGATGCAGGCTCTATTCCAATTGGCTATCGGACAACCAGGCTCTAGTTTTGCCATTGAGATAGCACGTAAGACAGGTATCCCAGAAGAGGTCATTAAAGAGGCCTCAGACATCGTAGGATCTGACTACATACAGAGCGACAAATATCTGCAGGACATCGTGCGCGACAAGCGTTACTGGGAGGGCAAGCGACAGACGATTCATCAGCACGAAAAGCGGCTAGAAGTTAGCGGTAAGAGATTAGAGGAGACCATTGAGGAGATTGAGGCAGAACGCAAAGAGATTATCCGCAGAGCCAAGGAACAGGCAGAAGAACTGTTGCGCGAGAGCAATAAGAAGATTGAGAATGCCATCCGCGAGATCAAGGAAGCACAGGCTGAAAAGGAGCGTACACGTCTGGCGCGCGAGGAACTGAATGCATTTAAGGAAGAAATAGCCGATCTCGACACGAAGGAAAATGATGAAGCCATAGAGCGCAAAATACGACAGATACAGGAGCGCAAAGAGCGGAGGGAGAAGAAGAAAAAGGAGAAACAAGAAGCTAGAGGTGAGAAGCTAGAAAATACTCCATCGGCAGATAACTCTCTGGCCATGAATTCCTCATCTCTCACTACTTTCTCTGCTGGCGATACGGTTCGCATCAAGGGACTGACATCAGTGGGTGAGATAGAATCGACTGATGGAAAGATGGCGACGGTCATATTTGGTGGTATGAAAACCAAGATGCGCGTGGAGCGACTGGAACATGCAGAGCGACCCAAACAGCAGACCACCAAGGCCGAGGAACGCAACAACAGCATAGCAGGTTCGTACGCCACTGTATCGCGCGACACCCGCGACGTGATAGATAGCAGGAAACTGAACTTCCGACAAGATCTGGACGTACGAGGTATGCGAGGCGACGAGGCTATCAATGCTGTAACCTATTTCATTGACGACGCCATACTCGTAGGCATGTCGAGGATCAGAATTCTGCATGGCACAGGAACTGGCATTCTACGCCAATTGATACGTCAGTATTTGAGTACTGTACCCAACGTAAAAAGCTATCGTGACGAGCATGTTCAATTTGGTGGAGCAGGCATTACAGTGGTGGATTTAGACTAGCATTTTGCATAAATCTGTAATATTTACACTAATTGATTTAAATCAGTGTGCTTTCATTATTTAGCATTTTTTAGGGTTAAATATTTGCGTAACTCATTGATACATTGTACATTTGCAACCGAAATGCAATAAAATCGGATGCGTCCGATTGAAAATCTAAAGGATAACGCGGTACCTGCGACAGGTGTCCGCCTAAAGTATAGAGTTATGAGTATCATTAAAAAAGCAAGTGTAGCCTTGATGGCACTTGTATTAGCTTGCGGAAGTGCTTTGGCAACTGAAGTGGGCGACAAGAGCAACAAAACATCGGGCTTTAACTGGAATCCTGTAATCGAAGCGATTATTCAGGTAGAAAGTGAAGGAAATCCAAATGCCGTGAGCGGTAATTCCGTAGGCGTGATGCAGATTACTCCGATTCTTGTGAAGGAATGCAACGAGATTCTAAAAAAGCAGAAGAGTAAGAAGCGCTACACAATGGCAGATCGCTACAGTGTAGAGAAATCTAAGGAAATGTTCCTTCTAATTCAAAAGTACTACAACCCCCAGAACAGCGTCGAGAAGGCGATACGTTCGTGGAACGGAGGTATCAAGTACAGTATCAAGGCAACAAACAAGTACTACAAGAAAGTACTCGCCAAGATGAAATAAGAAAAAGAAGCGCGGACCGTTTTGGTTCGCGCTTCTTTTTTGTATATCGTTTAAAGCAATAAATAACCAGAGAGGATTGCGCTATATGAAAAGAACCCAAGCAAAAGCTTGAGTTCCTGTAGTTGCGGAGGCAGGATTCGAACGTGCGACCTCCAGGTTATGAGCCTGGCGAGCTACCAACTGCTCCACTCCGCGATGTTATATAAAAACGCTCAATTTTTTCTAAGCGGGTGCAAAGGTACGCATTATTTTTGAATTAGCCAAATTATTCTGCACTTTTTTTGCATTTTATCTCATTTTGCACATTTTTCGCCCTTTTTTCTTGGAGAATTCAAATAAAACTATTAATTTTGCACACTGTAATTGTCGTGTGCAATTTTATAAAAGAGAAGGAGGAAGCATATATGTCCATTTCAAAGACAAGACAAAAGTTGGTAGACGTAGCACGTCTGTTGTTCGCCAAGAACGGGTTGGAGAATACGACGATGAACGACATCGCCCAGCAATCGGGCAAGGGTCGTAGAACGCTTTATACCTATTTTAAGTCAAAAGAGGAGATCTATTATGCCGTTATTGAGAGTGAGTTGGAGCGTCTGAGTGATAAACTCGACGAGGTGGCCGCCCGCAAGATACGTCCGCAGGACAAAATCATAGAACTCATCTACACCCATCTGAGTATGATTCGTGAAACGGTGGTGCGCAATGGCAATTTGCGTGCCGAGTTCTTCCGTAACATCTGGATGGTAGAGAAGGTACGTAAGCATTTTGACGATGCTGAGATTGAACTCTTCCGTAAAGTATACACAGAGGGCAAGGAGGATGGCGAGTTCGACATAGATAATGTGGACCTTGTAGCCGACATTACTCACTATTGTATCAAAGGACTGGAAGTTCCTTATATATATGGACGTATTGCCCATGGTATGAAGGAGGAAGACACCAAGCCTCAAGTGGCAAAGGTAGTATATGGTGCACTGGGTAAGATACAAAGGAAATAAGATTAAACAATTATATTTAACATTAAATTATTATGGGATTATTAGAAGGTAAGACAGCGCTGATCACTGGTGCTGCACGCGGTATCGGAAAGGCTATCGCACTGAAGTATGCCTCTGAGGGCTGTAACATCGCATTCACCGACCTTGAGGTGAACTTGGATACTGAGAAGGAAATTGCAGCTCTGGGTGTAAAGGCTAAGAGCTATGCATCAAATGCAGCCGACTTTGCTCAGACCGAGGAAGTGGTGAAGGCCGTGAAGGAGGAGTTTGGTTCAATCGATATTCTGGTTAACAATGCCGGTATCACCAAGGACGGTCTGATGCTCCGTATGACTGAGCAGCAATGGGACGCTGTAATCGCAGTCAACCTGAAGAGTGCGTTCAACTTCATTCACGCTTGTGTACCTGTAATGATGCGTCAGCGTGGTGGTTCTATCATCAATATGGCATCAGTAGTAGGTGTTCATGGTAATGCCGGTCAGGCCAACTACGCTGCCTCTAAGGCCGGTCTGATTGCTCTTGCCAAGAGTATCGCTCAGGAAATGGGTCCCAAGGGTATCCGTGCCAATGCTATCGCTCCTGGTTTCATCGAGACTGCTATGACAGCTGCGCTGCCCGATGAGGTTCGTGAGCAGTGGAAGCAGAAGATTCCTCTTCGTCGCGGCGGACAGGTGGAGGACATTGCCAACGTAGCTACCTTCCTGGCTTCTGACCTCTCAAGCTATGTAAGCGGACAGGTCATCCAGGTTGATGGTGGTATGAACATGTAATTAAGAGTATAGGAAGTCGTTTACGAGGACAACCATATTATCATAGTCAACAAACAGAGTGGGGAGATCGTACAGGGTGATAAAACTGGCGATCGCCCCCTTTCTGATATAGTGAAGGACTATATCAAGGAGAAGTACGCGAAACCTGGGGCTGTGTTCTTAGGTGTGGTGCATCGCTTGGATCGTCCTGTAAGCGGACTTGTGGTCTTTGCCCGCACATCGAAAGCACTCACCCGACTGAACAAGATGTTTGCCGAGGGCGAGGTGCATAAGACCTACTGGGCTATCGTTAAGAACACCCCTCGCGAACCAGAGGGCACACTTGAGAACTGGCTCGTTCGTAACGAGAAACAGAACAAAAGCTATGCCTACGATCAGGAGAAGCCCAATGCAAAGAAGGCCATTCTGAAGTATCGCACGTTAAGTCACTCTGACAACTACACCCTGCTCGAAGTACAGTTGATGACGGGTCGACACCACCAGATACGTTGTCAGTTGGCAGCCATGGGCTGTCCTATCAAGGGCGACCTGAAATACGGGGCACCACGAAGCAACCCTGATGGTTCTATCTCACTGATGTCGCGAAAAGTAGAGTTCGTACATCCGGTATCGAAAGAGACAATTATCGTGGAGGCAACCGTGCCTGATGACACGCTTTGGCGAGCCTTAGCACCCAAGGGATCATGAGCAATGAACAATGAATAACTAAGAAAGAACCATGAGATTATTACTGCTTACACTATTCATTCTTCACTGTTCCCTGTTCACTGCCTCGGCACAAAGCTTTGAGCTCAAGAAGGTGCATGACAGCCTATATTGGCTCAACGGATGGAAACTACCCTACCCCGTATATCAGTTTCAGACTGGTGACGTGGATGGCGACGGAAAGGAGGATGCAATGGTGGGCGTGATCAAGAGCACGCGCTTTTACCCAGAGAAGGGGCGCAGACTATTCATCTTCAAACAGGTGAACGGCAAGGCAAGACCCCTGTGGATGGGATCGAAGTTGGGTGGTATATTAGAGGACTTCCGTTACAACGACGGCATGATTCGAGCCTTTGAGCGGACCACCGACTCGCTTTACGTGGTATCAGACTACAAATGGGAAGGCTTCGGCATGAAGTTCGACCACTTTATTATAAAAGGTACAGATAAACAAACAGCATTAAAAACCTATAGCCGATGAAACAGAAATTATTACTGACGGCTTGCATGGCAGCACTGATTTGCGCCTGTAGCCAAAAACAGAACGTAGTAGTGGGTCCGTCGCAGATCGACGTTGAGAAACTACTCGACAGTATTGATTACAACATGGATGTGAGTGGACTCTCGCTTGCTGATGTCCGTACGCTTCGCAACGCCCCGGCTGCCCAGCGTGGACTACCCTTCATGGACTCCTACATCCGCGGTGTCTTTGCACAAACCACCTGGTACGACTCGCTGATGTGGGCTTTCGACGAAAAAGTGGAAACAGCTGGCATAGAGTCGAGAGAGGACGAGAGCTGGCGCGACTTCTACATGCGCGTTGTTGACGAGAAGAAGCTACTGAACTACTCTGACGAGGAGCTCGCATTTATCAAGCGTATGCAGGCTCGTGAGGACGAGCTCAGGAAGCAGAACTTCGATGTGCCTGAGGGTTTGCGCGTGAATATGCAGAACCTGACGAACCCCACGCAACTAAAAGAGTTCGATCAGGCACTGAGTCAGCAGTTGGGCGAGGAAGGCTTTGCCATCGTACCCGCCCGCCACGCACAATTATTCCAGGTATACGAAGAGAACGACTATCGCGAATTCCCCAACTTCGTTACCACCGACCTCTATCTGCAACTCTATCATCTTTACATCGACTGCATGTTGCGCGAGTTGGAGATGTATCAGTTCTTCCATACCATCGTGAGTTACAACGACGACATGGTGGAAGCTATGAAGAAACTCTACCAGAAGACCGAGAGCGGCACCGCTTTGGAGCGTGCTACTGCCCACAACCTGAGGTTCTTCACGATTGCAGATGTGCTGTTCAGAGGTATGAAGAGCTATGATGCGAATACTGACCAACTGATTGCAGAGGAGGTAGATAAAGCAATAAAAGCTACAGACGACTTTAGCAACTTCATGGCCGATTATAAGAACGTGATGTTTGGCTACAGCTTGTTCCGTCCGCGTGGTCACTACACCCGCAACTATGTACTCGAGGAGTATTTCCGTGGTATGATGTGGTTACAGAGTGTGCCCTTCGGCATGGATAACGACGATGAGGTGAACGCTGCTGTCATCATAGCCTACACCATGATGAACAATCCTGAAATACAGCAGAAATACGACAAGATCAACAAAATCATCACCTACATGATGGGCCAGCCCGACAACCTGAGCATCATACAGGTCATTGACGAGCTGAAGAAGATTAACAGGCCTATGGAGGATCTGCTGAACGACAAGCAGGCCATGAGTAAACTGAAGAAAGACTTAGAGGAAATAGGCAACAAGGCAACGCGTATCCGTCCGAAATACGAGCGCACCAGTCATAATAAGATCAACGTGATGCCTCAGCGCTATCAGCCCGATGCAGAGGTATTGCAAGAAATGGTGGACTACGACAATAAACCCACCTTGCGCGCTACGCCTAAGGGACTCGACTTCATGGCAGCCATGGGTGTATCAGCAGCGGAGCAAATCCTAAAGGAAGAGCAGACCCCATGGAAGGACTACGACAATCATCTGAAGGCCATGAAGAAACGCATGGGCGAGATCAACTGGGACGAGACTATCTGTACCCGGTGGATGAACACACTGAAAGTGCTGAACGTATGGAGCGGCGACAAAAACAACCAGAAGCAATTACCTTACTTTATGCTGAATCCTGAATGGAGTAAGAAGGACCTGAATGCAGCCCTTGCCTCTTGGGCAGAACTGAAGCACGACGCCATACTCTATGCCAAGCAGCCCATGGGTGCTGAGTGCGGAGGCGGTGGTCCACCAGAGCCTATCGTAAAAGGCTACGTAGAACCTAATGTTGGTTTCTGGAAGAAAGCCATCGAACTGCTCGACAACACGGAGAAGTTGCTGAAGGAGCAGGATATGCTGACCGACAAGATAAAAGATGCCACCCAGCGCATCAGAGAGGAAGCACAATTTCTACTGAACATCAGTGAGAAAGAGTTGGCTGGCAAGGAGCTGAGCGAAGAGGAATACGGTCAGATAGAGTGTATCGGTGCAACGTTCGAGAATATCAGTCTTGATCTGGTTCGCGAGAAAGACCAGTTCCTGATGGGATGGAGCGATGTGCAAGGTGCTGACAAAAAGGTGGCCCTCGTAGCCGATGTGTATACAGCCAATGCAGACAACAATCCTGACAAATCTATTCTCTTCGAGGCTGTGGGCGAAGCTGACGAGATCTACGTCGTTGTTGAAATTGGCGGTTATCTGTATCTCACACGCGGATCTGTGTTGAGCTATCGTGAGTTCATTCAACCCATCGACCAGCCCCGTCTCACGGATGAGGAATGGCAGGAACAGTTAGAGAAGAACGCACGTAAGGGCGTGCCCGAGTGGATGAAGCGCATCATCGTGCCACTGAACAAGTTGCCAGAGGCGAATGAGGAATTCTTCTATAGCTCTGGCTGTTAGCCTATTGTTGAGTGTATCGGCCTATAGTGCTGATACACTCAACATCATATTCACAGGCGACATTCTGTTGGACAGAGGAGTGCGTCGTGTGATTAACCATCACGGAGTAGACCATCTGTTCTCGGATGGTATCGACTCCGTGTTTCGTTCTGCTCAAATCGTGGTGGGCAATCTGGAATGCCCTGCCACAAAGATAGAGTCGCCCGTATTCAAGCAATACATCTTCCGTAGCGAACCTGAGTGGCTCGACACTTTAAGACAGCATGGCATCACCCACCTGAACCTAGCCAATAACCATTCGATAGACCAAGGGCGCGAAGGACTACTTGACACAAAACGAAACATAAAGGCAGCAGGAATGGTTCCTATAGGTGCTGGAGCATCGATGCGAGAGGCTGCTGGACCCGTGCTTTTGGCCTCATCGCCCAGGAAGGTGTGGTTTGTGCCATCCTTACGCCTCGCTCTTGAGAACTACTCCTACCTCACGGACAAACCTTGCGTGAGTCAAGAGCCTATGGACTCGTTGATGCAACGTGTTTTTCAGTTGCGGAAAGCTGACTCTACCGCCGTCATTATCGTATCACTCCACTGGGGTGGCGAACACACCTTAAAGCCCGTACCCCGTCAACGGATGGAGGCCCATCAACTGATTCTTGCTGGGGCCGATGCCCTCATCTGTCACCATACTCATACCCTACAGACCATCGAAACCTTTAGAGGCAAACCTATCTACTACAGCATTGGGAATTTCATCTTCGACCCTACACACCCCATTAATGCTGAAGCCTGCATCGTTCGTCTTAAAATCACCTCTGATACCATCAACACAGAGACACTCCCCGTACAAATTCGCCATTGCGTGCCCTATCTGAAGGAAAACCATCACATTTTTGAAGAGAAATGATGGGTTTTCGTAGAATTATCGTATATTTGCAGCGTCAATACGATTGTTGATGAAGAAAGTATTCAAGTGGATTGGGATTGCGGTGATCACCCCCTTTCTGCTGATGATAATACTCGCCGTGCTACTCTATTTACCACCCGTACAGAACTGGGCGGTCAAGAAGGTTGCTGCCATCGCCTCAGAAAAGACGGGGATGGAGATTATTGTAGAGCATGTCTGTATGGAGTTCCCCCTGAATCTTGGTTTAGAAGGTTTTCGAGCCTTGCATCCGAACGACTCTCTCCCAAATGTAACAGACACGATAGCCGACATCGGAAAGATGGTGGTGGATGTACGTCTGCGACCTTTGTTCAAACACCAGGTCATCATCAACGAGTTATCATTAGAACAAGCCAAGATCAACACCAACGGTTTCATCAGCGACGTACGCATCAAAGGTGCGTTCGATGAATTATGGCTCGCATCGAAGGGCATCGACCTCGACAAGGAAACGGCTATCGTGAACGGTGCCAGGATGCGCGACGGATGGTTGGACATTAATCTTACCGACACAGCAGCTGTAGATACCACTTCTACTCCCGTAAAATGGGTCATCAATGCAGATAGTCTCTGTTTCAGCAATACTAATTTAAAATTGCATCTGCCTCAAGACTCCATCGATATCGAGACTCACATGGGAGAAGCTATAGCCCGTGGCGCCACCATCGACATTGGCAACAGTCTATACCAGATAGCTGATCTGGACTGGCGAAACGGACACCTTATATATAATCGTGAGTTGAAACAATCATTCACCCAGTTGGCAGGTGAGATCAGGGTTGACTCTACGAGTGTGGAGATGCCTAAACTGAAACTGTCGACGACAGACTCTGATGTAGAAGGTGAGCTGGCCTTAGACTTCAATACCTTCGACGATAAGAATCCTGGCAAGATGAAAGCCCGACTGAATGCGCAGATAGGCAAACAGGATCTGATGCAGTTCTTGGGTGATATGCCACAGAAGTTTATCCAGCACTATCCCAATCACCCACTGAGCATCAAGGGTTCGCTGAACGGCAACCTGCAGAATCTGGACTTCACTGGACTAGTAGTAAATCTGCCCACAGCCTTACAACTGACTGCTAATGGTATTATTGGCAACGTGACAGACCTGCAGAAGATGAAGGCCGACATCAAGCTCAATGCCAAGGCGCAGGATCTGAACTTCGTCACAGCTCTCGTTGATCCAAAACTTTCTAAGAACTATCGCATCCCTAACGGGATAACACTCGACGGAACACTGCAAGCAGAGGGCACCAAATACAACGCCGACCTGACCATGCGCGATGGTAAAGGCATCGTAAAGATGAAAGGGCGTGCCAGCATACCTGTGAACGCCAAGGGCAACATGGTGACCAATTATATGTCTTACGATGCTAACATCAAGGTAAGCCAGATAAACCTGCATCGTTTCATGCCCAAGGATTCCATCTACACAGTATCTGCCGACATCAAGGCCAAGGGCTATGGCACCGATTTCCTGTCGAGCAAAAGTCACCTGACAGCTGATGCCAGAATTACCCAGTTGCACTATGGACATTGGAATCTGACCGATCTTACTGCCAAGGCCACCCTGCAAAATGGTAGAGCCCAGGCATCGCTTACTGGCAACAACGAATTGTTTAGTGGCAACATCGGCATAGACGCGCTACTGAACACCAAGAAGATAGAAGCCACTATGAGCGCCGACCTCGCCAAGGCCGATCTCTTCAGGATGCGCCTGGCCAGCAAGCCCCTTGTCATCGGGCTGAAAGGCGATTTGGATATCGAGTCGGACATGAAGCTTACCCATTCTGTCAGCGGATTGTTGACCGACCTGTATTTCCAGGATGCAGAGAACACATACCATCCTGAGAAAGTGGGTATATTAGTAAAGACACGACCTGATACCACCTATGTACGTGCTCAGAGCGGCGACTTCATCGTAAAACTCGACGCCAGTGGTGATTATGAACGATTGCTGAAACAATTGGATATATTGGGCGACTCCATAACGGCTCAATTCGACCAAAAGGTCATCGACCAACCTGCCATCAAACGTCTTCTTCCCACCATGAAGCTCCACATAGAGAGCAAACGTAATAATCCTATTGCAGATTTATTGAAGAGTAGGCAGAACATCGATTTCAAGGAACTGCTTATCGACGTGAACACATCGCCCACCACGGGTATCAACGGCAGCAGCTATCTCTACTCGCTGAACTACGACAGCACTCGCATCGACACCATCCGTCTGAATCTGACACAGAAGGGCGAGCGGCTGAGTTATCAGGGGCAGATACGTAATAACAAAAAGAATCCCCAATTCGTATTCAACACCCTCATCGACGGACATATCCACGAGCATGGCGCCTTGGCAGGATTGCGTTATTACGATAGTCATGGTAAGATGGGTGTGCGCTTAGGAGCCACAGCTGAGATGGAAAAAGGAGGCATACGATTCAAACTGATGCCCGACCGTCCGACGCTTGGATTCAAGGAATTCAACCTGAACAAGGACAACTACATTTTCCTGGGTAGCAACCATAAGATTCAAGCGAAAGTTGATCTGATAGCCGACGACAAGACGGGATTGAAACTCTATACCGAGAATCAAGACTCTACGATGCTTCAGGATCTAACCGTCAGTGTGAACCGTCTCGACCTCGGAGAGGTAACCTCAGTCATTCCTTATCTGCCACGTATCACGGGATTTCTCAATGGCGATTACCATATTTTACAGGATCAGGACGGCCACATTTCCGTGGCTTCCGACATGGCTGTGAAGAATATGACCTACGAAGGTTCGCCCATTGGTAACATAAGCACTGAGCTCGTATATCTGAAGAAAGAGGAAGACGCCCATGCCATCGAAGCCCGTCTGATGCTTGATGATGAGGAGTTCGGACTGCTGAGTGGAACCTATCACAACGAGGGCGAAGGCTATATCGACGCCACGTTCGATATGACACGCTTCCCGCTGTCTATAGCCAATGGTTTCATTCCCGACCAGATCGTAGGTTTCGAAGGTTATGCTGAGGGACAACTCCATATCAAGGGCACCACAGCCCACTCCGATGTCGACGGAGAGGTATATGTCGACTCTGCTTACCTGGTCAGCATACCATATGGTGTAAAAATGCGAATGGATAACGACCCCGTGCGTATCATCGACTCCAAGTTACTCATTGAGAACTACGGACTATATGCCTATAATGACGAGCCCCTGAACCTGATGGGCCAGGTGGACTTCTCAAATCTCGATAACATCACGACCGACCTGAGGATGAGGGCCCGTAACCTCATGTTGATCAATGCCAAGCGAGAGCCAAAGTCTATCGCGTGGGGAAAGGCGTTCGTTAATTTCATGGCCCGTGTGCAGGGGCCATTAGAGGCCCTGAATATGCGAGGCCGACTCGATGTGCTCGGCTCTACCGACATGACATATCTTTTGCTCGACTCTCCCCTCTCGCAGGATAATCGTCTCGATGAGCTGGTAAAATTCACCGACTTCAGCGATTCCACCCAAACCGTCGTCAGTCGTCCTACTCCTTCTGGATTGGATGCCGACCTGACCATCAATGTGGCTCAAGGCGCTCACATTGTCTGCGACCTGAATGTCGACGAAAGCAACTATGTCGACCTGACAGGTGGTGGTGACCTTCGCATGAAATACAACGCCGAGGGCATCAACATCACTGGTCGTTACACCCTTACCAGCGGAGAAATGAAATACTCACTGCCCGTCATTCCGTTGAAGACCTTCACCGTGACGGAAGGCAGTTACGTAGAGTTTACTGGTGATCCTATGAATCCGAAGCTGAACATCACAGCCACAGAGCACACGAAAGCCACTGTGAGCGATGAGAGCGGTGCCACCCGGAGTGTGGCCTTCGATTGTGGTGTAGAGATCACCAAGACCCTCAACGACATGGGACTCAAGTTCATCATCGAGGCACCCGAGGATACAAAGATCAATACAGAGTTGAACGCCATGGGTGATGAAGAGCGAGGCAAACTGGCGGTAGCCATGCTGACTACAGGCATGTATCTAAATGGCGGAAGCACGGGTAACTTCTCCATGAACACCGCTTTGAACGCCTTCCTGCAGAGCGAAATCAACAACATTGCAGGCTCGGCACTGAAGACCGTCGACATCAGCTTCGGCATCGAGAACTCCGTCACCCGCACAGGTCAGGAGACCACCGACTATTCGTTCCAGTTCTCCAAGCGGCTCTTCAACAACAGGCTGAAGATTCAGATTGGCGGTCTGGTGGCTACTGGCGACGCCATGCAAGAGGGACAGAAGCAGTCGTTCTTCGATAATGTATCGATGGAATACCGATTGAATCAGGAAGGAACACAGAATCTCAAGCTGTTCTACCAGCAGAACGTATACGACTGGTTGGAAGGCTACACTAGCCAATATGGTGCAGGTTTCATTTGGCGCAGAAAGCTCGATAACTTCTGGGACATCTTCCGTTTCTGGAAGAAACAGCCTCAGCCTATGCCTATGCGCCAACCTACGGCCCCACGCGATAGTATAAGAATAGACAGTTTAAAGGTAAACAAGTAAAAACATATGAGAGTAATAAGATATCATAGCAAATGGAAGCAGGTAAAGGCATCGGCCTTTTTACCTTTTTACCTTTTTACCTTTTTACTTATCTTCTACTCTTGTTCCATGACCAAGAACATCCCTGAAGGCGAGCAGCTCTTTACGGGTCTGACCAAGATAGCCTATGAGGACGAGCCTGTCGATGATCCCTATGAAGATCATCTCGACAAGATGAAAGAAGAGATGGAGGCCGCCCTGGCCACAGAGCCTAACGGATCCATCTTCGGCAGCAGCTATTACACGGTTCCCTGGTCATGGCACCTCTGGGTATATAATAAATATATAGGTAAGGAGTCGGGCTTTGCCAAGTGGATGGTAAAGAGTTTCGGCAAGCCCCCTGTACTGATGAGTCAGATGAACCCAGCCCTCCGTGCCTCCGTCGCACAGAGTGTGCTCCGCAACTATGGCTATTTCCGCGGGTATGTGAATTACGAAACCATCACGCAGAAGAATCCCAAGAAGTGCAAGGTGGGTTACACCATCCATCTCGACTCGTTGTTTACCCTCGATTCCGTGAGCCACAGGAATTTTCCTGAGGCCATGAACCAGCTGATCGACTCCACCCGCGAGGAGAGTCTCATCAAGACCGGCGAACCCTTCAGCATTACCAATCTCGATGGAGAGCGTACCCGTATCAGTACACTGATGCGCAACAATGGTTACTATTATTATAATCCCAATTACGCCTCTTACCTGGCCGACACCTTTGCAGTAGATAACAAGACGCAACTACGATTCCAGTTGGCCGAAGGTTTGCCGTCAGAGGCCCTGCACAAATGGTATATTGGTCATATAGACGTACTGTTCCGCAAGTCGTTCCGTGAGCAGATGACGGACTCCATCCAGCGCCGCCATCTCACGATCCACTTCCATGGCAAGCACTCGCCCATACGTCCCAGTGTGGTGCTGAGGAACCTCCGACTTCGTCCCCGGCAGGAGTTTAACTACGACCGATATCTTGAATCCACCAACAAGATCAATGCCACAGGCGTATTCAGCAGTACTGATTTCCAATTTACGCCCCGGCCTGAGACCGACACACTCGACCTGCGCCTGACCTGCACGTTCGACAAGCCTTACGACTTCTATTTCGAAGCCAATGCCATCGGACGTACCAATGGACGCTACGGCCCTGAGGCCAAGATTGGTTTCACGAAGCGTAACCTCTTCCGGGGAGCCGAGAAACTCGACATCAACCTGCATGGTGCCTACCAGTGGCAGAGTAATGCAGGCAACAAGTCGAGTTCCTATGAATACGGTGCCGATGCCTCTATCGAGTTCCCTCGCATCATCGCCCCATTCTTTAGCGACCGCATCCGTCGAGACAACAACGGACGTCCCCGTCGCCGCCGTTTCTATACCCCGCCAACCACCTATGCAAAGGTATCCACCAACGTCATAAGGCGTCCGGACTACTATAAGATGCATGTGGTTTCTGGCGAATGGACCTATCGCTGGCAGACATCGGAGAGCAGCCGTCATGAGTTTTCTCCCCTGACGGTGAAATACCAGTTCAAGAACAGCACCACGATCAATTATGACTCGCTCGTCTACGATAACATGTATCTGGCCGCCGCGATGGAAGACTACTTCATCCCAAAGATGCGCTACACCTATACCTACACCAGTCCGACGACCCTGCGCCACCCCATCCGTTGGGAGACCACCGTCGAGGAAGCCGGCAACGTGGTATCACTGGTCGACATGGCTTGTGGCAGGTCATTCAACGAGAAAGGCAAGAAGCTCTTCAAGACGGCCTACTCCCAGTTCCTCAGGCTGGAGACCGACTTCACCAAGACCTGGTCTATAGGCATGGCATCCAAGTTAGTGGGTCACCTGAATGCAGGTATCATCTGGAGCTATGGCAACAGCGTCGATGCCCCCTTCAGCGAGCTGTTCTATGCCGGTGGTGCCAACAGCATCCGTGCTTTCAGCGTCAGGGGGATCGGCCCCGGACGCTTTGACGATCTTGACATAAAGGACCGCCAGTTTAACTACGTGTTCCGAAATGGTGACACAAAGTTGATCGCTAATCTGGAATACCGCATGCCGCTCTTCGGCAATCTCCATGGCGCCGTGTTCCTCGATGCCGGCAACGTGTGGAACCTCACCGTCGACACCTTCTCTGACGAGGAGATCAGCCAGGCAAAGACTAAAGAAGCACAAGAAGACATGCTGGAGTACAATAAGATGATGGATCAGTCGAAGTTCAAGGCCTCTGAGTTCTTCAACGACATCGCCTTAGGCACAGGTATCGGCCTACGTTACGACCTGGGATTCCTTGTGGTGCGCGTTGACTGGGGATTCGCCCTCCACTGTCCTTACGATACAGGCACTTCCGGCTACTTCAACATACCCCGTTTCCGCGATGCACAGACGATTAACTTCGCTATTGGCTATCCGTTCTAATGTTAAGGCGCGTTAATACGCTCCCTAATCCAAAAGTTTTTTGTATCTTTGCCGGCAAATTTTGAAACTCTAATATAATATTTTTATGAAACCAACTCTTTTTCTGCTTGCAGCAGGTATGGGCAGCCGCTATGGCGGTCTGAAGCAGCTCGATGGTTTAGGTCCTAACGGCGAAACCATCATGGACTACAGTATTTACGATGCTATCCAGGCCGGATTCGGCAAAATCGTGTGGGTCATCCGCAAGGACTTTGAGGAGCAGTTCCGCACCCAGATCCTCGCCAAGTACGAAGGCAAAGTAAAATGTGAGCTCTGCTTCCAGGCACTCGATGCCCTGCCTGCAGGCTTCAGCGTTCCCGAAGGCCGTCAGAAGCCCTGGGGTACTAACCATGCCGTCCTGATGGGTAAGGATGTGATTAAGGAGCCGTTCTGCGTCATCAACTGTGACGACTTCTACAACCGCGATGCCTTTATGGTCATCGGTAAGTATCTGGCCAATCTCCCTGAGGGTGCCAAGAACCAGTATGCCATGGTGGGCTTCCGCGTAGGCAACACCCTGAGCGAGAACGGTACTGTGGCTCGTGGCATCTGCTCAAAGAACGAGAAGGGTCATCTGACCACCGTTGTAGAGCGCACCGAGATTGTACGCTGCGCCGAGGATGGCTCGAATGCCGGTGCCGCTACAGAGCCTATCCGTTATAAGGACGAGAACGGCAAGTGGGTGGTTGTAGAGGACAACACCCCCGTATCCATGAACATGTGGGGCTTTACACCCGATTACTTTGAGTACTCCGAGGAATACTTTAAGGAGTTCCTCAGCGATCCGAAGAACATGGAGAACCTGAAGGCCGAGTTCTTCATTCCCCTGATGGTCAACAAGCTCATCAACGAGGGTACAGCCACCGTCGAGGTGCTCGACACCACCAGTAAGTGGTTTGGTGTGACCTATGCTGCCGACCGCGATGCTACCGTAGCCCGCATTAAGCAGCTCGTCGACGAGGGTGTTTATCCCAATAAACTGTTTTAAATGAATATCGACATCTTAAGCGAGGATCAGCTGGTTCAACTGGACCAGCTGATTTCTCATGCTGACAACATCATCATCACCTGTCATAAGAGTCCTGACGGCGATGCCATCGGTTCCTCTTTAGGCTGGGCGGAGTATCTGCGTTCCAAGGGCAAGGAGGTGACGGTTATCGTGCCCGATCAGTATCCCGACTTCCTATTGTGGTTGCCTAACACGGAGAAGATCATACGCTACGACAAGCACCGCGAGAAGTGCGATATGCTTTTCAAGATTACCGATCTTATCTTCTGTCTCGATTACAACACTCCCAGTCGTGTGGAGGATATGCAGCAGGCTCTCATCAGTACCAAAGCGCCCCGCGTGCTCATCGACCATCATCTGAATCCCGATGTGCCAGCCGTACTGACCATCTCCCACCCCGAGGCCTGCAGCACCAGTGAACTGGTGTTCCGTATCGTATGGCAAATGGGCGGATTCGAACAGCTCGACAAGCACTTCGCCACCCCCATCTACTGTGGTATGATGACCGACACAGGCGGATTCCTATGGAACAGCACCCGCTGCGAAATCTATTTCATCATCGGCGAACTGCTTACAAAGCACATCGATAAAGACAAGATCTACCGTAACGTTTATCACAACTACTCCGAGGATCGCCTCCGTCTGATGGGTTATGTGATGTATGAGAAGTTAGTGTATCTGCCCGCGTACCATGCCGCCTACTATACCCTGACGAAAGAGGAGCAGAAGCGTTTTAACTTCATCAAGGGCGACGCCGAAGGACTGGTGAACATTCCCCAGCAGATCAAAGGACTGAAGCTCTCCATCTCGTTGCGCGAAGACTCCGACAAGCCAAATCTGGTATGGGTCAGTCTGCGCTCCGTCGATGACTTCCCCTGCAACCTCATGGCAGCCGACTTCTTCAATGGTGGCGGACACCTGAATGCCTCAGGCGGACGTATCAACGGCACGATGGAAGAGGCCGTAGCAATCGTCAACAAAGCCATCGAAGCCTATGCAGAACAGTTAAAAAGGTGAAAAGCCGCTTGCTTTTCACCTTTTTTTCTTAACTTTGCACCCGTTATGAAGAAATCTCTGATTATATTGATAGCCATGATGGCCGTACTTGCCAGCTGTAACGACTACGAGACTTACGGCGACAAGAAGGAGAAAGAGCGCAATGCCATTGCGAAATACATCTCCGATCACTCTATTCTCGTCATCTCCGAGGATCAGTTCAACCAGCAGGGCCACACCACCAACCTCGACCGCAACGAGTTTGTTAAGCTCGACAAGAGTGGTGTCTACATGCAGATCGAACGTGAGGGATGCGGCACCATGCTGCAGGATGGCGAAAGCACGCAACTGGTATGCCGTTTCGAAGAGTACGACATTATGAACGATACACTGAGCCTTTGTAATAACGACAACACACTGAGGTTCAATGGTCAGAATCTGGCGGCCGTTCCCGATCTTGTGAACATAGCTCGAGAGAGTGGCTCTTATAAAGCCAGCTTTACCAAAGGCGTCATGTATACCGTCTATGGAGCCACTGTTCCCGCAGGATGGCTTGTACCCATGCCTTATATCAAGGTGGGTCGCCCAGAGGCTGCCGACCAGGATTGTGCCAAGGTGCGTCTTATCGTCCCCCACTCTCAGGGTCACGCCTCGGCTTCCAGCAATGTGATGCCTTACTATTACGAAATCACTTTCCAACGCGAATCATAGCCAATTTTTGATTTAAGATTTAAGCATTTAGAGATATGACACTGATCAAATCTATCTCCGGTATCCGCGGAACTATTGGCGGACAGACCGGCGACACACTCAATCCATTAGACATTGTTAAGTTTACCACAGCCTACGCCCAGTTTATCGGGGGCCGTAAGATCGTGGTAGGTCGCGACGGCCGCATCTCTGGCCTCATGGTGCGCAACGTAGTTGTAGGCACCCTCATGGGCATGGGTTACGACGTCATCGATATCGGCTACGCCACCACGCCAACCACCGAGTTGGCTGTCCGTATGGCTGGTGCCGACGGTGGTATCATCATCACCGCCTCACATAATCCCCGCCAGTGGAACGCCCTGAAGCTGCTCAACTGCGAAGGCGAGTTCCTGACGGCTGCCGACGGTGCCGAGGTGCTCCGTATGGCCGAGGAGGAGAACTTCAATTACGCAGAGGTCGACCAGCTTGGCTCCTGCACCATCGACGATAGTTTCAACCAGCGTCACATCGACTCTGTGCTCCAGCTGAAGCTTGTCGATGTAGAGGCCATCAAGGCACGCAAGTTCCGTGTCTGCGTGGATACCATCAACTCTGTAGGTGGCATTATCCTGCCCGACCTGTTCAAGGCACTGGGTGTTGACTACGAGATCCTTAACGGTGAGTGCACAGGCGACTTCGCCCACAACCCAGAACCCCTTGAGAAGAATCTCCAGGGCATCATGGACAAGATGAAGAAGGGCGGTTTCGACCTTGGTATCGTGGTTGATCCCGATGTTGACCGTCTGGCATTTATCAGCGAGGACGGCACCATGTTCGGCGAGGAATACACACTCGTATCAGTAGCCGACTATGTGTTGAGTCATACCGTAGGTAATACCGTTTCCAACCTCTCTTCAACCCGCGCCCTGCGCGACGTAACTGAGAAGCATGGTGGTAAGTACACTGCTGCTGCTGTAGGCGAGGTAAATGTTACCACTAAGATGAAGGAAGTAGGTGCTGTAATCGGTGGCGAGGGTAATGGTGGAGTTATCTATCCTGAGAGCCACTACGGCCGCGACGCCCTTGTAGGCATTGCCCTGTTCCTCTCATCTCTGGCACAGAAGGGTTGCACCGTGAGCGAGCTCCGCGCCACCTTCCCAGAGTATCAGATTGCCAAGAACCGCATCGACCTCACCCCTGAGACCGATGTCGACGCCATCCTCGTGAAGGTTAAGGAGATGTTCGCAAAGGACAACTCAGCTACGGTAAACGATATCGACGGTGTCAAAATCGACTTCCCCGACCGTTGGGTACACCTACGCAAGTCGAACACGGAGCCTATCATCCGCGTCTATAGCGAGGCCCAAACCATGGAGCAGGCCGATGACCTCGGCAAACAGCTCATGCAAGTGGTCTACGACATGCAGTCTTAAAACAAATCCCCGCTCGATTGAGCGGGGATTTGTTTATTTTGTTATACTAACTGTTTGGCTCGTTCCAATGCCAGATTAATGTGCGAGCAGATATTTTCCTCGCCGAGCATAGCATCGAAGCCTGCCTTGTGGAGAACAGCCTGTACGCGCTCGTTGACACCTGAGAGAACCACCTGGATGCCCTCGGCCTGCGACATCAGACAAAGGTTGGTAAGGTTGTGAATACCTGTAGAATCTACAAACGGAACCTTACGCATGCGGATAATACGCACCAGAGGTTTCTGACGCTGATGACGCAAAGCGCCCATAATCTCCTCGAACTTATTACCGGCGCCGAAGAAATAAGGACCATTGATCTCGTAGACCTCCACGCCCTCAGGAATAGTGAGGTGCTCGAGGTTGCCCAGTTGGAAGTCGCTGTCTTCCTCCTCTGGATTAATCTCATCGCTAACCACCTTGACATCGGTAGTCTCGGCCATACGACGCATAAAGAGCAGACAAGCACAGATCAAGCCTACCTCGATAGCAATGGTGAGGTCGAAGATGACCGTTAGCAGGAAAGTAACCCAAAGCACGATGACGTCGCTCTTAGGATTCTTCAGAATAGAGAAGAACGAACGCCAGCCGCTCATATTATAACTCACGATGACGAGTACACCAGCCAGACAAGCCATGGGAATATACTGCGCCAGCGGCATGAGGAAAAGGAAGATGAGCAGCAATACGGCTGCATGAATGATACCAGCCACAGGCGTACGACCACCGTTGTTAATATTGGTCATGGTACGGGCGATGGCACCAGTGGCAGGGATACCGCCAAAAATGGGCGAGGCCAGGTTAGCCAAGCCCTGAGCAATAAGCTCTGTATTGGAACAGTGGCGATCGCCAATAACACCATCGGCCACAGTGGCTGACAGCAGCGACTCAATGGCACCGAGTATAGCAATGGTGATGGCAGGCGATACGAGGCCCTTGATGACATCCCACGTCAGCATAGGCACCTGAGCATCAGGCAACTGATTGGAAATAGAGAAACGATCACCGATGGTCTCTACTGAAGTGATACCCATGTACTGTTTCAACAGTAGTACAGCAATGGTCATCACAATGATGGCAATCAGGGAACCTGGGAGCTTCTTCAGCACATTATTGAATCTTGCAATCTTAGGCCATAGGGCAATAACAGCAACAGAACCAATACCCACAGCAGCGCTCCAGGGATCGATCGTGGGGAACGAACCGATATAGGCTATCCACTTCTCGATAAAATCGCTGGGCACAGAGGCCATAGTAAGACCGAAGAGATCCTTGATCTGAGTCGTGAAAATGGTGAGGGCGATACCCGAGGTAAAGCCCACCACAATGGGATAAGGAATATACTTAATGATGGTTCCTAAGTGAAGTACGCCAAACATGATGAGGAACACGCCCGCCATGAGTGTGGCAATAGTAAGACCCTCGAAACCATACTGCTGTATAATACCGTAAATAATAATAATGAACGCGCCCGTAGGTCCGCCAATCTGAACCTTTGAGCCTCCGAATACGGAGATAATGAGACCTGCCACGATGGCAGTGATAATACCCTTCTCAGGCGTCACACCTGACGCAATACCAAAGGCAATGGCCAACGGCAGGGCTACGATACCCACGATGATGCCTGCCAGCAGATCGGTCGTGAACTGACGACGGTCATAATGCCTTAATGTCGAAAACAGTTTCGGCTTAAATGTCAATGTTGTCATCTCTTATCTATTTGTTATCTTGAAAACGGGCTGCAAATTTACTAAAAAAGATAAAAAAGCGCAAGCCATTGCGATGACTTATAAAAAAAAAAAGTAATTTTGTTGCCAAATATCAAGTGTTTAATATAAGAATAATGAGAAAACTATTACTTGGCGTCGCTACACTACTAGCGACACTTTCGGCAAGTGCCATCGATGACAACACGGTGGTCGTCACTTACGACGGCAATTCTGCCAGCATTGAAATTGCCAGCAATATCAGCAATTATGTAAGTTGCACCTCAGGAACGTCATCACACGTAAAACTAGTGCAGAGCGACAATGTCAACGATAAGGTTGGCGAGATACTCTATACCCTGAAAGGCTCCTCTTCGAACGGAGAATTCTTTATGGAGGGCAGTTACAAGGCGACGGTGGTGCTCGACGGACTCACGCTGACAAATCCTGATTCTACAGCCATTCATATCAAGGACGGCAAGCGCATCAAGGTGAGCCTGGCCAATGGTACAACGAACACATTAGCCGACGGATCATCGAATGCCGACTCGAAGGGTTGTTTCCATAGCAAAGGCCATACAGAGTTCGTGGGCAAAGGAACGCTTAACATTAACAGCTACTTCCGCCACGCCATCTACAGCAAGGAATATATGACTGTAAAGAACTGCACCATCAACGTGACGGGCGCCAAGAAGGATGCCATCCACTGTCAGCAGTATTTCTTGATGAACAGCGGCAGTATCAACATCAGCAATGTTGAAGACGATGGTATTCAGGTGGAGTATAAGGACAGTTCCAACCCCACAGGCGTTAAGACGAACCATGAGGATGAGGACAGTGGTAACTTCTACATGATAGGAGGCACCATCTCTATGACTGGCGTTGGCGACAAGTGCGTAAAGACCGATGGTACCATCTCCATGACAGGAGGCACTCAGGACTTCGATACATCGAATGTGCTTGAGAATGCCCTGATTTCTGGTATTAAAGCCCTAAAGGCCGACACCACCGACGATGATGCAATGTATGATCTAAGTGGTCGTCGCCTGCCAAAGGGCACCCGCAAAAAAGGAATTGTAATTAGAAGGGGTATAATAACCGTGAATGGCGGTAATGGAGCAGTCGATCCAACAAGTGGTAATGGTGGTGGCAAACTATAAGCAACTAAATGTCATTCAAGAAAGATAAACGACAAGAAGTAATTATTTACCTGGTGCTGTGGGCCATGCTGTTCATAGCACCAGTGTTGAGTCTGGCCGTTCGCACCAGCAATACCGACATTGCTTTCGACTGGAACGAGATATTCACGGTATGGAAACAATATGCCGTGTTCTTCGTTGTCTTTCTGATTCATAACCACCTGATGGCTCCGTTATTGGTGTACCGTCAGAAGAAGGTATGGTATCTCAGTCTGTGTCTGGTCATCGTGGTTATCTTCCAGGTTTATCAGTACAATCACCGTCCCAACTTCAGGAACAGAGGGCCGAGAGCCGAACTGAGGATGAAGGGCAAGCGCCCCAGCTTCAAAGAGGAGCGTCAAGACTTTAGAGGCGAACGCCCTGATTTCGATGGCGAACGTCCACCCCTGCCTCCCGATTTTGAAGAGGGCGACTTTGATGGTCCTCCCCCAATGCCAGACTCAGTCCAAATCGCCAAGTTCGAGGCCCACGACGATGGTCCACGTCGTTTCCGCGAACGCAGATTCATGGATGAACGCGCCCCCATTATTATGGGACAGCACGATATTATATCGCTGGTGATTCTCATCCTGATGTTAGGCATGAACTTAGGCGTAAAACTCTACTTCAAGCAGCGCGGCGATCAGAAGCATCTGGCTGAACTCGAGAAAGAGAACCTGGAGCAGCAGTTGGAGTATCTGAAATACCAGATCAACCCACACTTCTTCATGAACACGCTCAACAACATCCACGCTCTTGTAGACATCGACCCCGAGAAGGCTAAGACAACCATTCTTGAACTCTCGAAGATGATGCGCTTCGTGCTCTATGAGGGCAACAAGGCTGGCGTACCTCTCGATCGCGAAATAGCTTTCCTGCAGAACTACATCACCCTGATGAAACTACGCTATACTGATAAGGTGAAGATCAGTGTGAAGACGCCCGACTCGCTTCCCAACAAGGAAGTGCCGCCACTGATGTTCATCACGTTTGTGGAGAATGCTTTTAAACATGGCGTCAGCTACCGTCAGGAGTCATTTATCGACATCGTCATGACAGCCAGCGACCACGAAATCAAGTTCGTCTGCAAGAATAGCAAGAAGCCGGCAGAGGAGGACAAGCATGGCGGTGTAGGACTCACAAACGTGAAACAGCGCCTCGATCTTATTTATGGCAAAAACTACACCCTCGATCTGAACGACGGGGCAGATACTTACACCGTAACACTCACATTACCACTATGATAAGAGTATTAGCTATCGATGACGAGCCACTAGCTTTACAGCAGTTGACTACGTATATAGGAAAGGTGCCGTTCCTGGAACTGGCCGGGCAGTGCCAGAGTGCCACCGAGGCCCGCGAGATATTAAACAACGAGATAGTTGATGCCATCTTCTGTGACATCAACATGCCCGACTTGAATGGTATGGATTTCGTGAAGTCGCTGGCCACGCCACCCCTCGTGGTGTTTACTACAGCCTATTCCGAGTATGCCGTCGAGGGCTTTAAGATCAATGCCGTCGATTATCTGCTGAAGCCTTTCGGACTCGATGATTTCCGCCGTGCGGCCAATCGTCTGAAAGAACGGATAGAGGCTGTCCCACAGACTTCAGCCCCCACTCCTACCACCTCTCACCCCTCACCAATCCCCTCTGACGACGACGATTCCATCTTCGTCAAGACCGACTACAAGGTAATAAAGATAGCCATTAGCGACATCCGCTATGTAGAGGCCATGAGTGAGTATCTGAAGATTCATCTCGACAGTCAGCCCAAGCCCATCATCACCCTGCTTTCGATGAAAAAGATGGAGGAACGGCTGCCGGATTATTTCATGCGCATCCATCGCTCTTATATCATTAACCTCAAGCAGATTCAGGAGGTCAACAAGAACCGTGTCATCATGGATGCTGACACCTATCTGCCCATTGGCGACAACTACCGCGACGCTTTCAATGATTATCTAAACAAGAAATTCCTCGGCAAATGAAAAGAATACTGCTACTCATCACATTCAGCCTCACGTTCATTATGGGCTATGCCCAGATGATGGATCCTGTTCACTTCAAATCTGAACTGAAGCCCTTGAAAGGAGCCGAAGCAGAATTGATATTCTCGGCCACTATCGATCCGGGTTGGCATGTGTACTCCACAGGACTGGGCGACGATGGTCCCATCAGCGCCAGTTTCCATGCCCAGAAAATGGAAGGTGCAGAACTCGTGGGCAAATTACAAGCCAGAGGCAATGAGATAAAGCAGTATGACAAGTTGTTCGAGATGAATCTGCGCTACTTCGAGAAGGTTGTCACCTTCGTGCAGAAGATACGTTTCACGAAACCGAAGTACGACATTGACTGTTATATCGAATATGGTGCCTGCAACGATGAATCCTGCCTGCCACCATCAGAGGCAGAGCTGAAGGTAAGCGGCGTTTCGCCTAAGGCAGAGGAACCCAAAGCAGAAGAACCTAAGGTGGAAGAACCCAAGGCGGTTGTTACGGATGAAGTCAAGAACTCAGGAGAGGAAACGGACTCTCTCGCCTCCGACAGCACTTCTCTCACCTCTTCCCTCTCCCCTCTCACCTCTGACCTCTGGGCTCCTATTGTTGATGACCTCAAAGCCATGGGTGGCAGTGACAATATTGCCAGCCATAGTCTGCTTTATATACTGTTGATGGGTTTCATTGGTGGACTATTAGCCGTGTGCATGCCCTGCATCTGGCCTATCATCCCCATGACAGTAAGTTTCTTCCTGAAGCGTAGTAAGGATAAGCGCAAGGGTATTCGCGATGCATTTACCTATGGCGTCTCTATCATCGTTATCTACCTGGCATTGGGACTGCTCGTCACGGCCATCTTTGGAAGCGACACACTGAACGCCATGTCGACGAATGCTGTATTCAACATCTTCCTGTTCCTGTTGCTCGTGGTGTTTGCATTCTCCTTCTTCGGATGGTTCGAAATCAAACTCCCCGATAGCTGGGCCAACAAGGTGGATCAGAAGAGTGAAGAGCTCTCCGCCAAAGCGTCATCAGGCTCTCACCTCTCACCCCTTACCTCTTACCTCTCCATTTTCCTGATGGCTTTCACGCTGGTGCTCGTATCCTTCTCGTGCACAGCGCCCATCATCGGACTGTTGTTGGTAGAGACCACCACCAGTGGCAACTGGCTCGCCCCCGCCCTTGGCATGCTGGGCTTTGCCGTAGCCCTCGCCTTGCCCTTTACCCTTTTTGCCATGTTCCCCTCTTGGCTCAAACAGGCGCCTAAGTCGGGCTCTTGGATGAACACGCTGAAGATTGTATTGGGCTTCATCGAGTTGGCTTTTGCACTGAAGTTCTTCTCCGTAGCCGATCTGGCCTATGGCTGGCATTTGCTCGATCGCGAGGTATTCCTCTCGCTGTGGATTGTCATATTCGCCCTCTTAGGCGCATACCTCTGCGGCTGGCTCCGATTCCAGAGCGATGAAATAGGAGGTGAGCGTAAGCCCATGCCTGTTATCTGCATCATGGGTGGTCTCGTGTCGCTGGCCTTTGCCGTCTATATGGTGCCTGGACTCTGGGGCGCTCCGTGTAAGGCTGTCAGCGCTTTTGCTCCACCGATGAGTACACAGGACTTCAACCTCAACACGAAAGTAGTGGAGGCCAAATACACCGACTATGATGAAGGAATGGCGGCTGCCCGTGCCCAAGGCAAGCCCGTATTGATAGACTTTACAGGCTTTGGTTGCGTAAACTGCCGTAAGATGGAGGCAGCTGTGTGGACCGATCCTACCGTAGCCGATATGCTGATGAAGGATTTCGTTCTCATCTCGGTTTACGTGGACGACAAGACACCACTCCAAGAACCGTTCATAGTGACCGATGCTCAGGGCAACAGCAAGACCCTTCGCACCGTTGGTGCCAAGTGGAGCTATCTGCAGAGCCATAAGTTTGGCGCCAATGCCCAGCCCTTCTACGTGATGCTCGACAATGATGGCAAGCCTCTGGCCGCCAGTCGCGCCTATAACGAGGACATCGCAGGCTACATCCAATTCCTGAAACAGGGTTTAGAACGTTATAAACGTTAAACATATCAAACATTATCTACTTAAAACAAAAACAAGTTATGAAAGATTTACAGATGTACATCAACGGTCAGTTCTGCAATAGCAGCAACGGCCAGTGGATCGACGTGTTGAACCCCTCAACCGAGGAAGTTATCTCTCGCCAGCCCGAGGGAACCATCGAGGACGTGAATCGTGCCCTCGACGCTGCTCGTGCTGCCCAGAAGGCCTGGGCCAAGACGCCCGCCATCGAACGCGCCGGCTATCTGCTGAAGATGGCCGAAGGCATTAAGAAGCGCGAGAAGGAGTTCACAGAGATTATCATGCGTGAGCAGGGTAAGACCCGTACATGGGCCTCTATCGAGGTGGGTGCCACCATTGCCTATTTCGAGTACATGGCTACATTCGCTCGTCATATTGAGGGCGAGATTATCCCTTCGGACCGTCCTAACGAGACCATTCTGTTGACGAAGAAGCCCATCGGTGTGGTAGCAGGTATCCTGCCCTGGAACTTCCCCTTCTTCCTCATCGCCCGCAAGGCCGGTGCTGCGCTCATCGCAGGCTGTACCATCGTCATCAAGCCCTCACAGCTTACACCCGAGAACTGTACTGAGTTCGCTAAGGTAGTTGCTGAGACTGGTCTGCCCGCTGGTGTTATCAACATCGTAACGGGTAAAGGAAGTGTCATCGGCAACGAGATGGCCGGCTCGCCTAAAATTGACATCGTGAGCGTAACAGGTTCCGTAGGCGCTGGAGCCAGCATCATGGCTGCCGCCTCGAAGAACATCACCAAGGTGAGCCTCGAGTTGGGCGGTAAGGCTCCTGCCATCGTTTGCAAGGATGCCGATTTGGAGCGTGCAGCCCAGTGGATCGTCGACAGCCGTATCGGCAATAACGGTCAGATCTGCAACAATGCTGAGCGCGTATATGTTCAGAAAGAGGTAAAGGCCGAGTTCACGAAGATTCTCGTTGAGAAGATGAAGGCCGTGAAGGTGGGCGATCCTTGCAAGGACGAGAGCGTGGATATGGGTCCGCTGGTAGAGCAGCGCGCCTTGGAGAGTGTCACCGAGAAGGTGGAGCGCGCCATCAAACAGGGAGCCAAGCTGCTCTGTGGTGGTCAGCGCGTAGGCACCAAGGGCTACTTCTATGCCGCCACCGTGCTCGACGACTGCCGTCAGGATATGGACATCATCCACGAGGAGACATTCGGTCCTGTAATTCCGCTGGTTGAGTTCGATACTATCGATCAGGTCATCGCTTGGGCTAACGACTGCGAATACGGTCTGGCATCCTCTATCTTCACCAAGGATCTGAACATCGCCACCAAGGCCTGCCGCGAACTGGAGTTTGGCGAGACCTACATCAACCGCGAGCACTTCGAGGCTATTCAGGGCTTCCACGCTGGTGTGAAGAAGAGTGGTATCGGTGGTGCCGATGGTAAGCACGGCGTAGAGGAATACCTCGTTACCCACGTCACCTATCTCGATACTTACGAGGATATGTAATCTCTCATAGGGTTTCCCCGCCGTCAATTGGCGGGGAAATCTTTTAATCAATAATTGGTTGAACAATGGCAAAACAGGTAAAGACTAAAAATGTGGCATTGGCGCTGTCGAGTGGTGGCGCCAGAGGATTGGCACATATCGGTGCCATTGAAGAACTCGAGGCACAAGGCTACAAAATCACTTCAATAGCAGGTTGCTCTATGGGAGCCCTCGTTGGTGGTGTGTATGCCGCAGGCAAGCTGAACGAGTTTCGCGAATGGATGAAAACCATCGACAGAAAGAAGATGCTGAGTCTTATCGATTTCTCGCTATCGCTCAACCATATCGTGAAAGGTACGCGCATCATCGAGGCCATCATGGAATTCGTGCCCGATGTGAATATAGAGGATCTGCCTATTCCATATTGTGCCGTTGCTACAGACCTGAAAGCGGGAAAAGAGGTACTTTTCAACAAAGGCAGTTTGTTTCAGGCCATTCGCGCCAGCATATCCCTACCCTCGTTCTACGAACCTGTGCAACGTGATGATATGATATTGATAGACGGCGGTGTGATCAATCCGCTCCCGCTGAATCGAGTTAAACGCCAGGCCGGAGATATTCTGGTGGGCATTGACGTGAGCGGCCATGACTACAAGGCGCAGTGGGATGAGCAGCAGAGACTGACTGCGATTCAAAAAAGCGATGCATCGCTGAAAACAAAGATACTCGACATGCTGATACCCGACAATATCGACTTCAACTATTACACGGTTCTTTCGCGTGCCAGCTCCCTGATGATCAGGCAGAACTCCATCCTCATGGCTCAACTCATGAACCCTGATATTCTGATAGATATCCAGATGAACCGTTATGGCACCTTCGATTTCGATAAATCGGAGAAACTAATCGCCATTGGCCGCCAAAAAACGCTACCGGCCATCGACAAATACGAAAACAGCCAAACCACCAGCAAGAAATCTTTCTTCCACAAATTCATCTAATTTAAGCAGACCCTGTGTTTTTGAAGTGGGGCTGTACTAAGTGCACATACAAAATTAATACGTTTCAATTTGAGTATAGGCGCACGATTGTTTGAGTATAGGCGAATAATCGTTTGGGTATAGGCAAACGATAGTTTAGTACGTACTTTCTCCCTGCTTAGATAATAGTTTGCCCCTGCATCCTTCTGTTTTTATCCCTCAGGAAATAGGTCTTACATGTGTATTATGGTACATATGGTTACATGGTTACAGCTGTAACCATGTAACCGCAGAGTATTAAAAGCAGTTATTATTCTCTAGTAACAATCTGTCTTTCAGATGTTTACGTTATTATTATCTAACAAACTGAGGCAGAAAGGTTACATGGTTACAGCTGTAACCATGTAACCGACAATTAGAACTTGAACTTATAGCTTACGCCCAGGAGATGGCAGTTGGGCTCGTTGTCGTCATCGTCGTTACGAACACTTTGGTAACGATAGAAAGCACCAAGGGTGTGCTGTTTGGAGATGTCCCAATCGAGACCAGCGGTGAAACGCGTCTTCTGCAGGCTCCAGGCATTGAAGAATTCCACGTTAGCATAAGGCGTAACGGGCAACTTCTTCTTACTATACTCCACCTGCAAACGGCTGCGGAGCACATTCTTACCCTTACCTGAGTAAATATGCTGTTTGCCATCGTAGGCCTGATCGAGGTAACTCCAACGCTCATCAACGGTGTATTCAGGACGATAGGTGTACTGCCAGCGCTCGCGGAGTGAGAACTTGAAGTCGCCCCACTTCTGACTAGCGGTGAGGGATACGTTGAAGCGATGGCGCGTGCCCCAATACTGGGCGCACTTCTTAGGATCGCCAACCTCGGCATCGCCCTCGAGTACAGCGTCGTCGGTACGTTCGAAGTATGATATCCGCTCGTTGTTATCGTAAAGCAAAGTATAGCCAGCCGAAGCCTTGAGCCACTTGGCCACCTTATAATCTACGCCCAACCCGATGCTCCAACGATCGTTGGTCTTGGCATTGTTACGCGAGCGGTATTCACCCTCGAGTGAGATGCTCCACTGCTTGGAGAGTTTCTTCTGGGCCTCGAGCGAGAAGTCGAGTCCGAAATCATCTGATTGAGCGCTCGCACTCAAATGAGATAATGAGAAAATGAGAAAATAAAATAGCTTCTTCATTTCAATCAACTTTAGAATTCTTTGAGTTGGTCTTTTGAGAGCTTAGGCACTTCGTCGACGCTGTTGGACGTACCCTCATAGGTAACGCGCAGCATAGCCATATCGCGCAGGAAATCGATGGATCCTACCTCGATGTGCTTCACCTTCACACCCAGACGCTTCTCGAGATCGGCCTTGAGTTCCTCACGACGATCGGGGGTAATGAGTTCGATGCGGTCGTACTGGATCAGTTTCGAGGGGCGCGACTTAAGATGCATCTCGCACAGCCATACGGCCAGAATCATGACAACATTCGTCAACAGTACCTCGAAGATAGGCACATTCACCGATACGGCATTCACCAGCGAGAGGGCGATAATAACGAAGAGATAAGTCATCTCGCGCACTGGCATAGCATCGGTACGATAGCGCATGATGGAGAAGATTCCGAAGAGACCGATACCCACACCCATCGAGGTCTTGCCCTTCATATCCTCGAGCACGAAGATCATGAAAAACACGATGAAGAAAATGGCCATCGAGATGAGCATATACGTGAAATAGAAGTCACGTCGCTGGCTCTTCTTGAAATACAGACGATCGATGATAAACCATGTGACCAGCACATTGATGAGCAGTCGGATGAACATCATCGAGAAATCGTTAGATAAAGCGAAAAATTCCATATTGTTTCTTTTTATAAGTTACAAGAGTTTAATATTTTCTCTACGCTATGCAGACGGGGCTTGATGCGATTGCGACGCAGATCAGCGTTAGTAAGAGCCGAGCCAATGCAATACTTCGAGAAGCCATGCGGATGGATGCGCAACTTGGTAAGCAGCGGCAGAATGGGAGAAGGCTGCAGACCATCGCGCTTCAGTTCAATCACCACGAGATCCTCCATAAAACGGTAATTATTCGTACTGATATTATGGAATCGCAGATTCGTATCGATGGTAAGTCGCTCAGTCTTAGCCTTGTTGACCAGCGTAATACGATCGAAACGGTTCTCAACCTGACGTACTAGTGACTGTTGGGGGTACTTCAGATAGGTCTGAAGGAAGTCGGAGAACAATGAAGATTGAACATTGAAAATTGAATGATTCTCAGGATCGAAGTTGAGGGCCTCGATGCGCTTCTTCTTCGTTCGTCCGTGATTGTTCTTCGTCTTTACCTCAAGGAAATTAAGTCCGGCATTGACATAGGAACGTACACGAACCTTCTGACGAGAGAGATGGCCTGCCTCATGACGATTGTACATCTTGCAATCGGGCGTATCAAAGTATAGCGTATAATAAGGTGATATGCGCTCACCCTGAGACTCCTGCACGAAATAGTCGTCCTTGGCCAGCAGCAACAACTGACGCAGCATCGGCACCGTGGTCACGAACTTGGTGTCGATCCTGTTCATCAGGCGGATGCTGCGCATCTCGTCGAGCGTTATAGAGTCATATTCATTCAGAATCTCTGTCATCTGTTATTTGTTTTGTGCTGCAAAGATAGTCAAATTACCCATGACGGCCAAATCATTTCAGCAAACGGTGCGATTTCTTCAACGAAGCGTGAGGGCGACGGGACAATGGTCGGAACCCAGAATGTCGGTATATATCTCAGCATCGTCGATGCGATCCTGTAGACGATTGCTCACCACGAAGTAATCGATACGCCAACCGGCATTCTTCTGACGCGCCTGGAAACGATAGCTCCACCACGAATACTTCACCTCATCAGGATACTTCCAACGGAACGAATCGGTAAAGCCACAGGCCAGCAGGTCGCTGAACTTCTCGCGCTCCTCGTCGGTAAAGCCAGCATTATGGCGATTGCTCTTAGGATTCTTGATATCGATTTCCTCGTGAGCCACGTTCAAGTCGCCACAGAGGATGACGGGTTTCACTGCGTCGAGGCGCTTGAGGTAAGCGCGGAAGGCATCCTCCCACGACATGCGGTACTCCAAGCGCTTCAGTCCATCTTGCGAGTTGGGCGTGTAACAGCATACCAGATAGAAATCGGGCATCTCGAGTGTCACCACACGACCCTCATGGTCGTGAAGATCGATACCAATGCCATATTCCACACTGAGAGGCTGGTGGCGGGTAAAGATGGCGGTGCCTGAGTAGCCTTTCTTATCGGCATAGTTCCAGTAGCTCTGGTAACCATCGAACTGCAGATCGAGTTGTCCCTCCTGCATCTTCGTCTCTTGCAGACAGAAAAAATCGGCATCGAGCTGATGGAAAATATCACTGAAACCCTTACCCTCGCACGCGCGCAAACCATTTACATTCCAACTGACAAACTTCATACGCTTTCTTTTTTGGGCGCAAAGTTACAAAAAAAATTAGAATATAGAATTGAGAATTGAGAGTTTTTAGTATCTTTGCAGCATAAATTCATTGTAAATTTAAAAACCATAGACATTATGATGTACAGAAACAACTTATTATCGCTACTATTGATGGGTTGTGCGCTTTCGGCCTCAGCCCAATTAAAGGAACCCATGCAGGCTTTACCTGACCCGTTGCTGATGAACGACGGCACCACGCGCGTGGAGAACCTCAGCCAGTGGAGTCAGCGTCGTCAGGAAATCAGTCAGATGATTCAGCAGTATGGCATCGGCGAGAAGCCAGACGTAAGCCCTGAAGCCATCAAAGCCAGTATGAAGGGCGACACCCTGATAGTGGATGTAACCGTGAATGGCGAAACGCTGACACTGAAATCATGTCTGCACTACCCCACCATGGGCGAAGCTCCCTACGCGCTGATGATTGGCACCAGCCGATTGTCACTGCCCAAGGCACTGTTTGAGAATCGTCCCATTGCCATCATGAACTTCCACGAAGATCAGGTGAACGACTATACACAAGGACGATGGCGTAAACACCACGAAAGGGGTGAGCACAATTTCGACCGTCTGTACCCTCATCTTAAAGACAATGGTGCCTACAGCGAATGGGCTTGGGGACTGAGTAGACTGATAGACGGTCTGGAGCAGTTGGGTCCTGAGAAGACGAAGATTGACGTAAAGCGTATCGGCGTTTCAGGCTGTAGTTATGCTGGAAAGATGTCACTGTTCTGTGGCGCTTTCGATGAGCGCGTGGCACTAACCATTGCTCAGGAACCTGGTGGTGGAGGAGCTGCTTCATGGCGCTACAACTGCAAGGTGGACAGTGTGGAGAATCTGGATCGCACAGACTATCACTGGTTTAAGGAGTCGATGCTGGAACAATTCCATGGCGACAGCGTGTATCTGATGCCATACGATCACCATGAGCTCTGCGCGATGGTTTGCCCAAGGGCACTATTGGTAATTGGCAATACAGACTATAAATGGTTGGCCGACGAAAGTGCCTACGTATCGCTGAATGCGGCCCGTAAAGTATGGGAGAAATTCGGCATCGCCGATCGCATGGGCTATAGCATCATAGGTGGCCACATGCACTGCATGCTACCTGAAAGCCAGTATCCTGAGGTAGAAGCCTTCATCGACAAGTTCCTACTAGGCAAGACGGATGTGGATACCAGCAACATACGCATTGCTCCAGACTTTGAAGGGAAAGTAGATCTTGACAAGTGGATTAAATAATAAATCCCAGCCAGCCGGCTGGGATTTACTTTTTTTCTTAGAACTTTGCCATCTTGATGGCAACTACAGCGCATTCATCACCTTTATTGCCAAAGCGGCCACCTGAGCGATCCTTAGCCTGTTGGAGGTCGTTCGTAGTTAGCAGACCAAACACAACTGGTACAGGACTCGTCGCATTCAGTCGGGCTATACCCTCGGTGACTCCCTGACAGATGTAATCGAAATGAGGTGTCTCGCCACGAATAACACAACCAAGGATGATGACGGCATCATAACCATCATTAAGGGTCATCTGGTGAGCTCCGTAAATAAGTTCAAAGGAACCTGGAACGGTCTTCACATGAATATTCTCAGGCAGAGCGCCATGCTTCTCAAGCGTTGAGACGCAGCCACTGAGCAGCGCTCCCGTAATCTCGGGATTCCACTCTGCTACGACCACACCAAACGTCATGTTCGATGCATCGGGAACGGCATTAAAGTCGTAGTCGCTGAGGTTATGAAGTGCAGTAGCCATTATCGAATTGACAATTACTTAGCTGAAACGCGCTCGATGTAACCATCGATGGTCTGATAGGCCATAGAGTTGAAGTACTTCTCCTTTACGGTCTGATAGAGCTTCAGAGCCTCATCATTCTTACCCTGGCTCTCGAGAATCTCACCAGCCTGGATCAGGAATGTGGGTGAAAGTGAATTGTTGTCGGCCTTCTCGGCAGCCTTCTTCAGATGAGAAACAGCCTTATCAAGCTGGTTGAGGTGAGCATAGGCATTACCCAGAGCACCCTCAGCAGCGGGAGAAATCATCTGATCGTCAGCAGCATCGTACTTCTCGAGGTACTTCACTGCATCCTCCCACTTGTCGAGCTTGGCATAGCAGAGACCAGCATAGAGGTTAGCCAGATTGCCTGCAGCAGTGCTGCTATACTCGTCGGCAAGCTTAGCAAAGCCCTTGAAATTAACACTGTCGCCATTGAGAGCCATCTCATAGTTAGCAGCCTGGAAGTACTCTTGTCCCTTAGCAATAGCTGTGCTGGCTTTCACCTCGCGAGGACCTGACACATAAGTCTTGTAAAGAACGATACCTGCAACGATAACGATAAGGGCTACCACTGCAGCGATAATAGCCTTCTTATACTTCAGGAAGAAGGCCTCACTCTGATTCAGGCTCTGCTCCATCGTAGGAGCTGCCTGCTGTTGATTCGTTGTATTTGCCATTATTATTTGTTATTTTATTATTGTTTACGCATAAATCGGGTGCAAAATTACAAAAAATAAATCACAAAGGACACAAAGAACACAAAAAAAACATTAATTTAATGTGCTTTGTATACTTTATGGAGAAAAATACCTACCTTTGTAGCATGATTTTAGAAAAGCTATCGATTATTAACTATAAAAACATTGCAGAGGCTTCGTTGGAGCTTTCGCCAAAAATCAATTGCCTGATTGGTCAGAACGGCGTGGGCAAAACGAATGTATTGGATGCAATCTATTACCTGTCGTTTTGTCGCTCAGCCAACAACCCCATTGATTCGCAGGTGATCAGGCATGGAGAGGATTTCTTCATGCTAGAAGGAAAGTATAACGAAGACCTGACGATAACAGCAGCCATGAAACGCGGACAGAAGAAACATTTTAGGCGCGATAAGAAAGAATACAAACGACTATCGGAACATATAGGTCTGATACCCATCGTGATTGTAGCACCATCGGACACACTGCTCATTGAAGGTGGTAGCGAGGAGCGCAGACGACTGATGGACCTGGTAATTTCGCAATACGACCGTAGTTATATAGAGTCGATGAACCGCTACAACAAGGCCTTGCAACAGCGCAATGTGCTGCTGAAACAGGAAGAGGAACCCGACGCTGAGGTAATGAGTCTGTTTGAAGAGCAGATGGCCTCTGAGGGTGAACATATATACAAGTGCAGGAAGGCTTTTGTGGAGGAGTTGACTCCTCTGTTCCAGAAGATATATGAGGCAGTATCAGAAAACCGCGAACAGGTAACACTAAACTATACATCACATTGTGACCGAGGGCCATTGCTTGATGTGATTCAACGCGACAGATTCAAAGATCGTGCCGTGGGTTATTCGCTGCATGGTATACATCGTGATGATCTGGAATTCTGCCTGGGTGGGCATCCGATGAAGCGAGAAGGTAGTCAGGGACAGAATAAAACGTTTGTAATCGCCCTAAAACTGGCACAGTTTGACTTCCTGAAGCGTACCAACTCGAATACGACACCATTACTGCTGCTCGACGATATATTCGATAAGCTTGATGCCAACAGAGTGGAACAAATCGTAAAACTGGTGGCAGGTGACGATTACGGGCAGATTTTCATTACTGACACCAATCGCGACCACTTGGACCAGATACTCTCGGCCTCATCGCACGATTATAAAATATTCCACGTAGACAACGGAGAAATAAATGTTTAAAAGAGACGTACAACAGATTAAGGACCTCATTATGAGGAATCTGCGTGCACAAGGGTTAGAGACGCCACTGCTACAGAAAAGGCTCATAGACTCATGGGCAGAGGTGGCTGGCAACATGGTGGCCGAACACACGCAGGACTTGAAAATACGTAATCAGACGCTGTATGTGCACATAAACAATCCTGCCTTGAGGGCCAACCTCTCGATGATGCGTGGCGAATTGGTTAAGAAACTAAATGAACAAGTGAGCAGTCAAGTGATTGCTGATATCAGGTTCTGCTAAATAACTTCGTCGACAGAAATATCGAACTTATCGACGGGGACTTCACTTACTTTCTGGAAATCGAAGCAAACACCGATGAGTAGAGGTGAGAAGTGGGAAGTGAGAGATGAGAGGAAGCGGTCGTAATAGCCTTTGCCCCGCCCTAAACGATGTCCTTGCGCATCAAATGCCATTCCTGGAACGAGAATTACATCTATTTTCTGAAGATCGGTAAAGCGTTCGCCAACAGGTTCCATAATGTGGAAAGCACCCTCGCGGAGACTATCACTCCCCGTATAGCGCCGCAATTCCATAGATTCAATATCGAGCACCTTAGGCAGGAGAACGGTCTTCCCCTCGGCAACGAGATCATCGAGCAACTCACGGGTATTCACCTCATCGGGCAATGCATCGTAGGCCATAATAACATTGGCATCGCGTATTTTCTCTTTCAGCCTTGAAATAATAGGAAACGACAACTCACTCAGCTGTTGCGGAGTGAATTGTCGTTTAAGTTGACGCATCTGTTGACGGAGTTCTGACTTAAGCATGGGCTATCAGCACACCTGAGACATGAACATGTGGATCGTCGGAAAGCATAGCCACGCGCTTGTCGCGAACTGGAGTGACGGGTTTCTGAGGGAAGGCAGAACCTTCACGGAACAATCGGAGTGCCTCCTTGATAGAAGGATCATCCTGATTGAGATATTCCGTCCAAGCCTGCTCGTTATTGATGTTGTAAATGATACGACTGACGAGGAAACGCTCCAATAGTTTGTGCGACCTCTGTATCATCAGGTTACGACGTTTCAGACCGTTTTTATCGGCATAAGTGGCAAACTTATCCACAATGTTCTGTCGCTTCAGATAAGTCTCCATCTCCTTAACCGTCTTCATATCAGAGAGGAGTTGGCGATTCTCGTCGGTATAAACGAAAGCATACTGGAGTATCAAACCGCTCATCGTGGCCTCCTTATAATAAGAGGTCATATCGACGGTGTCCTCAGGGATAAAAATATCAGGGGTGATACCACCACCGCCATAGACGATACGACCATTCGACGTGTGATACTCAGGACCTGTATGTTTGATACTGTCCTCAGAGAAGAATTCACCATGCTGATAACGAGATATCCAATCATCATCGTAATGCGATCCGTCGCTATAGGGCTTCTGGATGCAACGGCCCGAGGGCGTATAGTAACGGGCTATGGTAAGACGAATCATGGAGTGATCGCTAAACTCCATCGGCTTCTGAACCAGACCTTTACCGAAGGAACGGCGACCAATAATAGTACCGCGGTCGTTATCCTGAATGGCACCTGCGAGAATCTCTGAAGCAGAGGCAGAAACCTCATCAACAAGCACCACAAGGGGCAGACGCTGATAAGAGCCTCGTCCGTCGGCACGATAATCCTGACGAGGGAAAGCACGACCTTGAGTATAGACAATCAGCTGTCCGCGCGACAGGAACTCATTGGCTATCTGTACGGCAGATTCAAGGTAGCCTCCCGTATTACCACGTAAATCGATAACCAGATTATTGAAATTCTGCTGCGACAACTTTGCCAAAGCAATGAGCAGTTCTGGATAGGTATTCTCACCGAAATTCTTGATACGAATATAGCCACTCTCATCATCAAGCATATAACATGAGGTAACACTCTTTGTAGGTATCTCACCACGTGTGATTGTGATATGACGTATCTTATTCTCGCCATAACGGAGAATGCCCAACTTCACCTTCGTATCCTTCGGACCTTTCAGACGATGCATTGCCTCGGCATTCGTACATATCTTACCTACGAAGATGGAGTCGTCGACCTCTACAATCTTATCACCCGCCAAAACGCCAGCACGCTCAGCAGGTCCATTTCCTATAACATTCTGTACACGAATAGTATCCTGACGAATGGTAAACTCTATACCTATACCAAAGAATGAGCCACGAAGATCGTCATTGGCTATTTCGCCTTCACGGGCTGTAATATAGACAGAATGAGGATCGAGCTCAGCCAAAATCTGTGGCATTGCCTTCTCCACAAGATCGTTGATATTTACTGTATCCACATACTGGTCATCGATGATATGGAGCAGATTGTTGAGTTTGTTACCACTCGAGTTGATGATATTGAGTCTGTTTCCCGAGAAATGGTTAGCATAGAAAGTGCCAACAAGAATACCGATGACAACGCATACGGCCATCCAAAGAGGGGTAAAACGACTATACTTATTCATACTTTTATCACTTTATTTTTCTTCTGGTCCTATGTATAATACCTCTATACCAGCCCGCTTCAGCAAATCAATACCATCCGTCAGACGATATTTCTCACCATATACCACGCGCTTTATACCTGCCTGGATAATGAGCTTTGCACACTCAATACAAGGCGATGCTGTAATGTAGATAGTGGCACCGTCGCTATTGTTAGAACTACGGGCTAGTTTGGTGATAGCATTGGCCTCGGCGTGGAGTACGTAAGGCTTCGTCACGTTATCGTCGTCTTCACAAACGTTCTCAAAACCGCTGGGCGTACCGTTATAGCCATCACTGATAATCATTTTATCCTTGACTACCAAAGCACCCACCTGACGGCGTTTGCAATATGAGTTCTCTGCCCAGATGCGGGCCATCCTCAAATAACGTTCATCTAGTTTTTGCTGTTTTGATTCCATTTCTCTTCAGTAATGCGTCAATGGTGGGTTCACCACCCTTGAACCGTTTATATAATGTCATCGGATTCTCCGTACCACCTTTCGATAGAATATTCTCACGGAAACGCAATGCCGTTTCTTTGTTGAAGATACCATGCTTCTTGAAAACGGCAAAGGCATCAGCATCAAGAACCTCAGCCCACTTATAGCTATAATAGCCAGCAGCATAACCTCCCGCCATGATATGAGAGAACTGCACCGTCATACATGTATCGGGTAATTGAGGCAGGATCATGGCCTTTTCCCAGGCTTTCTTTTCAAAAGGAATAATATCGTCCGTAAACTCATCCTTCTTGGTATAATAAGCCATATCGAGCAGACCGAAGCTAACCTGACGCATGCAGGCGTAAGCCACATTGTAATTGCGACTCTTCACGATACGGTCAATAAGTTCATCTGGAAGAGGTTCTCCTGTTTTATAATGAAAGGAAAAGGTACGCAAGAATTCTTTCTCGATGGCGAAGTTCTCCATGAACTGAGAAGGCAACTCCACAAAGTCCCACCATACGTTGGTACCACTAAGACTCTCAAAACGGGTATTAGCAAACATACCGTGGAGCGAATGACCGAATTCATGAAGGAATGTTTCCACCTCACCTAACGTAAGCAAAGCAGGCTTCTCCTCTGTAGGTTTCGTCAGGTTCATCACCACACTGACATGAGGACGCACATTCTTAGAGTTCTCAGGACCAAAAGGTTTCTTCACATCCTTGCGCTCCATCCACTGGCCTTGGTACTCTGTCATCCATGCCCCACCCTGTTTGCCCTTACGGGGATGAAAATCAGCATAGAACACAGCAAGGAACGATCCATCTTCGTCAAACACCTCGTAAGCCTTTACATCGGAATGATAGACGGGGATATCCTTATTCTCCTTAAAGGTGATGCCATAAAGACGATTTGCCAAGCCGAAAACGCCATCAATAACTTTCGAGAGTTCGAAATAAGGGCGCAACATCTCAGCATCGATATTGTATTTTTCGAGTTGCAACTTATGAGAATAATACGAAAAATCCCAAGGCTCCAACTTGAAAGACTTGCCCTCCAACTTGCGGGCCATCTTCTCAATAGCAGCCACTTCTTTCTTGGCCGTAGGTTTATAGGCTTTGATAAGGTCGTTGAGCAGTTTGTAGACATTTCGCACATTACCAGCCATACGGTGTTTCAGCACATAGTCGGCGTATGTCTTATGTCCAAGAAGCTGTGCCATCTCACGGCGCAAATTGATAAGTCGCTTGCAGATTTCAAGGTTATTCTCCGTATTGTCGTGAATACACTCCGTATTCTTGGCCATATACAGCTGGCGACGAAGTTCTCGCTGAGTACTATAGGTCATAAACGGTGAATATGAGGGAAAGTCTAGTGTAAACACCCAACCATCCATCTCTTGTTCCTTGGCAGCAAGAGCTGCAGCCTCACGGGCAGTATCTGGCAGACCATCGAGCTGAGCTTCGTCAGTGATATGTAAGGTAAAAGCCTTATTCTCCTTCAATAGGTTTTGTGAGAACTGGAGTCCTAGCATCGAAGCCTCCTCAGTAAGCTGACGCAAACGTTCTTTTCCCGCTGCATCGAGCAAGGCTCCGCTACGGACAAAACCGTCGTAACAGTTATCAAGCAACATTTTCTCCTCAGGTGTGAGTTTACGATGATGCTGATGTACATACTTGATACGCTCAAACAATTTTTCATTGAGACGGATATCGTTAGCGTGTTTTGTCAAAATCGGGCTCATTTTCTGTGCCAAAGCATCCATCTCATCGTTGGTTTCTGCTGAAAGCAGATTGAAGAACACTGTACTAACACGACTAAGTAGATCGTAATAACCTTTGTCATCCTTCTCATCATCGACAGTCACGATTGTGTTATCGAAGGTTGGTTTATCAGGGTTATTGATAATCTTCTCTATCTGCTCATCGTCACGACGTATACCCTCAAGCATAGCTTCTTCGTAATCCTCCATACGGATACGATCAAATGGAGCCGTGTCATGCGGCGTGTTATAGGGCAAGAAAAACGGATTCGTTCTCTCTTTATTCTCGTTCATAATCATACTAACGTTTCTGGCATGCAAAGGTAATGCAAAAATCTCATACTGCAACGAAATTCTGCATTAAAAAAGCTGAAAATAGGAAAGTTTACCTTACTGGATAACCATGAGCAACCGCTCTAGCTGTGGAATCTCTATCTTTCCGCGATACAAGATCAACAGGCCATCCTTCTGCAAGTCATTGAGCACACATGAAACATTCAGACGACTATCATTCACCTCGTCAGCCAGTCGTGTCATCAGGATATTAAACTGTTTATGGCCTGCCGGATAAACACAATGCTGGATAAGAAAACGTACTACGCGCTCGCGAAGCGATTGGGGATGACGAAGCCATAACTGACGGATTTGCTTCTGAGCCTGAGTGGCAAAGCTGTTCATCATATTCAAACGAAAAACAAGAAAATCCTCTGTCAAGCGAACAAGTTCTTCCTTATCAATAGTGATGAAATTGACATCCGACATGGCTACGAAATCATGGGTGTAACGCTGGTGATAACCAAATACGCCCTCCAACTGCAGGATATATGGAGCAGAGATCTGTTCCTCAACAGAATAACCATAGTCATCGGAGAAAGTCTTCACCCTGACAGAACCGTTAATAAGGAAATAGAGTTGACTACAGGTATCACCCACTTTCACTATAGGGCGTCCAGAGGCAACTTTCAGAAATCCAAAGCGAGTATGACCAGCAACAATCTCCAAATCATCACGACTCATCCCTTGAAACAGAGGGAACTGAAGCAATTTCTCGTAAATCTGTAGTGTAGCCATAAAGGTTATTCCTCAATCTTATCCTTTAGCGACGGAGAGAACCAAACAGCCATATCTCCATCATCGTCACTATAGATGAAATAGGCCATCAACTCTGGATGACGTTCCAACACCTTCTGTGCCTTTTCTAGTCCCATCACCATAAAAGATGTGGCATAGGCATCGGCTACAGCACAGCTCTTGGTAATCACAGTGGCCGAGAGAATGCTATGTTGAACTGGATAGCCCGTCTTGGGATCGATGGTATGGGCATACTTCTTGCCGCCTTTATAATAAAAATTCCGATAGTTGCCACTGGTGGCCATCGCCTTGTTGGTAACATTTAATATTGTTTGCAGTTCATGACCTACATGGAGTGAATCATCAGTAGGTTTTGTCACGCCAATCTTCCAGGGCTTGCGGTCTGGATTTACACCACGTGTCACGATTTCTCCGCCAATCTCTACCATAAAATTCTCGACCCCACGGCTTCGCAGTAGTTTAGCCACACGGTCGGTACCATATCCCTTAGCAATGGCAGAACAGTCGAGCATGATGCGGGGATCGTGTTTCATGACAATACCATCAGTAAGCCTTACCTTCTGATAACCTACTATCTGCATCAAACTATCCACTTGTTGTTTCGAAGGTTGGGAGCCATTCTTAAAGCCGAACCCCCAGGCATTAACTAACGGAGCCACGGTAATATCGAAAGCACCATCGGTATCTTTCGAGATACCCATAGCCAGATTGAATACCTCGATAAACATCTGGTCTGGACGAACTTCCTTATTATTATTGATTGCCGAAATCACAGATTCCTCGTTGAATGGTGACAACGAGGCATCGACCTTCATCAGTTCTGTCTTGATACTCTCTGTAAGATCAGAATCGCACTGATAAGTAACATGGAAGGATGTACCGAAAATAAAGTCGGCACTCTTTTGATAAGGCGTAGATCGCTGCTGACGGATAATCAAAACAGTTCCAACAATCAATAGTACGAGAAACGGCAATTGCCAAAGCAGTTTCTTATTTTTCATATATCAATGATAACATTAAATGTTCCACCCAATCGGGTATCACCATATTTTCCATAACCTGGCACATACCATGTATTTCCAAAATTTCCGTCTTCTGAATGGGCGATACGCCGCTTATAGCGCAGGCTCCACCCCAAATGTAGAGGACCATATATCTTGGAATCTACACCAATTACAACCTCCAGCCAGTGCTGATTGCAAGAGGCATCCTTTATATCATAAGTGGTATCCCATTCCCACACAGGATCCTGGTATTTATCTCGATGGATATCCACCTTATAGGAGGTAAAAGCATAGCGCAAACCAGCATAAAGACGGTTTTTCCCATGCTTATCCTTTAGCATATTCTTATCGATACCAACACGGAAATAGGGAGCTGAGGTCTCGTAGTGGATATGCGTCACATCGTCATCATGATTAGCTCTTCCCAATCCAGCCTCGACAATGGGAAACCACTCATCGTGAAGGTTGATTCGGAGGGCGCCCTCATACTGACCATTATCAGTAAAAGCCATCAGTCCGGCTCCTACGAGATCAAACGACACGGCGAAACCACGGAATACGGGGATAGAGTCTTTCTGTAAAGAGAAAAACTTCATCTGAGCCGAAACTGTTGTTGAGACCAACAACAGCAGCAAACTAATTGTTGCTCTTCGGATATAAGTATAAGTGAACCGTCTCGTAGTCATAAGTCACTGATGGGTTTTTAATCACGA
Source organism: uncultured Prevotella sp. (assembly GCA_902798285.1). Classification (GTDB taxonomy): domain Bacteria; phylum Bacteroidota; class Bacteroidia; order Bacteroidales; family Bacteroidaceae; genus Prevotella. The sequence goes on along the minus strand of CADBVZ010000020.1, from coordinate 3,734 downwards.
TAGAGTCGATGTAATGACTGGTATACTTCACGCCTGTCAAGGTGTGAAAGTAAGATGTATTACAATCTACCGATTCAAAATGGGGATAGTCATCTTTCTTTATCCACACAGTATCGGCAACATGCAAATCTTTATTGCTATTATCAAACTTAAATACCAACACATCCTCTGGGTGCAAGTAGCTAATGGGTAGCGAGAACGAACTGATACCGATGCCCTTATTATAAAGAGCAGAATCAAGGATATTAATTTCAACACCGTCAACTCGTGTGGTTAAAACAGTCATCGTGTCACTGAGTGTCAACTCCGTTCCATCGCTGTTACGTATCTGATACAATGTAGCCACCGTATTATTTACGGGACAATCAATGGATGAACATGCCGCCATCAACATCATCACAAGTAACAGATAAGCAAGACGTTTTGTCATATTTTCTCTTCTATCTGATAATCATTACGTCCGCTCGACGAACGGCTGATCAGGTCGCCTATAAATCCCGTAAGGAACAGTTGTGTACCTATCATCATCATCGTCAGAGCTATATAGAAATATGGGGAATCAGTTACAAGTCGCTGAGGTATGTGATTGGCTAAGCACCATAATTTATCTGCACCTATCCAGAACGCAGCCACAAAACCGATAAAGAACATCACCGTACCTAAGAAACCGAAGACATGCATCGGTTTCTTGCCAAATGTTGAGAGAAACCAAAGCGTCAATAAATCGAGATAGCCATTTACGAAACGGTTCAGCCCCATAAACTTAGACGAGCCATACTTACGAGCCTGATGCTGTACCACTTTCTCGCCAATCTTATTGAATCCGGCATTCTTAGCCAGATAAGGAATATAGCGATGCATCTCACCATAGACCTCAATATTCTTAACCACTGCCTTACGATAGGCCTTCAAACCGCAGTTAAAATCATGCAGATTCTTAATTCCGCTGATCTTACGGGCTGTTGCATTAAACAGTTTCGTGGGGATGGTCTTTGAAATCGGGTCATAGCGTTTCTGCTTATAACCGCTCACCAGATCGTAACCGTCTTCCGTAATCATACGGTAGAGCTCTGGAATCTCGTCAGGCGAATCCTGCAGGTCTGCATCCATCGTAATAACCACATCGCCCTGTGCCTGCTCAAATCCACAATACAAGGCAGGACTTTTGCCATAATTTCTACGGAACTTTATGCCCTTTACAATATCTGGCTGTTTCTTGTTCAACTCAGAAATAATCTCCCATGAATGGTCGGTTGAACCGTCGTTGATAAAAATCACCTCATAGCTAAAGTTGTTAGCTTTCATCACACGTTCTATCCAGGCATAGAGCTCTGGGATCGACTCGTCCTCATTATAAAGAGGTATTACAACTGATATATCCATAACATTATTTCACTTATTCACCTTTAACGTATTTCGCTGCATTATCAGACTGATGGGAACTCCCAAAATGAAGCCTAATGATATATTCACCGTCAGCATATTTAACGCATAATCTATCGGACGAATATTGGCCATTTCATTCAGACTCTCGTTCATCATCTCAGTCATGCCATATTGCTGAAGCATCTTCTGAGCCTCGTTGGAGTTGATCATCTTCGAAAACTGAGTCATAAGATAGCCATTATCAATAAAAGCAAAGTAGAGATACTGTGCAATAGCGAACAAAACGCCTCCATAGAAAAACACAAACACTGTGTAGACATAGGCTCTGCGAAAAGAAATAAGTCCCTCACGACCATAGTCACGGAACTTTCCCAACCTTTCTCCAACAAAAATAGGGGTATAAACCATCAGCAATAAAGCAGCCAAGCCAAGCATTTGATTCTCTACACCTATTATATATAAAAAGAATGTAGCCATCCATAGCAGAGCCAACAGGGCGCCATCCTGACGGGCAAAAGCCTTTAATTGTATGTATTCTGGAGCTGTCATCTTTTAACAATTATCGCTTACAAGGTGCAAAATTACGCATTTTCTTGCATATAATGAGTGCTTCGCCTCAAAAAATAGTTAAAAAGGAAAACTTTTCACCTTTCACTTCTCACTTTTCACTTTTTTGTTGTACCTTTGCATCCGCTTTCGAGCAAATTGTTCTTTTATACACGGGCGAGTCCTGTACGGCCAGCTCCCTCGGAATCCCCCAGGGTGGGAACGCAGCAAGGGTACTTGGTTGTAGCGGCGCGATACAGTCAGCTCGCCCACCCGCCTCTTTAGCTCAGTTGGCCAGAGCACGTGATTTGTAATCTCGGGGTCGTTGGTTCGAATCCGACAAGAGGCTCGAAGAAGGATCGGCGATAGCCAATCCTTTTTTGTTATGAAGAAGGATTAGCAAACGCCAATCCGTTATAATTTGAAAAGGATCGGCTTTCGTCGATCCTTTTTTGCTTTGAATTTAATCGGAAGAAAACGTTTTTTCATAACGCGTTTTTATTCAAAAAGATGTAGGTGGTATTCAGGGCAATATAATTCTTCCGCATAAACCATATGCCATGATATTTTCCGGTATCGCCCCAGGAATTCTTCACCATATAATAATCATTCCCATCTTTATCCTTAGCCTTACCATATATCAACATTACATGATCGTATGTAGCATCCCATGCATCAAACCGTTGTTGGCGCAAAGCCTGAGTTGGAATAGTATTCTCCTGAGCCACACCCTGACGGTCAAATCCGTTGCCACTCACATCACCGCCCCAACACACATTATATCCTTTATCAAGAGCTGTGTCTATTATATTCATCATTGAGTCAAGGGGTACATTATAACTTGGTCTTGGACGCCACTTATAAGGGGCCTCAATAATAAATGAAGAATAAAAAGGATGATGTGTAAAACTGGTAATGCTGATATAGTCGTCGAAATCAAGTCCTAAACTCTCTGCGAAACTCTTCGGTGTATATTCACGTCCATCGTAGGTAAACTTTTCAGGACATTTACCCAAATAAGCATCAAGTATAGCTTGATAACCCTCAAGCCACTGCCGTGATAGTTTTTTTGCCTTATTCTTCGCCACAGCTTCCATGTAAGGCGTAAGTACACCGAAGAACTCTGTAAAATTAGCCAAGGAGTCACCTGTTAATGTTCCAGGAGCAGGCATGGCCTCTTCAGGACAAATGCCGTGCGTTTTTAATACAGCGAGTACATCGTCAGCAGAGCCACCTTCTGAGAATCGGCTATCGCCATGCATCCTCACATGATAGATAGCCTCGTCAACATAGTTTTTATTAGCAACAAACATCTCACAGAGGTCATAGGTGCGTCCCGACTTACGAAGTATCTCTCCCTCAAAGAATCCTATAGTCGCAAAATCCCAACACGTACCACTACGACTCTGATTCTTTACCGATGTAATCGGATTCTCCATAACAATGGTAAACTCAAGAGAGTCCTTTTTCTCCTCCGCTATCGCCCCTAACGAACTTATCATCCAAAGGGCAAACATCACTTTTATCTTCATCGTATATTTAATTATTAATTTTGCAAAGATACACATTTTTCTCTGCAAACAAGAAAAAAATACATAATTATCCTACATATCCAGTACCGAGGCTTAAATTTCCTGGATTCCAGAACTGTTTTCTTTCATTGTATCCTACATAAAAGTATTTATTACACCATATAACAAGATATACCAAACGAAAAGAGCCCTGAATCATTTCTGACTCAGGGCTCTGATAAATAAAAGTGGCGGCCTCCTACTCTCCCGCATTGCATTGCAGTACCATCG
>CADBVZ010000019.1 GCA_902798285.1 uncultured Prevotella sp. | reverse complement strand
GTTGTCGAACAATCTCTTGGTAAACCTCGATGAGCTCGATGCTATTCGTCCCAGTCAGCATGCGGCTCTGAAGCAGGCCTTATCTGTAAGTAAGGTGAATGGTCGCCCGATTTTCGGTAAGACTCAGGAGGATCGCCTTCGATTTGCCTCATTCGTGGCCACCACGAACAACCCCCATCCGCTATCGGATGCAACGGGAAGTCGTCGCTACATCTGTTTGACGATTCCTGATGGCAAGTTGATTGACAATACGGGCGACATTGACTATGAGCAGCTTTATGCTCAGGTGGTCTATGAGCTCAATGAGTTGAAGGCGCCGTATTGGTTTAATAATGAGGAGGTTGCAAGGATTCAGGAGCTGAATGTGGAGTACATGGCCGAGAAGGATATCGCTGAGATCATCCAGATTTGTTTCCGTAAGCCTGAAGAGGGCGAGCCTGTGAAGACTCTGAATAGTACGGAGATGCTGAAGATCATCCAGAAGCAGTATCCTTCTGTTCAGATTAACCACAGCACAAGGATTGGTCTGGGTCGTGCGTTGAAGGAGTTGGGTTTCGAGCACAAGGAACACTCGCATGTAGCTTTCTACAAGGTGGTTCCGATAAAGGCTGCTTAAGCGAGAATCATCAAGCTTGCCTGAGTAAAAAAGGGAGGTGTGACGGGAGGTATAAGGGAGGTATACGGGAGGTTTCCAAACTATACCTCCCGTGCCGAAACCCCTTTAAATAAAGGCATTCCGGACGAAAACGGGAGGTATAGCCGTTTTTTTTGTGAATTTCTTTAATCTGTCTTGTTGAATTAGAAGGCAATCCATGCTAAAAATCGTTCATTGTTCCTATTTTTGTTGCAATGAACGATTTTTGTTAGTCTTTGAAACAATTCTTATCGATACGAAACCAAAAACTCCCTACCTTTGCAGCAGAGATTTAAATTTCATGCTTATGGTTTTAAGTTAGTTATAGGTTAGTTAGTAATAATTGGTTTGGAAAATGAGAAACGATGCTGCTCGGGAGAGTTGCATCGTTTCTGGTTTATGACAGATCGGAAGGACTGATTCCGAACTCGTCTTTAAAACACTTGGTGAAATAGCTGGGGGCTGTAAAGCCTACATCATAGGCCACCTCGGACACGGTCTTGTCGCCTTTTATCAGCATCTGATAGCCACGATTCAGTCTAGCGGTGCGAAGCAGTTCAACGGGCGATGAGTCTGAGATGGCTTTTACCTTGCGATAGAGTTGCAGCTCCATCGTTTAGGTGTAGATACCTTTGAGGTGCGCCAACTGGATGATTGGAATCAACCCAAGGATGGACTTATTATTCCAGGTGGCGAATCAACCACTCAAGGAAAACTGCTTCACGACCTGGGACTCTTTGAACCCATCCGTCAGTCCATTGTTGAGGGACCCGTATTCACGAATACTTTATCAAGCTAGCGGTGAAATAAAAAAGCCAACTACTATCCTTTGCTAAAGAAGGATGATAAATAATCGTTCATTGCTAACAAAAATGTTGCAATGAACGATTTTTATTATTAAATGAAACATTATTTATTGTAAATATAAGGTTTTTGACCTATTTTTGCAGCAGAATTCGATAACAATCAAATGAATAGTAAAATGAAAAGAACAGCAATTTCTATCGTGGCCGCCCTGCTGACGTCGCTGTCGGCACAGGCTCAGGTGAACCCAATGGTATTGAGTGAAAACCATGCGATGGTACGTCTGGAGACAGGATGCAAGTATGTACTGCTTCCTGTTGAGGAGAAGGCAGAGAATGCCAACATACGCATCATAGGTATGGAGAACCAGTGTACGCGTCGTCCGAATGTACGACTGGCAGTTGACAACGTGGACTATTACGTGCCCTTAGAGGTAAAGGACGGTCAACTGCTTGATATTATCTTCCATGGCGACCGTCGCACGACAGGCAACATGAAAGGCTTTGCTTGCTGGAAGGAGATGAAGTTTAGTGATACTTTCGATACTACCAATCGCGAGAAGTTCCGCCCAGCCTATCACCATACGCCACAATATGGTTGGATGAACGATCCGAATGGAATGTTCTATAAGGACGGCGAATGGCATTTATACTATCAGTACAATCCCTATGGCTCTTTGTGGGAGAACATGACATGGGGCCATAGCGTCTCTAAGGACCTTGTCCACTGGGAGGCTTTACCATTGGCCATTGAGGCAGATGCCTTAGGCACTATCTTTAGTGGATCGTGTGTGGTAGACAAAGATAATACCGCTGGCTTTGGTAAGAACGCTGTCATCGCCTTCTACACTTCTGCAGGGGAGGCTCAGACTCAGTCGATGGCCTACTCAACAGATGGTGGACGTACCTTTAATAAATATGGAAAGAACCCCGTTGTTACTTTTAACGCACCCGACTTCCGTGACCCCAAGGTGTTCTGGTATGATGGCACTAACCGCTGGATTATGATGCTGGCCGTGGGACAGGAAATGCAGATCTGGTCATCGGCCAACCTGAAGGACTGGCAGAAGGAAAGCAGCTTCGGTAGTGAATATGGTAATCATGGTGGTGTATGGGAATGCCCTGACCTGTTGAAGATCGAAGACAAATGGGTGCTGATTTGCAACATCAACCCTGGTGGACCTTTTGGCGGCAGTGCTACCCAGTATTTTGTTGGTGACTTCGATGGTCATAAGTTTACCTGCGAGTCTATGCCAAAGGTAACGAAGTGGCTTGACTATGGTAAGGACCATTATGCTACCGTTTCATTCTCAAATGCGCCCGATGGCCGTACTGTGGTTCTGGCTTGGATGTCCAACTGGCAGTATGCTAACCAGGTGCCCACAAGACAGTTCCGCTCAGCTAACTCTATAGCTCGTGACCTAGGCCTGTTCAAGGATGGCGAGGAGACCTATGTCAGTGTGATACCCTCGAAGGAAACACTGGCTATGCGTGGTAAGAAAATCAAGAACCCGACAGATGCCTGTGAGATTGTCGTCGACGTGAAGGGCTCAATGGAGTTGATACTCTCCAACACAAAGGGTGAGCAGGTTGTCATGAAATACGATGCTCAGAAACAGACTTTCGCTATGAACCGCAAACAGAGTGGAGACATCAGTTTCAGTGAAGCTTTCCCGATAGAGACCACAGCTCCCACCCATGGTGCTCTGAAACAGCTTCGCCTCTTCATCGACCATAGTAGCATTGAGGCCTTTGCCAGTGACGGAAAGATGGCGATGACCAATCTCGTATTCCCCAACGAGCCTTATAACACGCTGAAAGTGAAAGGCGGTAAGGCAACCATCTACGAGATTAAATAGTAAATAATCAAATAACATACAACTATGAGTAAAGTTAACAAACTTGCCCTTGTTCCTGTGATGCTCTGCTTCTTCTGCATGGGCTTCGTAGACTTGGTGGGCATCGCTTCGAACTATGTGAAAGAAGATTTGGCCCTAAACGACTCGACGGCCAACATCTTTCCTTCGCTGGTGTTCTTCTGGTTCCTGATCTTCAGTGTGCCAACGGGTATGCTGATGAACAAGATCGGTCGTAAGAACACTGTGTTGCTCTCGCTTGGCGTGACTGTACTGTCGCTGCTGATTCCTCTGTTTGGTAATAACTTCGCTATCATGCTGATCTCATTCTCGTTGTTGGGTATTGGAAATGCTCTGATGCAGACATCGTTGAATCCGCTGGTATCGACCGTTATGGGTGGTGGTAATCTGGCTTCTACCCTCACTTTCGGACAGTTCATTAAAGCCATCGCCTCGTTTCTGGCTCCTTATCTGGCTATGTGGGGTGCTACTCAGGTGATTCCCTCGTTCGGCTACGATTGGCGCATCCTCTTTGGCATCTATTTCGTTATCGGTATTCTGGCTACCGTCCTTTTGGGTATGACGCATATCGATGAGCCCAAGATTGAGGGTAAGGCTTCGACCTTTGCTGAGTGCTTAAAACTGCTCGGCACCCCCATCGTATTGTTGTCGTTCTTTGGTATTATGTGCCACGTGGGTATTGATGTTGGTACCAACACCACAGCTCCGAAGATCCTGATGGAACGCTTAAACATGACACTCAATGAGGCTGCCTTTGCAACCAGTCTCTACTTCATCTTCCGTACCATTGGTTGTCTGACGGGCTCGTTCTTCCTCCGTGTATTGCCTACGCGTACATTCTTTATTATCAGTGTGGTGATGATGGCACTCTCGATGTGTGGACTCTTTATCGGCACAGAGAAATGGATTCTCTACACGGCTATCGCATTGGTGGGTTATGGCAATAGCAACATCTTCTCTATCTGTTTTGCCCAGGCACTCACAGCAATGCCTCAGAAGCAGAACGAGGTTAGTGGTCTGATGATTATGGGCCTTTTTGGTGGAACGGTATTCCCGTTGTTGATGGGTTTTGCCAGCGACGCCATCGGACAGGCTGGTGCTGTACTGATCATGGCCCTCGGCGTTATTTATCTATTCACCTATATCAAACAACTTAATACAGAAAAAGCATGAAACGTTATATTGTAGGCCTCGGTGAGGCATTGTGGGATGTACTTCCCGAAGGTAAGAAATTAGGTGGCGCTCCTGCCAATTTCGCTTATCACGCAGCACAGTTTGGTTTGGATACCATTGCCATCAGCGCATTAGGCGAGGATGCACTGGCAGAAGAAACCATCGATGCTCTGAAAGAGCACAATCTGAACTACCTGATGCCACGAGTTCCTTATCCTACGGGAACGGTGCAGGTAACACTTTCCGGTGAAGGTATCCCCACGTATGACATCAAGGAGAATGTGGCCTGGGATAATATTCCTTTCAATGCAGAGATGGAAGAGATTGCAAAGAGCGCACGGGCTGTCTGCTTCGGTTCACTGGCTCAGCGTAATATTGTCAGCCGTGAGAATATCCGCAAGTTCCTTGATGCCACACCCGATGACTGTCTGAAGATCTGTGACATCAACCTGCGCCAGCAGTTCTATAGCAAGGAGATCCTTGAGGATTCTTTCTGTATCTGTAATATCTTGAAGATTAATGACGAGGAGCTGGTTGTTGTCAACCGTATGTTTGGTTATGATGGACTGGATATGCGCCAGACCTGCGAGAAGATTGTGCAGGATTATCATCTGAAGATGCTTGTGCTGACTTGTGGTACAAATGGCTCGTACGTCTTTACTGATGACGGACTGACATCGTTCCAGGACACGCCGAAGGTTGAGGTGGCTGACACCGTGGGTGCTGGTGACTCGTTTACCGGTTCGTTCTGTGCTTCAATCATCAATGGCCGACCAGTACAGGAAGCCCACAAGACGGCCGTTCAGGTCAGTGCCTATGTATGCACTCAGAACGGTGCCATGCCTATCATACCAGACAAACTGAAAAAAGCATAATATCCATTAAGAGGTTCAGTTTCTTGCTGAACCTCTTTTTTATTCCCCCTTTGTTACTTTTTTCCAAAAATATTTGGAATTTCCGCAAAGATTTCATATCTTTGCAGCACCTATTACTAACGCCGGTATACCAATGCGCAAGTTTTTATTATACCTGATTGCACTTACAATAGTTCTATCTTCTTGCTCTAAAAGTGAGAAGACTTATAAGATTGCTGTGTCTCAGTGTTCGGAAGATATATGGCGTCATAAGTTGAATCAGGAGTTGGTAATGGGCACCTATTTCTATGATGACGTGGAGCTGAGTTTTGCCTCTGCTGATGATAGTGACGAGAAGCAGATAGAACAGATCAATCAGTTTGTCAATGAAGGTATCGACCTGTTGATTGTGGCTCCAAACCAGGTTTCCACCGTTTCGCCTGCCATCGACAACGCTTTCGACAAAGGGATTCCAGTCATAGTCTTTGACCGGAAGACCAACTCAGAGAAATATACGGCATTTATCGGAGCCGATAACTATGAGATGGGTTCGCTGATGGGAGAGTATATTGCTACCCAACTTGGTGGAAAAGGTCGTGTGTTGGAGATTATGGGACTAAAGGGGTCGTCACCCGCCATCGATCGTCATAACGGCTTTGTAAAAGCACTTGCCGCCTATCCTGGTATAGAGCTTGTCGCTTCGCTGCAAGGCGACTGGACAGAGGAAAGTGCCGTCAAAGCTATCAAGGACTATCAAGGCGACCTTACTCATATTGATTACGTCTTTGGTCAGAATGACCGTATGGCCGTGGGTGCCTCGAAGACGCTGGCCAGCAAAACTACGAAATACTGTGGCATCGATGGTCTTCCTGGAAAAGGGAACGGTATTGAATGTGTTCGCGATTCGGTGCTGGAAGTCTCCTATATCTATCCCACTCATGGAGATCAGGTGCTCCAATTGGCGATGAACATCCTGGAAGGGAAACCTTACGAGAAGGACAATCCTTTGATGGCGTCGCTTGTCACCAAAGACAATGCCAAAGTGTTGCTGCTGCAGAACGAGGAACTGGTGCGCCAAAGTAACAATATCAATTTGTTACATAGGCAAGCCGACAACTACCTGCAACAGCTTAACAGCCAACGTTTGATTACAATGCTTTTGGCTATTGTCATATTTGTAATCACTGTCAGTGGTATGATTATTGTTTCCAACATGCACCGCCGTCACCGTCTGGAGCGCCAGGCTTTCTCAATGGTGGTAAACGTACCGGTAGAAGATGAGCCGGCAGAGGTGGCTCCTGCTCCGGAACAGCCGCAGATTACGACTGTGACCCCAGAGGAACAGGCACATATAGAAGCGGGATCTGATGCCCGATTCCTGGAGAAACTTCGTGGTCTTGTACAGGAACAGATGGGTGAAAGCTCTTTAAGTGTTGAGACCTTGGCCGAACAGATGGGCGTCAGCCGTGTTCAGCTATATAGAAAAGTGAAGACGCTGACAGGTCGTACACCTGTCGATATTATCCGCTTGAGTCGTCTTAACCGTAGCAAGGTTTTGCTGGAGACAACCGATAAGAATGTATCCGAGGTTGCCTATGAAGTAGGGTTTACTGCCCCCTCTTATTTCACCAAATGCTTCAAAGACGAGTTTGGCATTAGTCCTTCCGACCTTTAAGTTAGCAAAAATCGTTCATTTCTTCGCAAATTTGTTACACTGAAACAATTTTTGCATGGAATGAACGATATTTTTACGCCCTCACGCGAAATGGTTAGTACCTTTGCAGCAAATATTTCAATTCATTATGAGTACTAACAATTTAAACAAGTCAACAATGGAAAAACTAAAGAAACTATTTCTGAGTTTTGCACTCCTGCTTGTCAGTACTATTATGTACGCGCAAACGGAGATCAGTGGCACGGTGGTCGACGCTACAGGCGAGACAGTTATCGGTGCCACAGTGATGGAGAAAGGGACCTCGAACGGTACTATTACTGATTTCGATGGTAACTTCAAGATTAAGGTGAACCCTGGTGCAATCCTGGTGTTCTCCTACATTGGCTTTGAGACACAAGAAGTGGCTGCAAAAGATGGTATGCAGATCACGATGAAAGACAATGCCAAGGAGCTGGCTGAGGTTGTGGTTACTGGTTACCAGACACAGCGTAAGGCCGACCTGACCGGTTCGGTATCAGTTGTTGAGACGAGGGATCTGAAGACTTCATCGGATACCGACCCCATGCGTGCCTTGCAGGGTAAAGTTCCAGGCATGACCATCACCAGCAACGGTTCTCCTGTCGGTGCAGGTACCGTCCGTATCCGTGGTGTGGGATCGTTCAACTCTTCACAGGATCCTCTGTTCGTTATCGACGGTGTGCCTACAACGACCAACCTGAACACTCTGAATATGAATGATATCGAGTCGATGCAGGTGTTGAAGGATGCTGCCTCTGCTTCTATCTACGGTTCTCGTGCTGCTAATGGTGTGATCATCATCACCACCCGTAGCGGTAAGAAGGGCGACAAGGTAAAGGTTGACTTCTCTGCCAATCTGACGGCCCAGTTCTACACCAAGCAGTCGATGATGGATCTGGCAAATACCGCTCAGTATGCCACCTCAATGGCTCAGGCTGCCATGAACGACGGCCTCGATCCCGAGCAGTATGCCAACAACTACGGTCTGACACTGAATGCCGCTTCTGGAACACCTATCAGTGCATACGACCCTGCAACAGGACAAATGCGTCAGTTTACTGTTAACGGTCTTTACGACGGTTATATTAACCTGAAGCGTACCATGCGTTTCAGCGACACTGACTGGCTGAAAGAGATTTCACGTACAGGTTTCGCACAGAATTACGACCTCTCTATCTCTAATGCTACCGAGAAGACATCAGCACTCTTCTCTTTTGGTTACAAGAAGAACACTGGTATCCTGAAATATACCGACTTTGAGAGCTTCTCAGGTCGTATCAATACCAGTTTCAAGGTGAACAAGATGATTACCGTGGGTGAGAATGCTACTATTTCCTATTCTAATCAGGTTGACTGCCAGCCTCTGGAGAATGCTCTGAAGATGGCTCCTACAGTACCTGTTTACGAAGAGGACGGTGTAACCTTCTCAGGTCCTGTCGGTGGCATGTCCGACCGTCAGAACCCCCTGCGTGAGTTGTATCACAACCGCGACAACCGCCTGAAGATGTGGCGTGTTTTCGGTAATGCATTCGTTAACATCGAGCCTATTAAGGGCCTGTTGCTCCGTTCAAACTTCGGTCTCGATCTGTGGTCCGAGAATATTCACAGTGTGACTTACACCTGGCATTCAGACGTGGTGAACAACTCTACGCCTTCTGCAAACATGGGTTACAAGACCGATGTGAAGTGGACTTGGTCAAATACGGCCAACTATAGCTTCAACCTTGGTTTGGATCACTCTTTCATTGTACTGGGTGGTATTGAGCTCCACAGAGATATCGAGGACAGGGCAAATGCCTATGCACAGATGTTTGCTATAGAGAACTACGACTATATGTATCCCGATGCCGCTACCGGCACCCAGCGTGCAAGTGGTATCCAGGAGGGCTACAACCTCGTTTCTTTCTTCGGAAAGGTTGACTACAACTTCAAGGATCTGCTGCTCGCTTCATTCACCATCCGTCACGACGGTTCAAGCCGTTTCGGTGAGAACAACCGCTATGGTACCTTCCCCGCAGCTACGCTTGGTTATCGTATCTCACAGCATCTGGGTCAGAGCTGGATCGACGATCTGAAGATTCGTGCATCTTGGGGTCAGACTGGTAACCAGGCTATCTCTAATTACGCCCGCTACGGACTCTATGCAGCTACCTATGGTGGTGGACGCAATGAGTCGACAGCATACGACCTCGCACTGCAGGGCAGTGGTATCTTCCCCTCTGGCTTCCGTGCTACTCAGGCTCAGAACAACGACCTGAAGTGGGAGACCACAGAGCAGTGGAACCTCGGACTTGACTTCCGTTTCCTCGGCAGCTCTATCTATGGTACATTCGATACCTATATTAAAAAGGTAAAGGATATGCTGATCAATCCCGCCTACCTCGGTTCGATGGGTGAGGGTGGTGCAAGCTGGCTCAACGGTCCCAGCCTCCAGAACTGGGGTATGGAGCTCTCACTTGGCTATCGCCACACTACAGAGTATGGTCTGAAGTACGACATCAACGGTAACGTCGATTTCTATCGTTCAAAGGTTACTTACCTGCCTGAGACAACAACTGGTTCATATGTCCACACTGCTAAGGAGAACCTTGTAGAGTCGAAGAAGCCTTACGGTTCAATCGTAGGTTATGTAGTCGACGGATTGTTCCAGAGCCGTGAGGAGGTTCTTGCCTCTGGCCAGGACAATGCCCGCGTAGGTGGTCTGAAATATGCCGACCTCGATGGTAATGGTATCATTAACGAACAGGACCAGACCTGGATTTTCAATCCGGTGCCCAACTTCTCTTGGGGTCTGAACTTTGACATCAGCTATAAGGACTTCGACTTCAATATGTTCTGGCAGGGCGTTGCCGGTCAGGATGTCTACAACGACCAGAAGTTCCAGACTGACTTCTACAGCATCACCGATGCCGGTTCTAACAAGGGTAATCGTATGCTCGGTGCATGGACTACAGCCAACACAGGCAGCTCTATTCCTGCCCTGACCACTAACAATACCGGTGGTGAGAACCGTGCCTCTACATACTTCGTAGAGAATGGCTCTTACGGAAAGCTCCGTCAGGTTCAGATTGGTTACAACTTGCCTAAGAGCCTTATTGGCAAGCTGAACATGACAAGTGCACGCGTTTATATCTCTGGTCATAACCTGCTCACCATCAAGAGTAGTTCGCTGACCTGCTCTGATCCTGAGAACCCACGTTGGATGTATCCTAACAGCACTAGCTTGTCATTTGGAATCCAAACCTCTTTCTAAAGGTAAAAGGGTAAAAAAGTAAAAAGGTAAAATAGTAAAATAAGAAAGATTATGAAAACAATATATCAAGCAATCTGCGCAGGTCTGATCGTTTGCGGTGCACTTACCTCTTGCAATAAGTTCATCGACGTAGAACCCAAGGGTGTCATCAGCGAGGGTCTGGCTATGAGTCAGCCAGAGGAGATGGTGACTGCAGCCTATGCCAAACTCGGCGACGACTGGTATACTTATCCGTTTAATTTGTGGCCTTATGGCGACGTTTCTTCCGACGATGCCATGAAAGGTGGTTCTGGAACTACTGACACCGACTACCATCCCGTTGAGGTGTGGTCATCGCTGACATCATCATTCCCAGGTGGTCATATGGATGAGCTCTGGTATCATCTCTACTGCTCAGTAAGCCGTTGCAACCGTGCTTTGGTAGCACTGGCCGATGCTGGCGACAAACTGGATCCTCAGACAAGAACCATCCGTGAGGGTGAGGTCCGTTTCCTCCGTGCCCACTTCTATTTCAAGCTCGTACAGCTCTGGAATCAGGTGCCCTGGATCGATGAGGAGGTCTATAGAGTTCACTCTGAGGAGCAGACCCGTAACGATGAGTTCACTCACGAAGAGTTGATGCAAAAGATTGTAGCCGACTTCAAGGCTGCCTACGATGTACTGCCTGCCGTTCAGGCCGAAGGCGGACGTGCCAACAAGATTGCTGCTGCTGCCTATCTGGCCAAGTGCTATCTGACAATGGCTTGGGGCGACGGTTATGAGGCAAACACTGGCGTGAGCCATATCAACAGCCAGTATATGCAGGAAGTACTGAAGTACACCCAGGAGGTGGCCAACTCTCAGTATGGTTATCTCGAGGACTATGGCGACATCTTCCTGCCTGAGTACAAAAACTCAAAGGAGAGTGTCTTCGCTGTACAGCACTCTGACTATCAGGATGACAACACCCTCTATGGTCGTGCCAACTGGAGCAACATGCTTAATGGCTGCTGGCAGATGTGGTCATGCGGATGGGACTTCCACAAGCCCACACAGAATCTGGTGAACGCTTTCAAGACCAAGAACGGTCTGCCCATGTTCGACGACTACAACAAGGAGATTTCCTATCCTATTAATGGCGTGCCCAATGCCCAGAAGTGGGATCCGCGTTTGTTCCACACTGTTGGTATGCCTTCCTTCCCCTACAAATACGAGGCTCAGTACACGATGACCAAGGACAACTCTCGTACCCCCAACACCTACGGCTACTATGCTTCACTGAAGGAAGTTCCGCAGCGTTCAAAGGGTGAGACCTTCGACAACCCCTGGCAGGCTTTCGCCATGAACGACTACGTATTCCGCTACACCGACGTGATGCTGATGCGTGCTGAGGCTATGATTGAGACTGGCGACCTGGATGGTGCCCGCACCATTATCAACGACATCCGCCAGCGTGCTAAGAACTCTATCTCCAAGCACATTGCATATGCTGCCGACCAGTGTGACATCGCCCTCTATCCCCAGACCTACTTCCAGGATAAGGATACGGCCCGTAAGTGCCTGCGCTGGGAGCGCCGCCTGGAGCTCGCTATGGAGAACGGCCGTTATTTCGACCTTCGCCGTTGGGGCGTAGCTTCTACAACCCTGAATGCCTTCTTCGAGACAGAAAAGGATGTGGAGTACGATGGCCAGACCTATGCACAGTACTACAGGGATGCCCATTATACAGCTGGCAAGAACGAGTACTTACCTCTGCCTTACAACCAGCTCTACTACGTACCTGGTCTCTATACCCAGAACAAGGGATACAATTAAATTGAAAAATGTTAATTGACAATAGAAAAATAAGCGTTATGAAAAAGATATCATTTATTATAATGGCGATGTTTGCCTTGGTTCTGACTGCTTGTCAGAACAAGGACATCGAGCGCGAGGCCATGAAGCTTCAGGCACCCGATGCATCACAGATCACAGGTCAGCTCTCTGGCGACAACTACATCTGGACGTGGCCTGCCCAGAACAGTGAGATGCGAGTAGCGATCTATCGCAACGGAACCCTCTCGGGGATTGAGACCGTCAGTGGCAATTCCTTTACACATAAGGATGTGCCTACAAACGTGCCTTTCGAGTATGTGTTCAAACTAACCGATGGTGCCAACATGTCGGCAGGTGTCATCAAGTCATACACCCGCGAAGGTGCTACCAGCATCAGCGGTGTACAGATGAGTCAGGTCGACAAGGATGGTGGCTATGATGCCCTGGTAGAGTGGAACAAGGCTGCCGATGCCTCAAGCATCCTGCTGACTGCCACCAACGGCAAGCGCACCATCACCGAGAGCCTTTCAGGTACAGCCACAAGCTATGTGATTAAAGATGTTGTGAATGGCGAAACATGGTCTGTCGTCCTGGTAGCCCAGAATGAGAAGGGTACGTCACTCTCTACATCGTCATCGCTCCGCATCGGTAAGACTGCCATCGGATTCCTCAGCGTATATGCTACTCCCGAGGAGTTGGTAGCCAACGGTGATGATGATGAGGCCTCTGCATGGCTCTGGCTCCACGAGACTTATCCTACTGCTAAGTTCGTACCGTTCACCAGCATCACTTCTGGCGAGGTTGTTGAGCCGTTCCGCGTTCTCTTCTGGCTGCGCGACCTTGAGGGCGTGAGCGAGAGCGACGTTTGGAACATGCCTGCCAGCGTACAGGCTGCCACACCAGTGATTAAGGAGTGGTATAAGAATGGTGGAAGCATGCTGCTGTGGAGTCACGCTACCGTATATGCCGGACATCTGGGCCGCATCAGTCTTGACGAGATGAAGGGCAACGACCACGCATTCGGCTTCGGTGTAGGCGGCTTCAATCCCGACACCTGGAAGATGGCTGTCGAGCTGAATCCCGACCATAAGTTCAAGAAGGATCATTCAACACATCCTATCTACAAGGGACTCGAGGTTGAGACGACACAGGACACCAAGCTTATCGCCTTCAAGGGCCCGGGTTGGACTGAGGATCACAACTGTCTGTACTTCAACCTGCCAAGCCTCTGGACAGGCATTGGCAATACCGAGGAGGCTTGCTATGCACAGTGCACACAGACCTACGGTGTCTATCCTCTCGGCACATGGGACAGCCAGATATGGTGGGTAAGCCAGATGAATGTCTGGGAGGCTCAGCAGGGTAACACAGAGTTCAAGGGTACACTCCTCTGCATCGGTAACGGTGGTTGCGAGTTCTCAATGAAGAACCCCGACGGTACACCTGACAAGAGTGCACACCCGAAGAACAATGTCTATCAGGACAATGTGCTCACGCTGGCTAAGAACTCTCTGGAATATCTGAAGACAAGGTAATCAAGCAATACCAGAAATAAAGACTATGCGAATGCTAAAACGAATATCCTCGATGGTGGTAACCGCTGTGATGGCGGTTACCATCATTGGCTGTTCGGGGGATGACCCTAAGTCGGATCCTACGCCGACTCCAACCCCCACGCCTACACCCACCCCGACCCCGACGCCGACTCCAACGCCGACGCCTACACCGGTATCCGGTTACAACGAGCAGTACCGTCCACAGATCCATTTTACGCCAGCCAAGAACTGGATGAACGATCCCAATGGAATGGTTTTCTTTGATGGAACGTATCACCTCTTCTATCAGTACAACCCGCTGGGCAACGACTGGGGAAATATGTCATGGGGCCATGCCACCAGTACCGATCTTGTTCACTGGAAAGAGCAGGCTGTAGCCTTGATGCGCGACGATCTGGGTGATATCTTCAGCGGTTCGTGTGTCATCGACAAGGACAATACCGCTGGCTTCGGAGCTAATGCCATGGTAGCTCTTTACACCTCGGCGGGCGATGGCAAGCAACAGCAGAGCATTGCCTACAGCACTGATGGAGGCGTTAACTTTACACGTTTCTCTGGCAACCCTGTTATCAGGAACAACGACGACAATCTGCGCGACCCCAAGGTGTTCTGGCATGCCGACACCAAGCAATGGGTGATGGCACTGGCTAAAGGCATGGCCAAGGGAATTGACTTCTACACCTCGCCCGACCTGAAATCGTGGACGCATCAGAGTAAGTTCTTCACCCAGTTGTCTGGCCTCTCGGGAATGGATAACGTACAGTGGGAATGCCCTGATCTGCTTCAGTTCGGCAATAAGTGGGTTCTCGTTGTCAGTGTGAACCCCGGCGGTCCAGTGCTCGGTTCTGGCACCATGTACTTTGTGGGTCAGTTCGACGGTAAGGAGTTCAAGGCCGATGCCCTCGACTATCCGCTCTGGCTCGACTATGGTATGGACAACTATGCTGGTGTTACATGGAGCAATACTGGCGACAGAAAGATGATGATTGGCTGGATGAACAACTGGAGTTATGCAGGTGCCGTGCCTTGTTCTCCCTGGCGTTCGGCCATGACCCTGCCTCGTGAGCTGAAGCTTACGGAGTATGCAGGCAAACCCCTGCTCTGCAACGCTGTAGTAAGCGAGATCGACAAGATTACAGGCCAGTGGCAGACTGTCAGCACCGAAGCCCTGCCTCTCGATGCTGCGAAGTCGGCTTATCAGCTGCGCCTCAATATCAGCATGGACAAGAATTCTACCATCACGCTGAGCAACGGCAGCGACGAGAAGTTTGTCATAGAGATCACAGCCTCGTCACGTGTGCTTGCAGTCAAGCGTACGGCTGCTACAGGAAAGTCCTTCGGCACCTTCTCCGTACCATCCATGCGGGCACCGCTGAATGTTGATGGCGACAAGGTGGCGATAGACCTGTTTGTCGATCAGTCGTCAGTAGAAATATTCACTAAGGATGGAGCAATGTCGATGACGAACCTTGTGTTCCCCAACTCCATCTACGATGCGCTGACCGTCAGTGGTGCCACCTATGAGGCTCAGGTGCGGTCGCTGACTCGCATTTGGTAAATTAGCGACATTTATAGTTCGATTTATACATAAGATTGGTTTTTGTTAATTTTCTAATATTGTTAATTAGAGTTTGTGTTAGAGCGAGGCCTGCAGGGATGCAGGCCTTGTTCTTTATGTTCACCACTTGGTGTAATACTTATTTGTATATATCAGACTTAATTCTTATCTTTGCCCCGTGACATATATATTAATAATGTGATAGCTGACGACTGCGATTCTCTTGCTGGCATCATCATCACGGGTATGGAAGGAACTCCTATCAAGAATGTTTCACTGAGCAATATCCGTATACAATATCGTGGTGGTGGCAAGAAGGTAACCACACCCTATCGTGAGCAGGGTACGAACTATCCCGAACCGCGCTGGGCTGGTCCTACACCAGCCTACGGACTCTACGCCCGTCATGTCGACGGCCTGAAAATGCATAACGTAGAGTTTGAGCTTCTACGGCCAGACGAGCGCCCCGTGCCGCAACGCATTGGTTCTGAACTCCACCTTTGATGCCGGCGACGACTGCATTTGCCTCAAGAGCGGCAAGGACGAGGAGGGTCGTAAGCGTGGGATGCCTACAGAAAACATTATCGTTAAAGGCTGCACCGTATACAATGGTCATGGCGGTTTCGTAGTAGGTAGCGAGATGAGCGGCGGTGTACGCAATGTATTAGTACAGGACTGTCAGTTCGTGGGCACGGGTAACGGTCTACGCTTCAAGAGCTGCAGAGGTCGTGGCGGTGTTGTAGAGAATATCTATATCAGAGGCATATCGATGGCTAACATCGAGGATGCTGCCGTCACCTTCGACATGTATTACGGAAAACATGACCCCAACGAGGTTGTACCTCCTGTAGACGAGACAACACCTATCTTCCGCAAGATTGAAATCAATGATGTCAGTTGTCGCGGTGCTAAGGAAGGCCTTCACTTCCGTGGACTGCCTGAGATGCCTATCCAAGACGTACATCTCAGCAATATCAACATTATTGCTGATAGCAACCCACAATTCGAATACTGCAAAAATGTTTGGATATATTAAATAATTATTTTATCTTTGCACCGAATAAACTACTGGTAAAAAATAAATGAAAAAAGTCATCCTCTGTATACTCTTTATTTGCAGTTGTTTACAGATAACTGCCGAGAATTATCCCTACCGTTCGGACTACCTGTGGCTGACGGTGCCTGATCATGCCGACTGGCTCTATAAGACGGGCGAGAAGGCCAAGGTGGAAGTGACCTTCTGCAAATACGGCATCCCTCAGGATATGGAAGTCAGCTACGAAATAGGACAAGACATGTTGCCCGCCACCGCTTCCGGCAAGGTGATGTTGAAGAACGGACGGGCCACTATCGACATGGGCACGATGAAGAAACCCGGGTTCCTGGACTTGCGTATGAAAGCCTTCGTCGGTGATAAGACCTACGAACACCATGTCAAGGTGGGGTTCTCGCCAGAGTTGTTGACACCCTACACGAAAAACCCTGCTGACTTCGATGCCTTCTGGCAGAAGAACCTGGAGGAAGCGCGTAAAGAAGTGAAAAGTGAAAAACTGATAGTGAAAAGTGAGAAGGTGGAGAAATATATCACCGACGATACGGACTGCTATCTGCTGAAAATCAAGACGGACCAGCGACACAGCATCTACGGCTATCTGACCAAACCGAAGGCAGCGGGGAAATACCCCGTGGTGCTCTGTCCTCCGGGAGCTGGCATCAAGACCATCAAGGAGCCCATGCGCAACATCTATTATGCCAAGAACGGTTTCATCCGTCTGGAGATGGAGATTCATGGACTGAACCCGGAGATGACCGACGAGCAGTTTAAGGAAATAACCTCAGCCTTCGACTACGAAAACGGCTATTTGACAAACGGCCTCGATGACAAGGACAACTACTATATGAAGCATGTTTATGTGGCCTGTGTCCGTGCCATCGACTATCTGACCTCACTGTCTGAATGGGATGGTAGAAACGTTTTTGTACAGGGTGGCAGTCAAGGAGGTGCACTCTCTCTGATAACGGCAGGGCTTGATCCTCGTGTGACAGCCTGTGTGGCCAATCATCCTGCGCTCTCGGATATGGCCGGTTATGCGGAAGCAGGACGGACGGGCGGATATCCTCACTTCAACCGTATAAATAAGATGCTCACGACAGAGAAGGTGGAGACCATGGCCTATTACGATGTGGTGAACTTCGCCCGTCGTATTACCTGTCCTGTCTATCTCACTTGGGGATACAACGACAATGTGTGTCCACCAACGACCAGTTATATCGTCTGGAACCTGATTACGGCTCCAAAAGAGCCACTCATCACCCCTGTCAACGAGCATTGGACTACCGCTGATACGAACTACAATCAAATGATATGGTTAAAAAAACATCTCAAATAATTCTGCTTAGCCTGTTTGTCGTACTAACGGCAACGGCACAGAAGCGCGAGAAATATGAGTTCATACGCAATCTGCCCGTCTATGCCGACTCGCTGATTGCCGATCTCACCTACCCGATGGCTTGGGGGAACAGTGAGATCACGGACTTCGACGAATGGAAACGGGTGGCAAGGCAGAAGGTCTTCGACTGTATGCTGACACCTCCGCCAGCCCCAGCAGAGAGATTTGATGCGAAGGTGCTCTTCGAGGAGCAGCGCGATGGCTACACAGCCCGTAAGATTGAGATCCGCCTGTCAAAGTACTACAACGTTCCTGCCTACGTGCTGATCCCCGACGGCAAGGGCCCATTCCCTGCCGTCAATGCCCTGCACGACCACGGTGGACACCTGTTTATCGGCAAGGAGAAGATGATCCGTCCATTAGCCTGCGAGGACTCCACCGTCATCAAGGACGCCGACGAATGGGTAGTGGGCTATGAAGGTCAGTTCTTCGGCGACTACCTGGCACAGCACGGCTACGTGGTGTTCTCGGCCGATGCACCCATGTGGGGCGAACGAGGCCAGAAAGAGGGTGCACGTCGCGACCGCTACGACATGATAGCCGGCAACATGATGATGTATGGCATCGACCTCTCGGCCTATATGACCTACGACGATATGGCCGGCACCGAATACCTGGCACAGATGCCCGAGGTAGATGCCAACCGCATCGGCTGCACAGGCTGGTCGATGGGTGCCTATCGCGCCTGGATGCTCTCGGCACTGTCAGACCGCATCAAGGTGGGTGCATCCATCTGCTGGATGGTGACTACCGACGAGCAGATGGGATTCAAGTATGACCGCACAGAGAACGGTGGTTTTGCCAACTGCTTCCCCGGTCTGCGTCGTTGGTTGGATTATCCTCATATCGCCAGTATCGCATGTCCGAAGCCGATGCTCTTCATCAATGGCTCACAAGATAAACTCTTCCCTGTAGCAGGTGTAGAGAAGGCCTTCAAGACGATGCACGACACCTGGGAAAGTCAGGGTGCTGGCAACAAGATCGAAACGGAGCTCTGGGATATGCCTCACAGTTGTGGCAAGAACTCTCAGAAGCGCGTACTCGATTTCTTTGACAAACACTTAAAAACGAAATAACAAAATGAATAGAAAAACAACTCTATCGATTCTGATGTCCCTGTTGACCACCCTGTCGGTTTCAGCTCAATACCGTTCGCAGGTGTGGAGTCCCGATAATGGCGACGGGACATATACCAATCCTGTAATCAATGCTGACTACTCCGACCCCGACGTGTGCGTAGGCCCCAGCGGGGAGGATTATTATATGACGGCCTCGAGTTTCCATTGTACGCCTGGACTGCCCATCCTCCACTCGAAGGACCTGGTGAATTGGGAGATTGTGGGCTATGCCCTGCAGAATCTCTATGAGGGGCATGAGAAGCTCTTGGCGCATTTCAGTAGTCAGCCTCAGCACGGCAACGGCGTATGGGCACCCTCTATCCGCTATCACGAGGGACAATACTATATCTACTGGGGCGACCCCGATTTTGGTGTGATGATGGTGAAGACCAAGAATGGTGATCCTGCCGGTGAATGGGAGAACCCTGTCTGTGTGATTCCTGGACAGGGTTATATCGATACCACGCCGCTATGGGATGAGGACGGTCGCTGTTATCTGGTAAATGGATGGGCGAACTCACGCTCGAAGTTTGCCTCTGTGCTCACTGTTCGCGAGCTATCGGCAGATGGTACGAAGGCCATTGGCGAGCCTGTGATTGTGTTTGATGGCAATGGTACTGAGAACAGAACTTGCGAAGGGCCGAAGTTCTATAAGCGCGATGGATGGTACTGGATTATGTGTCCTGCTGGTGGTGTGCCTACGGGGTTCCAACTGGCTATGCGCTCGAAGAGTCCGTATGGCCCCTATGAGCATAAGATCGTGCTGGCTCAGGGCAAGACCAACATCAACGGCCCTCATCAGGGTGGTTGGGTGCATACGAAGTATGGCGAGGACTGGTTCCTGCATTTCCAGGACAAGGAGGCGTATGGGAGAGTGGTGCATCTGAATCCTGTGGATTGGAGCACAGGTTGGCCTATCATGGGTCAAAAGGGCGAGCCAGTGAGCACTTACAGGAAGCCGAAAAGTGCTTCAAGCGTCATCGTGAACCCTGTGGAGAGCGATGAGTTTAATGCGCCTACCTTGGGCAAACAGTGGCAGTGGCAAGCCAACTACGATGAGAAGTTTGGTACGGCTACGGCCTTTGGCACCTATCGACTATATACTTATAAGCTTTCTGAGGGATGGAAGAATCTCTGGCAAGTGCCCAACATGCTGTTGCAGAAGACACCTGCTGACGAGTTTACTGTAACCACCAAGATCCGTATGACCTCGAAGTCCGATGGACAGATGGGGGGCTTGATCATGATGGGTCTCGACTATTCCGCTTTGGTAGTGAAGCGCGTGGGTAAGTCGTTCCAGTTGCTCCAACTCACCTGCAAGGATGCTGACAAGGGCAATGCCCAGACGGAGAAACTGATCGCTACACTGAAACCCACAGCCGAGGACAAGATAGACTATAAGCCAGGTATTCACGAGGATATCTATCTGCGCCTCACAGTGAGCAACGATGCAGCCGGAGTGGCTCATGGAGGTAAGCCCATGGTGCGTTTCGCTTGGAGCCTCGACGGAAAGAAGTTCCAGACGTGTGGCGATGACTTCACCATGCGTCAGGGCAAGTGGATTGGCGCCAAATTTGGCTTCGTGAGCGTAGAGACTGATCCCAAATGCGATCGTGGTTGGTTGGATGCGGATTGGATCAGAATCACGAAATAGAGACATCGTAAGAATGTCCATGTATTTTGCATCATTTTCTATCTTGGAAGAGCAGGATTTTTCGTACCTTTGCCGTCAGAAAACTAAAAACGATGATGAAAAGAACGTTGTTATTATCAGCCGTGATGGCGATGAGTCTGATGGCTGGAGCCCAGAATAGGGAAGTAAAGTGGGATGCCCATAGTCTGATTGTGGATGGTAAGCGCGTGGTGCCAGCCATGGGCGAGGTGCATTATTCGCGTATTCCTGACGATGAGTGGGAAGCCGAGGTGAAGAAAATGAAGGAGGGTGGTGTGACGATTATCGCCACCTACGTGTTCTGGAACCACATTGAGGAACAGGAGGGCATCTTCCGCTGGGATGGTCAGCGCAATCTGCGTCGATTCATCGAGATCTGCCAACAGGAAGGTCTTCCAGTAGTGCTTCGCTTAGGCCCGTTCTGTCATGGAGAGGTAAGAAACGGAGGCATCCCTGACTGGGTGTTTACGAAGGGTTGTAAGACGAGGGACGAGAATCCTGTGTTCCTCAGTTTTGTGGAGCGTTTGTATCGTCAGATCTTCACTCAGCTTCAGGGCCTTCAGTGGAAAGATGGTGGTCCTGTGATGGCTGCCCAGTTTGATAACGAGTATCGTGGACATGGTTCTTACCTGATGGCGCTGAAACGGATAGCCCAGAAGATAGGTTTCGACCTGCCTTTCTATACGCGTACAGGATGGCCAGAGCTGGCTACCCCTGTGCCTTTCGGAGAGATGCTGCCCCTTTATGGCGATTATGCCGACGGCTTTTGGGAAAGGAGTATCGAAGAGACGGCTGGAAATTACTATAAGGCCTTTAACTTCAAGGCTTTCCGTTCGTCGACAGCTATTGCCACAGAACAACTTGGTGAACAGAAAGAACGTCTGAATAAGGGTGATGAGCAATATCCTTACTTTACCTGTGAATTGGGTGGTGGTATGATGACGGCCTATCATCGTCGTCCGTATATCTATCCTGAGGATGCCTATTCGATGGCTGTGGTGAAACTGGGTAGTGGTTCTAACCTCTTGGGCTATTATATGTATCATGGTGGTACGAATCCTGAGGGACTGACCTATCTGAACGAAACCCAGCGAACGGTGGCTACGAACTATAACGATCTACCTGTGAAGACCTATGATTTCCAGGCGCCCTTGAATGAGTTCGGCCAGAAGAATCCACAATACTATCTGTTGCGTAAGCTCCATCTGTTTATGCAGGACTGGGGCGGCGTGCTGGCGCCTATGGAGGCCGGTTTCCCCTGTAGTCAGGATATCGCGAAGGGCGATGATAGTTTCCTCCGTTGGTCGTATCGCGCGAAAGACGGAAGTGGATTTATCTTCATCAACAATTACGAGCGCTTGCAGAACGTTTCTGCCAAGAAGAATGTGAAGCTGGAGGCTTGTGGGGTGAAACTACCTCAGCTCACCATTCCTGCTGGCACCATCTGCATCTTCCCTGTGAATATCGAGGGCATCAAATATGCCACAGCCCAATTGGTGGCCAAGCGCAATGGCAAGGTGTATCTGGAGCAGATCAAGGGTATCCCCACCACATTGGCCATTGGCCACAAGGTGCTGAAGAACCTGAAGCCCAAGGGTCCTGAGACGCCAGTTTACAAGAATTACTATCTGCTGACCTCAGAGCAGGCTGGACGTCTGTTCTTGGAGGAAGCAGCCCATCTCGATATCGCCATCAATGCTCCTATTATTAATAAGGTAAAGAAGGCTGGCGCTCTGCGCACCATCACCATGGGTGTGAACAAGGTGGCAGAAGAGCCTGTGGACGAGGACTTCGAGCAAGCAGCTGTGTATACCATCGATCTGCCAGCAGTTTCTGGCGAAGGAAGATTGCTGAACATCGAGTATCGTGGCGATGTGGCTCGTCTGTATGCCGATGGCCAGCTGATAGACGATAACTTCTATAATGGTCGTCCTTTCCAGTATGCCCTCTGGCGATTGCCCAAAGAGTGTAAGCAATTGGAGCTGCGTATTCTGCCTCTGCAAAAGGATATGCCCGTATACTTCCCTCGTGAGGCTGACACCACACCAGGGGAGCAAGTGATGAAAGTAACGATTATCAACCAATAGATTCTTCAATGTTTAATAGAGGATTTCTTTATTTTATCTGTGCCGTCTCGGCCATGGGTGGATTGCTCTTTGGCTACGATTGGGTGGTAATAGGTGGTGCCAAACCGTTCTATGAACTCTATTTTGGCATCAGCGATTCGCCTGTGATGCAGGGAGTGGCTATGTCGACAGCTCTGGTGGGTTGTCTGATCGGTGCGATGGTGGCAGGTTCGGCAGCCGACAAGTATGGTCGTAAGCCCTTACTGATGCTCTCAGCAGTTCTTTTCACTGTTTCAGCGATCGCCACGGGTTTGTTTAACGACTTTACCCTGTTTAACATCGCCCGATTTATCGGAGGTGTGGGCATTGGTGTGGCATCTGCCTTGGCTCCGATGTATATCGCAGAGGTGAGTCCTCCAGAAATTCGCGGACGAATGGTGAGTCTGAACCAGATGACCATCGTACTGGGTATTCTTGGTGCCCAAGTAGTAAATATGCTCTTGGCGCGAGATACCAGTGTAGCAGAGAGTCAGGCGTGGAACCTGGAATGGGGTTGGCGCTGGATGTTCTGGGCAGAAACCGTTCCAGCGGCCTTGTTCCTCATGATGAGTTTCTTCATTCCTGAGAGTCCGGTGTATATTCTAGAGGTGAGAGGTAAGAAGCTAGAGGTGAGAGATGACTCCCAGCCACAGAAGTTTTCTCTCACTTCTCACCTCTCACCACTCACCTCCAAAAAGTACCGCAAGGTACTTGTCCTGGGTCTTGTGATCGCTGTCTTCCAACAGTGGTGTGGCACGAATGTCATCTTCAACTATGCCCAGGAGATCTTCGTGGGGGCTGGTTATGATGTAGACGGCATGTTTATCGATATCGTGATTACGGGTATTGCCAATGTGCTGTTCACCTTTGTGGCGCTCTATACCATCGAGAAGTGGGGCAGACGTACGCTTATCCTGATTGGTGCAGGAGGACTGGGACTGATCTATATGACGCTGGGCACATGTTACTTCTTCGAGGTGAAGGGCGTGATGATGGTGGCGCTTGTTGTTGCAGCCATCTCTGTATATGCGATGACCTTAGGACCTGTTACCTGGACGCTTCTTGCTGAGATATTCCCCCATCGTGTCAGGGGTATCGCGATGGCCACATGTACCTTCGCCCTCTGGGTGGGTTGTTGCACGCTGACCTTCTCGTTCCCCTCGATGAATGCAGCCCTTGGTTCGAGTGGCACGTTCTGGATCTATAGTGCCATCTGCGTCTGTGCCTTTGTGTTCCTTTGGAATCGTTGTCCTGAGACCAAAGGCAAAACCCTGGAGGAATTGGAAAAAGAACTTATAAAATATTAATAGCAACGGACTACAGGACTAACAGAAATTGCCTGCGCAAGAGAAAGTCCTTAAGTCCTGTGGTCCGTTGCAAAACAATAAAAAACTATGGTAAAAGCCTGGAGAGAAATAGTGACGATTCCGACATACGAAGTTGGGAAACCAGAGAAGAACCCTATATTTCTGGAAAACCGAGTATATCAGGGCTCGAGTGGGGTGGTGTATCCCTATCCTGTCATTGAGTCGATGTCTGACGAGAAGGTGGACAAGGAGTGGAAGGTCATCTATCTGGAGAATGAATACATCAAGGTGATGGTGCTGCCAGAACTGGGTGGACGTATCCAGATGGCGTACGACAAGATAAAACAGCGCCACTTTGTGTATTATAACCATGTGATTAAGCCTGCATTGGTGGGTCTGACGGGTCCCTGGATCAGTGGTGGCATCGAGTTTAACTGGCCCCAGCACCATCGTCCGTCAACCTATCTGCCTGTGGATGCCACCATCGTGGAGAACGAGGATGGCAGTGTAACGGTGTGGGTGAACGAGATGGAGCGCATGTTCCACCAAAAGGGTATGGCTGGCTTCACGCTTCGTCCTGGTTGCGCGTATCTGGAGATTCAAGGTCGCGTGTATAATCGTACCAATCTGCCCCAGACCTTCTTGTGGTGGGCGAATCCGGCTGTGGAGGTGAATGATCAGTATCAGAGCGTGTTCCCACCTGATGTGAATGCTGTCTTTGATCATGGTAAACGAGCCGTGTCGAGCTTTCCCATCGCCACAGGAACCTATTATAAGATGGACTACTCGGCTGGTGTGGACATCTCGAACTACAAGAACATCAAGGTGCCCACAAGTTATATGGCTGTGAACTCGCAGTACGACTTTGAGGGAGGCTACGAGAACGATACCAAGGGTGGTATGTTGCATGTGGCGAGCCATCATTTCTCGCCAGGCAAGAAGCAATGGACTTGGGGTAATGGTGACTTCGGACGTGCCTGGGATCGTAATCTCACGGATGAGGCCACCCCTGAGGAGATGAAGCGATGGCAGATGGATCGTGAGGGTTTCCGTCCGTATATCGAACTGATGGCGGGTGTGTATACAGAGAATCAGCCCGACTTTGCGTGGCTGATGCCTTACGAGGAAAAGCAGTTCGTGCAGTATTTCATGCCTTATCGTGAGATTGGTATTGTGAAGCAGGCCTCGAAGGACTTTGTGATGAACATTGAGGAGGCTGGTGAAGGCAAAGTAACCTTTAAGATCATGGCTACCTCGAAGAAGGAGGTAAGAGTCATACTTTCAGGTGAATCCGATGAGGTATATTATAATAAGGTGGTGACGCTGAGTCCTGAAGAGGTGCTCATCGAAACCGTTGGCACAAAGGAATCTCTCAACGATCTCTGTCTGACCATCGAGCGTGCTGAGAATGAGAGGGAGTGGCCTTTGCTGGAATGGCGTGCAGAGCCCGATGAGATCCGTCCCATCCCCGATGCTGCTGAGGCGGCTCTCTCACCACAGGATACGAAGACCATCGACCAGCTATATCTGACAGGACTCCATTTGGAGCAATACCGTCATGCCACCTGGAGTGCCCTCGACTATTACGAGGAAGCTTTGCGTCGTGATCCGATGGACTATCGTTGTAATATGCAGATGGGACTCTGGTATCTGCGTCGTGCCCGATTCGATAAAGCACAAGGCTATCTGGAAACGGCTGTGAAGGTTCAGAAGAAACGTAATCCGAATCCCTACGATGGGGAGGCGCTGTTCTATCTTGGCCTTGTGTACAAGTTCCGAGCCATGATCAAACCAGCCTATGAGAGTTTCTGGAAATCGACCTGGAACAAGGCGTGGGCTGATGCCGGCTACTTTGAGGCGGCCTGTATCAGTATGGCTGATGAGCGTTGGGAGGATGCACTCGACGAGTTGGAGCGTGCCTTGATCAGTAACAGCCATAACCACAAGGCTCGTGCCATGAAGGCTGTGGCTTTGCGTAAGTTAGGGCGTAAGGATGAGGCGCTTGCTTGGATCAATGAGAGTTACAAGATCGATCCCTTCAACTATGTTTGTATGGTAGAGGAGCATCTGTTGACAGATTCTGAGGAACCTCTGAACAGAATGGTGGAGCTGATGCATGGCAACATCTATAACTATCATGAAACGGCGCTCGACTATGCCCAAGCCGAATTAGGCGAAGAGGGTGCCTTGGTGTTGCAGACGGCTATTGATCGGGGAGTGGAGGAGTCGCCACTCACTTATTACTATCTGGCATCTCTTGGAAAGGTGTCGGAGATGATGACGTATCAACAGAAGGCAGCGGAGGCTTGTCCTGACTATTGTTTCCCCAATCGTCTGGAAGATGCTTACATCCTCAGGAGTCTTGATATGATACCATTTGTGGAAGATGCGCGTGCGCCTTACTATTTAGGTTGTCTGTATTACGACAAGCGTCAGTATGACGTAGCCATTGAGTACTGGGAGCGCTCTGCCGAGATAGATCCTAAGTTCCCCACGGTATGGCGAAACCTGGCTCTTGCCAAGTTTAATAAGGAGGGCGATGAGGATGGCGCCTTGGAGATGATGGAGAAGGCATTCCATCTGGATGAGACGGATGCTCGCATACTGATGGAGCTCGACCAGCTCTACAAACGTCTGCATAAACCACATCAGGAGCGTTTGGATTTCTTGCAGAAGTATCCGCAGCTGATAGCCCAGCGCGATGACCTCGTACTCGAGGAGATTACCCTGCTGAATCAACTTGGCCGTTACGAGGAGGCTATGAAGAAACTCGATGCGCACAAGTTCCATCCATGGGAAGGTGGCGAAGGCAAGGTGTCGGGTCAGTATCAGATATGTCGCGTGGAGCTGGCTAAGCAGTTATTGAAAACCAATCCTCAATCTGCTGAGGCTAAACGGCTCTTAGAGGAATGTCTCGTTTATCCGCCCCATCTTGGTGAGGGAAAACTGTATGGCGCTCAGGATAATGATATCCTATACTTCCTCGGACGTTACAAGGAGGGAACGGTTGGTCCTACAGAGCCAGCTGCAGCCATGTACTACAACGACGCCAAACCAGACAAGATATTCTATGCTGGTTTGTGTTATCGTGCGCTGGGACAGGAAGATAAGGCGCGAAGCATCTTCAATAAGCTCATCAACTATGGTAAGCAGCATATCTTCGACCACGTTACGATGGATTATTTCGCTGTTTCGTTGCCTGACTTGCTGATTTGGGATGATTCGCTCGACAAGAAGAACGAAATACATTGTAAGTACATGCTCGCCCTGGGCTATTATGGTATGGGCGAAAAGGATAAGGCACTTGAATATCTGAAAGAGGTGGAGGAGTTGGATAATAACCATCAGGGCATCCAACAGTTCCGATCGCTGTTATCATAAATAATAATCCCCGCTCGAAGCGGGGATTATTGTTATCTCATAGCCAAAGCCTTGTCTTCTGCGGCTTCCATGATTTCGCGTTCTCCTGGGCCTTTGTCGTTGATGCCACAAAGATGGAGGATGCCGTGAATGATGACACGATGTAACTCCTCGTCATAAGGGCGCCCGAACTTGTCGGCATTGGTAAATACTGTATCGAGTGAGATGTACAGGTCACCATTCAGTGTCTTACCTTCGCAATAGTCGAAAGTGATGATGTCTGTGTAATAATCATGGCCGAGGAATTCGTTGTTAACCTCTAAGATCTTGTCGTCGTTGACGAACATATAACCTACTTCTCCAACCTTCTTGCCATAGGTGGCTGCCACCTTGCGTATCCAGTTGGATGTCTCACGTTTCTTGATATTGGGGAACTTAACCCCTTCTGCTTCGTATGTAATCATCTATTTATTTACAATTTCACTATTTCTCAATTTTACTATTCACTTCCTTTTCGGCAGAAAAGGATTGATGTCGACCCCAAAGTGCTCTAACTCACGCAGGGCACTCGATGAGATGCTGGCCAATTCGGGCTCCGTATAGAGCAGGATAGTCTCAATGCCACCTAACTTGCGGTTGAAGTCAGCCTGCCACTGTTCGTACTCAAAGTCGCTGGCGTTGCG
This sequence comes from uncultured Prevotella sp., assembly GCA_902798285.1. Taxonomy (GTDB): domain Bacteria; phylum Bacteroidota; class Bacteroidia; order Bacteroidales; family Bacteroidaceae; genus Prevotella. The sequence continues at coordinate 20,654 of CADBVZ010000019.1, read as the reverse complement.
TACGCCCTTTACGATAAACTGGGCGCCTTCTGCCTTGGCGAAATCCATGGCCAGGCCATGATATGGCTTCACCTCGATGCGAGGCTCTTCGGCATAGAGATCTTTGATAACAGCCATGCGTTGTTCTGCAGAAGGCATGTCGGGCTTATGCACGTTGTCGCCAACCACGCCGATGACCAGACGATCGAACAGCGGCAGTGCACGCCTGACAATGGAATCGTGTCCGATGGTAAACGGGTTAAAACTCCCTACAAAAATGCCAGTCTTTGTCATCTTTCCTTACTCCTTATTACTTATTCCTTCCTCCTCAATCAAATAGATTGGGTTCCATGATATTTCCACCATAGGGATTGCGCCCGAAGTGACGATAAGCCAACTCCGTCACCATACGACCACGAGGTGTGCGCTTGATGAAGCCCTCCATGATGAGGAAAGGCTCGTAAACCTCCTCCACAGTACCTGCATCTTCACCAATGGCTGTAGCGATGGTGGTGATGCCCACAGGACCACCACGGAACTTGTCGATGATGGTGAGCAGGATCTTGTTGTCGATCTCGTCGAGTCCATACTGGTCGATGTTCAGGGCTGTGAGGGCAATCTTCGTGATCTTGGTATCTATCTTGCCGTTGCCCTTTACCTGAGCGAAGTCGCGAACACGGCGCAACAGGGCGTTGGCAATACGAGGCGTTCCTCTGGAACGACCTGCAATCTCTAAGGCGGCATCCTCTGTGATGGGCACCCCCAGGATTCCAGCTGAACGTTCGATGATGGTCTGTAATGTCTTTGGCTCGTAGTATTCCAAATGCATGTTGATGCCGAAACGGGCACGAAGAGGTGCTGTCAGCAATCCGCTTCGAGTGGTAGCACCTACCAATGTAAAGGGATTGAGGTCGATCTGGATTGAGCGAGCCGAAGGACCTTTGTCGATCATGATATCGATGCGATAGTCCTCCATCGCCGAATAGAGATATTCCTCTACCACGGGCGACAGACGATGAATTTCGTCGATGAAGAGCACGTCGTTCTTCTCGAGCGAGGTCAGGATACCTGCCAGATCGCCCGGCTTGTCGAGCACAGGTCCGCTGGTAATCTTGAAGCCTACACCCAGTTCATTGGCGATGATGTTGGAGAGGGTGGTCTTACCCAGTCCTGGAGGACCATGCAACAATGTGTGATCGAGAGGCTCGCCACGATACTTGGCTGCCTCGACGAACACCTGCAGGTTCTCCACCACCTTTTTCTGTCCGCTGAAATCGCGGAAAGCCAGTGGGCGCAGGGCATTCTCAAAGTCTTTTTCGCCTTGAGAGAACCGTTCTTCGCGTATGTCAAAATCTTCGTCTATCATAATTCGCCGGCAAAGATACGAAAAAAGCCACAGATTACAAAAAATCTGTGACCTTTTTTATTTTCTGGGTTTATCTCACGCCGCCGCCGAAGCCGCCTCCTGAGAATCCGCCTCCACCGCCTCCCCATGAGGAGTGTCCACCATGACCAGAGGCGCGAGCCTCGCGGGCTGCCTTCTCAGCCACAGCACGGGAAGTGCCGGAGTGGAGCGTGGAGTAGATCATCGGCAGAGTCATATTATCAGCCATCTGAGCGGCTACCTGATCCATGTTGAAGTATTCGGGATTGATCTTCTTCATGTCCTTGATCACCTGATCAGCAATGCCGAAGAGAGTGGCATAGATCATATAGTCCTTCCACAGGGATACTTCGTTTACATGGCGCTCGTCGAGCAGGGAGAACTCCTTGAGGAACTTCTTCAGTCCGAATACCTGGCGCACATCATCGAGACGTTCCTTGTAATAGGAAAGGCCCGTCTTGGTGTGGAGTGTGTTGATAAAGGCCTCGACAGCGCTCTCGTTCTTGCTACTTCTCATATACGACTTCAACTCGCGAGGCTCCAATACGGTATCTTCGCCTGCAGCAATCTTGAACATGCTGTGGATCTTACGTAACAGCAAAGGCTGGTCGGCATAATCCTTCAACTCGTGGATGACGAAGTTTTGCTCGGTCTTACCTTTCTGGTTTAGTCGCGACTCAATCGAGATGGCACCCATATTGATGAGCTTCAGAATGCAAGCCGACAGCAGATTGTTGTAGTCTGTGCCGAAGTACTTATAGGCATTGAGCATGTCGTTGACTTGTTGAAGGTTGCCCTTCATGGGAATGTCGCGATACCATAGCAGGTCTTTATTAGCCTTTTTGCGGGCACGCCAGACGGAAACGATATGCCAGGTGAAACCGATGACGGGCACGACAAAGAATCCAATGGCCAGAGCCAGGAGGATAAATGTATCTTCCGATGTCCAATCATCATCGCTATTGTAGTCGCTGCCCTCGAAGGCTTGCTCTTTCTTGTTCTCAAAAGTGTCGTCCTCCTGGATAGTAGGCTCGAACATACCTTTGTCGAACCTTACCATAATATATAAGGCACCGTTGTAGCCGAAGTCCTCCGTATTGTAGGCAATGATCTTGCCCTCGTCGAAGCCGAGCTCACCACCGAAGCGGAATCCCCAGATGCCACAGTTCTCTTCCGTGAACAGAATAGAATCTTCTGCCTCGATGGAAATCTTGGCTTTGTCAGGCTTGGGTGAAACATCCTGATCGAGGAACACGTGACGGATGGCATCGGCATCAGGATAGGCATGGACAAGGCTGGTGATGGTGTAGTTGGTAACATAAGTACGATTGCCACTGTCGCCAAGACCCCAACAGAGTTCGTAGCCGTTGTGCTTGTATACTATACCGCATTTACCTGCTTTCCAGCTGCGACTACGATCGACATCCCAACTGCCAACGTTCTCGAACACATGACCGTTCTCGTCGCTTACCTGGAGATCGCGTACCTCACTGCCACCCATGTTGCCAAGTCCGATGTAACACTCTGTGCCTTCGGAGTCGATATCCATCACGCGGGTCTCGGTGACATGGGCATCACCATTATGACTCAGCACCACACGGATGTCGAGAGAGTGGAGATAAGGACGTGAAAAGCCGCTGCTGACCAATAGCCAGCAGCCAGCAATTACCAGCCAAGAACGTTTATTTTTTGAAAGCTTCATCAAGGTCGGGATAATTTTTCTTTTTCTCGTCATCAACCTTCAAGTATTCTTTTTGGTCGAAGTGTAACATGGAAGCAACAATTGATGAAGGCCACTGACGAACCATGCGGTTCATCTTCGTAGCAGTGTCATTATAGATCATGCGCGACATGCGAACATGCTCCTCATACTGCTTCATGCCCTCCTGTGTTTCCTTGTAAAGATCGCTGGCCTTCAGTTCGGGATAGCGCTCAACAACCACATTCAACTTACCCATCATCTGACTAAGCAGGTCGGTCTGTGCATTAATAGCAGCAGGTGTGTTGGCTGCTACTCCGCTGTTTCCGCCACGGGCCTGGATAGTCTCGAGAATCGTTTCTGATTCATGCTTAGCATACTGCGCAGCTGCCTTGGCAAGGGCAACTACAGCGTCGAAGCGGGAGTTGAGCTGGACCTCAATCTGACTTAGGGCGTTCTTACACAATTCATCCAAATTTACCAAGCTGCGCTGGGTTGAGATGAAGTAACCGATGACGATAACCGCCAATACAATAATGATAATAAGTGCTGTACTCATAATTTGATAATTTAGTTAAAGATTTCTTCTGTCTGCAAAGGTAGGTAAAACTCGCCGTAGTGCAAAACACAAAGAGTTAATATGAGTTAAATGTGTATGAGGGGCCAATTTTTTTTAGATAAGGTTTTGATGGTTTTCGGGAAATTTTGTACCTTTGCACCCGGTTCGAGTTTTCCAAAACGGGAAACTTTTTTCGATTTCGGAATCGAAAAGTTTTCCAAAACGGACAACTTTCTTGAAAGAAATAGCGATAAACATTAACAAAGCACAATACAATGGAGATTAAAAACTTTACTATTACCAAAAGAGATGGATCTAAAGACCAATTCTCATTAGACAAGATCATGAATGCGATCGTAAAAGCATTCGAAAGTGTGAATGAACCTGCAGACTTGGGAATCGTTTCCAAGATTCTGAATCATCTCGACATGCACGACAATATCACCGTGGAAGATATCCAGAACCAGGTGGAGGAAGCTCTCATGCGCGAGGGATATTATAAGGTGGCCAAGTCGTTCATCCTTTACCGTCAGGAGCACCAGGAAGATCGTGAGACATTGGAGAAGATGATGTTCCTCTCTGAGTACATGGAGTCGGTGAATGCCGCTACTGGTTCCAAGTACGATGCCAATGCCAATGTTGAACACAAAAATATTGCTACTCTGATTGGCGAGTTGCCCAAATCGAACTTTATCCGCCTGAACCGTCGTCTGCTGACTGACCGCATTAAGAAGATGTATGGCAAGCAGCTGGCCGATGAATATATCGATAAGCTGACACACCACTTTATATATAAGAACGACGAGACCTCGTTGGCCAACTATTGTGCCTCTATCACTATGTATCCCTGGTTGATCAATGGAACAACAGAGATTGGTGGTAACTCAACGGCTCCCACCAACCTGAAGTCGTTTGCCGGTGGTTTCGTTAACATGGTGTTCATGGTGAGCTCTATGCTGAGCGGTGCCTGTGCTACCCCAGAGTTCCTGATGTATATGAACTACTTTATTGGTAAGGAGTACGGACTTGATTACTGGAAGCGTGCCAACGAGCAGGCTGACCTGAGTCTGAAGCAGCGTACTATCGACAAAGTGATTACCGATTATTTCGAGCAGATTGTCTACACCCTGAACCAGCCCACAGGTGCCCGTAACTATCAGGCTGTGTTCTGGAATGTGGCTTACTATGATAAGTATTACTTCGACAGCATCTTCGGCGAGTTCTACTTCCCCGATGGATCGAAGCCCGATTGGGATGGTCTTTCCTGGTTGCAGAAGCGTTTCATGAAGTGGTTCAACAACGAGCGTACGAAGACTCTGCTGACTTTCCCTGTTGAGACCATGGCTCTGCTTGTAGACGAGAATGGTGATTGCAAGGATAAGGAGTGGGGCGACTTCACCGCTGAGATGTATTCAGAGGGTCACAGCTTCTTCACCTACATGAGTGACAATGCCGACTCACTGAGCTCTTGCTGTCGTCTGCGCAACGAGATTACAGACAATGGTTTCAGCTATACCCTTGGTGCCGGTGGCGTATCAACAGGTTCAAAGTCGGTGCTGACCATCAACCTGAACCGTTGTATCCAGTATGCTGTTAACCACAAGATGGATTATCTGGAGTATCTCGGTGGCGTTATCGATCTCTGCCACAAGGTACAGTTGGCTTACAATGAGAACCTGAAGGAACTCCAGGCCCATGGTATGCTCCCATTGTTTGATGCTGGTTATATCAATATCGCCCGTCAGTATCTGACCATCGGTATCAACGGACTCGTTGAGGCTGCTGAGTTCATGGGACTGAAGATTACACCTAACGATGAATATCTGCACTTTGTACAGGGTATCCTCGGACTGATAGAAAAGTATAATCGTCAGTATCGCACGAAGGACGTGATGTTCAACTGCGAGATGATTCCTGCCGAAAACGTAGGTGTGAAGCATGCTAAGTGGGATCGTGAGGATGGTTACTTTGTACCACGCGACTGCTATAACAGCTATTTCTATGTGGTAGAGGATGACTCGTTGACCATCATTGACAAGTTCAAACTCCATGGTGCACCTTATATCGAGCATCTTACTGGTGGTTCTGCCCTCCATATGAACCTCGATGAGCATCTGTCAAAAGAGCAGTATGCCCACTTATTGAAGGTGGCTGCTAAGGAAGGTTGTAACTACTTTACCTTCAATATCCCCAACACCGTATGCAACGAGTGTGGCCATATCGACAAGCGTTACCTGAAGGAGTGTCCTCACTGTCACTCTAAGAATGTTGACTACATGACTCGTATCATCGGTTATCTGAAGCGCGTCAGCAACTTCTCACAGGCTCGTCAGGAAGAGGCTGCACGTCGCTACTATGCTCCGGAGAATAAGTTATGCTGAAATACGTCAATACCGACATAGTATTTCAGGAAATACCCGACGAAGTGACACTGGCAATTAATATTTCAAATTGCCCGTGTCACTGTCCGGGTTGCCACAGCCATTACCTTTGGGAGGACATAGGTCTTCCGCTTGATACCAATGCCATTGATGCCTTTGTTGAGGAATATGGCACCGATATAACTTGTATTTCCTTTATGGGAGGCGATTGCGATCCGAAAGGGGTTAACATGCTTGCCTTGTATGTCCATGAGGAGTATCCCCAGTTCAAGGTGGCATGGTATAGTGGACGAACAGTCATTTCTTCGGCCATTACCAAGACCGATTTCGACTATATCAAGATAGGTCCGTTTATCCGTCATCTTGGTCCATTGAAATCACCAACCACCAATCAACGGCTTTATCGTCAGAAAGAGGATGGCCAGTTTGAGGATATCACCTCCCGATTCTGGAAGAAATAACTAAAAAAGACAAATAACATAATGAAAAAGAATCTCTTGATGGTCCTGATGGCCATCGTCAGTCTCTCGGCTTTTGCTATCTCCCAGCCTGGCTCTAGGAATCAGACATTCCCCTTGAAGGGTACATTCGTCAGTCCTACCGACCAGCATATTCAGTATATGGGTCGTATCAGTTTCACCAACCCTGAACGCCCTGCATTTAACTATCCAGGTGTTCAGATCATCGCTGCTTTTGAAGGTACATCGCTCAAGATGCTGGCCAAGCCTCTCAGTGGTTATTTCGTGGCGCAGATAGATGGAGCCGAGCCTTTCAAGGTGTCTTTCCGTGGTGAGCGCGACTCTGTGGTAACACTGGCTACAGCCCTTCCCTATGGAAGTCACACCGTTCGTCTGATGTATATCATCGAAGGTTACGAGTATTATCCTGAGTTTTGGGGATTTCTGCTCGACAAGGGCTGTTCGCTTGTTGATGCCCCAGCCTTGCCTTCAAGAAAGATAGAGTTCGTGGGTAATTCCATTACCTGTGGTTATGGTAACGAAGGTGTGAAGAAAGAGGAGCACTTTGAGTATGAGACGGAGAACCATTATTACTCTTATGCCTCTATTACAGCTCGTGCCCTTGAGGCCCAGCATTGGGTGGTGGCTCGTAGTGGTATCGGCGCCTATCGTAACTATGGCGATGTGAAGACGGGCTCACCACGTTCCTGTATGCCTGTTCAGTATGAGTATACAGGTTATGCCTGGGATTTGAAGTTACGCCAGGAGGACTCCTTCCTTAAAGAGAAGTGGGACTTCAGCCGTTATCAGCCCGATGTGGTTTGCGTCAATCTTGGTACCAACGATTTATCTACTAACAACTACGATACAAAACTGTTGAAGCAAGGCTATCAGAAGCTTTACAAACTGATACGCCAGCACAATCCCAAGGCCAAGATCGTGCTCTTGACGGGATCGATGCTTTACAACCAGGAGTTGCAGATTGCCAAGCAACTGCTTGACGAGATTAAGGCTGAAGCTCAGAAACTTGGTGAGAAGGAGGTTTACCGTTTCGACATGGCGCCCATCGCCAGTAATGAGTTTTATGGCAACGACTATCATCCCAACATCTATCAGGATGAGAAGATGGCGGGTGAACTTACAGCCTTCCTTCGCGGACTGATGAATTGGTTTTAACCTAAGCGGGTTCTGACTTCCTCCAGAATTCTGAGCAGATCGTCCATGGTCTCTGCACGAAGCATGGCGATACGGGTCTGACGGAAGTCGGGAATGCCCTTGAAGATGGGCGTAGCAGCGAGGTGTCTTCTGGTATGGAGGATGCCTCGTTTCTCGTCAATACGTTCTACGTTGATACGAAGCAACTCCTCTAGGATATCAAGTTTCTGGTTGAAGGTCAGCTCCTCGCGACTGAATATCCAGGGACATCCGAAGGTGGCACGGCCTATCATAACGGCATCAACACCGTAGGTGTCGAATGCCTTATCGGCCTCGTCGAGCGAATGGATGTCGCCATTGCCTATAATAGGAATATGTATACGTGGGTTCCGCTTTACCTCACCAATCAGTGTCCAGTCGGCGTCGCCAGTATACATCTGACTACGGGTTCGTCCGTGGATGGTCAGGGCTTTGATGCCACAATCCTGCAATTGTTCTGCCAACTGAGTAATAATGAGCTGTTCGTGGTTCCAACCCAGACGTGTCTTTACTGTGACGGGCAGACTCACGGCTTCTACTACTTTCTGGGTGATCTCCAGCATCTTGGGAATGTTCTGAAGCATACCAGCGCCAGCACCCTTGCCCGCAACCTTCTTCACAGGGCATCCGAAGTTCAGGTCTATCACGTCGGGTCCGGCTTGCTCCACAATTTTGGCTGCCTCTACCATCGCTTCTACGTCGCGACCATAGATCTGAATGCCAACGGGACGTTCCGTATCGCTGATAGTCAGTTTCTGAATGGTCGACTTCACATCGCGAATCAGGGCCTCGGCACTTACGAACTCCGTATATACCATAGCTGCCCCGAACCGCTTACAAAGCAGTCTAAAACCAATATCCGTCACATCCTCCATGGGTGCCAGGAATACTGGACGTTCGCCGAACTCTACATTTCCTATCTTCATTTCGGGTGGCTGTTTTGTATTACCTCAAGAGCTTTCTGGACTAAGGCGCTCGATTCGTTGAACACAGAGAAGTACTCGCTCATATCCCAGATGTCACGCGCTATCAGAGCCTTCAGTTGTAGACGGAGATAGGGCAGGGTCTTCTCGAGTTCAGCCTCGTCCTTGGGTCTGATGTTCTGCTTCTCGCCCTCGGCAATGATGGCATCAACGAGGCTCTGAGGCACTTCGAAATTCTGCTTATACTCCTCGAACGAGGGCCACTGACTCTGCAATTCCTTGCGATGATTATCGACATAACGCAGATTCTGCTGGATGATGATGCTCTTTGCGGCCAACTCTCTATGGAATCGGGTATAAACGGTGGTATCGAGGGGTATATACTCATCGGGCATGATGCCTCCTCCGCCATATACCGTGCGATGTTGACGAAGCGTCTGGTATTTCAGTGAGTCGGCAAAGTGGATGCTGTCCGCATTTGTCAGCTCGCCACTCTTCAGACGGTTCAACATATCCATGGCGTAATCCTTGTTGTCACCTTTCTTGTAAGGTTTCTGGATGCAACGGCCTGATGGGGTGTAGTAATGGGCGATAGTAAGACGGATCATAGAGCCATCGGGAAGGTCGAAAGGACGCTGAACGAGGCCCTTGCCAAAGGTGCGACGTCCTACCACGATGCCACGGTCCTGATCCTGAATGGCACCTGTCACGATCTCTGCAGCTGAGGCGGTATAGCCATCGACAAGTACCACAACCTTACCCTGACGGAAGTCGCCTCCGCCATCAGCGTTATACTCTGTACGAGGCACTTTCAGGCCCTCGGTATAGACAATCAAATCGCCACGCTCCAAGAATTCGTTGGCTATGTCGACAGCAGCTTTCAGATAGCCTCCGCCATTCTCCTGTAAGTCGAGGATGAAGTCCTTCATACCTGCCTTACGAAGCTTCTCCATACTTTCCATAAACTCCTGATAGGTGGTGGCTCCGAAGCTACCTATGCGGATAAAGCCGATACCTGGACGTATCATATAAGCCGCATCGACAGACTTTACAGGGATCTTCGCACGGGTTACAGTAAAGTAAAGTTTGTCTTTAATACCATGGCGCACTATGCCAAGGCGAACCTTTGTTCCCTTTGGACCACGGAGACGCTTCATGATTTCCTCTTTCGACATCTTGACACCGGCAATGGCTGTATCGTTAACAGATACGATTCTGTCGCCAGCAATGATACCGATTCTTTCGGAAGGGCCATTGGTGACGGGCTGGATGACGAGTAATGTGTCCTCAATCATGTTAAACTGAACGCCAATGCCTTCGAAATTGCCATTCAGAGGTTCGTTGAGTTCCTTCACCTCTTTTGGGGTGGCGTAAGTGGAGTGGGGGTCGAGCTTCTCGAGCATGCCACGGATGGCATCTTCAACGAGTTTCTTCTCGTCGACACTATCAACGTAGTAGTTATTGATGGCTATTTCGGCATACTGCAATTTGCGCAGAGGCGAATTATCGCCGTTGCTCATACGGAACTGAGCAAATGTAGCAGACATAAAAAAAGACAGAGCTGCTACACACAGGATTCTCCTAATCATAATATTCTTCCTCAGGGCGGTCTTCCTCGACCACCAGATTATCGATAATGAAGTTCTGGCGCTCCATGGTGTTCTTACCCATATAGTACTCCAGAAGTTTCTGTACTTGGTCGTTCTTATGGAGTGTTACCTGCTCAAGGCGCATGTCAGGACCAATGAAACCAGCGAATTCATCGGGCGAGATTTCACCAAGCCCTTTGAATCGGGTGATTTCAGGATCGGGTCCCAATTCGGTAATGGCTGTCTGGCGCTCCTCGTCGCTGTAACAATAGCGGGTGATAAAATCTCCCTTTTTGTCGCTTTTGGCATCAGCATCGGCAATGACCTTCTTGTTTTTGATCTTCGTACGGCGATTTCGCACTCGGAAAAGCGGCGTCTGTAGTACATAGACATGACCTTTCTTGATGAGTTCGGGGAAGAACTGCAGGAAGAAGGTGATGATGAGCAATCGGATATGCATGCCGTCGACATCGGCATCAGTGGCCACAATCACCTTATTATATCTAAGGGAGTCAAGTCCTTCCTCGATATCTAGAGCTGCCTGAAGCAGATTAAACTCCTCGTTCTCGTAAACCACTTTCTTGGTGAGTCCGAAACAATTGAGGGGTTTGCCTCGCAAGGAGAAGACAGCCTGGGTATTCACATCGCGACTCTTCGTGATGCTTCCACTGGCAGAGTCTCCCTCAGTAATAAAGATGCACGACTCTTCCTTGAGGTTGTTCTTCACATCGCTGAAGTGGATACGACAATCACGGAGTTTGCGATTATGAAGGTTTGCCTTCTTGGCACGCTCACGGGCTAGCTTGGTAACACCAGCCATGGCCTTGCGCTCACGTTCACTCTCCTTAATCTTGTTTTCCATCACCTCAGCTACATCGGTATGGATATGTAGGTAGTTATCGACTTCCTGTTTGATGAAATCACCGATATACTTATTGATGCTTACGCCATCGGGGGCCATCTGCAGAGAACCCAACTTAATCTTCGTCTGACTCTCGAACATCGGCTCCTCAACATTGATGGCAATGGCTGCAACGATACCTGTACGGATATCGCCATATTCGTATTTGCCAAAGTATTCCTTGATGGTACGGGCGATATGCTCCTTAAAGGCACTCTGATGGGTACCTCCTTGAGTGGTGTGCTGACCATTGACGAAGGAATAATACTCTTCGCCATATTGATTGGCGTGGGTAAAGGCTATCTCAATGTCCTCGCCTTTGAGATGGATAATGGGATAGAGTCCGTCGTTGGTCATACGATCGTTCAACAGATCCTCCAATCCATGGCGCGAAAGAATACGGCGACCATTATACATAATGGTGAGTCCAGTATTCAGATAGGTATAGTTGCGGAGCATATTCTCCACGATATCATCCTGGAACTTATAGTTCAGGAAGAGCGTGTCATCGGGCTCAAAGAAGATGTATGTTCCGTTCTCATCCTGTGTCGGTTTTGTGTCATCACCTGTAATGATACCCTTCTCGAAGGTAGCCTTACGTACCTTGCCTTCACGGAAACTCTGTACTTCGAAGTGAGAACTCAACGCATTAACGGCCTTGACACCCACACCATTCAGACCAACGGACTTCTTGAATGCTTTCGAGTCGTACTTACCACCTGTATTCAGCACGGATACGGCCTCGATCATTTTTCCCTGAGGGATGCCTCGGCCATAGTCGCGGACGGATACTCGTAGGTTGTCCTCAATATTAATCTCGATACGATCGCCGGCTTTCATCTTAAACTCATCGATGGAGTTATCGATGACTTCCTTCAGCAACACGTAGATGCCATCTTCAGGCAGCGATCCGTCGCCCAGACGACCAATGTACATACCAGGACGGGTACGTACATGTTCCATATCGCTTAGATGACGGATGTTCTCGTCATCATACTGTACTTGTTCGTTTTCTTGTCCGATGAGGTTATTGTCTTCTATCATAGATTCTTCTTGTAACATCTTCTGCGTTTATGCTGTTCGTTCTCCAGGTAGGCCCATTGGTTCTGAACCTTGCTGTTGGTCTCCATTTCCACATGAGTCTCGCCCCACTTGAAACCGTACTTCTGGTAGACGGGTATGAGTTTATAAAACAGTAGGGCATTGGCGCCTTTAGCACGGTATTCAGGCAGAATACCAATGAGAAGGAGGTCGACAACGTCTGTCTTATGGAATTTCAAAGCACGGAGGACATGCCACCATCCGAAGGGGAAAAGACGACCTTTGTGGCACTTCTGCAGAGCCTTGGTCAGTGAAGGAATTGAGATGCCGACACCTATCACATCATGGTCGGGCGTATTCCAGTCTTCGATGACGCAAAGCATATCCATACTAAAGAACTTGAAGTACATCTGCACATATTCGTCTTTCTGGCGTTGGGTCATCTGGGAGTAGCCGTATAGTTGACCAAAGGTCTTATTGACCACGTCGAGCACCTTTTGACCATACTGTTCAGGACCAAATACCTGACTACGCTTGAGGTCAGGACAGTGGAGATTGTAACGCTTCATCGTCATCTCAGCTACGCGCTTAAACTTCTCGGGTATGCCCTCCTTGGGCACATAGAGCTTATACTCCACGTAGTCGTTGTCTTTCTCATAACCTTCCATCTGCTCCATGAGCTTCGGATAGTACTCATAGTTATAGCCCGTAGCCATGGTGCCAAGCTGGTCAAAGCCATAGGTAAGCATGCCTTCAGGATCCATATCGGTAAATCCAAGCGGGCCAATAATCTCTTTCATGCCCTTTTCGCGTCCATAGTTCTCGACAGCATTGAGCAAAGCGCGAAGCACCTCCGCATCATCGATTAGATCGATCCACCCGAAACGTACGGCAGGACGCTCCCACTGCTTGTTATAACGGTGGTTGATAATGGCTGCCACGCGACCAACCAGACGATTGTCCTTATAAGCGAGAAAATACTCTCCTTCACAAAACTCGAAGGCAGCATTTTTGTCCTTACTTAATGTGTGAACTTCATCGCTATACAGATTAGGAGCATCATACTGATTACCCTTGTATAGTTCGTAATGAAACTCAATGAATGTTTTCAGACCCTTCTTGTCTGTGACTTTCCTTATTTCTACTGATGACATTTTCCTTGCAGTTTAAGCAATAAATCGATGCAAAGATACGGAAAAAGGCGCAAATAACAAAAGAATTAAGATTTTTTACGGCAAACAAAGAGCTGATGACCTTCGTTGGCTACTGTCGTGGCGAAAATATATACATCGCCACCCTCTTTCAACTTCAGTCGTTTACGGAGTTCTGCCACTGTCATGGGAAAGTTCCTTACGGCAAGGTTAGCCTTATCAATGTCTCCCAACGCTTCTTTCAATTCACGTTTGTTCATGGAGGTTCTGCGCTCGATGATGAACTGACGGCCGGGGAAGCTGTTTTTTTCAGTGTCAGAGACAAACAAATGACTATTCCTGTCGAGTTGAGCCGCCTCAAACCGCTGCTCCACTAACTCGAAACAACCTGCTTTCATGATAGAAGCATTGGGCTCGAAGAGGTAAAGAGGGGTGTGAGGTATGGGGCTTATGTGATTAACAGGTTCTTCTAGACTATACTCAAACACTTCGTCATTATTCACACAGAATATCCTTAGAGGAGTTGACATCTTCGAAAGAATGAGCAACAGTTCCTTACACTCGTTATCAACAGAAACGATGTGAACCTCATTGACGTTGTTTAAATCTCCCACCGCCTTACGCCAATCAAGCATTGGCGAGAGTTTCAGCATCACGCGATCGGCTTTTTCCAGCATTTCATCGGCTATTTCCATAATATTAGGCGTGCAGTCGGCAATGCCGTATGTCCGCCCGCCATGTTCATCCCTTCGTGCTGGATCAATGAATATCAGGTCGGCATGCTCCATTTGGTGGAGATACTCAACCCCATTACCACAAACCACCTCAATATGATTTAGACCCAAAAGCAGGTAATTGGCCGATGAAATGGTGCAAAGAAGTTCTTGTTGTTCTACATGAACGGCTTTTTGAAAGCCTTGAGAGATGAAAGCCATGTCGACACCGAAACCCGCTGTCAGATCGACAACCCTTTGGCCCTTTCCTGCGATGGAAGCTTTATAATGGGCCGTCTGTTCGCTGGAGCATTGTTCCATTGACAAGTGGGGTGGATAAACAATTCCTTCTATGGCGGCCCATGAAGGTAGTTTTGTCCTTGCTTTCTGTCTGCCTGCAATCTGTTCTAGGGCATAAGTCAGGTTCACTTCTGGGTCTTTCGTGCCCCGAAGTGCCAGCTGCCTCACATCATCGTTGGCATGCAGACGGATAAAATCCAACGTATTCAATGGCTCTTTGATACTTAATGATGGGTGCAAAAATACAAAAAAAACACTAAAACAATGCTGTTCTCAGAAAAAAACAATACCTTTGCGCCCATAAATAGATAGTCCGTTAGATTGAATAAACGAAAAAACTAACTTATATTCTATCAAAATGAAGAAACTATTATTCATGGCTTTGCTGACAGCCTTAACTATTAAGGTCAGCGCACAAGAGACTCCAGAAGCTCCACAGCTTGAGTTTGCCCTGCAACTGAAAGTAACTCTGGGTGAGGCCTTTGGCATCGACAACACCCAGCATGGTCGTCGTACTGTTATTCCTATTACTGGCGGCACTTTTGAGGGACCACTGCTGAAAGGAACCATTATTAATGGTGGCGCTGATTATCAGTTGAATACAGAGAATCGTACGGAACTCGAGGCCATCTATTGCATCAAGACAGACGACGGTATCTATATCCATGTCCGTAATCGTGGTATTATTGCCAGTGGAAAGGATGCTGACGGCAAACCAACGTTCTATTTCCGTGCAGCACCACAGTTCGAGGCTCCTGCTGATAGTAAATATGGTTGGCTGAACAATTCACTGTTTGTTTGCGCACCCTCGTTCTCTTCTGATTTTAAGGGCATCGTGCTCAACGTCTGGCGAGTGAAATAATCTATTATGACTGAGACGAGAAGGGGATTCATCCAGTTGCACCTGAGTGTGTTGCTGGCGGGATTTACGGGACTCTTCGGAAGGTTGATAACTCTGAACGAAGTGGACATCGTGTGGTATCGCATGCTGTTTACCAGTTTGATTCTGTTGGTGTTTACTGGATTACCTCGCGTCGGTTGGCATAAGTTCCTACAACTCTGTGGTTGTGGGGCTTTGTTAGGTGTTCACTGGATGTTGTTTTATGGCAGCATCAAGGCATCCAACGTTTCTATCGGTGTTATCTGTTTCTCGCTCATTGGTTTTTTTACGGCTCTTTTCGAACCGTTAATCTATAAACGGAAGATTTCCTGGGTGGAACTTTTGTTCTCGCTGATTACCGTGGCTGGTGTGCTTTGCATCTTTTCGCTCGATGCCCGCTATCGGTATGGTATCATGATTGGCATCGCCTCTTCTGCCGTCTGTGCACTCTACGCTATCTGCAACAAGAAAGCTAGTGTAGGAGTGCGCAGTCGTACGGTGCTGATGTACCAGATGTCGGGTGGCCTCATCATGGTATCAGCTATTATTCCTTTCTATCTTATGGTATTTCCCAGTCTGCAGCCGGTCGTGGTGATTCCTCAGGACTCGAATGTGTGGTTCATGCTCTGTCATGCGCTGTTCTGTACGGTTGGTATGTATTTGCTTCAGATTCAAGCCCTGAAACGCCTCTCTGCCTTTACCGTCAACCTTACTTATAACTTGGAACCCTGTTATACGATTATTCTGGCTTTCCTCATCTTCGGGGAAGGTCGTGAGATTAATTTCTCCTTTTACATCGGTATTACCCTCATTCTGCTCAGCGTACTCCTGCAGACTATGCGGGCGATGAAGAAACCATCGTGATTATTTGAGTGCAGCATCTACACTGCCTGCATCGAGTAAGCGTTGTTGGGCCTCGTCATAACTTAGTCCCAAAGACTCTTGAAGCATTCTCGTGCCACGGTCTACAAGTTTGGCATTTGTCAACTGCATTTTTACCATGCGATTACCTTTGACACGTCCCAGGCGGACCATCAATGATGTGGAAATCATGTTCAGCACCATTTTCTGTGCTGTTCCACTTTTCATGCGGCTGGAACCCGTTACGAACTCTGGCCCAACAATAGTCTCGATGGGATATTCCGCAGCTTCAGCCAAAGGAGTATTGGGATTGCTGGTGATACAACCAGTTAACAGTCCGTTCTTTCTTGCCTCTGTAACTGCGCCAATGACATAAGGAGTGGTACCTGAGGCGGCAATCCCTAATACGGTGTCATCCTCTATGGGATGATATGCCAATAAATCCTGCCAGCCTTGTTCCTCGTGATCCTCTGCCTTTTCAACAGCATGGCGTAAAGCTTGTTCACCACCGGCAATCAAACCTATAACCCATGTATCGGGTACCCCGAAAGTGGGAGGGAGTTCACTAGCATCGAGTACACCCAACCGTCCGCTGGTGCCTGCTCCAACGTAAAATAGTCTTCCGCCCCTTTTCATCCTTGGTTCGATGGATTTGACCAATGCTTCTATCTGCGGAATGGCTTTTTGCACAGCTTCAGCCACCAACGCATCCTCCTCATTGATGTGTTGCAATAATTCTACTACCGACATCCGTTCCAGATGTTCATAGTGCGAAGCCTGCTCAGTGATTTTGTCTTTCCTTTTCACGCAGCAATTATTATAAATATGTATTGTCGTCGATACCTTTAAACATGGTTAGGAATCGCGTGGCACGCTGCTGACAGCGTTCTGCCTCATCGCGATACAACTCAAGGATGGTTTTACCTGTATACTCATCCTTAAAGGTACCTTTCTTCAGGGCTTTAATGTCGAGAGAAGTAAACGGCCCGTCGAACTTCTTGGCATTGAAGCGTAACAACTGCTTACCATTGAACCACATGCGAAGTTCGTATGGAATCATGCTGCCATCATTGCACACATCGGGTGTGATGGCATAGATAAACATGACGTTTCCTTTGTTATCGTAAAGATACTCTTCATAGAATTCACGGGCGGCAAAGTTATACTTGGCTGTTGTGAAACGCAGATAATGGGGCGGATAAGGGTTGTATTCTTCCTCATCAGACTCCAACTCACCATAGTACATACGGATATTCTCCTTATGCGGTCCCGTTGCTGGCAGGTTCTGTACCACGTTCAGATCGAAGTAGGTGGGTGGCATCTGCCACATGCCATCTTTGTCTGGTGTCATCTGGGCAATCATCTCATGCACGGCCTGATACTCTTTACGGATGTTCTCAATCGTATTTTGTGCTCCAGCCGTCAGTGTCCACGTCAGACAAAAGATAAAAATGAATCTAGTTCTCTTTCCCATCTTTGTGAATAATAAAGGTAAAGTAATGTTTATGGCTGCAAATATACAACTATTTTTGTATCTTTGCAAACAAAATCACTAAAAACCAATACGACTGTTCAGTTCGCGTACATCTTCTAACAGATTCCATATACCATCTTCTGAGAGCATGCCTCGCTTCAGATCGGCAGGAAGTTTCCCTTCCTCTTCGTCAGCAAAATCCTGTTTCCACGCTTTGCTGCCATAATAATCGCTGAGGACCTTGATATCCTCTTGGGCTGTTTCATACTTATCAAGCGCAGCTGAGAGTTCCATCACCGCTGTTGCTGCTCTCTCCATCCGCAGCTCCATCTGCTTAATACGTTCAATCTGTTTCATTGTCATAGATATCTTTAATTTCCCATAGATATTGGCGCATATCCACATGACCGTCTGCCTTGAAATGGACACCTTCTTCTTCCAAAAGAGAACGTTGCCGACTCCACCCCGGTGCTGTACGCCCTTCCTTATTAACTACCCGATGACAAGGCAAAAACTCTGCCTCTGGCGTATATCGCAGAGTTCTTCCTACCATTCTTGAGTGGCTCGGCCAGCCTGCTAAAGCTGCTATATGTCCGTAAGTGGTCACCTTTCCATACGGAATCTGACCAACAATGTTCAGCACGTCATCGCGAAACAATCGTGCTTGTTCTGGTGTCATCTTGTCTAGATAATCCTTCATTACGGCTACAAAGTTATTAATAAATACATAAAAACCAAACAAATACTTACAATTTCCTATGATGAAAAGACACAATTATACTTAATTATTTGGTTATTTAGGGTTTTCTGGGTAATTTTGCACGCGAAACAAGAGTAGACATAACAAAACAATGACTTACATAGGTGAACTGATATCGATAGGAGTGGCTTTTTCGTGGACGGCTACGGCATTGCTGAGTGAGTTTGGTTCGAAACGGTTGGGCAACTTGACGCTGAATGTACTTCGAATGGCGCTAGCATTACTTTTCTCGCTGGTTTTGTTTTTTGTGGTAACGGGTAGTATGCTTCCTTCTGGTGCATCGACAGAAGCTTGCGGATGGATGTTGTTGTCAGGACTTGTAGGTTACGTGATTGGTGACTTCTGCTTATTCCAATGCTATATTATAATAGGTTCGCGCTATGGACAACTCTTTATGACTCTTGCTCCGCTATCAGCAGCCTTCATGGCGTGGATAACACTGGGACAGCAGATGACAGCCGTGAATATATTGGCTATGCTGATAACCCTAATGGGAATCGGTATTTCTGTTCTTGGGCGAGGCGAGCACCATAAGGTATCGCTGAAGCTACCCCTTAATGGTGTACTTTTTGCTATAGGAGCTGCAGTATGCCAAGGTGTAGGGTTGGTACTGAGCAAAATAGGTATGGATTACTATGAAACGGGGGCTGATATGCCAGAGTGGCTTATTCCTTTTAGTGCCAACTTCTATCGTTGCGTGGCTGGTATTATCGGATTCAGTTGTCTGTTGTATTTTCGCAATGGAATGACTCCTTTACGTGAGGCTCTACATGACAAAAAAGGGCTTTCGGTAGCTACTGCCACCACCATTTTTGGTCCGTTTGTAGGTGTGGGCTTCTCGTTGATGGCTGTTCAGTACACAGCTGCAGGCATTGCCTCAACGTTAATGGCCATGACACCTATCATCATCCTTTTACCATCTTACTGGTTATTCCACGAAAAGATTACCTGGCGAGCCGCCCTTGGTGCCTTTATCTCTGTGATTGGTGTGAGCCTGTTTTTCCTTGGCTAATGTTTTCCGGATCCTCTTTTTTAGTGAATCATTTGTTATGTTCAGAGAAAAGTTGTATATTTGCAGCAAAAACTGAGAAAGATGAACATTGGAGACAAAGCGCCTGAAATATTAGGCAAGGATGAACAGGGACGGGATATCCGTCTGAGTGATTATCGTGGGCGGAAACTCGTGCTGTATTTTTATCCTAAGGATAACACTAGTGGTTGTACAGCTGAGGCTTGCAGTCTTAGAGATCATTATAACGAGTTGCAAGGTGCAGGCTATGAGGTGGTAGGTGTGAGCAAGGATTCTGCTGCATCGCATGTGAAGTTTAAGGAGAAACATGAGTTACCTTTTCCCTTGATTGCTGATGTTGATAAAACTCTCATGGAGGCCATGGGCGCTTGGGGCGAAAAGGTGATGTATGGTAAGAAAACGCAGGGAACTATCCGCACCACTTTCATTATCAACGAAGTAGGCATCATCGAACAAATCTTTGTTGGCAAGCAGGTGAAAACCAAGGAGCATGCCGAGCAAATATTGAAAAAGTAACCGAGTTAATATTTGACAAACAAGAACATAAAAGAGCGCCGCAGATCAGAAACTGCGGCGCTCTTATTATAATAAGGTGTAAACCTTAGTCGGCCAACTTGCCTTCGGCGATCTTAGCTACGCTCGGCATAGCCCAAGCAAGCTTGGCTCTGCTCTCACTAATCGCTAAGCTTTGCCTTGATCATCTCGCGGTTGAGGCGGGCGATGTTAGAGATGGTCTCGTTCTTCGGGCAGACAGCCTCGCAGGCGCGAGTGTTAGTGCAGTTACCGAATCCAAGTTCGTCCATCTTGGCAATCATGTTCTTCACACGACGGGCAGCCTCTACGCGACCCTGGGGAAGCAGGGCAAGCTGAGAAACCTTAGACGATACGAAGAGCATAGCAGAACCGTTCTTACAAGCAGCCACGCAAGCACCGCAGCCGATGCAAGATGCACAGTCCATAGCCTCGTCGGCATCCTCCTTAGGAATCAGGATAGCGTTGGCATCCTGAGCCTGACCAGTGCGGATTGTGGTATAACCACCAGCCTGGATAATCTTATCGAAAGCATTGCGGTCAACCATACAGTCCTTAATCACAGGGAAGGCTGCTGAACGCCATGGCTCTACGGTGATCACGTCGCCATCGTTGAAACGACGCATGTAGAGCTGACAGGTAGTGGCTCCACGCTCGGTAAGACCGTGAGGTGTACCATTGATGTAGAGCGAGCACATACCGCAGATACCCTCGCGGCAGTCGTGGTCGAATACGAAGGGCTCCTTACCTTCGTTGATGAGCTCCTCGTTCAGGATGTCGAGCATCTCGAGGAACGAGGTATCATCGGGAATATCGTGCATCTCGTGGGTGTCGAAATGTCCCTGG